>JBDZUY010000002.1:114220-116946 GCA_040255365.1 Hyphomicrobiales bacterium
GCCCATTATGCCGATTTCGGCCATTGCGCGATCTATACTTTCAAGACCGGGCAATTGCTGGCGCGGCTGGATGAGAGTGTGAAAGAGCCGCTGCTTTTGGCGCTGACACGGCGCATCGTGCGCGCCACGCGCGAAGAACGCATTCCCGAATTTCGCAGCTATGGCGGCGCGGTGGCGGCGTGGGATGACAGCGGCGAAAGCCCGGCGTGCGCAGCCGATTTTATTGGGCTATCGGTGGATGCGATCTTGCAGCGTGTGCTGGCGTCCAGCGCGCGGCCGGTGCGCGAGATTTATGATGCCCTGTTGGGGGCCGCCGCGTTCAACCTTTTGCATTTCGACATCACGATAGACGCGGCAACGGACAATGCGATAGCCGACAATATTGGCTGGCTGGATTTCACCCATGCGCTGACATTTGCGAATGCCTGCCGCCACATTTGCGAGGACCGGCCGGATTTGTGGCCGCGCGCCTTGTTGCAGATGGCGCTGTTTGTCGGGCGCAACCGCAAATATGTCAGCAAGGCCAACGATTCCAGCGCATGGACCGTGGCGGATCGTGATGCGTTCATCGCGGACAACATGACCAGCCTTTACGATCACGGCATTGTTGAACCGATTGTCGCGTGTCACCGGCTGAAAGTTCTGTTCGCGCTGGAAGATGAATTGCGCGCCACACCCGATACGCCGTGGGCGGGCGACATGTGCGCCGCGATCAACCGCTATCTGCACACGCCAATGAAACGCCACCACGGCTTGCGCAATGCGGCGCAGGCGATGGATTTCATTGCCAAGGAGGGGTGAGGCTTTTTTACGCGGTTCCGGGCGAAAAACCGCCACACACTTTTTCTGGAACCGCTCTAGAGATATTTGCGCAACTCAAGCGCATAGGGCGCAAAGCCCGCCGCCTCATAGGTTCTGCGCGCACGGGCATTTTTGGCCAGCACACCAATCATCAGCGATTTGAGTTTCATCTGCCGCGCCACATCCTCGCACGCTGCGATCAATGCGCGGCCCACGCCTTGCCCGCGCGCAGCCTCCACCACGAACAATTCGGCGACATAGCCATAAACCCGTTCCTCAGGAACGATGTAATTCAGATGTTCCAGCGTGTGAAAAACGGCCCAGCCGATGGGCGCGCCGCCATCGTCTTCCGCGATGAATATGCGCCCGTCCTGTTTTTCAACCCGCTCCAGCAGAACGGGAAGAAAATCGGCGCCGGCCTTGGGATCGATACGCCGGTCCGGTTCGAACGCATGTTCAAACGCCTGCAAGCCATCGATGAAACCGATCATCACGGCTTTGTCTTCGGCCACGCGGCCGGGGCGAATGTGTACCGCGCTCACAACGGCACACGGACGGCTTTCGTCCGCACCGTCCTTACATCTGGCGATTGAAAAGCAGGGTGCCGTCATCCTGCTTCACGGTGTAAAGCTTGAAGCATTTGGCATCGCTCATATCCTTGCACGACACACCAACCGTAATGGCGAATTTCGATTCCTGCGCCGCCGCATTGCAGACATAGCGTTTTTCGGTTTGTGCCGCCGCATCGCCATCACCATCCAGCGCTGTTGCATCTTCGCTGGTCAGCTTGGCCGCAAATGGCACCACGCCATAATCGCGCGCACGCGCCAGCGTGGCATTGCAAATGCTGAGTTCGGCGGTTTGCGAACTGCTACCGGTCACGCCGCCCTTATGGAAAAACAGAAAATACCCGGCCACCAATACGACAACGACCAAAACACCGATCGCGCCCCAAAGCACCATGGGGTTGGCAAACGGGCTGCGCGTGCTCGATTGATCGTCGCTCATTGGGCGGGTTCCTTTCGTATTGTTCCGATCACGCCTTGTGGCACCGCATGGTCGCGGCTGGCGGGGTTAAAGCCTTGGCGCACAAGATAAATCGCCGCCGCGCATCCGCCAACCCCCAAGCGTAGCAATTTTGGCAGTCAATCCAGCGACTTGACGATTTCTTCGGTCATTTTCTTGGCGTCGGAGAACAGCATCATCGTGTTGTCACGGAAGAACAGCTCGTTCTCGACACCGGCATAGCCCGAACCCATGCCGCGCTTCACAAACAGCACCGTCTTGGCCTTTTCCACATCCAGAATGGGCATGCCGAAAATGGGCGATTTCGGGTCGGTCTTGGCGGACGGGTTGGTCACATCATTGGCGCCAATCACATAGGCCACATCCGCCTGGGCAAATTGCGAATTGATGTCTTCCAGTTCGAACACTTCGTCATACGGCACATTGGCTTCAGCCAACAGCACATTCATATGACCGGGCATACGACCCGCCACCGGATGAATGGCATAGGAAACCTTGACGCCCTCTTTCTTTAGGATGTCGGCCATTTCACGCAACGCATGCTGGGCCTGTGCCACCGCCATGCCATAGCCCGGCACGATGATGACCGAGCCTGCGTTCTTCATGATGAAGGCCGCGTCTTCCGCCGAGCCCTGTTTGACGGGGCGCGTTTCCGCCGGGCCTGCGGGCCCCGCCGCCTCGCCGCCAAAGCCGCCCAGTATCACCGAGACAAAACTGCGGTTCATGCCCGCGCACATGATGTAGGACAGGATTGCACCGGAAGAGCCAACCAGCGCGCCGGTGATGATCAGCGCGGTATTCTCCAACGTGAAACCAATGCCCGCCGCGGCCCAGCCGGAATAGGAATTGAGCATCGACACAACGACCGGCATATCCGCGCCGCCGATGGGAATGATGAG
>JBDZUY010000002.1:117046-124105 GCA_040255365.1 Hyphomicrobiales bacterium
ACTTCTCTTTCTTTTTGTACATCGCAAGCATGCGCTGGGTCACAAGGAACCCGCCGAAAATGTTCACGCTGGCCAAAATCAGCGCCGCAAAGCCCAGCCCCTTGGAAATCCAGGAAGCCTCGCCCATCGCCGTGACCGACACGGCAATCAGCGCGCCCACCACGATCACCGAGGAAATGGCGTTGGTCACGCTCATCAATGGCGTGTGCAGCGCGGGCGTCACCGACCAGACCACGAAATAGCCGACGAAAATCGCCAGCACGAAGATGGAAAAGCGGAAGACGAACGGGTCGATCATATCCATCTCTTATCCCTTCACATTCGGATGCACGATTTCGCCGTCGCGGGTCAGGCCTGCGCCCTTCACGATCTCGTCGTCCCAATCAAGCTTCAGACCCTTTGTTTCCTTGTCCACAATCAGTGAGACAAAGTTGAACAGATTGCGCGCATAGAGACTGGAGGCATCCACCGCCAGCCGCGCGGGCAGATTGGTGTAACCCATAAGCGTGACGCCGTGGACCTCAACAACTTCATTGGGTTTGGTCAGCGGGCAATTGCCGCCCTGTTCCGCCGCCAGATCGACAATCACTGAACCCGGCTTCATCGTCTTGACCATCTCTTCGGTGACCAGCACCGGCGCCTTGCGGCCGGGGATCAGCGCGGTGGTAATCACGATGTCCTGTTTCTTGATCGTGTCGGCAATCAGCGCGGCTTGTTTGGCCTGATACTCGGGCGACATTTCCTTGGCGTAACCGCCCGCGGTTTCGGCCTGTTTGAATTCATCGTCGATCACGGCAACAAAGGTGCCGCCCAAACTTTCCACCTGTTCCTTGGTGGCGGGGCGCACATCGGTGGCCGAAACAATTGCGCCCATGCGGCGCGCGGTGGCAATCGCCTGAAGGCCGGCAACACCGACGCCCATAATCAGCACGCGCGCCGGCGCGATGGTGCCCGCCGCCGTCATCATCATCGGCATGGCGCGGCCAAAGGTGGCGGCGGCATCAATCACCGCCTTGTACCCGGCAAGATTGGCCTGTGACGACAGCACATCCATCGCTTGCGCGCGCGAAATGCGCGGAATGAATTCCATCGCGAATGCCGTCACGCCCTGCGCCGCAAGCTTTTGAATCACATCTTTTTCGGTGTGCGGCGCCAGGAGGGCGGCCAGAACCGCACCCTTTTTCATCTGGGCAATGGCGGAATCATCGGGCCCGCGCACCGCCAGTACAATGTCCGCCTCGCCCAGCAGCTTTGCCGTGTCGGGCGAAATGCTCGCGCCAGCGGCTTCAAAATCGCTATCGGAGATGCGCGCACCAGCGCCCGCACCGGCCTCCACAACAATATCAAGGCCAAGATTTTTGAATTTCTTGACGGTATCCGGCGTGGCGGCGACACGGGTTTCGCCCGCGCGGCGCTCATTTACGATGGCAAGTTTCATAATCAGGGATCGCCGTTTCGCGGATCAGGTACGGAAAATTGCGAGAATCGCCATGATCACAAGGCTGGAGATGAGCCCCCATTTTATGAAGCTCATGAAGCCGTTCCAGGTTTTGACGTGATGTTGCATATCCGCCGCGTTCATATGCCCGCCGCGCTGCTCTGTTTGTTCCGCTGTCATGTGCCGTCCCCAAAAGTTTCAAAGCGGTCGGGACTATAGCAAAGGCAGGCTTCGCGGCAACGGGCGAAACGCCCACGACGCGGCGCTTTCTGTCTGGCTCAAAGTTTGCGGGTGGGCTTGCGGATGGCGACTGAATGGTTCCAATCGGCCAAAAGCGCCCGCAATGCCGCCACCAGCGCCAGCGGTTCATCCAGCATGATGTGATGCTGGGCCTGCGGGATTTCCACAATGGGCGCTGCCCGCCCCAACAGATTGAACATGTATTCGCCGATCTCTGGTGGCATCAGAACCGAGTTTTCGCCCCGGAAAATAGCGATTCGGCATTTGGTGGCCTTCAGCCGGGCCGCGGTGTCGCCGATGGAAAAATCCTGCCAGATCGCCGGATCGAATTTCCAGGTGAAGCCGCCCTCGACCGCTTTGAGCGAGCGGCGTCCCACCCAATCCACCAGATACAGATTATCGCATGTTTGCGGTGGCATCAGCCGGAAACGCGCCAGCGCCGCCGCCATGGTGGGATAGACCCGGTGCGGTTTGATGGTGCGTTTGGGCGGGCCGCCCTGACGGCCGGGCGGATTGACCGGCGAATCAACAATCACCGTTCCGGCCAACCGGTCGCCAAAAAGCGCGCCCGTCAGCATGGCGACAAAGCCGCCAAAGCTGTGCGCCACGATGACCGGCGGCTCGGCGCATTCAAACATGCCCGCCGCCTCACATACGGCAAGCTGTTCCTTGGCGAACACATCCATCGAATAGGCGCTGCGCCACTCAGATTCGCCCATGCCCGAAAGATCCATCGCCGCGACATTGTAATCGCGCGCCAGATAGGGGGCGATAAAGCTCCACCAATAGGCATGGGCCGCATTGCCATGCACCAGCAAAAGGCCGGGCCGGTTTCGCTCGCCCCATTGCAGATAATGAATCCGTGCACCCTCGACATTGACAAACGCGCTGTGCGGTTCAATCGCGACGGTTTCGTTGAACCATTTGGGGGCCGGCGGGACCTGCCCCTCCAAAGGGGTAAGTGGGCCTTCCGATGTGGTGTGGTGGTTGGGTTGCGGCTCTGCCATGTTCAATTGCGCCCGCTATTGTCCGGGCGTGCCTTGCGATCAGGACGCGGCCCCAGTGTTTTGAAAATACCATTGCCGGTCATAATGGTGCGATCCCCGCACCAGATGCGCCCGCGCACGGTGAACAAGTCATCATCCTGTCCGACCACTTCGCCGCTTCCCTCCACCCAATCGCCCAGTTTTGCCGACGACAGAAAATCGGTCAGCAAGCGCACCGTCACCCAATAATGATTGGGCCGGGTCAACGACACGACATGACCGAACGCGGTATCGGCAAACGCCATCAACATGCCGCCATGGCAATTCTGCATACCATTGGTGTGTTGTTCGCACACCAGAAAGGCGCGGGTATAGCCGAGGCCATCCGGCTCGGCGCGATGATAGAGCGGGCCGATCTGGCGGCCAAAACCGCGAAACCAGTTCATGCGTTCAAAGCCGGGCGGAATCGGCGGGGAATCATCGTCCAGAAGATCGTCGGTCATAAGCCTAAACTCGCACGTCTCAGCCCAGCCACTCAAGCCATGCGCCATGGGAATGACAGCGCCCGATCAGGGTTTCATCGGTCACGCCGTCACTATAGCGCGTCAGATGCACCTCGCCGCCATGGCCGCGAAGCTCCTCCATCGACAGCCGCCACACCGGGCGGCGCAAGCCCGCCACCATCAGAATATCGTCCAGCGCTGCCTTCATCGCGGTGGAAAATTGATAGATCGCAATCGTGTGATAGACACAGACCGTCTGATCTGGTGGCACCGCGCGTAACGCATCAATCAGATTTTCCAGTGCGTCGCCGGGGATGATGTTAAGCGGATAATCCCGGACGATGGCCAGCGCTTTTTCCAATTGTGCAAAGCGCGCGGGATGATCGGGCCACACCAGCGCCTTCAGCCAGTCGCGCGCATCCGGTTCGCAAAGATCAACAGGATGAAGCTCCAGCCCGACACGTGACGCGATTGCGGGCGCAGGGCCAACGGGCGGCACATGATCCCCGCGCAATTCGCAGGTCACAACCAACGGTGCATCGCTGTTCACGGCCGTGACAGTTTTGCCATCTTTCACATAACGCGCGCCATAGTGATCCCAGATCATATTGAGGCCCGCACTGGGCCCGATCTCGATCAGGTGGAATGGTGCCTGCGCATGTTTGGCCAGTTCGCGAAACCCGGCATGCAAAATGGCGGTACGGCCAACCTCGTTGGTGTTGGTAACGCGCGTTGCAACCAGCGCCAGAATTTCATCGCGATAAATTTTGCAAAAATCACGAAAGGCCGGCAGCGGATCGCCGCACCCTGCAATGCCGCCATTCAATGTCGCGTAAAACGCACGCAAAGGATGGTCGGCCCCGCGCAGCAAAAGATAATGCACGGCGGCGAACAGAAGATTGGGTGGCGGCTGACCCGGTCTGTGTTTTCCGGCAAGTGCGCGCAACGCATCATCGTCAACAATCGCGCGGGCGAGCGTGGCATAAAGGGGTGCGTCCATACGCTGTGCAGCATTGGCAAAAAAGGCCCAATGATCGAAGGACGCTTCGCTCATGTGCCCTCCGGCAATGGCACGCCCGCACGTTTGAACGCGGCGTGTTGGCGTTTGGCCAGCGCCGCAACATCAAAATCAGCGATCTCTTCTTCAAAGAGCGTATGGAAATTCAATTCCGCCCCCAGCCGGATCAACGCACCACCAAGGCCAACGGCGGCGCGATCCATGAACACAAACTCACGTGGCGGTTTTACGCCGCCCATCGCCCGCAGCTTGGCATGCACCTCACTTGCCTGCTTCATGCCATATTCCGCCGCGGGCACGCCATCGTCGACCACACGCACCCGGTCATCGAGCAGCGGATTGAAAATAAACCCGGCCCACAGATTGAGCACCTGCACGTGTTCCGCGCTCATATCGGCAAAGCCCCAGGCGCGATAGGATTTTGCGGCCAGCGCATCATCATTTTTTTGCAATGCGCGGTAGAGCCCGATCACCCCTTCGACAAACGCCGGAGAAAATGTGCGCACGCAACCATAGTCCATCAGATTGATGCCGCCATCATCACGCACGCTGTAATTGCCCAGATGCGGATCGCCATGAATTACACCATACCGCGCAAACGGATGCCACCACGCCTTGAACAAGGCCGTTGAAATGGCGTTGCGTTTTTTCTTTGCCGCAGATTCAAAATCGGCAATGGGTTTTCCGTCCAGCCAATCCATCGTCAAAAGCCGTTTGGTGGAAAGTTCCGGCACCGGTTCGGGTACGCTGATGTCGCTGCGCTGCGCCAGCATATCCTTATAAAGACGCATATGGGCGGCTTCGCGTTCATAATCCAGTTCTTCAGCCAAACGCTGTGCAATCTCTTCGCCGATTTCGCTGGTGTCGATGGTGGAATCAAAACCGCGTTGCAGGCGCAGCGCCATTTTCAATTGGCGCACATCGGCATCCACCGCCGCCGCCATATCAGGATATTGCAATTTGCAGGCAAGGCGGCGTCCGTCTTTGCTTACCGCTTTATGCACCTGACCCAGCGATGCGGCAAAGGCGGCCACACGATCGAAGTCCTGGAATTTTGACGGCCAGTCCGCACCCAATTCGCTGACCATGCGGCGTTTGACAAAGCTTGCGCCCATCGGCGGTGCGTTCGCCTGCAATGTCAAAAGCGGGGCTGCAACCTCCGGCGGCAGGACACCGGGAACGGTGGCAATAAATTGCGCGACCTTCATCACCGGCCCGCGCAAATTTCCCAATACCGCCGTCAGATCAGCCGCGTTTGCTGCGCTTATCGTGCGCGTGCCCGAAAGCGCACGGCCCGCACCGCGCGCCGCCACACCACCAAGACCGGCAGAGACGCGCGCAAACCGCGACAGCCGCCGGGCAAACCCATCTTCACGATTGCCCGAACCCATTAACGCGCCCTTTACCATGACGATACACAAAGCCGGATTTCAGCGAATTTCTCACTTTGGCACAGATCGTTATGTTGCATCAAAGCGAGACTTTTAAAGCCCTCTTTACCTTCGGTGAGCGAGTATAGAGTCTCACAAGGCTGGAAAAACAGATGGCGCAAACTATCCTCATTGTCGATGACGATCCCGTGCAACGGCGTTTGCTGGAAGCGGCGATCTCTCGCACCGGCCTCAATGTTGTTACCGCGCCGGGCGGTGGACCTGCATTGGATTTGATTCACGGGCCGCGCGGCGATCAGGTTTCCCTTGTGCTGCTCGACCTAGTGATGCCCGACATTGACGGAATTGCCGTTCTGGAAAAGTTGCGCACGACACATCCTGAATTGCCCGTGATTGTGTTGACCGCAAAGGGCGGCATTGATTCCGCCGTCGATGCGATGCGCGCGGGCGCAAACGATTTTCTGGTCAAACCGGCCAGCCCGGAACGCATTACCGTATCCATTCGCAACGCACTGAAACTGGGCACACTTTCAGGTGAAGTCACCCGTCTGAAAAAGAAAACCGAAAACCGGTTGGTGTTTGACGATCTCATCGCAACAAGTTCGGAAATGCGTCAGGTCATCCGCCTGGGTCAGCGCGCCGCGCAATCCACCATTCCGATTTTGATCGAAGGCGAATCCGGCGTCGGCAAAGAGCTGATTGCACGCGCCATACAAGGGTCGTCAGAGCGTTCGGGCAAACCGTTCGTCACCGTGAACTGCGGCGCGATACCGGAAAACCTGATTGAATCCATTCTGTTCGGCCACGAAAAAGGTGCGTTCACCGGCGCCACAGACAAACATCTGGGCAAATTTCAGGAAGCCGATGGTGGCACGCTGTTCCTCGATGAAATTGGCGAATTGCGCCTCGACATGCAGGTAAAATTGCTGCGCGCCTTGCAGGAAGGCGAAGTTGATGCCATCGGCTCAAAACGCCCGACCAAGGTGGATGTGCGTATTGTATCGGCAACCAACCGCGATTTGTCGGAACTGACGCATGAAGGTTTGTTCCGCGAAGACCTTTATTACCGGCTGAATGTTTTCCCGATTTTCTTGCCACCCTTGCGCGATCGCAAAGCCGACATTCCTGCGCTGGCGCAGCATTTTATCGCGCGCTTTGCCGCAGAAGAAAACAAGACGGTGTCCGGTTTGACGCCGGAAGCAACCGATCTGGTTTCGTCGTTCAACTGGCCGGGCAATGTGCGCCAGCTTGAGAACACAATTTTCCGCGCTGTTGTTTTGTGCGATAGCGACGTTCTTGATGTCTGCGATTTCCCGCAAATCGCCGCCGCCATGGGTGTGGATGCGTCTGCGCAGCAGCATTTGGCGGTCAATGAAATGAGTCGCGCTTCTGGCGGGGGCCAACCGCGCGCCGGTACGATCCACAACTCGCCCTATGGGCTTTCGGCGACCGGCGCCAATGGCCACATGCGCAAGCTGGAAGA
>JBDZUY010000034.1:0-28244 GCA_040255365.1 Hyphomicrobiales bacterium
CGCCTATCGCCACCCGCTGGTGATGTTTGGCGTGGGCCCGGCCTATCTGTTCTTTTTGCAGCATCGCGTGCCGCTAGGCATGATGCGCGAGGGTTGGCGCCCATGGATCAGCTCGCTGGCCACCAATGCGGCCATCGCGTTCAGCGTTGTCGGGTTGATGTTTCTGGTGGGGCCGTCACATTTTTTGATCATTCATGTGCCGGTGATGCTGCTGGCCGCCTCCATCGGGGTGTGGCTGTTTTATGTGCAGCATCAATTTGAAACCACGGTGTGGGCGCGCGGCGATGATTGGAAGCTGCAGGAGGCCGCGCTCTATGGCAGTTCCTATTACGAATTGCCGATCGTTCTGCGCTGGTTCACCGCCAATATCGGCTTGCACCATATTCATCATCTGTGCGCGCGCGTGCCCTATTACCGGCTGCCGCATGTGCTGCGCGATCACCCGGCGCTGGCAAACATCAGCCGCGTCACGCTGGTGCAAAGCCTGCGCAATGTGCGCCTGACATTGTGGGACGAAGCCTCCCAACGCATGGTCAGCTTCCGCCAGTTGCGCAATCTCGAAAACGCCTGAACGAAAAACACGCGCCGCCACCGCGCCCGCTAACGGCGCGCGATGGCTTGTGCGTGTGCGTATTCAATACGCGTCGTTGTAACGCGCGTCGCTGATAACCGCGTTGGCCTGATACATCGCGTTGCGCAGCGCGGTGCGGTAGCAGGGCGGGCTGTCCGAAGTGGAAATCGGATAGCGCATATCCAGCTTGTTGCACAATTTGCGCGCAGTATAGCGCACACGATGGCGCAATTCGCGCGCGCCGCGGGCGCTGCGCAAATCCAGATCGTCAAAGCGCACAGCTTGCGAAAGCGAAACATCGCGGATCGGTGCGCCAATCGAACTGCGGCTGGCGTGATGATAGGGCGGGGCTGTGACCTCCACCTGCTCGGTGCCGTCCGCGCTATATGTCACGTTCTGTGTGGTGCTATCATTGGCGTAGCCATTGTCATAGGCACCGGGCGCGTTGTCATAGCCAGCGTCGTAGCCATTGTCATAATTATTGTCATACCCGCTGTCATAGCCGTCGCCTTGCGCGCTGGCGGCGGTGCTGACGAGCGCAAGACCCAACGCGGCAACGCAAACCATCGTTGCGCGCCCCAATGTTGCGTGTAAAGGCGCGCGCAATGCCGCGTGTTTGTGTGTGTTGGAGAATGTTGTGTTTGAAGTGCTTGCGAACGAAGCATTTGTGTTCGATGCGTTTGTCATGGTGCAACTCCTGTCGTCTGTTGCGCCCCCAATGCACTGCCGCGAAGTGTACACATCCCGCACACCTTGTGAATATAGGTAACAAACTTCATGCAAATGCCGCATTCCCGCCGAACAATTTTCACGATGCAGGTATTGGCGTGACCATGGCGCATCTGGCGCGCGCGACGTTGATGTTATCCATTCGAGCAGATTAATAGCGGATGTGTTTGTTGCGCAAAAGGTGTCTTTTATGGACACTTACGCGGCAAAAATTTCACGCCTGTGATAATCAAGATATTCTTTGTCGGGAATGAAACGTGAAGGTAGGCGTAGCTTTTCAGCACCAAATGACATAAGTGATTCTTTTGTTGTCTTCGGAATTTTTGAAGAGTACAGCACCGAGAAATCTTCACTGAAACTGATGAGCCCTTCGTCAAAGGCGCGGTCATGTAATGCGTTTAAACATATTCCATTTGTGGGTTTCATGCGCGCGGACGTATCGACTGACCAAGGTACAATGTGGCTAGCAATGAGTAATTCTGGTGCATCGATTTTGGTTAGTGCACACTGATTGTCATAGGATGCCAGTATCAGTTTTCTGAAAAAATTTTGATTGATGCGAGTTTTAGTAATTCGCATCGCATCGAGCCCGGCCTTCGACGCGTGAGTAAACTCACGTTGTGGTTCACCAAATTCATTGTCAGCAGCAATGTCATTTGTCTGGTTGAGCATTTCATCCATGTTAGCAAAGAACTCGTCCCATACGATCTTATCCAACCTGCTATGATTGGACATTCCGGCTCTCGCAATGGTTGGATCGAGGCTGGCGAAGTTTGTCATTTTTAGTGCAATTGCCGATGGCGTCCTTCCTATTTTCTCAGCCAGTTTCACAATGTCAGGGTTTCGGTTGTGAAGTCGTCCGAATGGTGTGAGGCAATAGAGTTTGAGAGTTTGGATAAGTTCGTCACGCGTCCACGGTCGAGGTGGCATTAGAACCACCCGCTATCATTGGCCGTGCGAAGTCGCGCGCTGAGTTCAGCCGCCGTAAATAGGAACGGCTCCATAGTCGTTGGCTCGATGCTGTATAATTCATGCAGCATGTGGTCGTCATCATTCCGTATATTGGGGACCAGACTCGGGAGGCCAATTTTTTCAGGCACAAAATATTCACTATCAAGAAGGTGCGGGCGCAAATCATCTATGCAGACATTACCCATCACGCAGAACTCGCCCCAATATTTGTAATTGCCAGCGTCACGATACAGATAAACAATTTTTCGCAATTCTCTCATTGGTCAGCCCAATTACGGCACCGGGAAAATTATATCTCTAGAGTTGGCGGGCATTGACTGACTCTTGCTGTAAATAAAGCAGAAAGATTTTCCCGCTGGCCTTGAATCTTGAAAGTTGTTCCGTATTTGTTCTTACGGGTCAATGCGGGATGAAAGTCTTGACTGCAGGTTTGGGTGAGCGGTGTTGGATAAAGGCCGCGATGGTGCGGATGGGGGAGGGGCCCCCGGAGGAGAAAACGGGCAAAAACAGAAAAACAACGATCATGATCTTGGGCACAAAGGATTTCCGCCCGCCAGATGAAGCGGTTTGGCTCATGCGGTGTTGGATAGAGGCGGGCCCGCAAACGGGTGCCGGGCTGTTGGATAGGGTGAGGCCGCTTTGGCCTCAGAGCATGGCCGGGATGACGCGATCCGGCGGCTTGTGGCCATCGGCAAAGGTTTTGATGTTGACGATCACCTTCTCGCCCATGTCGATGCGCCCCTCGATCGTGGCCGAACCCATATGCGGCAGCAGCACGACGTTTTTCAGCTTCAGCAGCTTTGGGTTCACGGCGGGTTCGTATTCGAACACATCAAGACCGGCACCGGCCAGCTCGCCCGCGCCCAGCATGCGCGCCAGGGCGTTCTCGTCGATCACCTCGCCGCGCGCCGTGTTGACGATGTAGGCGGAGGGCTTCATCACCTTCAGCCGCCGCGCGGACAAAAGGTGATAGGTCGCCGGTGTGTGCGGGCAATTGACCGAGACGATGTCCATCCGCGCCAGCATCTGGTCCAGGCTGTCCCAATAGGTCGCCTCCAGCTCGTTCTCGATCGCAGCGGGCACGGGTTTGCGGTTGTGATAGTGGATCTGCAGGCCGAACGCCTTGGCCCGGCGCGCCACCGCCTGACCGATGCGGCCCATGCCAAGGATGCCCAGCCGCTTGCCCCAGATGCGGTTGCCCAGCATCCAGTTCGGTGACCAGCCGTGGAACTGATCGTTCTCCAGCACGGCAACGCCCTCCACCAGGCGGCGCGGCACGGCAAGGATCAGCGCCATCGTCATGTCGGCGGTGTCTTCGGTCAGGACACCGGGGGTGTTGGTGACGGTGATGCCGCGTTCCAGCGCGGTCTTCACGTCGATATTGTCCACCCCGGTGCCGAAATTGGCGATCAGTTTCAGCTGCGGTCCAGCGCGCACGATGATCTTGGAATCGATGCGGTCGGTCACGGTGGGCACCAGAACATCGGCCTTCTGCACCGCCTCGATCAAATCGGCCTGGGTCATCGGCGTGTCGTCCACATTCAGCTTGGCATCGAACAGCTCGCGCATGCGTGTTTCGATGGCGTCGGGCAGTTTGCGGGTGACGATGATTTTTGGCTTCGTGGCGGGCATTGTGCGGGCTCGGCTCCAGAATGGGGGGCCTGTCGCGGTGATCGGTTCGCAGCCCCTGCCTGCGGTCTTAGCAGATGCGGGCTATGGGGCAAATATCTGTGCGGGAGTGGGGGCCGATGGGCAACTTTGCACTCCCCGCGCCGGGCGGGTACAAATCGGTGTGGTGATGCTTCGTAACATGGCGCGCGGGTTACAGCGCTTATATCTACCCCTAGGCGTGGCGCTTTGCCTGGCGTTTGTGGGCACCGTGGCGCTGGATGGCTCCTGGGGCCCCGCCAGCGCGGGCGATGACGCAGCGCCTGCCCGCTTTCAACCCCATTATGAGAGCCTTGCAACCGCCAAGACCAATTTGCGCCGGGGCCCCAGCTTCAAGCATCACATTCTGTGGGTCTATCACCGCAAGGGCCTGCCGGTGAAAGTGTTGTCCAAATATGACGTCTGGCGCCGTGTACAAATGCCTGATGGCACTGTGGGCTGGCTTCACCGCATCATGCTCTCTGACCAGCGCAGCGTGCTGGTGACTGCCAAGCATGATACCCCACTGCGTGCCACCGCCGCACAGACATCAAAAACAATTGCCTTGGCTCAGCCCGGTGTAACGGCAATGCTTGAACGCTGCACGAAAAGCGCATGTGAAATTGAGACGGATGGCCTGACCGGTTGGATTGATAAGAAAAGAATATGGGGAGTAAGCGCTGGTGAGGTTTTCCCGTGACGGCCGGGGGCGTTCGCGCCCGGATGGTGACAAAGCGCAGCGCAAAGATGGTGCTGCTATGGATGCCATCTCTGGTAATCCCGCCAGCACGGAGCCCGCGGCGGCGGCCGCCAGCGCCGGAGTAATTACACGCTGGCGTACGGTGCCAGATGGCGTCTCGGCAACGGGTGCGATTCCAGCAAGCCCCCTCGGTCAAGTGTCTTGGGCGGTCTATGAGTGGGGCCGCAACCCGTATGTTCTGCTTGTTACGATTTATTTGTTTGCGCCCTATTTCACCACTCATGTGGTGGGCGATCCGGTACGTGGGCAGGCACTGTGGGGCGACATCGCCAGCTATGGCGGGTTTGTTATTGCCGTACTCGCGCCGTTTCTGGGTGCGATTGCCGATGTAGGCGGACGGCGCAAACCCTGGATCGCTTTTTACACAATCATCATGGCAGTCGCGATGCTGTTGTTGTGGACCGCAACGCCGAATGCAGGCGTGATGCAAATTGTGTTCATTGGTGCGCTTGTCGCGTGTGCCAATGTTTCTTTCGAATTCTCTGCGGTCTTTCACAATTCGATGTTGCCGACGATTGCCGCGCACAAACGCGTCGGCGGCCTTTCGGGGTTGGGGCTCGCGCTGGGGAACGCCGCCGGCATTTTGCTGATGCTGTTCATGCTGATCGCGTTCGCCTTGCCTGGGCATGTCGATTGGCCATTCGTGCCATCCCAGCCATTGTTCGGCATCAGTCAGGCGCTGCACGAACCCGAACGTCTGGCCGGTCCCATGTCTGGCCTTTGGTTGCTGGTTTTCTCGATTCCGCTTTTCCTTTTCACGCCGGACAGGCCAAGCACGAAAATGCCGTTGCTCGCTGCAATGCTGGCCGGGGTGAAATCGGTTGTGCGTACGGTGCGCAGCCTGAAGCATTACAAGAATGTCGGCCATTATCTTGGCGCTCGCGCGTTGTTCAATGATGGCATGACGGGGGTTCTGACCTTTGGTGGAATCTATGCGGCCGGCACGTTCCATTGGGGCCCGCTGGAGATGACGATCTATGGAATCGAGCTTTCCGTCTTTGCAGTGATTGGCGGTTTTTTTGGCGGCTGGCTGGATGACCATCTGGGCTCGAAACGCGCGCTGATTGTTTCCATTGGCGGAACGGCGCTGGCTTTTGCACTTGGTCTGACGATGGGGCCGGACCGCATTTTCTGGTTCATCCACTATGATCCAAACTCTGCACCGGTCTGGGGTCTGCCGTTCTTTCAGACATGGCCGGAGTTGATCTATGTCGCCACGGTGAACCTTGTCGCCATCTGCATCACGGCGGGTTACGCCAACAGCCGCACCATGCTGGCGCGGATTGCACCGCCCGAACGCATGACAGAATTTTTCGGCATCTATTCGCTCTCCGGTACTTCCACCACGTTCATGGCGCCGCTGGCGGTAGCCTGGCTGACCTGGGCAACACAAAGTCAGCGCGGCGGCATGATGGGCATTTTCTTTTTCCTTATCGCCGGTCTGATCTGGATGATTCTGGCCGTGCGCGAGACACGCACACAGGCGGTTTAATACCTCCCTCAATGGCGGAAATGACGCACGCCGGTAAACGCCATCGCCAATCCCGCTTCGTCCGCAGCTTTGATGACTTCATCATCGCGAATGGAACCGCCCGGCTGGATCACCGCGGTCGCGCCCGCTTCGGCCACGGCCAGCAAACCATCGGGGAAGGGGAAGAACGCATCGGATGCCGCCGCTGATCCCTTGGTCATCGGCTCTGCCCAGCCTGCTTTTTCTGCGGCGTCGCGCGCTTTCAGCGCGGCGATGCGTGCCGAATCCACGCGGCTCATCTGACCTGTGCCAATGCCCGCCGTCTGTCCATTTTTGGCATAAACAATGGTGTTCGATTTCACATGTTTGCCAATCGTGAAGGCAAACAACATGTCGGCGATTTCCTGTTCGCTGGGTTTGCGCTTTGTCACGATCTTCAGATCGGCTTGCGCAATGTGTGCATTGTCGCGCGTCTGCACAAGAAACCCGCCCGCGACTGTGCGCATGTTCCAGCCCGGCGATGCCGGATCCGGCAACCCGTCCGCAACCAACAGACGCAAATTTTTCTTCGCGCTTAAAATGCGGCGTGCATCATCATCCGCACCGGGCGCGATAATCACTTCGGTGAACAGCTTGGAAATTTCTTCCGCCGTTGCGCCATCCAATGTGCGGTTGAACGCCAGAATGCCACCAAACGCGGAAACGGAATCGCACGCCAATGCTTTTTTGTAAGCGTCAATCAAATTGTTGCCCAATGCCACACCGCACGGGTTTGCATGTTTGATGATGGCGCAGGCCGCAGAATTTTTCGGATCAAACTCCGCCACCAATTCATAGGCCGCATCGGTATCGTTGATGTTGTTGTAGGACAGTTCTTTGCCCTGCAATTGCTGCGCGTTGGCAACGCCGGGGCGTGCCTCTCCGGTGACATAGAACGCGGCTTTTTGGTGCGGGTTTTCGCCATAGCGTAAAGGCTGGCGCAATTGTCCCGCCAGACTGCGGCGGCGCGGTGGTGCGTCATCGCCGTCTTTTGCCAATTCACCTGCCAGCCAGTTGGACACGGCGGCATCATAGGCGGCGGTGCGGGCATAGGCAGTCTGCGCCAATTTTTTGCGCAAGCCATAAGTGGTCGCGCCGTTGTTCGCATCCATCTGCGCCAGCACCACATCGTAATCTTGCGTATCCACCACCACGGTCAGCCAGCCATGATTTTTTGCGGCGGATCGCGTCATCGCGGGCCCGCCAATGTCGATGTTCTCGATCGTCTCGTCATAATCGGCGCCGCGCGCCACCGTGGCTTCGAACGGGTAGAGATTGCAGACCAGAAGATCGATGCCTTCGATACCATGTTCCTTCATCGCCGCGGCGTGATCCGGTTTGTCACGCAGCGCGAGGAAACCGCCATGAATTTTTGGGTGCAGGGTTTTCACCCGCCCGTCCATCATTTCGGGAAAGCCGGTGACATCCGCAACGTCGGCAACCTCCAGCCCCGCATCACGCAGCGCCTTGGCCGTGCCGCCGGTAGAGATCAGCGCGACGCCATGTTTCGCCAACCCCTGTGCGAAGGGGACCAGGCCCTTTTTATCGGAAACGGAAAGAAGCGCGCGGCGGATGGGACGGAGCGTCATGACGGCCTTTCAGGGGAATCTGTGGGGGCTGGAATATGGGGGCCTCATACTGCCGTGAGCCCCAAAAGCAAAGTGTGCGTTTTGGCACCCATCGTTCCGACGGGCTTGGGCCGAAAATCACGATCTGGCGGGCGATTTTCGATAGACCGCAATATCTTGATAGTTATTTTCGTGTTTTTGCCCTTTTTTGTGGGGGAGGGGGGGTAGTCTTCGCCGTATCTTCCATTCTCGCAGACTCCATAAGAACAAATAGAGATCGAACTGCCGGGATCAAGACAGATAGCCAGTAATTTCTGCAATGTCTGATTTCGTCGGAACAATGTCATGGCAGACATGGCGCGAAGCGCGTTATCTGCGCGACATGTCCGAACCACGTTCCAACCAACTCAAGCATATCGGCCTTTTGGGCTTTGACGGCGTTGCCGCGCTGGATTTGACCGGCGTGCTCGAAGCATTTTCCATCGCCAATGGCGGCGATTGGCGCAGCCCGCCCACGCGATACGTGACCCATGTCATCGGCATCCATGCCGCGCCATTCATCGCGGAATCGGGCGTGCGGCTTTTGCCGGACGTGGTGCTTGATGATGCGCCCGCGCTCGACACCATCATCGTGCCGGGCGGTCCGGGTTTGCGTGAGCCGGACACCAATGCCGCGATTGCCGCGTGGCTGCGCGCGCGCGCGGGGCAAACGCGCCGCTTTGTTTCGGTTTGCACCGGGCTCTACGGGCTGGCGGCCAGCGGCTTGTTGGATGGGCGGCGCGCCACCACCCATTGGGCGCATGCGGCCGATGCGGCGCGGCGCTTTGCAAAGGTGAAGTTGGAACCGGATTTTATTTTTATCAAGGACGGTTCGTTTTATTCGTCCGCGGGCATGACAGCGGGCATCGATCTGGCGCTGGCCCTGATCGAAGAAGATCACGGCCCGGCGCTGGCCATGGCCACGGCGCGCCAGCTTGTTGTCTATATGAAACGCGCTGGCGGGCAGTTGCAATATTCCGAACCGTTGCGTTTTCAAACGCGCGCGTCAAACCGTTTTGCCGATCTTGTCGCGCGCATGCTTGGCGATCTGGGCGCGGATTGGAATGTGGAGGCGATGGCGGCGCAGACGGGGCTGTCGTCGCGCCAGTTCAGCCGCAATTTCAAAGCTGCCTTTGCAATGACGCCCGCGGCCTATCTGGACATGCTGCGCCTGGATGAAGCGCGTCTGCGCCTTGCCACAAATGGTGACGGGATTGCGCGTATTGCGCATGCCGTCGGCTTTCGCAGCGATGATGCATTCCGCCGTGCGTTCGAACGGCGCTTTGGCGTGACACCCGGTGCCTATCGCGCGCGCTTCACACAGACCATTGCCGCATCAGCCGGGCATACAAAGGATTACAATGATGAAACCCCATCACACCATTAATCTGGTTCTGTGCGCGGTGGGCGCGATTGTTTTGTTTAGTGGCGCGGCGGGTATGGCGGCACATGTACAGGATGAAGCACCGCAATATGATGCGATGAACCGGTTGGTCCTTCCGGCGGATTATCGTGATTGGGTATTCTTAAGTTCGGGGCTGGACATGAGCTATAGCGAAAACCAGCCAATGGATGGCTCGCACATGTTCAACAATGTGTTTGTGCCGCGCGCGTCCTACGAGGCGTTCAAGAAAACCGGACATTGGCCGGACAAGACGGTGCTGGTGCTGGAAAATCGCGGCGGCGTTACCAATCGCTCCATCTTGAAACATGGTCAGATTCAGACGAGCGACATTATGGGGCTGGAAGTGCATGTGAAAGATGATGCGCGCTTCAAAGGCGGGTGGGGATTTTTCAGTTACGATGGCAAAGAGCCCGCCAAACAAATTCCCACCAGTGCATCGTGCTATTCGTGTCATCAGGCGCATGGCGCGGTGGATACGACCTTTGTGCAATTTTATCCGACCCTGATGCCCATCGCGGCCAAATTGAAAAGTTTGAGCAAGGAATATCTGGCAGAGAACACGCCCGCAATGCGTAAATGAAAACGATGTAACGTACGCATTTGCCAATGCAGGGGCAGAGGTTGCAAACTGGGGCGCAATCTCCTTTGCACGACCGGAGCCCCATGTTCGATCAGTTAATGAATTTTTTGAAAGCACCCGCGCAGGACACAAAGAAGCCAGCCGATTTGCGCGTGGCGATTGCGGCGCTGCTTTTGGAGGCGGCGCATCGCGACGACAGTTTCGGCCCCGATGAGCGCCGCGTGATCGAACATTTGTTGACGGCGAAGTTTCAATTATCGGCGGATGAGTGCGCGCAATTGATGGCTTCGACCGAAGTCAAAGTGAAAGACATGGTGCAGCTTCATCCCTACACCCATACGGTTTTTGAACGCATGGAACCGGAGGAGCGCATCGGCGTGATCGAGATGTTGTGGGAGGTGGCGTATGCCGACGGGGTTCTTGATCCTGAGGAAGATGCGCTGATCCGCAAGGTCGCCGGGTTGATCTATGTGGAAGATCGCGAACGCATGATGGCGCGTCAGCGCGTGGTGGCGCGCATGAACAAGAAGAACTAGCGCGCGCTCAGCACCGTGTGGATGGCATTGGTCAGCGTTTCCAGATCGGCGTCGCCGATATTTAGCGCAGGCGTCAGATAAACAATGTTGCGGAATGGGCGCACCCACACGCCATGATCCACCAGCGCCTGTTTCAGCGCATTCATGTCTTTGATCTCGTCAAGCTCGACAACGCCGATGGCGCCGCGCACACGCACATCTTTCACGCTGGGCAGACCGATGCAGCGCCCCAATGCCGGGCCCATTTTCTTACCGATTTCGGCGGCCTGCAATTGCCGGTCTTCGCGTTCAAACAGATCCAGCGATGCGTTGGCCGCGGCACAGGCCAGCGCGTTGCCCATATAGGTCGGCCCATGCATCAGCGCCGCGCCCGGATCATCGGACCAGAACGCCTCGAATATTGTTTTGCTGGCGATGGTCGCGGCGAGTGGGAGCGTGCCGCCGGTCAAACCTTTGCCCAATGTGATGATGTCGGGCACCGCATCGCCGTCCGCCGCCTCAAACGCAAACATCGGGCCGGTGCGCGCGAAGCCGACGAAAATTTCATCAAAGATCAACAACAGATCATGCTTGTCCGCCAGCTTGCGCAAGGCACGCAATGTGTCTGCGTCGTGGAACACCATGCCGCCCGCGCCCTGCACCAAAGGTTCAACGATGATGCCCGCAAGCTTGTGTTTGTGCGCGTCCAGCAGCGCATCCAGCGCGGCGATGCTGGCGTCATCACGCGGCAGATCGGTAATGATCTGCTCAGGCAGCGCGCCAGCGAACATCGCGTGCATGCCTTCTTCGGGATCGCACACCGACATGGTGGCAATCGTGTCGCCATGATAGCCGCCCTTGAACGCGAGGAATTTTGTGCGCCCGCGTTGGCCCTTGTTCAGCCAGTATTGCGTGGCCATCTTCATCGCCACTTCGACGGCAACTGACCCGGAATCGGAAAAAAACACGCGGGTCAGTGACGGCGGCAATAATGCACACAGGCGGCGCGCAAGGCTCAGCGCCTGTTCATGCACCAGCCCGCCCAGCATCACATGCGGCAATTGCGATAGCTGCGCTTCAACGGCTTGGCGTATGTGCGGGTGGTTGTAACCATGCGCCGCGGTCCACCAGCTTGCGATGCCGTCCACCAGCTCGCGCCCATCGGCCAGTGTTATGCGCGTGCCATGCGTGCGCGCCACGGCCAGCGGCGGCGATGCGGTTTTCATCTGCGTGTAAGGCAGCCAGATATGATCCAGCCCGTCTTTGTACCAATCGGGGCTGCGCGCGCTCACAATGCCTCGCGTGTTTCCAGATCCATCGGCTTCATGCCAAGGCGGGCAAGCAATTGCTTGTCTTCATCCTGCTTGGGGTTGGCGGTGGTCAGCAGCTTGGGGCCATAAAAAATCGAGTTGGCCCCGGCCAGAAAGCACAGGGCCTGTGTCTCGTCGCTCATCGCCTCGCGCCCCGCCGACAGGCGCACCATGGATTTGGGCATGGTGATGCGCGCCACCGCGATGGTACGCACAAATTCGATGCCATCCGGCGCTTGGCCCAGCGATACCGGCGTGCCTTCGAC
Organism: Hyphomicrobiales bacterium; assembly: GCA_040255365.1. Taxonomy (GTDB): domain Bacteria; phylum Pseudomonadota; class Alphaproteobacteria; order Micropepsales; family Micropepsaceae; genus Rhizomicrobium. Next base: position 11,873 of record JBDZUY010000034.1, read on the forward strand.
TTGCACCAGCATGTTGATCGGCACGCTTTCGGGATGCGTGGGCAGAGTGGCGAGTGCGTGGATCATGCCCACGCGGTCTTCGGGCTGTTCGCCCATGCCGACAATGCCGCCGCAGCACACATTGATGCCCGCATCGCGCACATGGGACAATGTGTCGAGGCGGTCCTGATAGGTGCGCGTGGTGATGATCTCGCCATAATATTCGGGCGATGTATCCAGATTGTGATTGTAATAATCCAGCCCGGATTGTTTCAGCCGCGCTGCCTGATGACCTTCCAGCATGCCAAGCGTGACACATGTTTCCATGCCCAGCGCTTTGACGCCTTCGACCATCGCACACACATTTTCCAGATCGCGGTCTTTGGGGGAACGCCATGCCGCGCCCATGCAAAAACGTGTTGCGCCCGCTTCTTTGGCGGCGCGCGCATCGGCCAGCACCTTTTCCACTGCCATCAGCTTGTCGGCCTTTACGCCGGTTTCATACGCTGCGCTTTGCGGGCAATAGGCGCAATCTTCCGGGCAGCCGCCGGTCTTGATGGACAGCAAAGTGGAAATCTGTACCGCATGGGGATCGAAATTTTCGCGGTGAATGTTTTGCGCGCGATGAATCAGATCGACAAAAGGAAGGGCAAAGAGCGCGCGAATTTCATCCCGTGTCCAATCGTTGCGGACTGATGTCTCGAATTTGGCGGGGGCGTTCATGGCGGTTCCTCAAAGTCTGAATTGGCAGGCTGATAAAATGGACGATTTGATGCGGTGGGCCTCAAGGCATTATATCGGCCACCCGCAACGTGCAAGGTAGCCTCAGATTTCACCAATGTCCTCCCTCGATGCCCACGTCAAAGCCAAACTTGCCGCACTGGATGCACAGCATTTGCGCCGTGTTTTGTGTGACACCGCGCGCGACGATGGCGTATGGGTGACGCGGGGGAAACGGCGCATGTTGTCGTTCTCCTGCAATGATTATCTGGGGCTGACGCACCACCCAAAGGTGAAGGAAGCCGCCATTGCCGCGGCGAATACATATGGCACAGGGGCTGGCGCATCGCGGCTGGTGACAGGAAATCACCCCTTATTTGGCGAATTGGAGGCGCGGCTGGCGCGGCTGAAAGGCGCAGAGGCGGCCTGCATCTTCGGTTCAGGCTATCTGGCCAATGCCGGCATTATTCCGGCGCTGATGGGCGCGGGCGATTTGATTATTGCCGATGAGCTTTCGCATTCTTGCCTGTGGGCGGGGGCAAATTTGTCGGCCGCGCATGTCGAGATTTTCCGCCACAATGATGTGGAACATGCGCGTGCACTTCTGGAGGCGCATCGTGATCGTCATGACCACGCACTGATTGTCACCGATGGTGTATTCTCCATGGACGGCGATCTGGCACCGCTACATGAATTGGGTGCACTGGCGCACGGTTTTGATGCCTGGCTGATGAGCGATGATGCGCATGGGTTGGGCGTGATCGGCGGCGGGCGCGGCTCCAGCTTTACCCGCGACGAAAAAGCGCCGGTCGATTTGCAGATGGGCACATTGTCAAAGGCGCTGGGGTCTTATGGCGGCTATCTGTGCGCCTCACAAAGCGTAATCGACTTCATCAAAACGCGCGCGCGCACCTTGATCTATTCCACCGGCCTGCCGCCCGCCAGTGTTGCCGCAGCGATTGCCGCGCTGGATGTGATTGAAGGCGATCCGGAATTTGCAGGGTTGGCGCTGGCAAAGGCGCGCAGATTTACGCGCGCCTGTAGCTTGGCCGATGCGCAAAGCCCCATTGTTCCTGTCTTGATGGGCGACGCGGCGCTGGCACTGGAAGCGCAGGCCATATTGGAACGCGAAGGGTTTTTGGCCGTTGCCATTCGCCCGCCCACCGTGCCGCCCGGCACCGCGCGGCTTCGGCTGGCATTTTGCGCCGGCCATTCGGATGAGGATATAGCCAGACTGGCCGGGCTGGTGCGGGAGAATATTTTGAGTATGCGAATATGAGCGCGTTTTTTGTTACCGCCACCGGAACGGACATTGGCAAAACCTTTATCACCGCAGGGTTGACCCGCATTTTGCGCGAAGCGGGCGGGCACGCGGTCGCGCTGAAGCCTGTCATCAGCGGATTTTCTATGGAAGGTGCGGGGGCAAGCGACAGCGGCATATTGCTGGCGGCGATGGGCGAGGCGATCAGCGAAGACACGCTGAACCGCATATCGCCCTGGCGGTTTTCCGAACCGCTGTCCCCGGACATGGCGGCGGCGCGCGAAGGGCGCAGCGTGGATTTCGCCAGTCTGACCGGGTTTTGCCGCGACGCGGTGCAAAGCCATACCGGCACTCTTTTTATCGAGGGCGTGGGCGGGGTGATGGTGCCGCTGGATGCCAGCCATAGCGTTTTGGACTGGATGGCCACGCTGAACCTTCCGCTGATTGTGGTGGCAGGCGGCTATCTGGGCACCATCAGCCACAGCCTGACCGCGCTGGACGTTTTGCACGCGCATGGGCTGAACATCGCGGCGTTGGTGGTCAATGAAGGCGACGCAGATCCGGTTAGCGCAGACGAAACGATGGCCAGTATGCGCCCCTTTGCACACGACGTTCCCATGGTGCGGATGCCAAGAAGCGCCAACTGGGAGCAGCAGCGCGAATCATTCACAAATCTGGCAAGGCTGCTTGGCCTGACAGGCTGAGCTTCTATGGCACTTTGACATCGCAGGTCTGATCTGGCTCTTTGACGCCAAGTTTGGATTCGATGACAGGCGAGCTGAGATTAGATGTACGATTGTAGCAAGTGCCCGGGATATTGCTGTTCCTATCCGATCATCCCGATCAACAAGAAAGACGTTCAGCGTCTGGCCAAGCATTTCGACATGTCGTTCGAAAAGGCGCGCAAGAAGTTCACGAAATCGACCAAAGACGACAAATATGTGATGCGCCGTCAGAAGGACGAGCATTTCGGCAAGATCTGCCAGTTCTTCGATACCGATGAGCGTCGCTGCACGATCTATCATGCAAGGCCCTCGACCTGCCGTGATTATCCGCATGGCAACAAATGCGGCTATTACGAATTCCTGAAATTTGAGCGTGATCTGCAGGACGACCCGGACGAGATCGCCTCGACCGAGAATTCGTAAAAGGCCTGCCGTGGTGGCGGCTGCGGGGGTGTAAGGCCCGGCCGCAGAGAGTTTGTTGACCTTGGGCGGCGCGTGGCTATTATCCCGCCGCCATTCGGTTTTTTTGGAATGCCCCTGTGGCGGAATGGTAGACGCGGCAGACTCAAAATCTGTTGCCTTCACGGGCGTGCTGGTTCGAGTCCGGCCAGGGGCACCATTTTTATTTGCGCGCCGCCGCCCGCCAACCCGGCGCGCGGATTTGCCTTACGCACCGCCGCCCACAACCCGGCGCGTGGCGCGGCTGATGCGATGAATAACCGGCCATGAATTACCGTCATGCGTATCACGCGGGAAATTTTGCTGATGTTGTGAAGCATCTGGCGCTGAGCGCCATCCTTTTGCATCTGAAAAAGAAAGACAAACCGTTCGCGGTTATCGATAGCCATGCCGGGTGTGGGCACTATGATTTGAGCGCCAGTGAGGCGGCACGCACGGGCGAAGCAGAAGACGGTATCAAAAAACTGTCGCCGATTGCGCCGGGTGATGATGCGCTGGGCACCTATTTGCGGCTGGCGCGCGATGTGACGGGGCATTATCCCGGCTCGCCATTGATTGCGGCAAAATTGCTGCGCAATCAGGACCGGCTGATCGCGATCGAAAAACATCCCGAAGATTTTGCGGTGTTGCGCGATGTGCTTTCCCCCTGGCGCAATGCATCCGCAGAATGCGCCGATGGCTATGTGCGGTTGAACGCATTGGTGCCGCCGTTTGAGCGGCGCGGCTTGGTTTTGATTGACCCGCCCTATGAGGCCGAGGATGAATTTCAAACTGCCGCGCGCGGCTTTGCGCAGGCCTATCGCAAATTTGCAACCGGCATTTACCTGATCTGGTTTCCGGTAAAGTCCGATGCGGCGGCGGCTGCGTTCGCCGGTGAAATTTTGGCAAGCGGGGCGAGCAAAGTGCTGCGCATCGACATTGCGCTGGACGACGCACCACAAAGCGCGCGTGAAAAATTGAATCGCGCAGGTCTTATTGTCGTCAATCCGCCGTATGGATTTGACACGCAGATGCGCGGCGCATTGGCGAAGATTGCGCCGCTGCTAGGCCGCGCGCACCCAGCGCAAACCGATGTGACATGGCTGGCAGGCGAGGGACGCTAGATTTTATCGCGCCGCCCGCGCTGCGGCCTTGATCGCGTCGATTATTACCATTTGTGCAATCGCATCATCGCCGCCTGTCAGCGCGGGCGTGCCCTGTTGCACGGCATCAACAAAAGCATTGAGCTGAAAATCATACGTCGCATCGCGCGTGAAGGTGAATGCTTCTTCGCCGTCCGGTGTTTTCAGCGTGAGCATATGGCCCATTTGCGGCGCCAGTGGATTGAGCGCGGTCAGGCTTCCCGCCTCGCTGTGCACAATCAATTCTGCGCGCGGGCCGCTATCCATCGCGCAGGCAATTGTGGCGCGCAGACCGCCGCCGAAATCCAGTTCGGCATCACTGGCCAAATCGGCTCCCGCTTCGGTCAAGCGCTGCGACGCGCCAATCACCTTTGGTTCGCGTCCCGCAATGGTGCGGCACCAATGAACGCAATAAGTTCCCAGATCCATCAATGCGCCGCCGCCAAGCGCGGGGTCATAACGCAATTCGCCAGGCTTCTGTGCGATCGGCACGCAAAACGCTGCTTCGATATGGGTGAGCGCGCCCAGCCGTTCGCGAGCTGTCTGAAGTATGGCGGTGAACATCGGGTGAAAGCGATAGTGAAATGCCTCCATCAACACGCGGCCGTTCGCCTGTGCTGCCTGCACCATCGCCAGTGCTTCGGCGGTGTTCATCGCAAACGGCTTTTCACACAGCACATGCTTGCCGGCCTTCAGCGCGGCAATCGTCAGATCAGCGTGGCGTGACGGCGGCAGCGAATTGTAAACCGCATCAATATCGGGGCTTGCGAGCAACGTTTCATAATCGGCGAACACCTGTGGCACATCATGTTCGCGTGCATAGGCATTTGCGCGTTCCCTATCGCGTGCCGCAACACCGTGAACAACAATACGCGCATTGGTTTTGGCAGGTGCAATCAGCGCGTGCGGCGCAATCTTTGACGCGCCCAACATGGCAATGCGCAATGGTGTGGGGCCATTCATCGGCGCAGTCTCATTTTGGCGTGAAGGCTTTCATGCCTCCGGTAACGATGTGTTCCACCGCATCGAGCGCCGCCAGGCTTTCACTTTTCAGATCAGATTTTCCATCGCTCGCCACCCAGCGCTGATGCGCCAGAATATAACCCCCGACCAACATGTTGGCGACGAGGGTTGGGCGGTAATCGGTTGCAATGTCGATTGCGAAATCATGCGCGATATAAGCGGCCAGCATTTCAATCTGGCGGCGCTCATAATTCATCCATGTTGCGGTCAGTTCCGGGTCCTGGCCAAAGCCGCGGCCAATAGTCAATTTGTAGGGCGCTTTGCGTTGGAAGGCATCCGCAATTTGCGCGACCAGTTCGCGCTGCGCTTCGAAGAAGGGGCGTTTGCCCTGATTGTCCGCAATGAACTGGGCCAGATTTTCCAATGTCCGGTCAGAAACCGCTTCGGCCAATTCGCGCTTGGATTTGAAATGCGTGAACAGGGTGGTGACGTGAACATCGGCGGCGGCTGCAATTTCGGCCATCGTCGTATCAGCATAGCCCTGTTGTTCGAACAAGCGGCCCGCCGCTTTGGTCAAACGAAAGCGCGTTTCCTGTTTGCGTTTTTCGCGCCGGGGAAATCGCTGCACCGGGTCAATCGCCGCTTTGGACCCCGCTTTTGGGGCGGGGTCGGCTTCAGGTTTGGCGCGCGTACGGGCCTTTGCGGTCATACATTTCTCCCCATATGTACAGGCTATGCTATTTGATTATTCTATTGTCATAGAATAATCTTTATGATGACATCAATCATAGGCCGGACGAGCGCCGACGCAAGGACATGGAAATGGTGGAATCTGGGGAAAAAAAGTCGTTTGAGGCGATGACACAGGCTGGTGCGGGCCTGGCAGAGATCAAGGCTGCCGCCATTGCTGCAAAGGCGGGCGATGTTGCGGCGCGCAAAATACTGGCCGCCGCGTTTGCCCATACGGCGTTCGCCGCCCCCGGCCGTATTGCGCCCACTTATGATGCCGCCGCCGAAGGCTGGTTTGGCCGCCCCGTCAATGGCGCTTCCATTTTGCCGGTGCCTGATACTGCGCTGCCGATCCCGGCTGGCGTCTGGTCCGATTTCTGGGGCCTGATCAGCGAGGCTGGCAACAGCATCGGCGCTGGCGAAATCACCGCGCGTACCGCCGCGATTGGCGGCCATTTGTCCGAAGAATATCGCGCATTGGCGGCCACAGTGTGCGCCGCCTATCCCGGCGTCACCGAAGCCGCGGCGCAAGGGTTTCCTGACCGCTTCACGATGGAGGCATTGGGCCGTTGCCCGGAAGGGTCACTGGGCGGCACATTTTACCGGCTGATCGTCGATAACAAATTCGATCTTGAAGTGCTGGACCGCGATCAATTGCAACTCGCGTCCTTGCGCCCGCCGCTCGATTATTTGAACGCGCGCATGCTGCAATCGCATGATCTGTGGCACATCGTGGCCGGATACGAGACGACGAAGCTGCACGAAGTGGCGATCTCGGCCTTTCAGATGGCGCAATTTGGCCATTCCTATTCAGCGATGTTTCTGGCGGTGGTGAGCGGCAGCTCCGCGTTCCGCCCTGAAGCGGTGTTTGATGTGCTGATGGAATTGGTTTTGTCGGCGTGGGTGCATGGGCGGCGCACACCGCCAATGCTTGGCATTGTGTGGGAAGATGTCTGGCATCTGCCGACATCCGAAGTGCGCGCGCGTTATGGCATTGAGCCCTATGTTTCGCCGTTCCCGGCGGATATGGCCGAACAATTGGAAGCCGCCGCCGCTTAATCCGCGTGTTTGGCCGCAAGCGTAAAAATGTATGTGCGCACGCGCGGCGTTAAAGTGTGATCGTGACGCGTTTCAAATCTTCCCTGCGGCTGCTGCCGCCCACCATCACGCTGTGTTCGCCCGTCTCTTGCACCCATGTCGCGCTGGCTTCATTCCAATAACAAAGATCGCTATCGGGTATGGTGAAATGCACGCTGCGCGTTTCGCCCGGTTTTAGGGATATGCGTTCAAATCCGCGCAACAGGCGTTTGGGCCGCTCCACCGTCACGCCTGGAAAGCCGATGTAAAGCTGTACGATTTCATCGGCTTGGACAGCGCCATCATTGCGTACCGAAATTTGCGCTTCTATCCCGCTTGCGCTGCGCCGTGCGCGCAAGGCGCGATAGGTGAACGACGCGTAAGACAGGCCATGGCCAAACGCAAAGGCGGGTTCGGTCTGTTCGCGGTCAAACAATGTGTAGCCGTGATAGGGACCATAGGTAATGGAATCCGCATTCTTGTCGAAGAACGGATAATCGCTTTCGTCGCGCGCAACGGAAAATGGCAGTTTGCCGGACGGCGAGACATCGCCATAGATCAGGCGGGCCAGCGCATGGCCGCCTTCCATACCCGCATAGAATGTTTGCAGGATGGCACCAACATTGGCGCGCCATTCTTCAACAATCACCGCAGACCCGGCAATGATCACGACAATTGTTTTTGCATTGGTGGCGGCAACCGCCTTGATCAGCGCGATTTGTTCGTCGGGCAGGCGCAGGCGGTCACGGTCGCCGCCGCGCGCCACCGGGCCACGCGTTACATTCTGTTCCTGGCCAAGATTGACCTCGCCGGGAATATATTCGCCTTCATCTTTTGCGGTGTAACCCACCACAACAATGGCGGCATCCGCATCACGCGCAGCCTGTGACGCAGCCTTGCAATCGCTTTCATCACCGGAAATTTGCAAACCCGGTGTTCCCAGATAATCGGCGATGCCCTGCAATGGCGTGATGACATAGGGCGCATCCACCCGGCTGGAGCCATGATCGCCGGTGTTGACGAGCGCCGCCAGTTTGCCGAACAGGGCAATCTTGCTTGTCTTTGCCAGTGGCAACGTGGCGTTGTTGGTGAGCAGCACCGCGGATTTTTCCGCCGCTTCGCGCGCCAGTGCGCGGTGTGCCTCGCTTGCAACCAACGCAAGCGGATATTCTTCCAGCGGGTCTTCGGCCGCCGCAAACCGGTAAAGCGTGCGCAAGATGCGCCGGCAGGCGGTATCGACGACGGTCGGTTCGATGGTGCCGCTTTTCACCGCGCCAACCAGCTTTGCACCGAAATGTATGGGTTCGGGATTTTCGATATCCAGACCGGCGGCGGCGCCATAGGGCTCGTAAACACCGCGTATCCAGTCGGAATGGACAAAGCCGGTAAAGCCCCATTCGTGGCGTAGAATGTTGGTCAGCAAATCGCGGTTCTGCCCGCAATATTCGCCATTGACCTTGTTATACGCACTCATCACCGAGGCGCAGCCCGCATCCAGCACGCGTTTGAAATGCGCCAGATAAACCTCGCGCAAGGTGCGCGCATCACAGCGCACATCAATCTTGAAGCGCGCGTTCTCGATAGAGTTCATCGCGAAATGTTTGACCGTTGCCAGCACATTGTGCGTTTGAATGCCGGTCGCGAGCGCCGCACCCAATTCTCCAACATGAAACGGATCTTCGCCATAGGTTTCCTGCGCGCGGCCCCAGCCCGGATGACGCAGCAAATTGATGCAAACGGCCCCGGTCAGATTGCAATCCTGTGCGCGGATTTCGATGGCCATGGCCTCGCCAACCCGCCGTTCCAGATCGCGGTCCCACGCCGCGCCGCGCGCCATGGTGACGGGAAAACAGGTGGATTGGCCGCGCGCCACGCCGCGTGGTCCGTCGGTGAACCATAGCGCGGGCACGCCCAAGCGTTCGCAACCGGCACCGGCACGATAGGGGCGCGCGCCCCATTTTTTTCCCGAATCGGCAAAATCCTGAAAGAAGCCGCGGCCCGACATCATCGCCACTTTTTCGGTCAGGCTGGCTTCGGCCAGAATGTCTTCGACCGTCGAGGCGATTTCAGCCTCGCTCATGCCTTTGCGCGGCGCAAAATTTGTGGTGGTCATATGTTTCCCCTGCGGCACATTTTTTTCAGTGCAAAAATTTTGATCTGCGGTTACTATCCAGATGGATAATTAGCCGCCGCTGGCGCTATTGGCAAGGATTATGGTACTTGCGTTTACGTGGGGACAAACTGCGAGTGGCAAACAGATAATGCAGCATATGGTGGAAATTGAAGCCGCATCTTCGCGCATTGGCGAGGACACACGCATTGCTGTGCTGGACGCGGCGCTCAAGGAATTTGCGGCACACGGGTTTGGCGCCGCAACCATCCGCGATATTGCCGCGCGTGCCGGGCTAAGCCATGGCATGATCCGCTATCATTATAAAACTAAAGAACGGCTGTGGTTTGCCACCGTTGCGTTTTTGTTTGAACGGCAGCGCGAGGAATTGCGCTTCACAGACGAGGAATTGCAGCGTGGCCGCGGCGACAAGCTGGAGATGTTCCGCATATGGCTGCGCAAATATGTGCGCTATTGCGCGCGCCATCCCGAACATGCGCGCATCATGATGCAGGAATCGGTTGCGCCATCGGCGCGGCTTGAAAAAGCCATCGCCAAACATTTGCGCGGCGGTCACGCCATTGTGCGCAAACAGATGGAAGACCACATAAAATCCGGTCTGTTCCCGAAAAATGCCCGGCCGGAATCTGTCATCTACATCATTACCGGCGCGTGCCAGAACATCTTTGCGCTGGCGCCGGAGGCCCGCCTTTCATTCGGCTATGATCCGCTGACCAAAAAAGCGATTGAGGCGCACGCCGAAACGGTTGTGGCCATGTTTTGTCCACCGGGTGCGCAGGTGAACACAAAGCGCAAACGCTGAATTGTACAGATTGCGCCTCTTGCCGGGCGTTATCCAGACGGATAGGCTTTTTCTATCCAACTGGATTGGATCAAGAACAAGGTGTCAACGGCGCCACGGGAGAAGCAGTTACATGCGTCTGCATGAGCGAAACCAGAAGTTTGAATGGCGCGCATCTGAAGGGCCATACCGTTTGCTGACGCAGGCGCAGGCCCACCAATATGACGAGCAAGGCTATTTCCTTCTTGAGAATGCCTTCGCGCAGAATGAAATTCGCGCCGTCACAGAAGCGATTGATCCGATTGAACAGGCATATGAGCAACAGCTCAGGGAACAGTTCAACGGAAAGCTGTTTATTGCCAAAGCGGACGCGATTACCTTTACCATCAATCTGGTGTTGCGTTCGCAGGTGCTGAAAGATTTCAGCCGCCACCGCATTTTTCGCGACATCTGCCATGACACGATTGGCCCCGGGGCGCGCCTTTATTGGGAGCAGGCAGTTTATAAGAAGCCCGGCAATCCCGAAGAGTTCCCCTGGCATCAGGACAATGGCTACACCTTTACCGAGCCGCAGCAATATCTCACCTGTTGGGTTCCGCTAACCGATGCCACGCTCGACAATGGTTGCCCATGGGTAGTGCCGGGCGCACACAAATATGGCACGCTGCATCATGACGTCATGCCGCTAGGGCTGGAATGTTTGAAGGCGCCAGAAAACGCGGTGGCCGTGCCGGCAAAGGCGGGCGACATTGTGGTGTTCTCGTCGCTCACGCCGCATCGGACTGGGCCGAACCTCACCACTGGCGTGCGTAAATCCTACATTCTGCAATATGCGCCCGATGGCGCGGTTATTTATTCGCCAAAATCTGGAGAGCCGACGCTGGCAAATGATCCCGAACGGCAATATCTGGTTGACGCGCTGTGACGGATACCAGCGGGAGCAAATCCGGGACAGGCGGTACCAGCGGTACCGATGAAATTGCGAGCGAGCTTGCACAGGCCGGTATCCAGATCGGCAGCGTGTCAAACGCCGATGTTGGTTGGGATGGCGGGCCAGTCAATTTCCGGCGGCCTGAATACCGCGGCGGCAAGGTTCCGGTTTCCACCAAAATCTTTCAAGGGTTTGGAGCCTTGCCGGGGCAGCACAAGGAATGGGCGTTCAACACGCTTTTGCTGCTCTATTATTCGCAAATTCTGGGATTGCCCGCGACCTATGCCTCGATCGTGCTTGGCATTGCGTTGTTTCTCGATGCGATGTCCGATCCGCTTGTCGGCGCATATTCGGATAATTTCCGCTCGAAGATGGGGCGGCGCCATCCGTTCATGTTTGGATCGATTGTGCCGACGGCCCTTGCTGCATTTTTTCTGTTCGCGCCGCCGCACGGTATGCCCAATTGGATGCTTGTCGGTTGGATGCTGATTTTCACCGTGCTGATGCGGTTTTTCTATACGTTCTTTGCGGTGCCGTGGAATGCGGTGGCGGCCGAACTCTCCGAAGATTATGGCGAGCGCACCTCGATCATCACGTATCGCATGGTTATTGGCTGGCTTGGCGGCGTTCTTTTTACATTCGCGATGTATTCGCTGGTGTTTCATACCTCGGCGGGCAACAAAAACGGCCTGCTGGATGCCAGCCGTTATTTCAACTTCGCCATTATTCTGGCGGTTCTGATGGCCCTGTGGATGACAATCACCAGCGTGATGACGCGCAATCAGGTGCGCTATCTGCCGCAACCGGTCGGCGCGGTAAAATCGCAATCGCCGCGCAATCTTTTGCGCCAGGCATGGATGGCGCTGCACAGTCGCAATTTTCGGCTGCTGTTTTTTTCGGTGCTTATCAGCGCGGGCGTGGCCGGTACCGCACAGGTTTTCGACATCTATATGAATTTGTATTTCTGGGGATTGAGTCCAGAAAATATTCGCTGGTTCAGCCTGGCCATTATCGGCGCGATTGCGTCGTTTGTAACGGCGGGGCTGTTGCAGAAATATTTTGAAAAACAGCAAATCATGGTCGTGTCGATTTTTCTGCTGATGATTTTGGCGATGGGCCGCGTCATTTTGCGGTTTGTTGATGTCTTGCCACAGAACGGTGATCCGGCGCTGGTTTGGTTTCTGGTGATCTATGTCTGCTTCATGGCGTATTTCTGGTCGATGATCCTGATCATGTTCGCATCCATGATCCCCGACATCGTGGACGAACAGGAATTTGATACAGGTCTGCGGCAGGAAGGCGTGTTTTCCGCTGGCATCAGCTTTGCTGGCAAGGCGACAACGAGTGTGGGCCTTATCATTGGTGGCATGCTTCTGGATTTGTTTATTCAGTTTCCGCGCGGCGCGGCACCGGCAGATGTAGGCAGTCATACCATTTTCTTGCTCGGTCTGACCGACGGCATATTGGTGCCGGTGTTGAATATCGGCGCGCTGTTCTTGCTGATGCGCTATTCGCTGACGCCGGAGCGGCTTGCCAAAATTCAGGTGGAACTGAAGCGTCGTGCCGATAGGGCAGACTGAACCATGGCGATACCAATTGTTCTTGATACGGATATCGGCCTCGACGTGGATGATGTTTGGGCGCTGGCATTTTTGCTGAAATGCCCCGAACTTGATGTGAAGTTAATTCTGACGAACACGGGCGATACGCGTTATTCGGCATGTCTGGTGGCGAAATTGCTTCAGATTGCAGGGCGTGAAGATATCGCAATCGGCATAGGCGTACCTGTCGATCCGAATTTGCCGCGCACGCATGCTGCGTGGCTAGGCGATTATGATATCAACCAGTATCGCGGCCCTGTCTTTGAAGATGGCGTGGGCGCGCTGATTGATGTTGTTAAAAATTCACCTGACATGGTCACGATTATCGAGATCGGGCCAACGCGCAATCTTGCGGAGGCGATAAGTCGCCACCCGGCGATTGCGCAAAAGGCGCGCTTGATCGCGATGTTGGGTAGCTTGCGCAAAGGGTATCGCGGCGCGGGTGAACCGGCGCGTGAATATAATGTCTTCAAAGATGCCAAAAGCTGCCGCATAGCGCTGGAAGCGCCATGGGACATAACACTCGTACCACTCGACACGTGCGGCACGGTCAGTTTGCGGGGCGAACGGTTTGATCGCCTGCGCGCATGTGACGATCCGCTGGTGCGCGCCGTTCTGGAGAATCACTTTCTTTGGGCTGATGCGGTGCGCGGCTGGCAGCCCATGAAAGATTTTGATGCGAATGCCGGCTCTTCAATTCTTTACGATACGGTGCCGGTTTATCTGGCCTTTACCGATCGTTTGCTGAGCATGGAAGATCTGCGCGTTCGCGTGACAGATGATGGCTGGACAAAAATTGATGATGCTGGCGCGCATATGCGCTGTGCAACCGGATGGGCCGATCAGGACGGGTTTGCCGATTTTCTTGTCGAACGGCTCATCGCTGCGCCGCATGGTTTGGCGCAACGGCACGCCAGCGCGGCGCCGCTTCAGCAAGCCAAAGCGCAGAGCTGAAGCGATGAATACCATGCGCAAGGCAAGCTTTTGTTTTGATGACGGGTTCGAACAATCGGCGGAAAAAATCCGCGCAATTTTTGAAACCCGCGGGATATCCGCCTGCTTTTGCGTGTTGTCGGCACCGCAGGAAACAAAGGATGTGGCGATTCGCGGCGCAAAAATCGCCAGCTGGGATTTTTGGCGCGATGCCGTTGCGGCGGGGCATGAGGTGGCTCCACATGGCCACGCGCACGAGATGTATGCGGCGTTGGAGCCAGATGCCGCGCGCACAAGCATTGATGCGTGCTTTGGAATTTTCAGCCGTGAGCTGGACGGATTTGATGCCGCACAGAGCATCTTTCATCTGCCCTATCTGCGAGCGCCGCAAGAACTCATGACATGGTTGTCGTCGCGAACACTGGGTGTGCGGACTGCGATTTCGGGAACCGGGCGAAACGAAACGCGCAATCTGAAACGCGGCGGCCCGATTGAATGCATGGCCTATGGCCCTGATCAGGTCGCTGAGGCGTGGAACCACAGGCTTGATGCGTTCAGCAAAGAGACAGGGTGGCTGGTTCTGGCGTTTCACGGGCTTGATGATGAGGGCTGGGGGCCAGTCTCGTCGGATGATCTGGCGCGCATCGTCGATCGGACGCTGGCGATGAGTGACGTCGTTTTACCGCCTAACAGAATGATGGCGTCAGAGATTTAACGAAGGCAAATAGGCCGGGAGAAGACTGTGATTATCGATTGCGATTCCCATGTGCTGGAACCGGCCAATCTGTGGCACGATTATCTGGAGCCACAATTTCGCGACCGCGCCATTCGCGTTGAACCCAATGCCGACGGCGGTGAAAGCCTGTTGATTGCCGATCAGGTGGTGCTGGGCGGTGGGTTGGCCGGGCTGGGCGGTGTGGAGCATGTGCGCAGCGAATTGTTCAGCGGCAATCTTGGCTATGCAGATGGTTGCCCGAAGGCCAGTTATGATCCGGCGGCGCGGCTGGCGCTGCTTGATGAATGGGGTGTCGATGGCTGCATCAGTTTTCCGACCATCGGCATTTTGCCGTTTCCGACCGATGATATGGCGCTGATCTCTGCCTATTGCCGCGCCTATAACACATGGCAAAGCGAATTTTCCGCGGCGGCACGCGGACGTGTTGCATCGATTGCCACGGTCAATTGGCGCGATGTGGATAGCGCGGTGAAAGAGCTGGATCGTTGTCTGAAACTGGGGTGTCGCGGTTTGTTCGTGCCGCCGGAAACGATTGATGGTATTCGCCCCGGCGATCCGCATTTCGATCCGCTATGGGCGCGGCTGGCTGAAGCGAATGTGCCGGGCTGTCTGCATGTCATCGTGCGGTTTTCGGGCTCTGCCATGCCGTTTGCGGAATGGTCGCGCGGAACAACGCCCAGCCCCGGCCCGGTGTTTGGTTTTGGTCTTGGTGCTCCGGGCCAGATTATGCCGGCGCTGGCGTCGATGATTGTTGATGGATTGTTCGATCGTTTTCCCAAATTGAAAATTGCCTGCGTCGAGGCGGGCTGCGGATGGGCCGCGTTTTTGATGGACCGGCTGGATGAAAAACAGGCTGCTTTAAGCTCTTTGGTCAGCCGGCCGCTACGTCACAAGCCAAGTGAATATGTTTCGCGCAATTGCTACTTTGTCGCCGAGCCGGAAGAGCGTACGATAAACGCGATGCTTGACCTTGTTGGTGAAGACAACATCTTATGGGGTTCTGATTACCCGCATATTGATTCCACCCTTGAGGCGCCTGCGCAGATACGCGCATCGCTGGCCAGCTTGAGCGCGACACGCCGCGCCGCCGTGCTGGGTGGAAACGCCGCGAAATTGTTCCATTTCTATCCAGGAGAACACCATGCATGAACTCGTAATCAAGGGCGGCCTTGTTGTTGACGGCACCGGCACACCAGGCCGCGAAGCCGATGTCGCAATCGACAACGGCATGATTTCTGCGGTTGGCAAAGTGGGCGAAGGCGCGCGCGAGATTGATGCGCGCGGCAAGCTGGTGACGCCGGGCTGGGTGGATATTCACACCCATTATGATGGCCAGGCGACATGGGACCCCATTCTGGCGCCATCAAGCTGGCATGGCGTGACCAGTGTGGTGATGGGCAATTGCGGCGTTGGGTTCGCACCCGTGAAGCCGGGCGACGAACAATTTTTGATCGAATTGATGGAAGGCGTGGAAGATATTCCCGGCGCCGCGCTAACCGAAGGCATCGATTGGAAATGGGAGACGTTTGGCGAATATCTTGACGCGCTGGAAACAATGCCGCGCACGATTGATGTGGGCACGCAAATTCCGCATGGCGCGGTGCGCGCCTATGTGATGGGGCGGCGCTGCAATACCGATCAACCCACCGACGGCGAAATCGAGGCGATGTGTGCATTGGTGCGCGATGGCCTGACGGCTGGCGCGCTCGGCTTTTCCACCTCGCGCACGTTTTTGCATCGCGACAAGCATGGCGTGCATGTTCCGGGCACTTATGCCGAAAGCAAGGAGATGCTGGCGCTGGGGCTGGCCATGAAGGGGTTTGATCATGGCGTTCTGGAAATCGTCTCCGATCATTTTGGCGAAGAAGAAGAATGGCGCTGGGTAAAACAGGTGGCGCGTGAAACTGGCCGCCCGATTACGCTGGTGCCGACATCAGCCGCCGCATACGAAGGCGGGCGCGTGTTCAAGATTGCGCAGGAAGCCGCCGCCGAAGGGCTCAATATTTTCCCGCAGATCGCGGGCCGCCCGACCGGCGTTCTGCATGGTCTGACATCCAGCTTTCATGTTTTTGTGCGTCATCCCACCTATGCCAAAGAGCTGGCCGGGCTTTCCCACGAAGATCGTTTGACCCGTATGCGTCAGCCGGAGATGCGTGCGCGCATCATGGCGGAAAATCCGAAAGAGGGTGATCCGGTGCTTGGCGCGTTGGGCGCAACGTTTGCCA
>JBDZUY010000034.1:28344-34523 GCA_040255365.1 Hyphomicrobiales bacterium
GAAAATCCGAAAGAGGGTGATCCGGTGCTTGGCGCGTTGGGCGCAACGTTTGCCAACATTTTCCCGCTTGGTGAAAAGCCGAACTATGAGCCCACCAAAGAACAAAGCATTGCTGGCATTGCCGCACAGCGCGGTGTGGACCCGTGGGAAGTGATGTACGATCTTATGATTGGCGATGATGGGCGCGAATTGTTCTATCAGCCATTGGGTTTTTACGGCGATTACAATCTGGATCAGATTCGCCAGAATTTGGCGCATCCCCAAGTGCTCTATGGTTTGTCAGATGGCGGCGCGCATTGCGGTGTGATTGCCGATGCGGGCATGCCCAGTTTCATCCTCACCCATTGGGCGCGGGACCGGAAGTCCGGGCAATTGCCGCTGGAAATGCTGGTGCATTCGCTGTCACGCAAAACCGCGATGGCCTATGGCCTGAACGATCGCGGCGCACTTGTGCCGGGATTGCGCGGCGATGTGAATGTGATTGACTTTGCCAATCTGCAATTGGACCGCCCCGAAGCGATTTATGATCTTCCCGCGGGCGGGCGCCGCTTGATCCAGCGCGTCACCGGCTACGATTACACGGTGAAATCGGGCGCGGTGACATTCGATCATGGCGAACATACCGGCGCATTGCCGGGCAAGGTGCTGCGCGCTGCGCAGTAATGCAGACGATTTGGGAATGATGTTATGCGTGTGATCTACATCGATATTGATACGCTACGCGCGGATCATCTGGGCTGTTACGGGTATCATCGCAAGACCAGCCCCAATATCGACAAGCTGGCCAAGCAAGGCGTGTTGTTTCGCAATGTTTATGCGTCGGACACGCCCTGTCTTCCCAGCCGCACGGCGCTGCTGACCGGGCGCTTTGGCATCCACAACGGCGTCGTCAATCATGGCGGAACCGATGCGGACCCGGTGATTGATGGGGCAGGGCGCGAATTCTGGTCGAAATTGCAGATCGACAGCTTTCCGACGCGCCTGAAACGGGCAGGGCTGAAAACGGTCAGTGTCAGTTCATTTGCACAGCGCCATTCCGCGTTTCATTGGTATGCCGGTTTTGACGAAGCCTACAATGTCGGCAAATACGGCATCGAAACCGCCGATGAGGTTTATGCCATTGCGTCTGATTGGTTGAACCGCAACGGCGCGAAAGACAATTGGTTTTTGCACGTGCATATGTGGGATCCGCACACGCCCTATCGTGCCGCGCCCAGTTATGGCGAACCGTTTGCCGATGATCCGTTGCCTGAATGGTTGACCGAAGAGGTGCGTGCGCAGCATTGGAAGGGCTGCGGCCCGCACAGTGCGCGCGAGGTTTCTGGCTTTGCACCAAAGCCGGACATGCTTACCCATTTTCCGCGTCAACCGCAGGAAGCGCCCGACATGAAGGCCGTGCGTGCCATGTTTGACGGCTATGATGCGGGAGTTCTGGTGGCCGATGAATATGTCGGCAAAATCGTTGCGCTGCTGGCGCAGTTGGGCATCGAAGATGATACGGCCATCATGCTGTCATCGGATCATGGCGAAACGCTGGGCGAGTTGAACATCTATGGCGATCACCAGACCGCGGATCAGTGCACCAGCCATATTCCACTGATCCTGAAATGGCCGGGGCTGGAGGCGGGCAGTGAGCGCCACGCGTTTCATTACCAGATCGATGTGACGGCAAGCCTGTTGGAGTTGCTCGGACAGGACGTGCCAAAGGGGTGGGATGGCGCATCTTTTGCGCAAGGACTGAAGGCCGGAAAAGATGAAGGGCGCGATCACCTGATCGTTTCGCAAGGGGCCTGGACCTGTCAGCGCGGCGTGCGCTTTGAAAACTGGATCGTGATCAGCACGATGCATGACGGCTATCATCTTTTCGATGATGTGATGCTGTTCGATGTTGTGGCCGACCCGCATGAGCAGGTGAATTTGGCAAAAGAAAAGCCAGACATTGCCGCGCGCGGATTGGCGCTTTTGTCCCGCTGGCACGAAACGATGATGCCGACGGCCGCACGGGGCCGCGATCCGCTGGCCAATGTTGTGGCCGAGGGCGGGCCTTATCATGTGCGTGGGCAATTGCCCGCTTATCTGGAGCGGCTTCGCGCTACCGGCCGCAGCGGCAAGGCTGATTTATTGGCAGAAAAACACCCTTAAGGCGGAGGGCAGGGGCCCGCTGTCCGAAGGATTGCCCGGCGCTCACGTGATGTTGTCCTAGAATTATAGGTTTTTCGACTCGAATAGAATTATCTAGTTGTAATAGGATTACATCCGGTCTTATTGTTTCTGTGTGTACGCTGCCAAAACCGTAACACTCTTGGCAGGATTTGGATTTCTGCACTTGGCATGCCCCAAAATTCATCGGGTGCCTGCAAAAGCTGAGGCAGATTACCAAGATAAATCGAGCTAATCCGGGAAATCCGGCAGGGGGAACCAATGACATTGAAACATGCTTTGCTTGCATCGGCTTGTGCATCGCTGCTGGTGGCTCCTGCGGCCTACGCGCAGACAACAGACGCAGGCACGTCCGCGCGCACCGGCAATGAGATTGAAACCGTTGTCGTGACGGCGCAAAAGCGCAGCGAAAGCTTGCAGACCGTACCGATTGCGGTGTCTGCCTATACCTCTGAAACCCGGCAGATCGTTGGCATCAACACGATCCAGGATCTTACGAATTTCACGCCCGGCCTCAGCTATTCCAGCTCGAACGACCGCGTGTTCATTCGCGGCGTCGGCCGCCAGACCAACACCAATGGTAGCGATCCTGGCGTCGCCACCTATACCGATGGCGTTTATGACGCGCGCACCGCTTCGGTCAGCGTCAGCGATTTCTTCCTGGACCGCATCGAAATTTTGCGCGGGCCGCAAGGCACGCTCTATGGCCGCAATTCGATCGGCGGCGCGATCAACTCCATTTCCAAACGCCCAACCGACACATTCCAGGCCGATGCGCGGTTCACATGGGAAAATTACGGCGTCACCAATGTGGAGGGCTCAGTTTCCGGCCCGATCACCGATTGGCTGCGCGCCCGTCTGGCCGGCGCCTTCTACAAACAGCGCGGCGGCTATTTCAAAAATGTTGCGGGCGGCCGCAGTGAAGGTGGCGCTGGCGAACAGCGTTATGTTGAATTGCAGCTTGATGCGGATTTCAGCTCGCATGTCCATGGCTGGCTGAAGCTCAATACCGGCAGCTCGGCAACACGTCCGCGCACACAGAACCGCGTCAGTGCATATGACGATGCGTTGTATCCAACAGGGTATATCGCACCGGGTTCCGGCTTTGGTTATAACACCACTGGTTACACCGCGCTCGGCTCTGCCACGCAGAACCCCGGCATCCTGGATTCGAGCAAGATCAGCGTAAATACGCCAGCCAGGCAGCATCTGAAAAACAATTTTGGTGCCACGACCGAGCTGACATGGGACCTGCCGGGCGTTCAGGTGAAATATATCGGCGGCTATCAGCAGTACGATCTGGATCAGACCACCGAGATCGACCAGACCAGCATGGTGCGATACACCGTGCCGCTGGCCCCGTTCTTCAATATCTGCAGCTTCATTCCGGGCTGCGGCCCCGTCACGATCAATCCGGCACAGCGCTTTATCTATGTCGAAAACAAGAAATTCGGCAGCAGCGAGTTGAACATCAGTTCGACAAATGACGGGCCATTCCAATGGATCGTCGGTGCCTATTATTACAAGGAAAACGCACAGCAGGAATCGCACTTCAATGCGCCGGATCTGGTGCAGTTGCGCAAACCCGCAAATGGTGTGGCCAATCCGTCCGGTGATTTCGTAACAGCGCTGTCTTCGCTCAAAACCGAATCCTGGGCGGGCTTTGGTCAGGTGGACTGGAAGATTGCAGACACGGTGAAATTGACCGGCGGTTTGCGTTATACGCATGATCGCCGCTTTGGTACCGAAGCCTTGCGTGTTGTCTGTTATGGCTGCGGCGGCTTTACGCCGGACCAGTATGGAACGTTTACACCTGCGCTGGATGTGACCACGGCGTCGGCCTCCTACACCCCAGCACCGGGTGTTGTTGCGCCAGCCACGATTGATCCGGCAACCGGCTTTACCAATCGCGGGCTTTCCGCTTCGTGGAGTGCGGTAACCGGCACGGCTGGCGTTGAATGGACACCGACCGAAGATAGTTTGGCCTATGCCCGTTATAGCCGGGGCTACAAATCCGGCGGTTTCAATGCCGGCGGTGTTTCGGCGGCACCGGAAACCCAGCCCGAATTCGTTAATGATTACGAGCTTGGTTACAAGCGCAGCTTCGGCCAGACGTTCCAGGCGAATATCGCGGCTTATTATTATGACTACAAAGGCTTGCAGGTTCCGCTCACGGTGCCCACACCAAGCGGTGCCAACCTGACGCAATTCTTCAATCTGGATTCCTCTCGCTCCTACGGTATCGAGCTGGAAACCATCTGGCGCCCAACCGATCAGCTGAAGTTCATGCTGAACTATGGTTATGCCTCTTCGAAGATCGAGAAAGCCTGCTGCTTTGTGGACGGCACCGATCCGACGGCGGTTCAGCCCGGCGCACAGCCAGTTGGTCCGGTTGTCGGCGGCAAGCAGCAGCAAAGCCTGAAGGGCGGAGAATTGCCGCTGACACCAAAGAACAAGGTTGCGCTCAATGCGGTTTATACCTTGGTCTTCGATCCCGGCACGCTTGATCTGTCAGCCAGCTATATCTGGAAAGACAGCAGCTACAGCCTGGTGTTCAACCGGTTCTACAACAAGATGCCGTCCTACGATCAGGTCGATCTACGTGCAGTGTGGACCGACACGGATGATCGTTATCGCGTCATCCTGTTCGCCAAGAACGTGTTCGATACCAAAGGGTATGATGGGGCATCGGGTGGTCAGTATATCTCCACCAACTTCCCGCCAAACTCGGTTGGTCAAACCTATAGCTATACGCCGCCGCGTACCTTTGGCGTTCAGCTTCAGTATCATTTCAGGTAATGGCCACACACAAACCAAAACAGTGACACACGCAATAGCGGCCGCTTCGGGTGAGATATCCGGGGCGGCCGTCGCGTTTTAAATGCGTCCGCGAATGAGGAGGTTTTTACAATGAGTCAGCAAGCCAGTGCGTTCAAAACGCGCCTTGATCCGCAGGACGAATATCCGCACGCGCCCGGCGATGCGGGCAATTATAATGAAAGCATGTATTTCAACGTCTTCGATCCGGTGAGCAAAGCGGGCGGCTGGTTCAGAATCGGCAATAGGCCAAACGAAAATTATGCCGAGGTCAGTGTTTGCATCTATCTGCCGGATGGGCGTGTTGCGTTCATGTTCGCGCGCCCGGCCATTGCGGACAATGCGGCCCTGAATGCGGGCGGGTTGAAAATCGATGTCATCGAACCGTTCAAACATTTGAAGGTGAGCTATAGCGGCAAGGTTCTGGTTCTGACCCAGCCGCACGACATGGCGGATCCTAAATCGGCATTCCGTGACAACCCGACAATGGCTTGCACGGTTGATTTGGATTACGAGGGCGTCTCGCCAATGTTTGGCGGCGAGCGGGTTCATGCTGACGGTTCATCCATTGCTGTTGATCCCGAAAAATCTTTTGCCAAAGCGCATTACGAGCAGCATTGCGCGGCGCGCGGCGTCATTACCGTCGGCGACGAGCGTTTTGAGATTTCGGGGTTTGGCCTGCGCGACAAATCCTGGGGCCCGCGGCATTGGCAGGCGATTGAATGGTATCGCTGGTGCCCGATGAATTTTGGCCGCGATTTCGGCATGATGCTTTCGGTCATTGGGGATGGTGCGGGCGGCGTGCGCCAGGGCGGCATGGTGTTCCGCGATGGCGCCTATGATCTCATTACCGAATGCGCCATCGAAAGCGATTGGGATGAAAACGGCTATCAAACGGCGCTGCGTGCCCAGGTGAAGACCGAGGCGGGAAAAGCCTATGCGGTAACGGGCAAGGTGCTATCGCTGATACCGCTGCGCAATGTTCGCAAAACAGCAGACGGTGAAAAATTGCACACCCGCATCACCGAAGGCATGACCGAATATCGCTGTGGCGATCTGGTCGGGTATGGCCTTAGCGAATATCTTGATCAAATCGTTGACGGCGAACCGAACGGCAAAGTGGCGGGGTACTAACTCAGCCTTACTCCACCAAAGTGGCTTGCGTTTTGGCTTTGACTTCATCGGCGCTGACACCGGATGCC
>JBDZUY010000003.1:0-8152 GCA_040255365.1 Hyphomicrobiales bacterium
ATTCCGGCATGGTGATTGTGTGCGATGGAACCGAAGCCGCCGCGCGCCGGATCGAACGCGTGTTGTGGAACGACCCGGCGACCGGCGTCATGCGCCATGCTGATGCAGGTTACGACATCGCCATTACTTGCGCGCGCGAGCACGGGCTGGATTTGCCGTCACTGATTTAGATGTCATTCCCGGCTGAGCGTTATGCAAGTAACGCGAGGGGAAGGAAATCCAGACATTGATACTGCCCGCAGGCACCTAGAGCAACGTGCGGGCAAGTGGGCACCGGTTGCCCGCGGAAAGTTGCGGCCAAACAAAGAGTTTAGAGCATCAATGCGATTCCAAAGGAACGCATTATGCTCTAGGTCCCCTTCCCTCGGATCGCACCTACAGATGCGATCCTCGCCGGGGATGACAATTATTTTTACTGCAGCGCCTGTTCCAGATCGGCCAGCAAATCGCCGCCATCTTCGACGCCAACCGACAGGCGCACCAGCGCATCGGAAATGCCCAGCGCCTCGCGCTGCGCCGCCGGAATGGTCGCGTGCGTCATGATCGCGGGATGTTCGATCAGGCTTTCCACACCGCCCAAAGATTCCGCCAAGGTGAACAATTGGCACCGTTCCAGAAATTTCTTCGTGCCCGCCAGATCGCGCTTCAGCACAATGGTGACGATGCCGCCAAACGCATGCATCTGTTTTTTGGCAAGCGCGTGCTGCGGGTGGGATTCCAGCCCCGGATAAATCACTTTTGCCACATCGGGCCGCGCTTCCAGCGCGCGGGCAATTTTCAGCGCATTGGCCGCGTGGCGTTCCATACGCAGCGACAGCGTTTTCAAACCGCGCAACACCAAAAAGGAATCGAACGGGCCAGAGATCGCGCCCACCGCGTTTTGCAAATAGCGCAAGCGATCAGCCAGTTCGGCATTGTCGCCAATCACCGCACAACCGCCGACAACATCGGAATGGCCATTGATATATTTGGTCGTGGAATGCACGACAATGTCGATGCCCAATTCCAGCGGGCGCTGGTTATACGGGCTGGCGAATGTGTTGTCCGCCACCGTGATGATGCCACGCTTTTTCGCGAGTGCCGCAATCGCGGCCAGATCGGCCAGCTTCAACAGCGGGTTCGTCGGGGTTTCCACCCAGATCATTTTGGTCTTGGGTGTAATCGCCGCTTCGATTTTCGCCACATCACTCATATCGACAAACGAAAATTTCAGCCCGGCGCTTCTTTTGCGCACCAGTTCAAACAAACGGTACGACCCGCCATAAAGATCGTCCGACGCGATGACATGATCGCCGCTGTCCAGCAAATCCAGAACCGTGGCCATGCCGGCCAGCCCGCTGGCAAAGCCATAGCCATGCGCACCGCTTTCCAGATCGGCAATGCAGCGTTCAAACGCCTGACGTGTCGGGTTCTGGCTGCGCGAATATTCATAGCCCTTGTGAACGCCGGGGCTTTCCTGCGCGTATGTGCTGGTTGCATAGATCGGCACCATCACCGCGCCCGTGGTGGGATCATGGCTTTGGCCGCCATGGATCGTGCGCGTGGAAAAGGCCAGACGGTTGTGTTTGGGCGAAGTGCTCACGGGTTTAGCCTCAAATGGTTGATCAGATCGATACGCGTGATGAGGCCGACAAATTTCTCACCGTCCAGCACAATCGCCACTTCGTTGCGTTCAAACATGGGGGGAAGCGCTTCGAGCTTGTCTTTCACCTGCACGGTGCGCAATTCGGTCGTCATATAATCCTTCACCGGCTTGGCAAAGCGGATCGCACGTTCTTCGTCATTGCCTTCGACAGCGGCCAGAATATCGCTTTCGTCCAGAAAGCCGACAACCAGATCATCCTTGACCACCGGAAGCTGCGACACATCGGATGTGCGCATCCGGTTATAGGCGATCATCAGGGTTTCATCAGGGCTCACGGTCACGGTGCCGCCGCTATCATGGCGCCGTGCAATCAGATCGGACAGATCGCCGTGCAAATTGCGGTCGGCCAATCCCTGTTCGATGACCCAGAAATCATTGAACATTTTGGAGAGATATTTGTTGCCGCTATCGCAAACCAGCGTAACAACGCGCTTGGCCGTTTTCTGTTCGCGGCAATACCGCAACGCCGCGGCCAGCAAGGTGCCGCTGGACGAACCGCCCAGAATCCCTTCCTTGGAGAGCAGCTCGCGGGCCGCCTCCACGCTTTCCTTGTCGGGAATCGCATAGGCGCCATTCACAAGCGACAAATCACAATTCACCGGAATGAAATCTTCGCCAATCCCTTCAATGGTCCATGAGCCCGGCTTCACCATCTCGCCCGTGCGGATATAGGGCGTCAGGATGGAGCCGACCGGATCGGCCAAAATCATTTCGGTATTGGGCGATGCCTTTTTCATAAAGCGGCCAATGCCGGTGAGCGTACCGCCCGAACCGACGCCGACAACCACGGCATCCAGTTTGTGGTCCATCTGTTCCCAGATTTCGGGGCCGGTGGTTTTTTCATGCGCTTCGGGGTTGGCCGGATTGGCGAACTGGTTGACATAAAACGCGCCGATTTCTTCGGCCACGCGCTGGGCCACATCCTGATAATATTCGGGGTGGCCCTTGCCCACATCACTGCGCGTGATGCGCACATCGGCGCCCAGCGCCCGCAGATGCTGAATTTTCTCGCGCGCCATCTTGTCGGGCACGAACAGCACCACTTTATAGCCCTTCAACGTGCCCACTTGCGCCAGGCCCAGCCCGGTATTGCCGGCCGTGGCCTCCACCAAGGTGCCGCCGGGCTTCAACAGGCCATCGCGCTCTGCTGCCTCGATCATGTAAAGGCCGATGCGGTCCTTGATGGAGCCGCCGGGGTTCTGGCTTTCCAGCTTTATGAAAAGCTGGCATGGCCCCGTATCGATTTTGGTGATTTCAAGCATCGGCGTATTGCCGATCAGATCGAGTGCGGATTTGACCGGACGTGGCGGCGTAAGCGGGAATGCGGGCATCTGAATATTTGCCTTCTGATTCTGTGACGGGCGGACCATAACCTTGCCCCTTGCGCCTCGCGAAGTCTAAACCTGCGCTTTGTGATAAACGCAATAAACCACACGCAATTGCCGGTCTTTTTGTTTTTCAATTTCAGAAAGCGGTGGACTTCTCTTATTCTTCGTCACGGCCAAATTGCCAGAAACAGGGTGCAGCCATCTTGCAGGACATTTTGAAGGATCTGGAGCGGAAAATCCTGTGGCTTTCCGCCTGGACCATCCACAACGCCAATCATTTGCGCAAAGACGAAGACGTCATAAAAGTGGGTGGTCATCAGGCCAGTTGCGCCTCAATGACATCAATCATGACGGCGCTGTATTTCGCCGTGCTGAAGCCCGAGGACAGGGTGGCGGTCAAACCCCATGCCAGCCCCGTTTTCCACGCCATTCAATATTTGCTGGGCAACCAGACCCGCGAAAAGCTGGAGGCGTTTCGCGCTTTCGGCGGCGCACAATCCTATCCCTCGCGCACCAAGGATATTGACGATGTCGATATTTCCACCGGCTCGGTCGGCCTTGGCGTGGCAATGACGGCGTTCACGTCCTTGGTGCAGGATTATCTGACGGCGCGCGATTTGCGCGGGCCCGATCAACAGGGCCGCATGATCGCGCTGGTCGGTGATGCCGAACTGGACGAAGGCAACATTTTCGAGACCATGCTCGAAGGCTACAAACATGGCTTGCGCAATACGTGGTGGATCATTGATTACAACCGCCAAAGCCTGGACGGGGTGATCCGCGAAGGCTTGCAGAAAAAATTTGAAGACGTGTTTGCCGCGATGGGCTGGGATGTCGTGGTGCTGAAATATGGCCGCATGATGGAAGCGGCGTTCCAAAAACCCGGCGGCGAAGAACTGCGCAACTGGATCGACACCACGCCCAACGATCTTTATGCGGCGCTGACCTATCAGGGCGGGGCGGCGTGGCGCAAACGTCTCTATGCTGATCTGGAGCGCAACTCACCCGCAGGCCGTTTGATCGACAGCTATGATGATGATGCGCTGTCCGCGCTGATGTGCAATCTGGGCGGGCATGATGTTGGCCTGTTGCTCGATACCTTCAACGCAGTCGATCACGACCGGCCAATCTGTTTCATTGCCTACACGATCAAGGGCATGGGCCTGCCGCTGGCGGGGCACAAGGACAATCATGCCGGCCTGATGACGCCGCAGCAAATGGCGCAATTCCAGAAAAGCATGGGCGTGCGCGAGGGCCATGAATGGGAATTCTTTGAAGGGCTGAACACAGACGAAAACACGCTGCGCGATTTTCTGGCGCATGTGCCGTTCAATGCGCAAGGCCGCCGCCGGTTTGAGGCGCCCACCATCGCGGTACCGGAAAAATTTGCGCTGCCGCAGGCCGAAGAACTTTCCACACAAGATGGTTTTGGCCGCATCCTGTTCGACATTGCGCGCGAGGATTCGGACTTTGCCAAACGCATTGTCACCACGTCGCCGGATGTCACCGTGTCCACCAATCTGGGCGGATGGGTGAACCGGCGCGGCGTGTTTGATCTGCGCGAATCGCAGGACCGTTTCAAAGAAGAAAAAATCCCCTCCACCTATCGCTGGAATCTGGGACCAACGGGACAGCATATCGAACTGGGCATTGCCGAGAACAATCTGTTCATTCAACTGGCGGCGCTTGGCCTGTCGCATTCGCTGTTCGGCGAACGGCTTTTGCCCATCGGCACGCTCTATGATCCGTTCATTGCGCGCGGTTTGGATGCGCTGAATTACGCCTGTTATCAAAATGCGCGCTTCATTGTGGTGGGAACGCCATCGGGCATCACGCTTGCGCCCGAAGGCGGCGCGCACCAATCCATCGGCACACCGCTGATCGGCATGGCGCAAGACGGGCTGGCCAGTTTCGAGCCCGCCTATGTGGACGAATTGGCCATCATCATGCGCTGGGCCTTTGCCTATATGCAGCGCCATGGCGGCGAGGCCAATGATGCACCGGAGCAAAGCTGGCTGCGCGACGAGACGGGCGGCTCGGTTTATTTGCGCCTGACGACGCGCCCGCTGGAACAACCCAAACGCACATTGGATGATGTGCGCCAGCGCGACATTATCGACGGCGCATACTGGCTGCGCGAGCCGGGGCCGAATTGCGAAATCATCATCGCCTATCAGGGCACCATCGCGCCCGAAGCGATTGCGGCGGCGGGTCTGTTATCCGAAGACCGGCGCGATGTCGGCGTCTTGGCTGTCACCTCTGCCGACCGGCTCAATGCGGGCTGGCAGGCGGCAAGCCGCGCGCGCATGCGCGGACTTCCGGGCGCACGTTCCCACATCGAACGCTTGCTGGCGCAGGTGCCATCTTTTGCAACGCTTATCACCGTGCTGGACGGGCACCCGGCCACATTGTCGTGGCTGGGCGGTGTGCAGGGTCACCGCGTCACATCGCTGGGCGTCGAACATTTTGGACAGACCGGCACGATTGCCGATCTCTATGCACAGCACAACATCGACACACAGGCGATATTGCGCGCGGCAAACGCGCTGGTTGCCGGGCGGCCCGTTCGCTATCTCAAAGCCATCAATACCTGAACCATAACCATAAAAGGAAACGCAGATGAAACGATTGGAAGGATGGGGAACCATCGTCACAGGCGCCGCCAGCGGCATTGGCCGGGCATCGGCAAAACTGTTTGCCAGTCACGGCGCGGGCGTCATCTGTTTTGACCGCGCCGATGCAGTGGCCGATACCGCCGAACAGATCAAGGCGGCGGGCGGCAAGGCGATTGCGATCAACGCCGATGTTTCCAACGAAGCCGATGTGGCGGGCGCGGTCGATAAAGCGGTCAGTGAATTTGGCCGTCTGGATGCGGTTTATGCCAATGCGGGAATCTCTGGCGGCGCAGGCCCCAGCTTTTTTGAAGCGGGCGCCGAAGACTGGATGAAAATTCTCAGCGTCAATTTGATTGGCGTATTTCTGACGATCAAACATGCCAGCCGGATCATGGTGCCCGCGAAAAAAGGCTCCATCGTCTGCACAGCCTCGGTTGCGGGTTTGCGCTCTGGCGCGGGGCCGGGGCCCTACAGCGCCAGCAAAGCGGGCGTCATCAATCTGGTCACGACATCGGCGAATTTTCTTTACGGTACCAATGTGCGCGTCAATGCGATTTGCCCCGGCATTATCGAAACCGGCATGACCAAACCGATTTTTGATCGCGCACGCGAACGCGGCACCGATGGCAAGATTGGCAAGCTCAATCCCATGCGCCGCTATGGCAACCCCGAAGAGATCGCGGCCGCCGCGCTGTTTCTGGCCAGTGACGAAAGCTCTTATGTGAACGGCCAGGCGCTGCCGGTGGATGGCGGGCTGTCCAGCTCGCTGCCGGTCACGGGGCGCAGTTAAAGAACAACCTCCCCCATTGTGGGGAGGTCGGCGAACGCAAGTGAGCCGGGTGGGGGCGGACATCAAAATTGCCCCCCACCCGATCCATCTTCGCGCCGCTCAGATGTATCGGCCTCCCCACACAGGGGGAGGCGAATTCCAGGGAAGGGGTTTGGATATGAAACGCTTTATTGCCTGCGCCGCCTGTCTTGTTTTGTTACCGGCCATCGCCGCCGCAAAAGACCCACCCAAAGTCACGACCCAGATCATCAAGAACACCGACAAAACGGTGACGGGGCAGCAAATCGTTTCGCCCGAACATCCGAATGTCGTGGTGACGATGGCGACATTCGCGCCCGGTGCGCGCCTTCCCGTGCACAAACATCTTTATCCGCATTACGGCTATGTGGTCAGCGGCGTCTTAAGCGTGACCAACGAAGAAACGCACAAGAGCTTTGATTTAAAGCCGGGCGAGTTTCTGGTCGAAATGAACAACACATGGCATTACGGCCAGAACAAGGGCGCGGTGCCGGTGAAACTGCTGGTGATCGACCATCTGCCCAAGGGCGTCACCAGCAATGTCGTGCTGAAAGACGCGAAATAATTTCACCTCCCCACAAAGTGGGAGGGGTATTTATCTAATACCCCATCAGCATCGCGTAACGGTCGCGGTGGAACGCGGCGCCGCCAAACGCCGCCTCGGTCACGCGCGCGCGTTTCAGATAAAGTCCGGCATCATGGGCATCGGTCATGCCGATACCGCCATGCATCTGTACCATCTCGTTGGAGACAAGATGCGCCAGCTCGCTCGCCCGCCCCTTGGCCAGCGAACACAAGGCGGGAACATCATTCGCACCGCGATCAATGCCAATCAGCGCCGCCTCCACGCAAGAGCGCGTCATCTCCAGTTCGGTATACATTTTCGCCGCGCGATGTTGCAGCGATTGAAACGTGCCGATGAGCTGGCCAAATTGCGTGCGGGTTTTCAGATACTCCAAGGTCACTTCAAAACTTTGCGTGGCAGCCCCCAGCATTTCCGCCGACAGCCCGGCGCGCGCGCGGTCCAGCACCGCATCCAGCAACCCGGCGCCCTGATCCGCGCTGCCCAAAACCGCATCGGCCCCCACCGCCACGTCGGCGAAAGTCAGATTGGCCACGCCGCGGCTATCGACGCTGTGTAATTCTTGGGCGCTCAAACCCTTCGTATCGCCCGGCACGACAAACAATGTGATGCCATCGGCGCTGCCCGGATTGCCAGATGTGCGCGCGGCGACGACAAACACATGCGCCGCGCCGCCATCGGCGACAAAAAGTTTTGTGCCATTCAATATATAGCCTGCGCCGGATTTGGCGGCCTTCAACGCAATGTTGTGCGGGCCGTGATGGGCGTGCTCATCCACCGCCAGGGTGCCAATGGCCTCGCCGCTCGCCAATTTCGGCAGC
This sequence comes from Hyphomicrobiales bacterium, assembly GCA_040255365.1. Lineage (GTDB taxonomy): Bacteria > Pseudomonadota > Alphaproteobacteria > Micropepsales > Micropepsaceae > Rhizomicrobium. The sequence continues at coordinate 7,801 of JBDZUY010000003.1, forward strand.
CATGCTTTTTTCTGTGCGTCGGTACCGCCCAGCAAAAACGCGGACGTTGCAACCAGCGCCGATGACAACAAGGGCGATGCGGTCAGATTGCGGCCCGTTTCTTCCAGCACCAGACCCATGGTCAGATAATCCAGACCCGATCCGCCAAATTCTTCGGGCACCAGAATGCCAGCCCAGCCCATTTCGCACATTTCGGCCCATGCTTTCGCGTCGAACCCGTGCGCCGCTTTGCTGTCGCGCATTTTGCGAAACGCGGTGACGGGTGATTTCTCAGCAACCCAGCTTTTGGCCGCATCGCGCAGCATGGTTTGTTCTTCGCTTAAAACTGCCATCTTCGTCTCGTTCAGATCAT
>JBDZUY010000003.1:8252-12626 GCA_040255365.1 Hyphomicrobiales bacterium
CGCAGCATGGTTTGTTCTTCGCTTAAAACTGCCATCTTCGTCTCGTTCAGATCATGCGTTAAAAACAGGGGCGGTTATTGATGGTCGAGCAGGCCGAGCACGCGCTTGGCCACGACATTCAAATTCACTTCGGATGTGCCGCCCTCGATCGAATTGCCTTTGGAGCGCAGCATGGATCGCATCGCCGCAATCTCTTCGGGCTTGAAGCCCTCGCCCTCCCAACCCAGCGCCTGTTGGCCCATCGCTTCGACCAGCAATTCACAGCGGTCCTGATTAAGTTTGGCCGCCGCATATTTGATGATCGATGTTGCGGGGCTTGGCCCCTTTTGCGCTTTGGCCTCTTCCTGCAACCGGCGCACGGTCAGGGTGAAGGCGCGCGCCTCCATCCGGTGGGCTGCAATGCGGGCGCGCAAATCACCATCGGCAATTTTGCCGCCGTCCGTGCCGACATAAGATTTGGCCACATCTTCCAGCTCCACACCGGAGCCGCCACCGAACCCGCCAGAGGAAATGTTCTGCCGTTCATATTGCAAAAGCCGTTTGGCAATTTCCCAGCCGCCATTCAGTTTGCCGACCAGATTTTCTTTCGGCACTTTCACATCGGTAAAAAAGGTTTCGCAGAACGGCGAATTGCCGGAGATCAACTGAATCGGCCGCGCCTCCACACCCGGCGATGCCATATCGAACAGGATGAACGAAATCCCCTCATGCTTTTTTGTCGTGTCGGTGCGCACAAGACAGAAAATCCAGTCCGCGCGGTCGGCATAAGAGGTCCAGATTTTCTGGCCGTTGATCAGATAATGATCGCCCTTGTCTTCGCATTTGGTGCGCAGGCTGGCGAGGTCGGAGCCCGCGCCCGGTTCTGAATAGCCCTGACACCAGCGAATTTCACCGCGCACGATTTTGGGCAGATGTTCTTTTTTCTGCACGTCGGTGGCGTATTCCAACAGCACAGGGCCCAGCATCCAAAGACCAAAGGAAAACAGCGGCGGCCGCGCCTTGATGCGCGCCATTTCCTGCGACAGAATTTTCGCTTCCTCGCGCGATAGCCCGCCGCCGCCATATTCGCTTGGCCATGTCGGCGCGGTCCAGCCGCGCAGCGCCATCGCATCCAGCCATTGCTTGGCCTCCGGGTTGGTATAGGTCTGTTTGCGCCCGCCCCAGACCACTTCGTTTTCCGCTTCCGCGGCGCTTGGCCCATCGCCGCGCATACTGGGCGGGCAATTGGCCTCCAGCCATTTGCGGGTTTCGCTGCGGAAAGTCTCCAGATCGCTCATTGTCCTGCCCTGTGCCGTACCGTTTTTTCGATTCCTTGCATCTTGTGGCGCCGATGGGAAGTGCCAATGCGTCATAATCGGCACGCCCCAAAAGCGCATTGGGCACCGGGTAATTTCTGGTTAGGCTGCGCCGCCAACATTCACAACGCTCTATTGGGACAGCCCATGAATTTTGCCAGCGACAATGCCTATGGCGCAGACCCGCAAATTCTGGCCGCGCTCACGCGCGTCAGTGACGGGGCCGCGGCGTCTTATGGCGAGGATGAAATCACAAAATCTGTGGCCGCGCGCATGGCCAAAATTTTTGAAAAAAATGTTGCGGTGTTTCCCGTGGTCACCGGCACGGCGGCCAATTCGTTGGCGCTGGCGACCTTGTGTCCGCCGCATGGCGCCATCTTCTGTCACGGCGAAAGCCATATCGCGGTGGACGAATGTGCCGCGCCGGAATTTTTTACCCATGGCGCAAAGCTGGTGCATCTGCATGGGGGCGGCGCAAAGCTGAGCCCGCAAAGCGTGGCCGATGCGTTGCCGGGTTTCATGCGCGGCGTACACAGCGCCAAACCCAGTGTGATTTCCATCACCCAGGCAACCGAACTGGGCACTGTGTACACGCCGGATGAAATTGCGGCGCTGGCAAATTTTGCGCATGACAATGGCATGCGTTTGCACATGGATGGCGCGCGTTTTGCCAATGCGCTGGTTCATCTGGGCTGCAGCGCCGCGGACATGACATGGAAAGCCGGCGTCGATGCGCTGTCTTTCGGTGCTACCAAAAACGGCGCGCTGTGTGCCGAGGCGGTGGTTTTCTTTGCCCCCAAAATGGCGGGTGATTTTGAATACCGGCGCAAAAAATCCGGCCATCTGATTTCCAAGATGCGCTTTATCGCGGCCCAGCTTGATGCCTATCTCAGCGATGATCTGTGGCTGACAAATGCGGCGCGCGCCAACGCGCTGGCCAAAACGCTGGGCGATGGCATTGCCAAACTGGCGGGCGCAACGCTGGCACAGCCGGTGCAATCGAACGCGGTGTTTGCCTATCTGCCCGATGCCATGGTGGCGCGCCTACGCAAAGCGGGCGCACAATTTTATGATTGGGAACCGGCAAGGAACGGGCACACGCTGGTGCGGCTTGTCGTATCGTTTGTCACGCCTGAACGCGCGGTCTCGCAATTTCTGGAGACCGCGCGCCAATAGTTTTGGCTAATCAGATACGGCCGAGCAGCGAGATTGTGCCCACCTGGTTCACATCGCCATGCGTACCGCGAATGTAATCATAGTTCAGACCGATGGACCACGCGCCCGTCGTCACCGCCAGGCTGCCGCCCGCCACGATATTGCCCTTGTCAGGATCGGGGCCAGTGATCGCAAATGTTGAGCCGGTGCTGACGAACTGGCCCTTGATCTTCGCGCCACCGTTCAGGAAATCATAGCGATAGCCGATGCGCCCTTCCGGCTGAACATAAAAGCCGCCCAAATCGATATCCTGACGAATGGCCGTGCCGATAAAGCCGCGCGCCGAATGGGCATAGACCGGCTGCACCTTCAAATTCACACCGGCACCGCCGCCAGTTTCGGTATAGCCATCTTCGCGCATCGTCATGCCGTCGAGGCTGATTTGCGGCACAAAGCTGGTGCTGCCAAAGGTGAACACCGCGCCCGTGGTTACACCCAACGCACCGGCAAGGCCGGTGTGCTTGGAACTGGCGGTGCGTTCAAGCGTCGGGAATTTGATGAAGCGGCGGCTTTTGATATTGCCGTAGGCGACGGACGCCTGTGAATCCAGGAAGAAGCCCTTGCCGCGCCAATCGGTGTAGGCGGTCAGCATGTACCATTCCATTGTCGATTTGCTGGTGCGCGGCTGCTTCTCGTTGGAATTGCCAGAGAAGAAGGAGAACGCCGCACCATAGCGCCCGGCTTGTGGTGTGCCCGCATCCATGCCCAGCACAAAGCCAAAGCCGGTGCCGCGGAAGGCACCCTCGGCTGTGTTGTTGCCCTGGTTCAGACGCTGGGCAAATTCCTGGCCCCACAAGGTCAGTTCACCCGGCTGGGCTGCATACATGCGCAAAGCCCGCTGGCGCGCCGCCACCGGCCCGGTTGCCTGATCGGTCAGCGAGATCACGGTGGCGCGGTTGGCACCCGTCACATCCGGCGCGAATGCGAGATAGGCCGCTTGCGCATCGGCATTTGTTTTGACACTCGCCACCAGCGCCGCACCCAGATCATTATCCTTTGCCAGGGCTTCATTGGCGAGCGGGAACATCACGGCCGCATTGCCGGTCAGGCCAAGCTCGCTCGTGGTCTTTGGCGTCAGCGACAGCACAAGCTGGTTGAGGGCGCCGCTTGTCGTCTGGGTCAAACAGGCCCCGGTGGCACAATTCTGAAACAGGAAGGGAACATCGCCCGCTATATCATTCTGCAATTTGGGCAGATTGATGCTCAGCGTGTTGGCTTCGAGCAGGGTGAATTTCGCATTCTGTCCCGATATCGCAGAAACAAAGCCGCCATAGTTCAGCTTGAAATTCGCGTTGGGATCCAGCGTGATGCTGTTGCCGGAAATCAGCGCATCGGCCGCCGGCGTGGTTGCCTGGTTAAAGGGTTCCGACAGGGTCAGCCCCAATGTGCTGCCGCTACCCACACTCAAATTCCCGACCTTGAGCCCTTGGGTCTTGTTGGTCAGCGTCAGTGCGCCGGTGCTGGTCACGGTCACATCCACTGTGCCGCCCGCTGTTTCTGTGATCCCGCCAGACACAATGCTGTTGGTGCCAATGGTCAGCGTATCGCTGCCGCCGCCAAACGCGATATCGCCCAAAACATTCGCCGCTGCGCTGGTCGTGCCATTGACGGTAAGTGTGTCATTGCCCGTACCCAACAGGATGCTGCCCGCAATCTTGCCGGTGTTGGTGAAGGTAATATTGCCTGTCGCATTGGAAAGATCGGCGGCGACGGCAATCTGCGCATTGTTGTCCAGCACTGTTGCCACGCCATTGGCCACCACAATCGATGTTGCGGAAATCGTGCCGCTGTTGTCGATGTTCAGCAGCGTGCCCGACTGATCGTTGATGGCATAAGCGGCCAATGCGGTGTTCGTGGTGTCCGT
>JBDZUY010000003.1:12726-33923 GCA_040255365.1 Hyphomicrobiales bacterium
TCCTTGCCGGTGGCATCATTGAGCGAGGATGCCGAAATCGTGCCCGAATTGTAGATGCCGCCCGTCAGATTGACGGCGTTCGAGGATGTGCCGACGCTGTTAAACGCAATCGAACTGACATTGGGTTGAATACCAGACGATGTGATACCGCCGCGATTGAGCAGACTGGCCGTCACGCCATTGTCGGTATAGCCGCCAATCGTCACCGTCTTGCCAATGCTGGTGGCGGATGACGAAATCAAGACCGAGGGGTTGTTGCCATTGGCCGTGATCGAGGCCGATGCCGTGGCCCCGCCCGTTACCAGCGGACCAGCATTGAATATGCCGCCACCGATATCACCACCAATAACCAGCGCGCTACCCGCGATCAGATTACCGTTGACTTTGGGATTGGACGATCCGGTCGCACCGATCGTTGCGGTGTTTTTGATCGCGCCCGTGACATTGCCGTAAACCAGCACACCATTTGCGCCGCTACCCGCGGCGCCGATCGTGCCGCCATTCAAAAAATTGCCGTCCAATGTTCCCAGAATCTGAACGGCTATGGGATTGCTGGCATCGCTGCCGGTGGTGGAGGAATTGCCCACACTAAAGGTGCCGCCCAGATTCATGTCACCGGCCAGTGTCGCACCACTGGCGAGTGAGATACCCACACCAGTATTACCAGCCACCGTAAACACAGATGTACTGGCCAAGGTCAGATTGCCATGAAAGGTGGCATCCGTCCCGGTCAGGGTGTTGGTGATGAGAATGCCGGTCTTGCCGGTTGTCGATGCGCCGGTCAGGTCAATCGTACCAGCATTGGTGAATGAGCCGGTGTAACCATCCGCATTGATCTTGATGCCGGTTGCGCCGGTCGTGTCTTTGTTGCTGACCGTGCCACCAGTTTCGATCGAGACGACGTTACCTGAATCGATCAGTATCGCCGGATTGGTAGCGTCTTTCAGGGCAACCGAGCCGCCTTTCGCAATCGTCAGATCCCCGGTCGTGCTGGTTTTCTGTTGCGTGGTCTGGTTGTCGCTGATCGTGGTGGGACCAGCGGCCAGGACCGGGCTGCTCATAAGGGCCAGCGTGGCGGCTGTCAGCATTAACGCGCGCTTATACAAGGCGAACCTCTCGTCTGAATGGCGGTCAGGTGGGGGAGCCAAAACTGGTCTGGCCGCCCGCCTGTCTGGGCCGGGTGTTGTCCCGCAAAGCGGCCACGGCGGCGGCACCATAACCAATTTGGCTAAGGCGGCGCTAGCCGTAATCGGGCCCGGAAAGTCTCAAATTGTCGTCTTTTAATCAGGTGTTAGCGGATTCACCCCCAGTATGGCGCCGGAGCCTGTGGCCTTTACCATGCTGGCGGGATTTTGAATGACGGCACGACCGAAGATCAGCTTCACCCGACTGACGCAAAAAGAAGCGGCAGCCGCGGTGGCGCGCCATGAAATGCTCTATGCCGGGCGTATGGGCGGGGCCCGCGCGGTTTTTGCCTTTTGCGATCTTTCCGGCCTCGATCTTTCGGGCCGTAATCTGGCCGATGCCGATTTTACCGGCGCCATTCTGGAAGAAATCAATCTGACCGGGGCGCGGCTGGATTCAGCCAGCTTCTTTGGCACCGATCTGCGGCGGGCCAATCTTTCGGGCGCCTCGATGCGCCGGGCCGATTTGCGCGGCGCCTCGCTTCGCGGGGCCAATCTGATTGGCGCGGATCTTTATGAAGCCGATATGCGCGAAGGCACGATCACCGAGCGCGACCGCTTTGGCAATCTGCGTGTGATGCAACATGATGTCGGCTCTACCGAAATGCCCGACGCGATGATGAATTCTGCCAATCTGGAGCGCGCCAAGCTGACGGGCGCCATCGCCGTGCAGGCCGATTTCACCGACGCGGTGATGCGCGGTTGCAAATTGATGCGCGCCAATCTGCGCCACGCCAAACTGACCGGGGCCAATCTGCAAAATGCCGACATGAGCGGCTGCAATCTGACCGGAGCCGATTTGAGCGGCGCCATTTTGATTGGCGCACTAATGAACAGCGTCGTGCTGGACGGGGCCAATTTGATTGGCACCCTGACCGATACCCCACTGGCGCATGGCAATACCGTCGCGCCAATTCCCGCCACCGAGATTCTGGAAGCCCATTCGCGCTGGGTCGAAACCGACGGGCGCGAGGGCAAGCCGGCTGATCTGACAAACCGCGATTTGCGCGATGTGAAATCACTGTCGCACCGCGCCCTGACGGCCCTGATTGCGCCGGGCGCAACCTTTTATGGCCTCAATCTGGAAGGCGCATCCTTGCAGGGCAGCAATATGGCCGGTGCCGATTTGCGCGCTGTGCGGCTGGGCGGCGCGGATTTGCGCGGTGTCAATCTGGCGGGCGCCAAACTCAACAATGCCGATATGCGCGATGTGCGCATGGGCCCGCTATTGATTTCGGATGCGCGGCTTCTGCCGGCGCGGCTGGACAATGCGCAAGCGCGCTATGTTGATTTTCGCGGTGCGGATTTGCGCCGCGTAAAATTCTCCGATGCCGATCTGGCCTATTCCAATTTCATTGATGCAGATTTGCGCGATGCAGAAATGGCGAGCGCACTCTTGAGCGGTGCAAAACTTCCCGCCTTTGTTGCCGAAAGTCTGACAGAAGTGTCAGCGACGGCCAACGCGTAATATCCGTGTTATGGCGCGTCAGCCGCTGGCTGCATCCACGCTGCTGCGCGGCGCGCCGATACCGCTTTCCACCGTGCGCGAGCGAATGAACTGACCCAGACGCGCCAGCGAGATGCGCGCTTCGGGCACATACGGGTTCGCCTGAAAGACGTGCTGCATCCCGTCGTAAATTTCCACACTGACAGGCACGCCCGCCTCGGCGGCCCGGTCGCCCAGACGACTGGCATCATCGCGCAGAATCTCGTTCGATCCGGCATGCACCATGATGGGGGGAAAGCCGCGAAAATTCGCATAGACCGGCGAGGCATATGGATCGGTCGGATTGGTCTTTTTCAGATAATGCCGCGCACTGACAAACAGCAAATCCCAGGACATGGCCGCATCGGCGCGCGTATTTTGCAGCATCGACCAGCCCGCCAATGACAGGTCGGCCCAGGGGCTCATTGCCACGCAGGCCGCCGGCATGGGCAGATTGGCATTGCGGATGGCCAGAAGGCAGGCAAAGGCCAGCCCGCCGCCCGACGCATCGCCCGCCAGCACAATGGAGCCCGGCGAGATACCGCGCCCGATAAGCTGGCGATAGGCATCAATCCCGTCGCGCAGGCCCGCAGGGAAGGCAAATTCCGGTGCCAGACGATAATCCACCGAAAAGGCCGTGGCCTGGGCTGCATGGCACAATTTGGCAACCAGCGCGCGGTGCGTTTCCGCAGAACCCGCGATGTAACCGCCGCCGTGAAAATAGAGGATCAACCGGGTGGAGGAGCTGTCCTCGCCGCGCACCCATTCGCCGCGCACCGGGCCAAGCTGTGCCGGTTCAAACACCACGTCGGCCGGCACCGCGCCGAAGCGGTCGCTCAGATAGGTGTATTGGCGGCGCAGTTCCGCAATATCGGCACCGCCAGCATTAAGGCTGGGCCGGGCCAGACGGGAGACACGCGAAAACAGGGCACTTTGCCAGGAGGGCATGGAGGGTGAATTTTTCCGAAGCAGTGCGATTGCAAAAGCAGAATAGAACCAAACGCTTCACCCTGTCACCCAAACCTCCTGTAACCAAAAAGGGCAGGCCGCAAAAAAAAGGCCGGACATTGCTGCCCGGCCTTTTCCAACTATGGGGGTCCAACTATAGAGGAGTAGTTGGCGTTACGCCGCTTTGGCGCGGTCCTCGATGCTGCTTACGCGCGCACCGTTGATCGGGATCTGGCGCGGCTTTTTCTCTTCGGGGACGATCCGCTCAAGCTCGACATGCAGCAGCCCGTTTTCGAGCGCGGCACCCTTGACCTGAACATTCTCGGCCAGCTGGAAGCGCCGTTCAAACGCGCGTCCGGCAATGCCCTGATAGAGATAGCCTGTGCCTTCAGCCTTCTCGGCCTCGTCGCGCTTGCCCGTGATGCTCAGCACGCTTTCGCGCACGTCCACGTTCAAGTCCTTCTCGGCGAAACCGGCCACCGCCACAGTAATGCGGTAATGGGTCTCGTCGGTGCGCTCGATATTGTAGGGCGGATAGGACTGCGCGGCCTCAATCTGGCCTGCGGAATCCAGGCGGTCGAACAGGCTGTCAAAGCCGACAGTGGACCGGAACAGGGGGGAAAAATCGAATGTACGCATGGTTCACAACCTCCTTCAGAAGCTTTGTGTGTTTGACCCGCCCATAGGGGCCGGGTCGCATGGTTTTGCCCGTCAGGAGCCGTCATGGCCTCCTTCCGGCACTCTAGAGGTAGGAGTGCCAACACCGTTTTCAAGGGGTGCCGGGTGCAAAAATCTACAGCCGCAGCAAATGGCCCAGCGCCAAAAGCCAGAAGCTGATCAGCATCACATAGATAAATACGCTGACCTGGCGGCGGGTGAAGGACAGGCCGAGCACATTTTCCACCAGCGCGGCGAACCAGCCGCCCTCCTCGGTGTTGGCGACATGGCGCCATTGGCCATAACGGATCAGCGATTCCAGATTGTTCAGCACGCAGGCGTTCTTGTTGAACTGCCACTGGATCATCACGCCCGGCACGAACGCCAGATAGACAAAAAGCGCGCCGCGCACCGGCGCGAGCCAGCCGAAAATGAGATAGAGCATCACCGCGAAATGCAGCGCAAAACAGACATGGCCAAGCGTGTCACGGCCCGGTTTTGCTGCAGCGATGTCCGCGCCTTCGCTCTCCAACCGCTTGCCCCCATGCCCGTTCCGCCCCGTCGCGGATGCCAGCTTACGCAACCGCGCCCCATTCGGCCAATATCGCCCGTTACCGCTATTTTTCCGCCCAATCCCTTGGTTTCGGCAGTTGTGCGATGGACTGACAAATGCTCAAATCTGCCCCGCTTGGGGATTGAGAACGGGCATACCCCCCTCAACTCCGGCACGGTGGGAGCCGGGAAGACACATCAGGAAGGAAGTTTTATGAGCTCGGATCAGGTCAAACAGATTATCACTCAGATGAGCGGCGCGCTGGGCGCAAACTCGGGTCTGGGCGGCACGCTGAAATTCGATTTCGGCGATGACGGCAGCGTCTATATCGACGGCAAATCAGAACCCAACACAGTCACCGATGGCGCCGGCAAGGATGCCGATTGCACCATCACGACGACGCTTGAGACATTCCAGAAAATGGTCAATGGCGAGCTCGACGGCACCTCTGCGTTCATGCAGGGCAAGCTGAAAGTGGCCGGTGACATGGGTCTGGCGATGAAGCTGGGTCCGGTTCTGCAAAAGGCCCGCGGCTAACTGGCAGGCTGCGCGTGAGCAATCGCCAGCCGCGCTTTATCAACGCTGGCGACGGCACACGCCTTCGCACGCAAACATGGGACGCCGCGCCGGGAAGCCCCCAGCGCGGCGTCTGTGTTTTGCTGTCTGGGCAAACCGAATTTTTTGAAAAATACCAGGAAGTCATCGGCGAATTGTGCGGCCGCGGTTTTGCCGTGGCGGCGCTGGATTGGCGCGGTCAGGGCGGATCGGCGCGGCTTCTGCCCAATCCGCTGAAAGCGCACATCCACAATTTCAGCGAATATGATGATGATCTCAAATCCTTCATGGAACAGATTGTCAAACCGCTGATTGCCCAAACCGCACCGGGCAAAGCGCCCATCGCGCTGGCCCATTCCATGGGCGGGCACATCTTGATGCGCGGGTTGCACGACCGGCCAAAGGATTTCGCCGCCGCCGTGTTCAGCGCGCCGATGCTGCGCACCCAGTCACGCGGTTACCCCGGCTTTCTGGTGCGCGCCATCGCCTTTGTGCAAAACGCACGCGGCGCAAAAGATGATTGGGTATGGGGCATGAGCAAGCGCGACCCGCGTACCATGAAATTTTCCGATCAATTGGTGACATCGGACCCGGCGCGTTTTGCGCGCACGCAGAAACTGATCGTTGCGAATCCCGATCTGCGCCTTTCCGGGCCGACATGGGGCTGGCTCGAAGCGGCGTTTTCTTCGATGGCGCAAACCTTCGCACCCGGCTACGCCGAAGCGATCACAACGCCCATTCTGATTGTGGGCGCGGGCAAAGACCGCATTGTCGATACACGCGGCGCGCGCGAATTCATTGCCCGTGTGCCGCACGGCGAATATGTGGAACTGGCCGATGCCGAACATGAAATCCTGATGGAGAATGATTCCATCCGCGCGCGTTTCTGGGCCGCGTTTGATTCCTTCGTCGCACGCTACACAGCGGCCTGAGCACGCAACGTCAAAAAATAGCGTGCGATAAACGCGATCAGCAAACCAAAGACAAACATCGCCGCCATGTTCTCGGTAAAGCTCAGCCAATGTAGCGGCGCGGACCGCGCGGACGACAATGGCACCACGATGTCGTTCATTACGAAATACACAATAGCGCCGAACACCAACCCGCTCGCGACAGGCCGCTGCGTTAAAATCGCAAAGCGCGTGGCCGCGCCGACATATACACCCGCCGCGACCACGGAAATAAAAATTTGCAAGCCCGCACCCAGCGCCGCGCTCTGCAGTCCCATATGAAAGGATTCAGCGCCAAGAAGCCCGCTGGCCACGGCGCGCAAAACAATTATCGGATCGACCATGTTGATCAGGCTGGCCGCGCCAATATCGATCGTTCCGGCGATGATGCCGCCCCACACAATCGCTTGCCAATGCGCACGCGTGAAATTTACCATGCTCCACCCCGCAAAAACATGACAATGCCCGCGCGCAGTGATTTTTTAAAATCAAACACTCGTGAGCGCCATGCAAGGCTGTGCCGCGCGCCTGTCCATCCTCGCCGCGTCACATTCAAAAGCCCGATCAATGGCTTGCCAGAAACACGGGCACAGCAATCCAACCCCGGCGCGGGTGCCTTAGAATGGCGGTATGACACGTGAACCCAAACCACTCCGCACGCCCGCAGCAATAAGCGCAGCACCGAAATGCCAAATCGGCGATGGCGCCGCGCGCATCATGCAACCCGGCGCTGCAAGCGCCCCCATGTCAGCTCATGTCGTTTGGCGTAAAACCCGTCATCGCGTGTTTGTTCAACACATTCAAAAGCCTGGCGACAAATTTTCGCAATTGAATTCGCTTTTATCGAAAAAAGGAAAGCCGCCGACAAAAATAAAATTTTGCCATGAGAAATTGAGAGTGGGGAAATTCAGGGTGCCGCCTGCGCGGCAACGCACGAAACCCTTATGCGCCCGCCAGCAATTTCAGCGCAGCGTCGTGCACGCGCGCATCGCCAGCGGCAACGCATTTGCCGCCGTCCGCACACGAACCGCCTTCCCAATTTGTGATGATGCCGCCAGCGCCCTCTACCACCGGGATCAGCGCCGCCACATCCCAGCGGTGAAACGCGGTTTCCACAATCAGATCGGCAAAGCCGAGCGCAAGGATGCCAAAGATTGTGCAATCACCGCCCCAGCGTTGCATACGCACAGCGCGCTTCACCCGCTTGAACGCATCCCATTCGCCGTCACCATAAAACGCGTCAGGGTGGGTGGAACACAAAATGGCGTCACCAAGCCCCGCACAACTGCGAACCGAAAGACGCGCAATGGAATCGGCAGTGTGCAATTGGGTTTTACCGTTCACACCGATAAACCGTTCGCCCAGCACCGGCTGATCGATGATGCCAAGCACAGGTTTGCCATCTTCTTCCAGTGCAATCAGCGAGCCCCATTCATAACGGCCATTGACGAAAGCGCGTGTGCCATCCACCGGGTCCAGCACCCAGCGCCGCCCCGTGGTGCCGGGTTCCTCGCCAAATTCCTCACCCAGAATACCGTCGTCCGGCCGTTCGCGTTTGATGATGGCGCGGATGGCCTTTTCGGCATTCTTGTCCGCTTCGGTAACGGGATCGAACACCGTCACCCCATCGATCACCGGCTTTTTGTCGGTCACGTCCAGACGCTGGCGAAAATAGGGGCGGATCACCGCGCCCGCCGCATCGGCAAGGCTGTGGGCAAAGGCGATTGTGTTCTGGTCGATAGCGGTCATGCGCATTGTTCCTGTCGCGCTATACTAGCGGTGATACAAGGGACATACGAGATGAAAAGCATTGTTGTGACCGGCGCCTCCACCGGCATTGGCTGGGGCACCACAAAAATTCTGATCGAAAAAGGCTTTCGCATTTTTGGCAGCGTGCGCAAAGACGCGGACGCACAGCGGTTGGGCCGCGAATTCGGCGCCAATTTTAGCCCGCTGATATTTGATGTCACCGATGCTGGCGCGGTGAAAGCAGGGGCCGCGCAGGTGGGCGAAGCACTGGGCGGTGAAACCCTGTTCGGGCTGGTCAACAATGCGGGCATTGCGGTGCCGGGGCCACTTTTGTTTTTGGAACCCGATGAGTTTCGCAATCAGCTGGAAGTAAACCTGACCGGGCAATTGATTGTCACCCAGGCGTTCGCACCGCTGCTGGGTTCCGACACCAGCCGCAAGGGCGCGCCGGGCCGCATTGTGATGATCTCATCGGTCGGCGGCAAAAATGCCAATCCGTTTTTGGGGCCTTACAACGCATCGAAGTTCGGGTTGGAGGGGTTTTCCGAAGCGCTGCGCCGCGAATTGATGCTGTTCGGCATTGACGTGATTGTTGTCGCACCGGGCGCGGTGGCAACGCCGATCTGGGACAAGGCCGACACGATTGATGTGACGCGTTATGCCAATACGCCCTATGCGCCGTCGCTGGCCATGGTGAAGGATTACATGGTCGCCAATGGCCGCAAGGGGCTGACGCCCGAAACGCTGGGCCGCGCGGTGTGCAAAGCACTGACGACGGCGAACCCGAAGACGCGCTACACCGTAACGCCGGAGCCATTTCAGCACTGGATGATGAACACGCTGCCCAAACGCATGATAGACCGCATGATCGCGGCGCGGCTGGGGCTTAAACGAAAGGAGTGAAGTGAAAGGCGTAAAGTTTTTACGCGTCGGCTTTGGCCGCGCGCTTGCGCAAATGCGGCAGCAACGCTTTTTTGCGCAGGCGAATGGATTGCGGCGTCACCTCGACCAATTCATCATCGTCGATATAGGCGATGGATTGTTCCAGCGTCGGCGGGCTGGCCGGGGTCAGCTTTACCGCTTCGTCTTTCGACGTGGTGCGGATGTTGGTGAGCTGTTTGGCCTTCAACGGATTGACATCAAGATCGTTGTCTTTCGCGTTCTCGCCGATGATCATGCCCTGATACACTTTTGTGCCCGGCGTGATGAACAGCCGTCCGCGTTCTTCGAGATACCAAAGCGCATAGGGCACCGCGACGCCGTCTCCTGTGGAAATCAGCACACCATTGCGGCGGCCTTCAATCGCGCCCTTGTGCGGCGCAAAGGAATGGAACATCCGGTTGATGACGCCGGTGCCGCGCGTGTCGGTCAGGAACTCGCCGTGATAGCCGATCAGCCCGCGCGCCGGTGCAAAGAACACCAACCGCGTTTTGCCGGCCCCCATGGGGCGCATATCCTGCAACTCGCCTTTGCGGTTGCTGATCTTCTCGATCACGATGCCGGTATAGGGATCATCGACATCGACCGTGATTTCTTCGATCGGCTCCATGCGCTGGCCGTTTTCATCGGTTTGAAACAGCACACGCGGGCGGCTGATCGAAAGCTCGAACCCTTCGCGGCGCATGGTTTCCACCAGCACGCCAAGCTGCAATTCGCCGCGTCCGGCAACTTCGAATGCGCCCTCGCCGGTTTCGCTAACCTTGATCGCGACATTGCCTTCGGCTTCGCGGAACAGGCGGTCGCGGATGACGCGGCTTTGCACCTTGTCGCCTTCGCGCCCGGCCAGCGGCGAATCATTCACCGCCAATGTGATGGCAAGCGTGGGCGGATCAATCGGTGTTGCGGCAATTGGCTCTACGACCTGCACGTCGCACAAGGTGTCGGCCACCGTTGCCACCTGAAGCCCGGCAATCGCAATGATGTCGCCCGCATCGGCGCGCGCAACCGGCACCCGCGCCAAACCGCGAAAGGCCAGAAGCTTGGTGACGCGTGCGCGTTCAATCTCTTTGCCATCGCGGCTCAGCGCCTTGATGACGCGGTTGATCGTCATCGAACCGCTTTCGATGCGCCCCGTCAGGATACGGCCCAGATAAGGATCGGCCTCGATGGTCGTTACCAGCATCGTGAACGGGTGATCGTCGCCAGCCAGCGCAATGGGCTTGGGCGTGGGCACATCGGAGACGATACGCTCGAACAGCGGGTTCAGATCCTTGTGCTCGTCTTCCAGCTCATGCACGGCCCAGCCGCTGCGGCCCGACGCATAAAGATGATGAAAGTCGAGCTGATCGTCATTGGCTTCCAGGGCGAGAAAGAGATCGAAAATACTTTCCAGCGTTTCGGTGGGCTGCGCGTCGTGCCGGTCAATCTTGTTGATAACGACGATAGGCTTCAGGCCCAATTTCAACGCTTTGGACAACACGAATTTGGTTTGCGGCATCACCGATTCCGCGGCATCGACCAAAAGAACCACGCCATCGACCATCGACAAAATACGCTCAACCTCACCACCGAAATCGGCATGGCCTGGCGTATCGACAATGTTGATGCGCGTGCCATGCCATTCCACGGATGTGCACTTCGCCAGAATCGTAATGCCGCGTTCGCGCTCCAGATCATTGGAGTCCATCACCCGGTCGGCAACATGCTGATTTTCACGCACGGAGCCGGATTGCTTGAGGAGCTGATCCACAAGCGTCGTCTTTCCATGGTCAACATGGGCAATGATGGCAATGTTACGAATATCCATAGGGCGCGCGTCTCCGAAGCGCGGGCTTATAGACGCCTGAGGGCTCCACCGCAATCGCTCATTGTATATTGCCGCTTTTACAAGCAGATAATCGCGATTTTGTGGCTTTTCGGACAGGGCAACTTTTCAGCGTACACAAAGAAAAAGGGCGCCGGTTTCCCGGCGCCCCTGATCCTGTTTCGTGGTGATTGCTTAGAAGCGCACACCCACCGTCAAGCCATACATACGCGGATCGCCAAGGAAGGCGTTCGTGTAAAGGCCCGACGTCGCACTCGTCAGATATTCGCCCGTGATGTCGGTCTTGTTGAAGACGTTCTTCACATAGCCGGTGACGTAGTACTTGTTCTCCGGTGCATTCAGGGTCAATTGCAGGTTCGTAACAGTCCGCGAACCGATACGATCGGCCGAGGCGTTGAAGATACGTGCCCACATATGGGTCTGATAGTAGAAGTCAGCCCGTGCCACGATATTCCACTCGTCTGCCAGAGGCTGTGTCCACTGCGCACCGAGGCTGACTGTCAGGCTCGGTGTATTCTGCAGACGGTTGCCGCTCAGGCTGACTGCAACACCATCAGACTGATTGGTGCCCTTCGGGTCGGAATAGGAATACCCAAAGGCATTCATCGTCGCTTCCGGGATCTGCTTGCCGCACAAACCATAATTGGCGTTGGCAACACCAGCCGCCGCAATCGAGGTGGAGCCACCCGGCGGTGCGAAATACGTGCCCGCAAGACCCGGTGTCGCCTGGAAGGCAGCATTGTCAGCCGGAGATACCGTCTGACCATTGATCATGTAGAGCACGCAGTTCTGACCGATAGTGCTGCCCAAGGTTGCGTCCTTAACCAGCACGGTATCTTTGCGGCCTGCCGTCAGATTGCGCTGATCGATCAAGGACACATTGCCGATGGAGGAATGCGTGGTGCCCAGGTTCAAGTTGAACTGCAACTGGCTGGTCGGTGCCCAGAGGAACTCACCTTCCACACCCCAGAGCTTGGCATTGATGTTCTGGTTGACCGAGGTGTTCGCAATGATCGCGGACACTTGCAGGCCCTTATAATTGTAATACCAGACATCCATGTTGGCTTGCAGCGTGCCGCCTGCCAACAGGTTCTTGGTGCCAAGTTCAAAGGCATCAATTTGTTCCGGAGCATAGCTGGAAGGAACGCCCAGACCCGGCGAAATACCCGGGTTGAAGCCGCCAGCCTTATAACCACGTGCATACGACGCATAGACCGAAGTCTGGTCTGTGAAGTCGAGCTTCGGAGTCCAGCTTACGACCGCACGGCCCGTCCATTTCTTGAAGCTGACCTGGTTGATCTGCCAGAGTTGGTTGCCCGGCCTTGCGGCATCAAAGTCACCACCATATTGGGCGAGCGCCATTTTTTCGTTGCTCGACCCAATGGGGATAACACCAGAGAACAGCTGAATGCGGCCACGCTGATATTTGGAATCATCCGTGTAACGGGCACCCAAAGTGACTTTCAACGTATCGGGAACCGCATCCCAATAGACTTCACCAAACATCGATTTGGAAACCAGCGTGTTGGTGTCGCCAAAGTTATGATAATAGCCCGGCGCGATGCAGCCTGTTGCCAAGCAACGGCCCGGCAGGCCCAAGCCCTGGAACGCGCCCAGGATAAAGCCCGGATAATCAAACGTATTGGCGTTAATGAAATAATCGCCGCCGGTATGCGTGCGCAGATAATAGCCAGCGATCATGAAGTTCAGCGGGCCTTGGAAGTTCGAATTGAACCGCAGTTCCGCAGAAAGCTGATTGCTGTGACCATTGGATTGGTCAACCGCCGTAACGGTGTTGGAGTATTTCGCAATATTGCCACCAACAATCCCGTTGTTACCGAACCCGGAAAGCGGCAAAGCGCCAGGCACCGCGAAATAAGGCTTGTAATTCGCCGCATAGGCAGCAGCTTGCGCCGGTGTGTAACCAGCACCAACAGCAACAGCTTGCAGAGTGCCAAGGAAGTTGGCTTCTGCAGTACCCAGTTTAACCGGGTCAAACGGCAGGCCACCAACGTTGTTGTAGCTCTCCTGCGAGAAAACGTTGTTCTTGTCCCAGCCGCCAACAAATGTGGCTTCCAGCCAAGGGGTGACTTCCTGCTTCACGTTCAGGGCCAGATACTGATCCTTGGCCTTATAGACAGGATGAAAATCCGTATTGACCTGGCGCAGATTTGGCGGGTTCAGGATGTTAGCCGGCGCCGGCGCAACTGGGGCGACCGTCAGATCAAAGATGCCCATATTCGCGAAGAACGGCACCAATGCCGGATTCACAGCCGAGCCGAACGAGGCCAAACCCTGACGGCTCGATGCGATCGTTGCCAGGCTGGCGTTCACATTGGTCACACCCGTGCCCAGCGAATTGGGAAGGCAGCCCAGGACACCGGTGGGATCGGACGTGCAGAATTGCTTCTGCATGCGCATGTGATCGTCGTTTTCTTTGCTGGTCTCGCCAGTGATGTCGATCGTAGTGCGCGACGTCGGCTGCCAGCGAACAGTGCCACGGAACGAATACTGGTTGCGGCCGTCAATATCGCTGTTATTGGCAATGTTTTTCACAATGCCATCGCGCTTCAGCCAATCACCCGCAATACGAACACCCAGCTCACCCTCAATGATCGGGATGTTGACCATCCCCTTGACTTCCTGGGTGTTGTAATTGCCATACGTGCCCTCGAGGTTCGCATGGAACTCATCAAGGTTCGGCTTGGCAGTGATGATGTTCACCGTGCCGCCCGTGGCGCCACGGCCATACAGGGTGGACTGCGGGCCGCGCAAAACTTCGATCCGCTCCAGATCATAGAATGTAGCTTCGGCCAGTGGCGGAGAACTCAGGTAAACGTCGTTCTTGTGAACGGCGACGCCCGATTCGGAGTCATAACCGACGGCGGTGATGCCGATACCGCGGATCTGGAAGTTCGAGCCGGTGAAATTGCCCTTGGTGTAGGACACGTTCGGCGTCGAAAAGACGAGATCCTTGAACTGCGTGATCTGATGGGCCTTCAAATCTTCCGATGTGTAGGCCGAAATCGAGATCGGCACGTTCTGGATGTCTTCCGATTTCTTCTGCGCGGTGACGACCACTTCTTCGATCTGTGCAATGGCCGGTACGGCGATGGCACTCGAAAGAAGCAGGGCACTGATGAATGTGAGAGACCGGGATGACCGGTTCCGACGCTTTACAGGCATTTTGAGCTCCCCGTTGGTATATCGCCTTGCTGGGCGACATAGTCTTTGACCGCGCAGACTTCTCTCATTCCGAGAACAGTATTTGTGGCCTATTATCGCAAGGCGACAATGAGGCAACGCCGTGACAGCGGCAAGGCGGCCACGCCGCGAAAAGGCTTTCCTGCAGTCATTTCCTGTCAATTTGTGCCCCGAATGCAACACTGCATTGCGTGGCGGCCCATGCAAAGGCACAAGCAAACCGCTTTTTCTAAAAGATTAATGACGCCAGCGGCACGTTAAGATTTGGCAGCCCGAATCAGTGCGCAGGCCATGCCGCGCTTAGCACCGTGTAACCGGCGGGTTCGTTATGATTTGGGCCGAAATCCGCAGCCATTGCCGCCCCGCCTCCATAAAGTTCAGGAAACCTTCGGAAATGGTCCGATGGGAAATGGCTGGTCATTGCGCACAAATGCGATGAAGGCGAGCAACTCCCACAAATACTGAATGAGATTGAGGCTGAACTGTTTCAGCTCTTCGTTCTCACGGCCATTGATTGCAACCACAACAAATTGGGCAAGCGCCAGCACTAGCGTAATCCAGAAAACAAACCACGCAACGATGCCAAAGCCAATCGCGTAAAGAAGGCGGATGGCCGGAAACGGGCTGCGATGCTCGCCTGTTGGCTGCGCATCGGGCTGAGGGTCAGATTGCGCGTTGTGTGCGGTATCGTTCGGCGGAATTTGGTCGCTCATTATCTGGGCCCTCCAGGTGCCGGTGATTCATGACCGGCTCCATTGTGTCTCATGCACTATATCTAATGCCGCAGCGGAAGGCTTCAAGCGCACAACTGCCATGCATACCCGATAATCGTATTATTCTGAGGGATGCAGCACCGAAACAGGTGGAGCGAGCCGGTCGAACAGGCCAACCAGGACCAATCCGGCAAGGTAGCCCCCCAAATGGGCTTGCCAGGCAATCAGGCGCACGCCATCGCCCGCGCCCAACCCTGTCATTCCAGCAAAAACATTCACACCAGCCCAGACCGCGCTCCAGAGCAATATCCGTGTGGAAAAGAGTGGAGCCAATGGCGGCGGACCATAAGCGCCTGTGTGAACCGCCATAGAATCGAAGCCGGGCAACGCACTCATCATCCGAAAGCCTGCGGCCATCAAGCCAGAGATTGCCGCTGAGGCCCCAATAACTGGTGCGGGCGATTCCCAGTTGAAGGCCAGATGCGTGCCCGCCCCGGCAATACCGCAAAGCAGAAAAAACCCTACGAAACGAAAGGGACCAAACCGGCGCGCCACAATAGCGCCGAACGCCAGCAACCAGACCGAGTTGATTGCCAGATGCGTCCAATCCGCATGAATGAAAATGTAACTGATGAACGGAACAGCCCTGTCCAGCCACGAACCCGGATTAAGCCCATGACTGACCAGAAATTCATGGCTGTAGCGCGCAGGAATGAACGCGTAATTGATCAGGAACCGTTCTGATATATCCGGCGGTGAAAACACTCGTCCAGCATGGGCCAGAGCCAGAAACAGGATCAACCAGATCGGCGTTGCCGGAACGCGCAGTAATGGTTCGTGTGGGCGCGGTTGCTCGTGAAGAAAAGCCATAACGTTAACTGCCGCGCCTGCGCATCAGCGCGGCCTCCACCAATTCCAGCCGGTCATTGCCAAAATACATGTCGCCTTTATCTACATACATGGTCGGTGAGCCAAAGCCTCCACGGGCGATAAGTTCATCGGTGTTAGCCCGCAGGCGTTCTTTGATTTGCGGAGCATTTGCTTCTTCTAATAGTCGCGCTCCGTCCAGCCCGGCGCGTTCGGCGATTGTGGTTAAAACCTGCGCTTGCGAAATATCTTCCAAGCGGTCCCAATACGATTCAAATGTCTCTCGTGCAAACCTTACAAGCGCGCCATGCACCTCAGCGGCAAGCACACAGCGCATTGCCGCGACCGCGCGCACCGGGAAAACTGGAGGTTTTCCTATTTTGATACCGGCAAACCGCGCCCAATCGGCCAGATCCTTCTCATAATAGGACGCTTTACGTGGTTCCGGGTTCGCACGGCGCTCATAAACCGCCTCATTGACCGCATTGAACACGCCGCCGACCAAAATGGGACGCCAAACCATTTCAGCACCCGTACGTTTGATCACATCCGCGACGCGCGTGAACGCCAGATAAGTCCATGGCGATGAGCAATCAAAGAAAAATTCCAGCTTTGCCACACCCGTCTCCGCTCTGTTTGCGCCGAAATTAGCCGCCTTCGTCCCACATTGGAACAGAATGCTCGTTAACGCGCGTTAGGAAACTGGCACGCGGGTTGCTGATTGAGGTCCGAGATCAAATGGACAGTCAATCATGGCCCGCAACGTCAAACGCATCATTCTCTGCCAAGCCGCCGGTGTAATCGCCGTTCTTTTGGCATCGCAGGGCGCCCTCGCTGGCGATTTCAGCAATGCCGCCGATTATAATCATGGCTATGGCATGAATGCGGGGCAGGAAAACCAGACGATCAATCCGTCTTTGCGAGATGCGAACGGCAATCTCACCGTCGTTAATGGCCAATTTACCTCGTCACAGATGAGCCAGCAGTCCGGTGTTCAGCAAATGAGCGCCAGCGGCTCCGGTGTTGGCAGTGCTGGCACGGGTACTGCGTATGGCACTGCATCGGCAGTCGGCAACTCGCTGAACGTCGTGACGATCGGGAACAACAACACAGTCGTCGTTAGCTCGCATCAGACGAACAACGGCAACCAAGAGGCCAACATCAGCCTCAACGGCAACTGAACAAAGAAAGAAAGGGAGCCCCTCCCATGACATCGCGCGGACGCCGACATTTCATTAAGCCCATAGTTTTCGCACTGGCTGCGTTTGCCCTTACGGGCTGTGTCAGTCCTTATGCAGACTCGACGGGCCGTTACACAGCTCCGATCGGCGGCTCGCCCGTGATCGCGAACGAAACGCCCTATTCTGCAGCACTGCGCTGCATGTCCAGCTATACCGCCGGCCGCCCAATGCGCGTCGCGGTTGGCCAGATTGCCGATTACACAGGTAAAGCCGAATCCGACAATAGCGGACGCAAAATCACGCAAGGCGCATCCTTAATGGCGATGAGCGCGCTGGCCAAAGCTGGTGTGCCGATGGTGGAACGCTTTGATACATCGGTCGCCGAGCTGGAACTGAAATATGCCAACAACAAGCTGATCGGCAGCGATCAGAACGGCGGACAAAATTACCGCCAGATTCTCGCAGGTTCGATCCCCGGTTCCGATTATTACCTGGTTGGTGGCATCACCGAATTGAACTTCAACATCCGTTCGGTGGGTGCAAACGGTAATGGCGGCGAAACAGCGACTGACGGCCTGAAAGGCACCGCCGGCGCCAACATGTATGTGATGAATGTCGGCTTGGATCTTCGCCTTGTTGATACCAACACCCTCGAAGTCGTGGATGTGATCTCCTATCAAAAGCAGATCATTGGCCGCCAGGTTTCGGTCGGCGTGTTCGACTTTCTGGGCCATCAATTCTTTGATGCCAGCATCGGCGAGAGCGCATTGGAACCCATTCAATTGGCCGTGCGTTCAGTGATCGAACGTGCCGTGCTGCAGATCACTTCGCGCCTCTATCACATTCCGCAGAATTCCTGCGCTTCCGCAATTGGTTCGTCCAGCGATCCGCTGGCCGGCCCTGGGGATGGTCCCCGCCCGCCCGCACGCACCACAACTGCATCCAATGCTTCCTACAAGGAGAATTCCTATGACGCGTCTCTTGAAAACCCTTATCGCTACTACAGCTCTAATGACCCTGCCAGCGAGCCTAGCCTACGCGGGGGGATCGACTAACCCGCAGGGCAGCGAAATCCTGAACGGTCAGATGAACTTTCATGTTGCCATCTCCAAACTGAATACCGATGTGCAGAATGTTGGTGGCAGCATTGGCGGGCAATCGGTGGCCGCAGGTAACACGCTGGACGTCACCACGATGCAAGACACAAATGTAACAAACAAACAGTTTTCGACCAGCGTGAACATTGCCGCGTCTGCCAATGTGAATGCCAAGAATATTGGTGGCGATGTCGGCTTCGTATCACAGGCAGCTTGTAACTCGGCCAATGTTTCAACCGACCCGACAACGACCGCGGTGTATTCCAACCAGGAATGTTATGCGCAGGATCCTAGCGCGAGCATCAATGCCAATCTTCGCAATGTTGGTGGCGGCGTCTCGCTGGCCTCGGTCGCAGTTGGTAATACGTTCTCGGAAGACACCAACGCGCCGAACGCGCCGGTCCAGAACTATCAGATCAACAAGTCGAGCGTTTACGGCACGACCAATGCCACGATCAAGAATGTGGGCGGCAATGTGGGCCTCTCAGCCTCGGCTGTCGGCAACTCCGCACAGATCGTGCACTACAATATCGGCAACTAAGCCAGACGTTCCGCGCAAGACGTCCCTTCGGGGCAATACGGGGATGTCTCTTGGGGGAGGACCAATCGGTCCTCCCTCTTTTTTTGTATTTCGCCAATGACGGCCATTTGCGCTGACGGCGCATGAAATCCATGATGGCGCGATTCACCCAGGGGGAATTTCGCAGCATGAGCCAATTGAGCCAAACACCTCGCGCACGCGAGCTGACCATTCGCGGACTTATTCTGGGCGTTCTGATCACCTTTATCTTTACCGCTGCCAATACCTATCTGGGGCTGAAGGTGGGACTGACCTTCGCCACGTCTATTCCTGCTGCCGTGATCTCGATGGCCATTCTGTCGTTCTTCAAGGGCGCGACGATTCTGGAGAACAACATCGTGCAGACGGTCGCGAGCGCGGCAGGTGCGCTGGCCTCCATTATCTTCGTATTACCGGGCCTGGTGATTGTGGGCTGGTGGACCGGGTTTGATTTCTGGACTTCGTTCCTGGTCTGCGCATCCGGCGGCATCATTGGCGTGATCTTCACGATCCCCTTGCGCCGCGCGATGGTGACCCATTCCGATCTGCCTTACCCTGAAGGCATTGCCGCCGCCGAAGTGTTGAAAGTCGGCTCGGATGTGCGCGATGCCGAAGCCGGTGACAAGGAAGCGCGCGAAGGATTACTTGCTGTGGTTTACGGCGCGGTGGCTTCGGCCGGGCTTGCCGCCTTTACCGCAACACAAATCGCCGCGGCCCAAGTGCACAGCTATTTCCGCATTGGCAAAAGCGTGACCGGTTATGACGCCGGCCTTTCGCTGGCACTGTTCGGCGCGGGTCATCTGGTGGGCATTTCAGTGGGCCTCGCGCTACTGCTGGGTGTCATCATCGCATGGGGTTTCGCCGTGCCGATTCTGAGTGCAATGGCTGTTGTGCCCGCGACGGGCGATATTGCCGCTTTTGCGAACCAGATATGGCAAAGCCATGTGCGTTTCATGGGTGCGGGCGCGATTGCCATCTCGGCCTTGTGGACACTGGCCAAGCTTGCCAAACCGGTTGCGACCGGACTGGTCTCGACACTGGCCGCCGCGCGAGCCAGCGCCAACCCATCAACCGACCGTGACATGGCACCCACATGGATTGCGGCCTGGGTTGTCGGCTGTCTCGCAGTGATCGTCTGGCTGGTGTTCGATTTTGTAAAGGGCACGCCACTGCAGCCCCATGAATGGACCCTGACCTTCATCACGGTTGGCTTTGTGATCTTCGGCGGATTTCTGGTGTCAGCAATCTGCGGATATCTGGCCGGGCTTGTCGGTTCCACCAATTCACCAATTTCCGGCGTCGGCATTCTGGCGATCCTCTTGTACGCAAGCCTGCTGGCGATCATGATTCCGGTGACCGCGGGCGATACCAAAGCGCTGATCGCGTTTTCGCTGTTCACGCTGTCCATCGTGTTCGCGGCGGCCACAACCTCCAACGACAATCTGCAAGACCTCAAGACCGGCCAATTGGTCGGTGCAGGCCCGTGGGCACAGCAATGGGCCCTGATTGTCGGCATCATCGCAGGCGCAGTGATTATACCGCCCGTGCTTGATCTGTTGTCGCGCGCATACGGGTTTGCGGGCCAGATCGGCGGCCCGGTTTCGGCGGGCGCAACGCCGCTGGCTGCCCCGCAAGCGGTGCTGATCTCTGCCTTGGCGCAAGGCGTGCTCGGCGCCAATCTGGATTGGGCCATGCTGGGGATTGGCGCTGCCATTGGTGTTGCGGTGATCGCGCTGGATGAGTTCCTGGGCTTTCGCAAGCTGATGCGCCTGCCGCCGCTGGGTGTTTGCATTGGCATCTATCTGCCGATGGCAGCCAGCTTGCCGGTGGTGTTTGGCGCCGTGGTCAGCCAGTGGTTCAAGGCGCGCGCCAAACGCAGCACCAACCCGCCGCAGGCCGAACAGCGCGGCGTGCTGATCGCATCCGGTTTGATCGTTGGGGAAAGCCTGTTCGGTGTGGCGCTGGCCGGTGTGATTGTCGCATCAGGCGATGACGCACCGATGGCGCTTGTGAACGGGAATTTCGTCTGGGCGCCAATCATTGGCGGGCTGAGTTTTGCAGTGCTGGTCTGGGCGCTGTATCGCTGGGCCCTCAAAACATCAAAATAATTCATCGCTCCGCAATTGCCTTGGCAAGCGAGAGAATATGCTGCGCCTGTTTCAGATGCGGCTGGTCGAGCATCTTGCCATCCAGCGAGGCCACACCCTTGCCGCCCGCAAAGGCCGCGACAATTTTTTGCGCATGCGCCACATCGTCCGATGACGGTGTGAACGCGGCGTTGATCGGTTCGACCTGCGCCGGATGAATGGCCAGCATACCGGCGAACCCTTCGCGCTGGGCCATGCGCGCCGCACGGATCAACCCGGCCTCATCGCGAAAATCAGCATGCAGGGTTTCGATAGCGTCAACGCCCGCCGCCTTTGCCGCCAGCAACACCATTGAACGCACCATTTTGTGAATGAACAGAAACTCGCCGTTCTCGTCGCGGTTCATCGCGGCACCAAGCGCAGCGGCCAGATCTTCGGCGCCCCAGCTCATCGCCGCCAGACGCGGCGGCACATGGCGATAATCCTGCAAGGACAACACGGCGGTTGGCGTTTCGGTTGCAACCGGCAAAAGCTGAATGGACCGTTCGGGCAGTCCGGCCTGCGTTTCCAGCGTCAGCAAATGTGCGTCGATCACATTCAGCACATGCGGGCCATCCGGTTTGGGGATTACCAGCCCCGCCGG
>JBDZUY010000003.1:34023-45680 GCA_040255365.1 Hyphomicrobiales bacterium
GCGACGATTTCATTGCGCTGATTGATCGCGCGGTGCGCAAAAATCACCACGCCCTGCGTGGGCCGC
Source organism: Hyphomicrobiales bacterium (assembly GCA_040255365.1). Taxonomy (GTDB): domain Bacteria; phylum Pseudomonadota; class Alphaproteobacteria; order Micropepsales; family Micropepsaceae; genus Rhizomicrobium. The sequence continues at coordinate 34,090 of JBDZUY010000003.1, forward strand.
GATTTCGACGGGCGAATTTCCAGCACCTCGGTTTCAACATGCAGGGTGTCACCGTGAAACACAGGTTTGGGGAACCGCACTTCTTCCATGCCCAGATTGGCGACCGTGGTGCCAAGTGTCGTCTCGCCCACCGAAATGCCGATCATCAAGCCAAGCGTAAACAGTGAATTGACCAGCCGTTCGCCGAATTCGGTTTCGGTGCGGCAATATTCTTCATCCAGATGAAGCTGCGCGGGGTTGTGCGTCATCGCAGAGAAAAAAACATTGTCCGCTTCGGTCACCGTGCGCCGGATGGGATGTTGAAACATCTGGCCGATGGAAAATTCTTCGAAATAAAGACCGGGCATGGGCGGGGCTCGCAAAATGGGTAGTGGAGATTTGTTTTCACTTGGTGTGACCCTAGCGCCGCTCCGCATCCCGTGGAAACATTCTTTCGATTTTTCTTAAATCCTTGGGTTTGCTGGATAAAGGCCGAAAGGTTGTTTTTGCATTTTCGCCCCATCTCCCCATCGCGGGGGAGGGGGCGATACGAGCCGCGCGCTTTTGCACGCAGCCCGTTCTTACATCGAAAGCCGGACGCGCAATTTCAAGGCCGCAATGCGATATCCAACAGCGCGCCCTCGCGTTCACTTGCCCCAGAATTTTTTGGGCTGCACGGCTTCGAATTTGCCGGTCTCTTTGTTCAGCACTTCGAGAACACCATCAGCGATGCCAAATCGCGCGCCATCAATTTTCAGTTTGCCTGCCGCGATCCGTTCGGCGATGAAAGGATAATCCGCCAGCCGTTCAAGCGAGAGTTTCACCACCTCGCGTTCGGCATGGGTGTGTCCATCCGTGCCATGGCCGTTTTCCGGCGTGCGTGTGATTGCCGGTTCAATCAGATCAACCCATTCCTTCACAAAGGGAATGTCCTTTGCACTTTCGGGATCAATGGCCGCGCCCACGCCGCCGCATTGTGCGTGGCCCATCACCACAATGTTGCGCACATTGAGCGCAACGACGGCATAGGCGATGGCAGAACGCGTGCCAAACAATCCGTCAGTGGCACCATAGGGCGGCACCACAGCGGCGATATTGCGCACGACAAAAAACTCGCCCGGATGCGCGCCGAAAATGGTGGCCGGATCAGAGCGGGAATCGCTGCATGCAATCAGCAGATATTCCGGCTTCTGCCCCTTATGTGCCAGCGCCTCGTAATTGGCGCGCTCGGCAGGCCAGCCTTTTTTGCGAAATTCCCGATAGCCTTTAATCAACCGTTCCATATCATCTCCGCCTTATTCAATGGGGCCGAAATACGCCCGTGATGCGCGCAAAGGCAAGCGGCAATGTGTACCGCCTTGTCACCCCCGGCCAAGCGGCGCGTGGCACCCTGAGGAGAAGGGGGCCCAAGTCTCGAACATTATGAGCAGCACACACACCTGGGTTCCCTTCCCTCGCATCGCTACCGCGATGCTCGCCGGGAATGACAATTTTTGGTCAGTATGATTTCGGCAAATCCAGCACATTCTCGGCGATGAAGGACAGGATCATCTGTTCGGTGACGGGCGCGATGCGGGTGAGGATGCTTTCGCGGAACAGACGCTCCACCTGAAATTCTTTTGCGTAACCCATGCCGCCATGCGTCATCACAGATCGCGTTGCCGCATCGAACGCCGCGCGCGCGCCCAGAAATTTTGCGGCATTGGCCTCTGCACCGCAGGGCTTTTTTGCATCGTATAAAGAGGCGGCGCGCATCACCATCCAGAACGCGCTTTCCAGATAGGCCCAGTTTTCGGCCAGCGGATGCTGCACGCCCTGATTCTGGCCGATGGCGCGGCCAAAGACGTTGCGTTCGCGCGCATAATCCGCCGCCCGGCGAAGCGCATCACGCCCCAGCCCAATCGCTTCGGCGGCAATCAAAATGCGTTCGGGGTTCAGACTATCGAGGATGTAGCGAAAGCCTTTGCCTTCCTCGCCGATGCGGTCTTCATCGGGCACAAACAGATCGTCGATAAACACCGCATTGGAATCCACCGCGTTCCTGCCCATTTTTGCGATGCGCCGCACCTCAACCTTTGTGCGATCGAGATCGGTGTAAAAAAGCGTCATGCCATCGGTCGGCTTTTTCGCATCTGCCTTTGCGGTGGTGCGCGCCAGTAGCAAAATCTTGTCGGCGACTTGCGCCGATGTTGTCCACATTTTGCGGCCCTTCACGACATAGCCATTGTTCGTGCGCCGCGCGAAGGTTTTGATCGACGTTGTATCCAGCCCGGCGTCCGGCTCGGTCACGCCAAAGCAGGCCTTTTGCTCACCCTTGATCAGCGGCGGCAGGAAGCGCGTCTTTTGTTCATCGGTGCCATACACGACAATCGCATGCGGCCCGAACAGATTGAGGTGAATGGCAGAGGCCGCCGAAAATCCGCCGCCGCCTTGTGTGACTGTGTGCATCATCAGCGCCGCCTCGGTCACGCCCAGCCCCGCCCCGCCATATTCGGGCGGCATGGCAATGCCCAGCCAGCCACCACCGGCCATCGCTTTGTGAAACTCCGCCGGGAAGCGGGGGGTGCTGTCGCATTCGCTCCAGTAATCATCGCCAAAGCGCGCGGTGATGCGGCCCACGCTGTCTTCGATGGCGCGCTGGTCATCCGTTAAGGTCAAATCCATCTCTCTGGCCCCCAAGAAATGCCGCAAAATCAGGTACTTAGACCCCGTGCGGCGGATTAACCCCTATCCCATTGAGATTACTAGCATTTGTGTGTTGCGCGAAAGTGCCGCCGGTCTAAGATGATTGCCTGGGGAAACGCTTGGGCATTGCATTCATCGAACAAAAGCGCCGCATACCAGTGTTTTGTTGCGCCTAACAGACGAAGCAAATGCCATCGTGGAGTAGCGGACATAGCCATGAGTTCCGATTCGGCCGAAGGGTTGCTTAGCAAACCCGCGCGCCAGGCCGGCATGACGCCGACCGACATCAGCAATCCCAACTATTTTCACAAGGTTGTCGATTGCCAATGGGCGTGCCCTGCGCACACGCCCGTTCCCGAATATATTCGCCTGATCGCGGAGGAGCGATACTCCGACGCCTATATGATCAATTGGCGATCCAACGTGTTTCCCGGCGTTTTGGGCCGCACCTGTGACCGGCCATGCGAGCCGGCCTGCCGCCGTGGCCGGGTGGAAAAAGAACCCGTCGCGATTTGCCGGTTGAAGCGCGTGGCCGCGGACATGAAAGACGATATTCGTGATCGCCTGCCCGCGCCTGCGCATACCAAAAACGGCAAGCGCATTGCGCTGATCGGGGCGGGGCCCGCCTCGCTGACCGTGGCGCGCGATCTTCTGCCGCTTGGCTATACCTGTGTGCTCTACGATCAGGACAAAAAAGCCGGCGGCATGATGCGCACGCAGATCCCCAAATTCCGCCTGCCTGAAGCAGTGCTGGACGAAGAAGTGGGTTACATCACCGGGCTTGAGCCCGAATTGCGGCTGGGCGAAAAGATCGACAGTCTGAAGGCGATCCTCGACGAGGATTATGACGCGATTTTCGTCGGCTGCGGTGCGCCGCGTGGGCGCGATCTGGATATTCCTGGCCGCAACGAAGCCGCCAAGAACATTCACATCGGCATCGACTGGCTATCATCGGTTTCGTTCGGCCATATCGGCAAGATCGGCCGGCGCGTGATCGTGCTGGGCGGCGGTAACACCGCGATGGATTGCTGCCGCACCTCGCGCCGTCTTGGCGGCGAGGATGTGCGCGTGGTTGTGCGCTCCGGCTTTGAAGAAATGAAAGCCAGCCCGTGGGAAAAAGACGATGCGATGGGCGAAGGCATCCCCATTCACAATTTCCTGGTGCCCAAGGAATTCACGCACAAAAACGGCAAGCTGACCGGCGTCGTGTTTGAAAAGGTGAAAGCCGAATACAATGACAAGGGCCGCCGCAAGCTGGTGCCCACCGGCGAGCCGGATGTGGCGATGGAATGCGACGATGTGCTGGTGGCCGTGGGACAGGAAAATGCTTTCCCCTGGATCGAGCGCGATATCGGGCTGGAATTCGACGACCGTTGGGACATGCCCAAGGTTGATGAGCTGACGATGCAATCGACCAACCCGCGCGTGTTTTTTGGCGGTGATGCCGCGTTCGGCCCAAAGAACATCATCTGGGCCGTAGCACATGGCCATGAGGCAGCCGTCTCCATCGATTTGTTCTGTAACGGCAAATCGGTTGCGGATGCGCGGCCCGACCCGATGGTCAATCTGACCAGTCAGAAAATGGGCATTCACGAATGGTCCTATGACAATGACGTATCGCTGGATCTGCGCTACCGCGTGCCCCATGCGCCCAAGGAAGTGACGCTGAAGAACGTGCTGGTCGAGGTCGAACTGGGCTTTGACAAGACGCAAGGCTTTCAGGAAGCGCAGCGTTGTCTGAATTGCGACATTCAAACGGTGTTTGAAGACAAGCTCTGCATCGAGTGTGATGCTTGTGTTGATATCTGCCCGATTGATTGCATCACTTTCACCGAGAACGGCGAAGAAGAAGATTTGCGGAGCCGGCTGAGCGCGCCCTCGCCCAACCCGGAACAGGACCTATACATCTCCGGCCTATTAAAAACCGGGCGTATCATGGCGAAGGATGAAGATGTCTGCCTGCATTGCGGGCTGTGCGCCGAGCGTTGCCCGACCGGCGCGTGGGACATGAAAAAATTCTATCTCGAAACCGCGCAGGCCGATTCATGCCAGAGCCGATAGCAGCCACCAACGATTTCGTCGTCAAATTTGCCAACGTCAATGGCTCCGGTTCAGCCAGCGCCAACGAGTTGTTCGCGCGCTGTGTTTTGCGCATGGGCGTGCCCGTGGCCAGCCGCAACATTTTCCCGTCGAACATTCAGGGCCTGCCGACCTGGTATGAAGTGCGCATATCAGGCGAGGGCTGGCTGGGGCGGCGCGGCGGCGTCGATCTGATGGTCGCGATGAACCCGCAAACCTGGGACAAGGATATCGCCTCCATCGATAGCGGCGGCTACCTGCTTTACGATTCAACCAAGCCGATGCCCGCGTCGAAATTCCGCGAAGACATTACGGTGATGGGTGTGCCGCTGACCCGGCTGGCCAATCAAATGGAAGATGCGAGCCCGCGCGAACGCCAGCTTTTGAAGAACGTGATTTATCTGGGCGCTTTGGCCGCTTTGCTCAATATCGAGACGGAAGTTGTCGAGACAAAAATTCACGAACAATTCAAAGGCAAGACAAAGCTGATCGGCCCCAACATTCACGCGCTGAAACTGGGCCGTGATTACGCCAACACCCACCTGGCGGGAAAATGCGCGCTGAAGGTGGAACGCGCCGATGCGGTGGGCGACCGTATTTTCATCGCCGGTAATGATGCGGCCGGTTTGGGCTGCGTCTATGGCGGGGCAACCGTTTGTGCGTGGTACCCGATTACGCCGTCCACTTCGGTCGCTGAAGCCTTCACCAAACATTGCGCAAATCTGCGTGTGGACGCCGAAACGGACGCGAACAAATTCGCCATCGTGCAGGCCGAAGACGAGATCGCCGCCATCGGCATGGTGATCGGTGCGGGGTGGAACGGCGCGCGCGCCTTTACCGCAACATCCGGGCCCGGCATTTCGCTGATGCAGGAATTCTTCGGGCTGTCCTATTTTGCTGAAATCCCGGCGGTAATTTTTGATATTCAGCGCGGCGGCCCCTCCACCGGCATGCCCACGCGCACACAACAATCAGATGTTTTGACCTGCGCCTATGCCAGCCATGGCGACACCAAACATGTGTTGCTGTTCCCGAAAAATCCGGCCGAAAGTTTTGAGTTTGCCGCTGCCTCGTTCGATCTGGCCGAGCGGTTACAGGCGCCGGTATTCGTGCTGATGGATCTGGATATCGGTATGAATGATTGGCTGTGTGATCCGCTGACATGGGACGATCATCGCGGCTATGACCGCGGCAAGGTGATGAACTATCAGGATCTGGAAGAGCGCAAACCCTTTGGCCGTTATCTGGATGTGGATGGCGATGCGATTCCGTTCCGCACCCTGCCCGGTACGCACCCGGCGCGCGGCGCATTTTTCACGCGCGGTACCAGCCGCGACCGTTACGCCAAATACAGCGAAGACGGATCGGTCTATGTCGATAATGTGCAGCGGCTTTTGCGCAAGCTGGAAACGGCAAAAACCCTTGTGCCGGCACCACTGCGCCGCGATGCCAAGAAACTGACACGGCATGGCGTGCTTTATTTTGGCTCAACCAGCCCGGCGATGGATGAAGCACTGGCGGCGCTGGAAAGCGAAGGCATCCATCTGAACACGATGCGTCTGCGTGCCTTCCCGTTCAGCGATGCGGTGACCGATTTCATCAACGCGCATGAAAAAGTGTTTGTGATCGAACAGAACCGCGATGCACAGATGAAAAAGCTACTCAGCAATGAATGCGAGATCGACCCGAACAAATTCATCTCGATCCTGCATTATGACGGCACGCCGATCACCGCCCGCTTTATTCACAAGGCGATTGCCGAGCGTATATCCGCGCGCAAGGGCCAGCAAAGAGAAGCCGCAGAATGACCTACATCACCAAACCCAAAATGCGTCATCCGGATTTGCCCACCAACGCGCTGGGCTTTACGCACCGCGATTACGAAGGCTCTGTTTCCACGCTCTGCGCGGGCTGCGGTCATGATTCCATTTCGGCCGCGTTGATCCAGTCCTGCTTCGAGCTTTCCATCGAGCCGCACCGCGTCGCCAAACTTTCGGGCATTGGCTGTTCGTCGAAAACGCCGGATTATCTTTTGGGCAACAGTCACGGTTTCAATTCCGTGCATGGGCGCATGCCATCGGTTCTGACCGGCGCGAACCTTGCCAATCGTGATCTGATTTATCTGGGTATTTCGGGCGATGGTGACAGCGCCTCTATCGGGCTGGGCCAATTTGCCCATGCCGTGCGACGCGGCGTGAACATGGTCTATATCTGCGAGAACAATGGTGTTTACGGCCTGACCAAGGGGCAGTTTTCAGCCACCGCCGACAAGGGTTCCAAATCCAAGGGCGGCACGATGAACACCGATTCCTCGATTGATCTGGTCAGCCTGGCGCTGGTGCTGGGCGCCAGTTTTGTGGCGCGTTCGTTCTCTGGTGATCGCAAGCAATTGGTGCCGCTGATCAAGGCCGCGATCATGCACAAGGGTCCGGCAATTATCGACATCATCAGCCCTTGCGTGCAGTTCAACAATCACAATGGTTCGACCAAGAGTTTTGATTTTGTGCGCGCGCATAATGATGCGGTGAACCGGCTGGATTTCATTTCGCCGCGCGACGAAATCACGGTGGATTACGAACCGGGCACCGTGGAAACCGTGCGCCAGCATGATGGTTCGGCCATCCGCCTTGCCAAGATTGATCCCGATTACGACCCGCACAATCGCGCGGCGGCGATGGGCTATTTGCAGGACAAACAGGCCAAGGGCGAAGTCGTGACGGGGCTTTTGTATCTGGACAAGGATGCAGATGATCTGCACGCGCATTTGAACACGGTGGGCACGCCGCTGAACAAATTGGGTGAGCGCGAGCTGTGCCCCGGATCAAAAGCGCTGGATGCGATCAACGCCGGGTACCGGTAAAGCTTCCGCTGGCGAAACACCCTCGCCCTTCGACAAGCTCAGGGTGAGGGTAACGGTAAGGATACGAACCTCATCCTGAGCCTGTCGAAGGATGGGTGCGCCACACAGGTTGGTTAGTCTTTTGGCGGATAGGGGTGCCAGCGCCCATCATGGTCGCGGATGCGCGTGCCGGTTTCGTCAATCTCCACATCGCTTTCGGTCACGCGCGCCTTGGCATAACCGCCGGGAATGTCCAGCATGTATTCGGGCACACACAGACCGGAAACGCGGGCGCGCAGTTCGCGCATCAACGCACGACCTTCGTTTAGCGGCACACGAAAATGCGATGTGCCGGGGGCAAGATCTGCGTGATGCAGATAGTACGGCTTCACCCGCAGTTCGACAAAACCGCGCATCAGGGCAATCAGAGTTTCGATAGTGTCATTCACCCCACGCAGCAGCACCGATTGCGACACCAGCGGAATACCGGCATCGATCAATCGCGCAATTGCGGCGCGGGCGGCCGGTGCCTCCAACTCGCGCGGATGATTGGCATGCAGCGCGATGAACGTTGTCGCACCCGGCACGGTCAACGCGGCGATCAAATCATCATTGATGCTGTCAGGTTCCACCACCGGCACGCGGGTGTGCCAGCGAATGATTTTCACATGGCCAATCGCCGCCAGCGCATTTGAGATTTCGCCAATACGGCGCGGCGACAGGACAAACGGATCACCGCCGGTAATGATGACTTCCCAGATTTCGGAATGATCGGCAATGTAAGCCAGCGCGGCATCAATTTGCGCGTGGCTGAGCGCGCCATCGCCATTTGGCCCAACCATTTCGCGGCGAAAGCAGAAGCGGCAATAGACCGGGCAGATATGGGTGAGTTTGAACAGCACCCGGTCGCTGTGCCGATGCACGATACCGGGCACCGGGCTATGCGCCGCGTCACCGATGGGATCGGCGCGTTCACCCGCCGTGACATCCAGTTCCACATCAGAGGGAATGAATTGCCGCGCGATGGGATCATTGTCTGCAGCGCGATCCATCAAACCTGCGACATGCGCACTGACACCAATCGCGTATTTGTCTGCCACCGGCACAAGCGATGCAGCGGCGCCCCGCGGTAACAGCCCGGCATCGGCCAGATCGCCGAGCGTGTGCAAGGTTTTTGTCATGCTCAAGCCGTCGCAGGGTTCGGGGCCGGTGTCCAGATCACATCGGCAATGCTGCGCGCGCCCGTGGCCAGCATCACCAGCCGGTCAAAGCCCAGCGCCACGCCGCAGGACGGCGGCATCTGTGCCAGCGCGGCCAGAAGCTCGGTATCGATGGGATAGCGCATGCCATAGACGCGCTCTTTCTCATCCATCTCCGCCTCAAAACGTTTGCGCTGTTCAAACGGATCAATCAATTCGCCGAAGCCATTGGCCAGTTCGATGCCACAGACATACAGCTCGAACCGTTCGGCAACGCGCGCGTCGTGGGCACAGGCGCGCGCCAGCGCGGCCTCGCAGCGCGGATATTCATACAGCAGAGTGGGCGCACCTAGCCCCAAATTGGGTTCGATCTTGGCGACAAGGATTTTGCTGAAAATATCGGCCCAATTATCGCTGTCCACCACATCAAAGCCGGTGGCGCGCGCCGCATTGGCAAGGCTGGGCCGGTCGCCCGCGCCCGCCGCGCTGAGGGTGGACAACAGATCAATCTGCGCAAATTTCTGAAACGCTTCGGCGACGCTGAGCCGTTCGGCTGGCGCGCGCGGATCGCACACGCGTTCACGCCACACAAACTCTTTTACTCCCGTCACATCGGCAGCCTGTATCACGACATGCAGGTTGTCGCCGATCACCGCCTGATAATCGTCTTCTGCGCGATACCATTCCAGCATTGTGAATTCGGGCTGGTGCAGGGGCCCGCGCTCACGATTGCGAAAGACACGGGCAAAATCGAAAATCTTTGTCTCGCCTGCCGCCAACAGCTTTTTGGCAGCAAATTCGGGCGAGGTGTGCAGATAGGCGGGCGTCGCCTCGCCATCAATCGTCAAGAGCGCGGTTTCAAAGCCGTGCAGATGCGCCTCATTTCCGGGGCTGGCCGCCAGCGCGCCGCATTCAACCTCGGTAAAGCCCAGCCCCTCGAACCAGCCGCGCAACGCCCCGCGAATCCGCCCCCGGGCCAAAAGACCCGGCCTTCGGTCGGCATGGCGGTTTTTGTCCCACCAGGGTGATGTAACTGCTGGCACTGTTGCTCCCCAAGCGTTGATGTCTTGGCCCAAAGGACCAGCCCCACCTTGGCCCAAAGGGCCAGTCCTGCTAAGACCCGCCCTTCTTTCAAGGGAAGAGGTGAATCTTGGCTTCGGTTATCGCCAGCAATGTGCGCAAAGGCAATGTCATTGAAAAGGACGGCAAGCTCTATGTCGTGCTGACGGCGGAGAACATCCACCCCGGCAAGGGCACGCCGGTAACCCAGCTGGAAATGCGCCGCATTTCCGATGGGGTGAAGGTGAACGAACGCTACAAAACCACCGACACGATGGAAAAAGCCTTCATCGACGAGCGCACGCACAGCTTTCTGTATCAGGATGGCGAGCAGTTCGTATTCATGGACCCCGAAACATTCGATCAGATTCCGGTGACACCTGAAGTCCTGGGCGATATGGCGCCCTATCTGCAGGAAGGCATGGAAGTGCAGCTTGCCCTTTACAATGGCCTGCCGATTTCCATCACCCTGCCCGCCCGCGTCAGCCTGGAAGTCACCGAGACCGAGCCGGTTATCAAGGGCCAGACGGCCTCTGGCTCGTTCAAACCGGCAATTCTGGAAAACGGCGTGCGCACCATGGTGCCGACACATATCGTGACCGGCACACGCATTGTCGTGCTGACCGATGACGGTTCCTATGTCGAGCGGGCGAAAGACTAAGTCCCTGCACGGCGCTGCCGCTGCGTAAATATCGAGGACCATTGGTACAAAAGCGCGCGCCGCAAACGCTGTGCGTGGAAAGCCATGTCTATTGGGTTTAAGCTGACGGTCGAAGATTATCCAAACGGAGAACGATCATGGCAGAGGCATATATCGTGGCAGCGGCGCGCACCGCGGGCGGGCGCAAGGGCGGGCGGCTTTCGGGCTGGCACCCGGCCGATCTGGGCGGTGCCGTATTGAATGCGCTGGTGGAACGTTCCGGTGCCGCACCAGACATGATTGAAGATGTCATCATGGGCTGCGTCGGTCAGGCGGGCGAACAATCGGTCAACATCGCGCGCAATGCGGTGCTGGCCTCCAAATTACCAGAAAGCGTTCCAGCTACATCCGTGGACCGGCAATGTGGTTCGTCCCAGCAGGCGCTGCACTTTGCAGCGCAGGCGGTGATGAGCGGCGCAATGGATGTGGTGATTGCCGCGGGCGTGGAAAGCATGAGCCGAGTGCCAATGGGCCTTCCCGCCGTGCTGCCGGCCAAAAACGGTTTTGGCACCTATATGAGCCCGAACATGCAAAAGCGTTATCCGAACATTCAGTTCAGCCAGTTCATGGGCGCCGAAATGATCGCCAAGAAATATGACCTGTCGCGCGACACGCTGGATCAGTTCGGTTTTGACAGCCACCAAAAAGCGATTGCCGCGACCAAGGCCGGTGCGTTCAACGACGAAATCGTGCCTGTGGAAATCACCACTGCCGACGGCAAGACAGAAATGCACACCGTTGATGAAGGCATCCGTTTTGACGGCACGCTGGATGGTATCAAAGGGGTGAAGCTGTTGGCCGAAGGCGGGCGCGTGACCGCGGCCACGTCAAGCCAGATTTGCGATGGCGCATCGGGCGTGATGGTTGTCAACGAAAACGGGTTGAAGGCGCTGGGCGTCAAACCGCTGGCGCGTATCGTGCACATGACGGTGATCGGCCATGACCCGGTCATCATGCTGGAAGCGCCGATACCGGCAACATTGCGCGCGCTGAAAAAAGCGGACATGAAAATCGACGACATCGACATTTTCGAGGTCAACGAAGCGTTCGC
>JBDZUY010000003.1:45780-61597 GCA_040255365.1 Hyphomicrobiales bacterium
AAGCGGACATGAAAATCGACGACATCGACATTTTCGAGGTCAACGAAGCGTTCGCACCGGTGCCTGTGGCATGGCTGGGCGAAACCAAAGCCGACCCGGCGCGGCTGAATGTGAATGGCGGCGCGATTGCGCTGGGCCATCCACTGGGCGCAACGGGCACCAAGCTGATGACGACGATGATCTATGCGCTGAAGAACAGGAACAAACGCTATGGCCTGCAAACCATGTGTGAAGGCGGCGGGTTGGCCAATGTGACGATTATTGAGCGGCTGTAATCGCAACCACACTTAAAAAGTCGGCGGGCCGGGTTCTATCATGGAGCCCGGCCCGTTTCTTTTGTGGCGCGATCAATGTCCGCGTTTCTTGCGTGTGGCGGCCGCCTTCTTCGCCGATTTGGATTTGGCGGCCTTGGACCGGGCAGCAGAGGCCGCGCCGCCCTTGCGCCCGCCTTTTTCCGAGGCCGATTTGTTGGATTTCTTGCCGCGGCCGGAACCGGATTTTTTGCCGCCGTGATCTTGTTTGTTCACGGTGGCCCAGGCGCGGCGCTCGGCTTCGTCTTCGCTGACGCCGCGCTCTTTATAGCTCTTTTCGATCTTGCGAGCCTTGCGTTTTTGCTTGTCCGTATAACTCGACTTGTCGCCACGAGGCATATCCGCTCTCCTGTGCATCAATACACCGCATATTGAGTACAGGAATTATGGCGGCTTCACGGCCCGCAAACGCACAAGCGAAAAATCTATTCCAGCAGCAGCACGGCGAAACGCGGATCGGGATTGACCCAGGATTTCGCGACTTTCCAGCCCGCGCGCGCAGCCAGTTCGGTAAAACTTTCCACCGTGTATTTGTGCGAATATTCGGTGTGCACGGATTCGCCTTTTTTGAAGGCAAAGCTGCGCCCAGCAATATCGATATTCTGGTCGCGGTCTGACACCAGCTTCATCTCGATGCGGTTTTCTTCTGCATCCCAATCGGCACGATAGGAAAAAGATTCAAGGTCAAAATCTGCCGCCAGTTCGCGGTTGAACCGCACCAGAAGGTTTTTGCCAAAGGCCGCGCTGACCCCGCCCGCATCATCATAGGCGGCGCGAAGCGTTTTGGCAGGTTTGACCATATCGACGCCAATCAGAAAATGCGCCTCGTCGCCCAGAATTTCGCGCGCCGTTTTTAAGAACTTCACCGCATCATCGGTCACCAGATTGCCGATGGTTGAACCGGGGAAAAAGCCCATCAAGGGGCGCGCCCGCACCTCGCGCGGCAGCGCGAAGGGTTGGGTAAAATCAGCCACGATGGGACAGATTTCACGATCCGGGTAATCACGGGTGAACCGTTCCACCGCTGCATCAACATATTCGGCGCAAATTTCAATCGGCACATAGGCCGCCAGATTGGGGATGCGATCCAAAAGAATGCGGATTTTCGTGAAGGCGCCGCTGCCGAATTCCAGCAGCGCCGTATCCGGCTCCACGTTTTCAGAAAGCTCATGAGCGATGTCGGCCAGAAGTTTTAGTTCTGTGCGCGTCGGATAATATTCCGGTGCTTCGCAAATCTCCTCGAACAGGCGCGAGCCTTCTTCGTCGTAGAGATATTTGCTGGGAATGGATTTTTGCGGTTTTGCAAACCCGTTCCAGACATCACGCAGGAAATTGGCATCCGCTGTCGTGGCCTTTGGCGTTTCGCTGCGTGCCGCCTTTTTTGGCGAGCGGTCATCGGCCAAACGCAGGCCCGAAAACTGCCAGCGTTGATGAGGGTAAAAGAAATTGCGGTAGGACGCGCGAATATGGTTCGCCGCGGTGACGCAGGAACCACCGCGCAGCACCATCTGGTTGACCATGAATTTGCCATTGTATTCGCCAATTGCATCTTCCGGCGCGCGGAAACCGGGATAGGGCGAATAGGGGCTTTGCGTCCATTCCCACACATCGCCAAACATCTGTGCCAGCGCACCATCCGCATGATGATGCAGCGCCAGCGGACGCAGCGCTCCGCGTTCACGGAAATTGCCGCGCAAATCCGGCGTATGCGCGGCGGCATGTTCCCATTCCGCTTCGCTTGGTAACCGCTTTCCGGCCCAGCGCGCATAGGCATCGGCCTCGTAATAGCTGATATGCGTTACCGGCGCGTCATGGTTCAAAGGTTGCAGACCAGAGAGGCCCATCTCGAACCACACATCATCGCGCTTTTCCCAATAGAGAGGCGCCGTCCAGCCCTCACGCAAAACCGTGGCCCAGCCGTCAGAAAGCCAATGATGCGGTTCGCCATAACCACCATCTTCGATAAAGGCGCGCCATTCGCGATTGGTAATCAGCCGTTCGCCAATCGCGAACGGATTGAGCAGCGTTTCATGGCGCGGGCCTTCATTGTCGAATGCAAAGCCTGCACCCTTGTGGCCAATCTCGATCCGCCCGCCAGCAAATTCACGATAGAGAAGTTCGCCGATATCGCCGCCCTGCGCAGGCGCCCAGGACCGATAGGCCGGCTTCAACGGATTCTGTGCAAAGGCATGCAGAATATCGGTGAGTAGCAATTCCTGATGCTGCTGTTCATGATTGAGGCCCAATTCGCAAAGATAGGAAATTTCGGGATCATCGCCGCGTTCGTTCAGCAAGGCGATCATCGCCGCATCGACATGGGCGCGATACTCCCCCACCTCGGCAGCGCCCGGCCGCGTGATCAATCCGCGTTTGGGGCGCGGCTGACGCGCACCAACCGCCTCATAATAGGAATTGAACAAATAGGAATAGGCCGGATGAAACGGTTTGTAGCCGTCCACTTTGGAAAGGATGAAGGTTTCAAAAAACCATGTCGTGTGCGCGCGATGCCATTTGGCGGGGCTGGCATCCTCCATCGACTGCACACATTGATCTTCGGCCGATAATGGCGCGGCCAATTCTTCGGTCGTCGCACGCACAGCGCCATAGCGCTCGGCGAGAGGCGATTTGGAGGTCAGGCGTCGGTGCGCCTGTGTCGAGAGGGTCGGGCTTGCCATGATTTATCTCCGCGAGATGCCGCGCGAAAGCGGGTCGATGCGCATCCGCAAACCCATTGATAGGTGGGCAGACGAATATCTGTGCTGCATGGCATAACATATCAAGACCATGCGTACCCACCTTTTGTGAAAGATTGTTACAGGTAACTCTAACGCATCATCAGCCGAATTTTGTCAGCAGTAAGACGCATGAGGCGCACAATTGTTCCATTGCGCTATCGTCACAAAAAATATCAGCAATAAATCAATCCGTGTCCGCAAGACGCGAAGCCGCACCAAGCAACGCCGCGTAAGGATGCACAATCAAAAATGTGGGAATAGCGGCAAGATAATCGTGGAACCGCCCCTTTGCGGTGAAGCGCGCACGAAACGCGCTCTTTTGCAGAAAATCCACAGCGTCAGGAAGGATACCGCCCGCCAGATAGACGCCGCCGCGCGCGCCCATGGTCAGCGCCGCATCACCCGCAGCAGAACCCAAAATGGCACAGAACGCCCCAAACACACGCGCACAGAAGGATTGCGCATTACGCATGGCTTCGGCTGTGATGTCTTCGGGCTTCGGATCGACGTTATCGACGCCATCGATTTCACACATCGCATCATAGAGATTGCGCAGCCCCGCGCCGGATAACAGACGCTCGCGCGAAACGTGATCATAGCGTTTGCGCAAAAATTCGAGAACCGCAACCTCCAGCGCATTACCAGGTGCGAATCCGGCATGACCGCCCTCTGTCACCAGCGCAACATCGCGCGCACCGTCACGCACCAGCCCCGCCATGCCAAGCCCTGTACCCGGCCCCAATACGCAAAAGGTTTTTTGCTGGCCATCAGCGCCGCTGACATTGGGCCCAATCACCGTCACATCAGACTTTCCCAGATGCGGGATGGCATAAGCCGTTGCTTCAAAATCATTGATCAGGCGCACGCGCGTGCCGCCCAGCTTTTCGCCCAGCTCTTTTTCCGAGAACGCCCAAGCCGAATTGGTGAAGCTGATCTTGCCATCACTGACCGGGCCAGCCACGGCAAAGCATGCGGATTTCAGTGCAACAGATGGCGCGTGTTGTTTCAGATAGGTATTTGCCGCCTCTGCCATGCCCGCATAATCGCGGGTCGCAAAATGCTGTGCACTGTGAACGGCAAGCGGGCCCGGCGCATCCAGATCAACCAGTGCGAACCGCACATTGGTGCCACCAACATCGGCAACAAGACCACATTTCTTACCGGCGTTCTGGCTCATCTCGCAGGACATTATCTTTGCGGTTTAGGCGGAGGCAGCAAAGTGAAATTTTTGCTTGCACGAATATCGCGCGACGACGCGCCAATCATCACTTCAAATTCGCCCGGATCTTCGACCCAGACATGATCATCCACATCCCAATAGGAAAGATCGCGCGGGGCAAGTGAAAATTGCACTGTCTTTTCTTCTCCCGGCGCAAGCTGAACTTTGGCAAACGCCTTCAGCGCTTTTTGCGGCATCGCAACGGGCGCTGCCACATCGCGCAGATAAAGTTGCACGACTTCCGCACCGCTGCGCGCACCAGTGTTTTTCACGCGCACAGACACAGAAACATTGGCACCCGGTTTCACACGCGCAGGCACAGCCAAATTATCGAAAGAAAATGTGGTATAAGAAAGACCATAGCCGAACGGAAACAGGGGTTCGGTTTTGGTGCGGTCGTAATAGCGATAGCCGACAAAAATATCTTCGCCATAAAATTGTGTGCGCCCCGGTGCGTAATTCAGGAACGCCGGATTATCTTCGATGCGTTTGGGAAACGTGATGGGCATGCGGCCAGACGGGTTTTCATCACCAAACAACAATTTGGCGATGGCGGTGCCGCCTTCCTGTCCCGGCAGCCACATGTCCATAATGGCGGACACCTTATCGGCCCACGGCATTGTGACAGCACTGCCATTATTGATGACAACGATAGTGCGTGGATTGACCGCCGCAATTTTTTCGATCAGAGCACTTTGTGCCGGATCAAACCCAATTGAATGCCGGTCGCGGCCTTCGCTTTCTGCGGTGGAGCCGGGCCCGGCGAACACGATTGCCGCATCCGCCTTTTGCGCCAGTGCCACCGCCTCATCCACAGTGCCGGACGGCACGCGAAAGCCGAAGGCAAAAACCTTGCGGTCATAGGCAATGCGTGATGTGCGCGTGGTGGTAAAATCAATTTCCAGCGGGTAGGCCTGCCCAGCTTTCAGTGTGATTTTCGCACGGTGCTCGGCCAATTGCGGCAAGAACGTCAGCAAGGGCGAGGGATGTGTTTCGCTTTTGTCATCAATGATGGTTTTGCCATTGAAGATCAGCTTTGCGGAATCGCCGCTGACCAGCGAGAATTCATATTCGCCATCCTTGGGTGCAAAGAAAAATCCCGTCCACTTCACCGAAAAACCAACACCGGAATCCCAGATGGTTTGGGTCAGCTGGCCGCGCATGGCGGTGTTGTAAATGGCTTCAATACCTTGCGGCAGTTTGGCGGGATCGGGCACCGCCGCCGAACCGCCAAAACCAAACTTCAAAAAATGGGAATCAGTTTGTTCAGAGGCGATACCGCCTTTGAAATCAGGATCATTATACGTCACCGCATGCAGACCCATTTGCGCACGATCTTTGGTGGGTGACAGCAGCCGCGTATCAGCGACCGGGATATGCGGTTCGTTATCCACGCCCTGCGCATACAGAAACTTCACATCATTACCATAAAGCGCGCGCAAGCCATCCAGCGGGGAGACAATGCGGTCCGCCACCACATGCGAAGAGCCGCCACCCTGAACCACCGGCCGGTCGGCGGGTGCGCCGATCACCGCCACGGTTTTTACTTTGGTGCGGTCCAGCGGCAAGGCGTTGTTGTCATTCTTCAACAACACCGTGCCTTCGGCGGCGATTTGTTCGGCGATTGCGCGATGCCGCGGCGTATTCAAACTGCCGCGTTTTTCGGGCGTGGCATCCAACAGACCTGCACGCAGCATCAGCTTGGCGATGCGGCGCGCGGAATCTTCTACATAGTGCGGCGCGACAATGCCGCGATCGAGTGCCAGTTTCAGCTTCCAGCCGCGATAGATGGGCGGGCCCGGCATTTCCAGATCCAGCCCTGCACGCAGCGCATCGATGGTGGCGTGCGAGCCGCCCCAATCGGACATCACGATACCATCAAAGCCCCATTCACGGCGCAGCACCGTGCCCAATAGAAAACTGCTTTCCGCCGAGAACACATTGTTGAGCCGGTTGTATGCGGTCATTACCGCCCAGGGCTTTGCGTTTTTCACAATGGGTTCAAACGCGGCGAGATAGATTTCGCGCAAGGCCCGCTCGGACACCAGCGCATTGCCCATCACACGCGCCGTCTCCTGCTCATTGGTGACGAAATGCTTTACCGTTGCGCCCTCGCCGACACCTTGCATTCCCTCGACATAGGCGGTGCCAAGCGCCGCGGTCAGAACCGGATCTTCGGAGAAGGTTTCAAAATTGCGCCCCGCATTGGGCAAACGCACAATGTTCACCATCGGCGCCAGCATCACATTGACGCCAGAGGCCAGTGCCTCTTCACCAATCGCCGCGCCTTCACGTCTGATCAGCTCCGGATTCCATGTGGCCGCCGCTGCAACACCCACGGGAAACGCGGTTGCCGGATCGCTGTTCAAGGAGCGCAGACCCGCCGGGCCATCGGCCATGGTCAGTGCGCGCACGCCCAACCGCGGAAAGGCGGGGAGATGCGCCGCATCGGTGCCGCCGAGCAGCGAGATTTTTTCTTCAAGGCTGAGGCGGGAAAGGAAATCATCAATCCGCGCATCGGCCGATAGCGCAGAATCCTGAAATGGATAGGCCGGTGCCGCGGCCGCGGGCACACCCCACGCCAGCACCAGCGCAGCACACAACACAACACGAAACTTCATAAACCCGTCCGCTCGCAAAATGGCGTGGCGGGGAGCCTACACCAAAGCCGCGCGCAAACCCGAACCCGCCGCCATGATGGCCCGCAGATTAAACATGAATGGCGTGGCCCAGTGCGCGCAGAGCGGATTCGTGGAAGGCCTCGCTCAAGGTCGGGTGCACATGAATGGTCCCGGCAATGTCTTCCAGCACGGCACCCATTTCCAGCGCCAGCGAAAATTCGCCGGAAAGCTCGCTGACATGGGCGCCAACGGCCTGAATGCCCAGCACCTTGTGGTCGGATTTGCGGGCCAGCACGCGCACAAAGCCGCCATTGTCCGCACCATCCATCGAAAGCGCGCGGCCATTGGCCGAGAACGGGAACATGGCGGTGATGATGTTGTCGCCCTTGGCCGCCTCGTCATCGGGCAGCAAGCCTGCGGACACAATTTCCGGTTCGGTGAAGCATACGGCGGGAATGGAGGCCGGGTCGAAGACGCGCTTTTCGCCCGCGATAATCTCCGCCACCATTTCGCCCTGTGTTGCCGCCTTGTGTTCCAGCATCGGTTCACCCACCAGATCGCCAATCGCCCAGACATTTTTCATGGAGGTGCGGCATTGATTGTCAACCTTCACAAAGCGGCCCGCCATATCGACGGCCATGTTGTCCAGACCCCAGCCTTTCGTGTTGGGGGTGCGGCCCACCGTGACCAGAATTTTGTCGGCGAGCAGGCGCAAATCTTTGCCGTTCTCATCTTCGGCCAGAAGGGCTGTGCCCTTTTTGTCGTCCAGCCCCTTGGCCTTGGCTTTCAGATGCAAGGTGACGCCGTTCTGTTTCAGCCAGCGTGCGACCGGCGCCACCAGCGCCTTGTCATACAGCGGCAAGATGCGGTCCATCGCTTCGACAATCGTGACTTCGGTGCCCAGCTTGCGAAACGCGATGCCCAGTTCCAGACCGATATAACCGGCGCCAACCACAACAAGCTTTTTCGGCAGCTTGTCGAGCGACAATGCTTCCGACGATGAAATCACATCGCCGCCAAATTTCAGGAACGGCAATTCGACCGGCAACGACCCGTTCGCCAGGATCACGTGTTCCGCCGTAATCTCCTGTTCGCCCTTTTTGGTTTTCACGATGCAGGTTTTGCCGTCGCGGAAATTCGCCCAGCCGGACACCACATTCACCTTGGAACGTTTCAACAGCGCGGTGACACCGCCATTGAGCTTGTCGACGATGGTTTCTTTCCATTTCACCGTTTCGGCGAAATCGACGCTCGGCGCAGATTTCAGCGCGATGCCGTGCAGACCCTTGTCTGCTGCGCGCGCCATATCCTCAAACTGCCCGGCGGCATGGATAATCGCCTTGGACGGGATGCAGCCGCGGATCAGGCAGGTACCGCCGAGGCGATCCGCCTCCACCAGCACGGTTTCAATGCCAAGCTGCCCGGCACGAATGGCGGCGACATAGCCGCCCGGACCGCCGCCGACGACAAGAAGTTTTGTGCGGATGGGTTCCATAACGCTAATCCATAAACAATGTGGCGGGATGTTCGAGCAGCGCCTTGATGCGCTGAATAAATTCGGCGGCGTCATAGCCATCGACCACGCGATGATCGAACGACGACGACAAATTCATCATCTTGCGCACGACAATCTGACCGCCGCGCACGACCGGGCGTTCGACAATTGCATTCGGCCCGATGATCCCGACTTCGGGGTGATTGATAACCGGCGTCGTCACCACACCGCCCAGCGGGCCCAGGCTGGTGATGGTGATGGTGGAGCCGGACAGCTCATCCGATTTCGCCTTGTTGTCGCGCGCGGCGGCGGACACACGTGCAACCTCTTCGGCGCTTTGCCACACATCCAGACTCTCGGCGTTTTTCACAACCGGCACGATCAAGCCATTGGCGGTTTGTGTGGCAATGCCGATATGCACGGCGGCGCTTCTGTGCACCACACCAGCATCATCATCGAAGCGCGCATTGATCTGCGGATAATCGGGCAGCACCTTCACCAGCGCGCGCATGAAAAATGGCAGCACCGTCAGCTTGGGCTGATCGGCGCGTTTGGTGGCGTTCAGATGTTTGCGCAAATCTTCCAGTTCCGTCATGTCGATTTCCTCGACATAGGCGAAATGCGGAATGCGGCGTTTGGCGTCCTGCATTTTTTCCGCAATCTTGCGGCGCAGGCCAATCACCTTGATGTCTTCGCCGCCATCGCGTTTGGCGTAAAGCGCGCTGCGCCCCGCATGGCCGCCCGCGCCGCCGCTTTCAACGTAAGCATCCAGATCGGCATGGGAAATGCGCCCCGCCGGGCCGCTGCCGGGCACAAATTGCAATTCTATGCCCAGATCGCGCGCGCGCTGGCGCACCGCCGGCGAGGCCAGCGGCCTGTCACCGGCCTGGCGCGTCGCAAACGCGGGTTTGGTTTCAGCGCGCGGCGCAGATTTGGCGGGCGCTGGTTTTGTTTCTTCTTTTTTCTCTTCGGGTTTCGGTTCTTTTTTCGGCTCGGCCTTCTTGGGTTCTTCTTTTTTAACTGCAGGTTTGGCGGGCGCGGCACCCTCTTTCACATTGCCTGCGCCTTCAACTTCCAGCTCCACCAAAACCGAACCGACCGGTGTCATTTCACCCGGCTCGCCATGCACCGAAATCACCTTGCCCGAAACCGGCGAAGTCATCTCCACCGTCGCCTTGTCGGTCATCACATCGACGAGGTTCTGATCCTCTTCGACCGTGTCACCGGCTTTCACATGCCAGACGACAATTTCTGCCTCGGCCGTGCCTTCGCCCACATCCGGCAATTTGAAAACATAGCGTCCCATTCAACCCTCCATCGTCCGGCGCAGCGCATCACCAATGCGCCCGGGACTGGGGAAATATTGCCACTCGAACGCATGCGGATAGGGCGTGTCGTAACCGGCCACCCGCTCAATCGGTGCTTCGAGATGATAGAAACAATTTTCCTGCACCAGCGCCGCCAACTCGGCACCGTAACCCGATGTGCGTGTGGCTTCATGCACAATGACGCAGCGCCCGGTTTTTTCGACCGAGGTGACGATGGCTTCGATATCCACCGGTACCAGTGTGCGCAGATCAATCACTTCGGCATCGATACCGGAATCTTCGACGCCTGCAAGCGCGACATGCACCATCGTGCCATAGGCCAGCACCGTGACATCGGCGCCCTCGCGCACCACATTCGCTTTTCCCAATGGCACAGTAAAATAGCCTTCGGGAACATCGCTGGCCTTGTGCTTGGACCAGGGCGTGACCGGGCGGTCATGATGGCCATCGAACGGGCCATTATAAATGCGCTTGGGCTCCAGAAAGATCACCGGATCATCATCTTCGATGGAGGCGATCAACAAACCCTTCGCATCATACGGCGTAGAGGGGATCACCGTCTTGATACCCGAAACATGGGTGAACAAAGCCTCCGGGCTTTGGCTGTGCGTTTGGCCACCAAAAATGCCGCCGCCATAGGGCGTGCGCACCGTCATTTGCGTCGTGAAATCGCCAGCCGAGCGATAACGCAGGCGCGCGGCTTCCGACACGATCTGATCGAAAGCCGGATAGATGTAATCGGCAAACTGAATTTCGACGACGGGACGCAAACCATACGCGCCCATGCCGATGGCAACCGCGATGATGCCGCCTTCACCAATGGGCGTATCGAAGCATCGCGTCAGGCCATATTTTTTCTGCAACTTGTCGGTGGCGCGAAACACACCGCCGAAATAGCCGACATCCTCGCCGAAAATCAGCACATCGGGATCGCGCTCCAGCATCACATCCATGGCGGAATTGAGCGCCTGAATCATGTTCATCGTCGGCATGGTTCAGATTCCCATTTCTTGCCGTTGGCGGCGGATGTGCCACGGCATGTCTTTGAAAACATCTTCGAACATTTCTTTGGGGTTGGGCGCTTGGCCGCTACCCAGCGTGCCAATGGCCGAGGCTTCGGCGTTTGCCGCGCGCACGGTTTCGGCTGCGTCTTTTTCTGCGGCTGCGTGTTTTTCCTCGGACCATTCGCCAAGCGCGATCAGATGATCTTTCAGCCGCACAATGGGATCGCCCAGCGGCCAGGCCTTGCCCTCATCGGCCGGGCGATAACGCGCGGGATCGTCGCTCGTCGAATGGCCCTCAACGCGATAGGTGTAAAGTTCAATCAGGGTTGCGCCCAGATTTGCGCGCGCCCGCTCTGCCGCCCATTGGGTGACAGCGTAGACAGCCAGAAAATCATTGCCGTCCACGCGCAGGCTGGGCAGGCCATAACCGATGCCGCGCGCGGCAAAGGTGGGCGCATCGCCGCCCGCAATACCCGAAAAACTTGAAATCGCCCATTGATTGTTGACGACATTCAAAATCACTGGCGCGCGATAAACATTCGCGAAATTCAAGGCGTGATGAAAATCGCCTTCGGCGGTTGTGCCGTCGCCAACCCAGGAAACCGCAATGCGGTCATCGCCCTTATATGCGGACGCCATCGCCCAGCCCACGGCTTGCGGAAACTGCGTGCCCAGATTGCCGGAGATGGAGAAGAAACCATATTCCTTTGAGGAATACATGATGGGCAATTGGCGGCCCTTCAGCGGATCGGCGGCGTTGGAATAAACCTGGTTCATCATTGCCACGAGCGGATAATCGCGCGCGATCAGCAAGCCTTGCTGGCGGTAAGACGGAAAACACATGTCATCGCGGTCAATCGCCATGGATTGCGCAATCGCAACAGCTTCTTCGCCCGTGCACTTCATATAGAACGAGGTCTTGCCCTGACGTTGGGCGCGATACATGCGCTCATCAAAGGCACGCGTCAGAAGCATTTTTTGCAGGCCACGGCGCAACGTGTCCGGGGCCAGCTTTGGATTCCACGGGCCAACCGCTTCGTTCTTGTCGTTCAGCACACCGATCAGTGCATAGGCCAATTCGGTGATGTCACGCGGAATGGCGTTGATTTCGGGCCGTGCCAGTTCGCCGGGTCTGGATTTTTCAACATTGCTGAAATCGGGCGCATCGCCGGGGCGCGATTTCGGTTCGGGCACGCGAAGCGAAAGCTGCACGCGGTTGTCTTTTGCTTTTGCTGTCATGTCAGACGGGCTCCAAAAGGCCGATACGCTGGGAATAAGCAGAACACTTATACGCGGCGGTCCGGAGGGTAGAGGCCCCCCTTCCCCGAAATAATATGTCACGGATAGACGTATGCGCACGAGCCCGTCAACGCGAACACGCACCCCGCAACAAAACGCGTTTGCAGGCGGGCGTGAACGCACGAACATGTTCTTGGCGAAGGGTGCGGCGGTTATAAACAAACGACACAGATTCACTGTGCCGCCGCCAATGGACCAAAACCCCGGAACCGTCCTATGACAGGGCCCAAGCATCACATGCGCAAGGGCCCGCCGCCCAGCGCCAGATCAAGAGGGACCGGACAATGGACACCGCCAAACTGAAAGCATTTGTGGGCAAGCAATGGGACGACGCGGTGATCCCCACCCTGATCGAATACATCAAGATACCGAACAAATCGCCAGCCTTTGATCCGGATTGGGAAAAGAACGGGCACATGGCCAAGGCCGTGAAGCTGTTCGAGGATTGGGCACGCGAACGCCTTCCCGCCCTGCCCGGCTCCACATTGGAGGTGGTGCAGCTTGAAGGGCGCACGCCGGTCATCCTGATTGACGTGCCGGGCACGGCAAAGGGCGCCAGCAAAGAGACCGTTCTTCTTTATGGCCATCTCGACAAGCAGCCGGAAATGGCGGGCTGGGACGAAGGGCTGGGGCCATGGACGCCCGTTTTGAAGGGCGACAAGCTTTATGGGCGCGGCGGCGCCGATGATGGCTATGCGATGTTTGGCTCGCTGACCGCGTTGATGGCGCTGGAAGAACAGAAAATCCCCCATGCGCGCTGTGTGATCCTGATTGAGGCGTGTGAGGAAACCGGCAGCCCGGACCTGCCCTATTACGTCGACCATCTGTCAAAAAAATTGGGCGACCCGTCGCTTGTCGTCTGTCTGGATTCAGGCTGTGGCAATTACGATCAGCTTTGGCTCACTACATCCTTGCGCGGCATCGCGATGGGCGAATTGAACATTCGCGTGCTGGAAGAAGGTGTGCATTCGGGCGATGCCAGCGGGGTTGTGCCGTCCAGCTTTCGCATTTTGCGCGAGCTGTTAAGCCGTATCGAAGACGAAGAGAACGGCAAGATCCGCCTGCCCGAACTGTATGCGCAGATTCCCGAACACCGCATTGCGCAGGCCAA
The DNA here is from genome assembly GCA_040255365.1 of Hyphomicrobiales bacterium. Lineage (GTDB taxonomy): Bacteria > Pseudomonadota > Alphaproteobacteria > Micropepsales > Micropepsaceae > Rhizomicrobium. The sequence continues at coordinate 58,904 of JBDZUY010000003.1, forward strand.
ACAGGCGGCAAAAATTCTGGGCGATGACATCCATGACAAATTTCCCTTTGCCGGGAAAACCGAACCGCTGGATGATGATCTGGCCGAGCTTGTGCTCAACCGCACATGGCGCCCCGCATTGGCCGTAACCGGCATGGATGGTTATCCCTCCCCGCAAAACGCCGGTAATGTGCTGCTTCCCTTCAGCACCGCCAAACTTTCGTTCCGCCTGCCGCCAACGGTGAACGCCGATGACGCGACAAAGGTTTTGAAAAAAGCGCTGGAGGCTGACCCGCCGCAAAAGGCCAGTGTGGAATTCAAAGCCGAGCATGGTCAGGATGGCTGGAACGCGCCGGAGCTTTCCGAATGGCTGGTCAAATCCATCTCCACCGCATCCGAAGAAGCTTTTGGCAGACCGGTGGCCTTCATGGGCGAAGGCGGCTCCATCCCCTTCATGAAGATGCTGGGCGACAAATTCCCCAAGACCCAATTCGTCGTGACCGGCGTGCTGGGGCCCCATTCCAACGCCCATGGTCCCAATGAGTTCTTGCACATTCCCACGGGCAAGAAGGTGACGCACGCGATTGCGCGCATCGTCGCCGATCACGCCGAAAACGCAGGAAAGTCGTAAACGCGGGCTTAACGCTATGCGCCGACAATGGGCGCATGAGCCGGTTCGGACAATTTGCACGCGTCGCAGGCACCTATGTGCCGCCGGGGCTGGTGCGCGCGTTCGGTGCGCCCGCGGCAGTGTTTTTTCACGGCATTGAGCGCACGACCGATGATGCACGCCTCCAGACCAATCATCATGAGGTCGATGATTTCGTCGCCATGATGCGCGCGTTGAAAGCCAGCTTTGATGTGCGCCCATTGAGCGCGCTGGACGATGTTCTGAAAAATCCGGATGCGAACCGCAAAACCATGTTTCTGATGTCGGATGATGGTTATGCCAACACGCTGGGGCTGGCCGCCGATATTCTGGACGATCTAAAACTGCCCTGGACCCTGTTCGTCTCCACCGAACACATTGATACAGGTGCGCCCAATCCGGTGTTTCTGGCGCGTCTGTTTGCTTTTTATGCGCCCTCTGGTTCCTATGATTTGCCGCATTTTCCCGAACCGCTGGAATTGGGGGACGGCCGCGAAGACGTAGCCGATGCGGCGCTGGGCCATTTGAAAACGCTGGATGTTGCCGATGCGCGCGAAGCCATTGCCGCAATGGCTTCGGCTATGCCCGATGACAGCCTGCAAAATTTGCTGACCCGGTTTTCCTCTGAATCGTTTCTGGATTGGGACGGCGTGCGTGCGCTGGCCTCGCGCGGCGTAGAAATCGGTGCCCATGCCCATTGGCACTGGCCGATGAACAGCCACCAATCCGACGCAACCTTGCGCGAACAAGCGCAAATACCCAAAGCGCGGATCGAGGCGGAAATCGGACCCTGCCGCTACTTTGCCTATCCCTTCGGCAACATCCCCGATGTCGGCGCGGCCGCATGGCGTGCCGTGCGCGAGGCGGAATATGAGGCCGCATTCACCACACTTTCGGGCACACTTTGTGGCGGCATGAACCGCTTTTTGCTGCCGCGATACGGGCTTGGTCCGCGCGATACGGCGCTTGCTTCATTGCTGCCGCTTCTGCGTGCGGGCAATGGACGGCTGCGCCGTTTCCAGAGCCGTCTGGCCTCTTAACCATCTACCGTTTCAAAGCCGGACATAACCCGATCTCCAATCGGGACAGCATTTTGTGCCGTTCCGGGGCACCTTCATAACCATCTGAAAACAAACAGAAAATAGCACCGTGTCAAAGCGGATGGGGCACGCCGCCTTGGCGCGCCAGATGCAATGCGATGGGCCGAAGCACAAATCACCAGTAGGCCCCCGGTGAGTATTTACGAACCCATCTCCCACGGTAATACAGCGCTGGCCAAACCCGCGCGTAAAGCCACCCCCATCGCCGCAGACCGGCTGCGCCCGCAATTGCGCGTTGTCTTGCCGATCATTCCAAAGATGAGCCCGCGCAATGCGCTGGTGAAACGCGGCCTCGATCTTTTGATCGCGATCCCGGCATTTGTTCTTCTGTTGCCGGTGCTGGCGCTGATCGGCCTTGCCATCCGGCTGGATTCCAAAGGCCCCGCATTGTTCCGCCAAACCCGGCTTGGTCTTGGTGGCAAGCCCTTCGACATTCTGAAGTTCCGTACGATGAACGTTCTGGAAAACGGGCCGGTCATCAAACAGGCGCGCAAGAACGATGTGCGCATCACCCGCATAGGCGGTTTTTTGCGCCGCACCAGCCTTGATGAACTGCCGCAGCTTTTCAATGTCATCAAAGGCGACATGGCGCTGGTCGGCCCGCGCCCGCATGCCCGCGCGCACGACGAATTTTTCGCCAAGGAAATTGGCAATTATCTACTGCGTCAGGCGGTAAAGCCGGGCATCACCGGCTGGGCGCAAGTGAACGGCCATCGCGGCGAAACCGCGACGATCGACGCAATGCGCGCCCGCGTAAATCTGGACATCTGGTATGCCGCCCGCTGCAATGCTGGCCTGGATCTGAAAATCCTTGCCGCCACGCCGCTGGTTGTGCTGCGCCGCAGGAATGCCCACTGATGCGCGCGGCTCTCACAAAATTTGCGCCTGCGCCGCAACCCGTTGCCGCCGCGCCCGCCAATGACCGCCCCGCCAATGACCGCTATGCCGAGATTGTCGTCGGCGGTA
>JBDZUY010000003.1:61697-113150 GCA_040255365.1 Hyphomicrobiales bacterium
CCCGCCAATGACCGCCCCGCCAATGACCGCTATGCCGAGATTGTCGTCGGCGGTATCCGCACGGCCTGCCTGTCACGCGCGCAACTGACCGCATTGATGATCGAAGATTGTTTGGTTGCCCGCGCCAACCCGGCGCTCGCGCCCAAGCTGGTATTCGCCACCAATGGCAATGCAGTTGCTACTGCCGCGCTCGATAAACGCGTGGCCGCGCAATTTACCGCTGCCGATATTGTGCATGCCGATGGCCAGCCCATCGTTACAGCCTCGCGTCTGTTCGCGCACACACCCATTAGCGAACGCAGCGCCACCACCGATTTTCTGCATGACGCGGCCAAGGCTTGCGTGGAGCAGGGTTTGCGGCTGTTCCTTTTGGGCGCCAGCGAAGAGGTCAACGCCGCGTGCGCTCATATTCTGCGCATGACCTATCCCGGTATCCAGATCGTTGGCCGCCGCAATGGCTATTTCTGTGCAAGCGACGAAGCCGGCATCTGCAAAGCGATCAACGAAAGCGGTGCCGATGTGGTATTCGTTGGTCTGGGCATGGTGGCCGAACAGGCTTTCTGCCTGCGTAACAAGGCCATATTGCGTGCTGGCTGGCTGGTGACATGCGGCGGTTGTTTCAATTTCGCAGCAGGGGATTACAAGCGCGCGCCGGAGTGGATGCAAGATTCCGGGCTGGAATGGTTGCATCGGCTGATGTGCGAACCGCGCCGCCTGTTTCGCCGTTATGCGGTGACCAACACGATCGCCATCTTTCTGCTTCTGACCCGCACATATGCGCTGAAAGCAGAAACCCTGTGAACGCGGTTCTGACCACGCTGACCAATCGCGCCCGCTTTGAAAGCGCACGCGCACCTGGTGAGTTGAACGAAATGCAGCGCCTGTTTTGGGTGGGTGTGCGCTATGGCATTTCCACGCTGGGGCCACTCAGCGTTTCAGGCGCACATTTTCTGGCGGCGCTGATCTTTCTACAGGTGCTTTCACAAAATGATTTCGGCCTGGTCGCCTTTTTGCTGATCGTCGTGCCCTTTTGCCTTTCGATGTCGGGTGCGCTTTTGGCCGCTTCGGTTGCCATCGCGCTGAACCGCACCAGCGAGCTTAGCGAAGCGCAAGTCTCGACCCATCTGAAGATGAACCTGATTTTTTCCGGCGTGGCTTTGCTGGCCACCGGCGCGCTGATGCTGGTCAGCAATACCCCGATTGTGATCGCTGTGTTGATGGCGCTTTACGGCGGGGTGATGACCTTGCGCTATTTCGCGCGTTCGCTTGCCTATCTCAATGACGACGCGGCAAGTCCGATCACTGCGGACCTGATGTATGCGGCGCTTCTGATCGGCACACTGGGCACTTTGTGGGCCACCGGCACGCTGACATTGTTTACGGGGGCGGCGGCAATGCTGGTGGCGGGGGCCGCCAGTATTGCCGCCTTTGGCCGCGACTATCTGATCCGCCAGTTTGTGCGTCTGGGCGATGGCTCGATTCTGGCCTATGGCCCGATCTGGCGTGACCTGACCCGCTGGTCGATGCTGGGCGTGGTGATGACCGAAATGACGGGCAATGCGCATGCCTATCTCGTCACGTTTTTGTCCGGGCCCCAGGCTTTTGCCATTTTGGCGGTTGGCGCCTTGCTGACGCGGCCTGTCTCGCTGGTGGTTTCGGCGCTGCCCGATATGGAGCGCCCCGTGATGGCGCGAGCCATCGCAAAACACGACATTGCCGGGGCTTTGCGTTCCGTTAAGGAATTTCGAACCGCCGCCGGTGCAGTGTGGGTGGCGACACTTTTATTGGCGGGGCTGCTTTTGCTCTGGTTTCCAACTGTAGTTCTGAAAGACGGCGTTGCTCTGCATGATATGGCCGTCGTGCTGGGTTTCTGGGCTGCGATCCAGGGCGTGCGGGCATGGCGCACGCCGCCGTCGGTGCTTTTGCAGGCCGCCGGGGAATTGCGCGGGCTGGCCCATGCCAGCGCGAAATCCTGCATCGCCTCGCTGATTGCCACACTCGCTCTGCTGCTGGCCTTTGGCCCGATATTTTCGCTGGGCGGTGTTTTGATTGGCGATCTGGTGATGACAGCCGACATTGCGCGGCTGACCCGCAACTGGAAACGCCAATATGCCTGAGGCCAGCCCAAAGATCTGTCATGTTGTTGTGGCTGTGCCCACATTCAAGCGCCCGCACATGCTGGAACGGCTTTTGGGTGCTTTGGAAAAGCTGGAGACACGCGCGCAGGTCAGCGTCATCGTTGGCGACAATGACAGCGAAAACCATCAGGGCTTTGATCTTTGTGAGAGCCTGAAGCCGCATTACCGCTGGCCGCTGATCCCCATCATCGTTGCCGAACGTGGTATTGCACAGAACCGCAATGCGCTGGCCGAGGCAGCACTAACCTTACCGGACATGCAATTCATCGCCATGCTTGATGATGATGAATGGCCCGATCCGCATTGGCTGGACGCATTTTTGGATGCGCAGGCGCAAACCGGCGCTGATGCGCTGCATGGTGCGGTTCTGCGCGCCTATGACGAAGAACGCGCCGATTTGGCCGAGGGTTGGGCCAAGAACTGGGATGGCATGGGCGATTTGCGCGGGGCCACCGGGCCGGTGGCCATGATTGAAGGCACCGGCAATGTGATGATGACACGCGGCTGCTTCGATGATTTGCCGCGGCCCTGGTTCGATCCCGGTTTCGCGCTGACCGGCGGCGAGGACCGCGATTTCTTTTTCCGCCTGAAACAGCTTGGCAAAACATTTGCCTGGGCTGATGAGGCAAAAGTGCAGGCATCTGTTCCTGCCTCACGTGCCAGCCTTGGCTGGGCATTGAAACGCGCATACAGGGTTGGCAATTCGGATATGCGCGTATTCCTGAAATACGGCCCCGCCTGGCCCGCGCGCGCGCGCGAACTGGCCAAGATCGCAGGCGCAATCTTGTTGTTCCCGTTCCTCTTCGCCATCCTCGTTGTTGTTCCGAATCGCCGTAGTGAACCTTTGCGCAAACTGGCGCGCGCAGCCGGAAAGACGGCGGCCCTGTTTGGCCGGTATTACAACGAATATGCCGTCGTTCATGGTGGCTAAACCCATGGCGGACAATTCCATGGCGAACAATGGCCTTTCCTTCCAGACAGCACAGATCCCGCTGCGCCTTTCGCCCTGGGTGATTGAAGGCGCGTTTATCGTTCTGCTGCTTTTATCCTTTGTCGGGCTGACGCCATTTCAGATACGCGACCCGCAAGTGCTCGCCATGACCAATAGTGCGCCCTCCAGCGGCGACGGTGACATGATCCGTCAGATCGCATTTTTGAGCGTGCTGATGGTGCTGAGCGCAGGCGCGCTGCAACGGCGCGGACTTGCCATCATACGCGCCGTGCCGGTTTCGATGCTGCTGGTTCTGGCATGGTGCGCCGCAAGCGCATTATGGGCAGGCGAACCGGGCATCGCGTTTCGCCGCGCGGGTCTTGAAATCGTTGTCGTCACATCCTTGATGCTGGCGGTTGAAGCGTTGGGCACCAAACGCTGTCTGGAATTGCTGCGTTATGTGATGATCGGCGTGCTGGTTGTGGACTGGATATCCATTCCGCTCATTCCACAGGCGCGCCATCTGGCAAATGAGACCGATCCCAGCATTGTCGGCGATTGGCGCGGACTTTATTACCAAAAGAACATAACCGGCGCGGTGTGCGCGCTTTCCATTCTGGTGTTTGGCTATTTCGCGTTGCGTGACCGGCGCAAGCTGGATTATGCGCTGCTGCTCGCCACAGCGATTTTTCTTATCATGACAAATTCCAAATCCTCGATGGGGTTGCTGCCTGCATCGCTGCTCGCAGCGGGTCTGTACGTGGTTGCCACACGCACGACGCTTGATCGCGCCATTGTGCTCACCGGGCTGGCTCTTACCTTCATCCTTGCCGCCGCTGCCATCGTCGTGGAATGGCAAACCATCACACATATTTTTTCTGATCCCGACGCCTTTACCGGCCGCGTCGAAATCTGGCACGCGGAGCTGGCCCACATCGCAGATCACCCGCTGCTGGGCGCAGGGTTCGGCACCTTTGCGGACGCCGGCGCACGCTCGCCCCTTTATCCCTATGTGCATGACAAATGGGTGGGGGCCGTTGCGCATGGCCACAATGGGTATTTGCAATTGCTGGTGACGATCGGCGGCATTGGTTTTGTCCTTGCGATGGCCGCGTTCATCGCCAATCCGGTCATCGGATTTTGGCGGGGCCGCAAGGATTTGCTGCTAACCGCCTTTCTTTTCTCGGTCTTCATTTTTGTTTTGCTGCACAACCTTACAGAAACTGATTTTCTGGAAGGCGCAGGGCCGCCCTGGGCCATGTTCGTTTTGATGATCGCGATGCTGCGCGCGCGCCACGAAGACCGCGAACCGGAGGCCACATCATGGCCGAGCCGGTAGCCCCTTTTTTCTCTGTTGTCATTCCGGTGTACAACCGCGCGAAAGATTTGGGCCGCGCGTTGCTATCGGTCCTCAGCCAGACCTGCCAGGATTTTGAGATTGTCGTGGTCGATGACGGCTCGCAGGATAACCCAAAAGCCGTCGTGGATGTCCTGAACGAACCGCGCATCCATTTTGTTCGCCAGCGCAATCGCGGCGGCGGCGTTGCACGCAACACCGGCATTGATGTGGCGCGCGGGCAATTCATCGCCTTTCTGGATTCCGATGATGTGTTTTTGCCGCATCATCTTGCCAATATGAAAGCCCTTCTGGAGGGCACACAAAATATTGCGGGATACGCGCGCATGGTGGTGGATCGCGGCAATGGGCGTGTCATCACAAAACCGCCGCGTGCAATACGCCCCGATGAGCATATGGCAACCTATCTTCTGTGTGATCGCGGCTTTGTGCCGACCATCACATTGGCGGTGCCCGCCGCGATGGCCAAGGTACTGCGCTATCACGAAAGCCTGCGGGTTGCCGAAGATACCGATTTTGCCGTACGGCTTTTCCTGGCGGGCTGTGAATTTCGCATGATCGAGACACCGGGCGCGATCTGGAACGATCATTATAATCCGCACCGCACATCAGCGGGCCGCAAGGGTGCGCGGCTATTGCCGTGGGTCGAACAGATGAAATCGCGAATCCCTCCGCGCGCCTATCATGGCGCACGCGGCTGGGCCGTGGCCAAAGGCGTGGCGGTAGAAAGCAAGTTCTGGGCGCTGCGGCTTTATCTGAACGCGGTTTTGCGTGGGTGTTATCGCCCACGTCTGGCCGTGATTATTTTTCTGCAAATATTCTTGTCCAACAGCGCCTATCGCAAATTGGCCGATACCAGCATTGGCTGGCTGAAGCTCAGCCCGGTGGCAAAGGACGCGCCAGCCAAGCCACCCGCCAGCACAGCAAAACCGGCATGCTGACACGGCGGCATTTCTGTACAGGCGCCGCCACGTTCGCCGCGCTTGTGTCTGTATCCACATCGATAGCGGCCGCGCCATTGCGCCCCAGTTTTGACACCGATGCACGCGGACTGGCCGCAAGGGCCCGGGATGCACGCATCCGTTTCGGTGCGGCCACCGCCAATTATCAATTAAAAGACAAAGCGTTCCGCGCCGCCTTCCTGCAGGATGCAGCGCTGATCGTGCCCGAATATGAAATGAAACGCAGCGCCATGGAAAAAACGCGCGGGCAAATCGATTTTGAGCCTTGTGATGACCTTCTGGCGTTTGCGCGCGCAAACAATATGGCCATGCGTGGCCATACCTTGCTGTGGCACCGCGCCAATCCGGACTGGCTGGAAGAAGCGGTGCTGACCACGCGCGACGAGACGCTGATCACTGATTACGTAACGAAGGTAACCACGCATTACCGCGGCAAACTAACATCGCTGGATGTGGTCAATGAAGTTATTGCACCGCCCGACGGGCGCAAAGACGGCTTGCGCAATTCGTTCTGGCTCAAAGCGTTTGGCCCATCTTACATTGACATGGCCTATCATGCAGCGCGCGCCGCGGCCCCCGACATGATGCTGGTTTACAATGATTGGGGCTGCGAGCAGGGCGCACCGGAAAATGATCGCTTTCGCGCTGCCACGCTCAATTTTCTGGAAGGCGCATTGGCGCGCGGTGTCCCCATTGATGCCTATGGCATGCAGGGTCATCTTTCGGCATTCGGCACACAAATCGACGCGTACAAATTGCGCAAATTTTGCGATGCCATCACCGCGATGGGGCTGAAACTTATCATAACCGAACATGACGTGGATGATAGCGGCGGCTCATCCGATTTGGATGTGCGCGACCGCGCGGTGGCCGATGCCAGCGCACGCTTTCTGGATGTGGTGCTGGATTGCAAGGCGCTCGACACAGTATTGACCTGGGGTCTGTCGAACAAATTTATCGACGCACCGGGCTGGAAAGCGCGCCTGTCCGGTTATTGGCCGCGCAAGCTGCCGCGTGATTCCAACATGGCCAAAACGCAAATGTGGCACGCGATGGCAAAGACCTTCGCACATCACGCCGCGAACTAGAACATTTGCGCTTATGCAGCGCGGCGTGACAGCGTGGTTCCCAGACGCCGCAACAGCAGGTTTGCAACGCGCGGCGCGGCAAATTCAGACCCCACCATGAAACGCAGCAGCGGACCGAATGCGTTGGCCGCAAGCGGGCCGACCGCATAAAGCCCCGGCACCGTGGTTTCAAAAGAATCGCTCAAGACCGGCGTGTGCTGCACGTGGCTGATCTCACCGCGCAAAGCATCATCCAAGAAGGGAAGCTTGCGCAGGTCCGGACGATAGCCGGTGCCGCAAACAATGTGATCGCATATGATCGTATGGTTCTTGCCGCTACTGTCCGTCACCGTCAGATGAACTTTATCGTCAACGATTTCGGCATTCTGAATTTGCACGCCAAGAAGTTTGGGAACCTTGCCTTCGATGCGGTCACGCATGAACCAGCATGGCGCCGGGCCCAGATGGCGCTTGACGACGCGCAGGCGAAAGGCTTCGGGCATGCGGTGGAACAAAAGCGGGGCGTGCACACACAGATAGGAACGCCAGCCCGGCCCGATACCTGAGGAGGGCCGCTGGATTTGTGTCAACAGATTACGCCGGTCAGAATCCGGTGCATTGTGAAAGCGCAACGCCTTGTCACGGGCAACGATAATCACATTGGCGCCTGAATCATGCAGCAGGGCCGCGGTGTCAACGGCAGAGGCGCCCCCGCCAATCACGGCAACATTGCGCCCCGCCAGCTTGGAACCATCGCGATGATCAAAGCTGTGCGACAGAAACGATTTTGGCAGCGCCGAAAGTTCAGCCGGTATGTTGCGGAATGATGTGATGCCGACGGCCAGAATGACATGCGCGGCCTCACAGGTTTCACCATTGTCCAGCGTCAGGGAAAAATGGCCATTGGCATTGCGCTTCAGGCCCGAAACCAGCGTTTCTTCCTGACACGGCACAAAGCGTTCGCGGAAGCTCTTTGCATAGGCGACAAAAGTTTCAAGCGGGATCGGCATGCCTTCTTCTTCGAACGGCAAACCATGTTCTGCGCAAAAATCTTCGATACGCGAGCCTTTTTCGGGCGATGACAGCGAGCAGGCGAAACCATCTGATTTCAACGACATCGTATGCGGCATATGACGCAGCCAAGTATCCAGCGCCTTGCCGAAAATCCGAAAATCAATACCGCGCGCCTTCAAATGCGCCGCGACCGAAAGGCCATAAGGCCCGGCCCCAATCACCGCCACATCGCAATAGCTTGCCATGTTCTGTCGTCCCTTGATCCGCACTTTGTTCTGGCTGTCCCGATGCGAAACCATTTCTGTGCCAAATCGGGACCATTCCCAGACCCGCACATATTATTCGCAACCAAGCGCCGTTTTGACCTGACTGTTCCACGATTCATGCCAATTCAGATCATCATCTGCGCGTTCACCAACGGGTCATGGATGGCGCGCTAGTGTGGCAGCATGACACCGCGAATCCTGCTGATCACAACCATGACATGGCCATCAGCCGCACGTTACGCGGCCGGTTTCGCCGAGCTTGGCTGTGTGGCTGACGCATTGTTTCCCGCCAGGCACCCCATGGCGAAAAGCCGGTTCGTCGGCGCGTGTTATGCCTACCGGCCGCTGGCGCCGCAACGTTCATTGATGGATGCAATTGCACGCAGCATGCCCGATTTGATCGTGCCGCTGGATGAACGCGCGCTTGGCCATTTGCTGGCGCTTCATGCGCGCACCGTGCCCGGAACCATTCTTTGGCAACTTATCACGCGGTCTCTCGGCAAGCCGGAGGTCTATGCACAACTAACCAAACGCAGCGCCTTTATCCATGCGATGCGCGAGGCGGGCATTGCCGCACCATCAACCCTTGCCGTTTCGCGTGCCGCTGATTTTGACGATGCACTTTTGCGCGTGGGCTTGCCCGTCGTGTTGAAGACCGATGCAAGCTGGGGCGGCGATGGGGTTGTCTTTGCACACACTTACAGACATGCCCATGAAAGCTTTGCCCGTATGGCTACGGCGCCGTCACGTTTGCGCAGCCTGGCGCGCATGATACACCGGCGCGATTGGCATTTTCTGGACGATTTGCTCCGCCCGCATACGCCCATCGTAAACCTTCAAGGCTTTGTTGCAGGCACGCCCGCCACCACGGCCTTTGCCTGTTGGCAGGGCAACGTGCTGGCCATGGTACATTACGATGTGATCGCCGCAGATGGCGCGACCGCACCGGCATCCGTCGTGCGCATTGTTGAGGATGCACAGATGGACAAGGCCGCGCATGTGGCCGCATCCCTGTTTGGGCTATCGGGTCTGCACGGGCTCGATTTCATGCGTGATGCGAACGGCAATCCTCATTTGATCGAGGCCAATCCGCGCGCAACGCAAACCGGCCATCTGGCGCTTGGGCCGGGCCGTGATCTTCTGGCTGCTCTTGTTGGCAGACTGAAAGGGGCAGATGCCCTGCCGCGCAAGACGCGCACCACACACGACACGATTGCATTGTTCCCGCAAGAATGGATGCGCGACCGCGGCAGCGTGCATCTGGCAAACGCGTTTCACGATGTGCCGTGGGACGATGATGGTTTTTTGCGCGCCTGCCTGAACGGCGCGCCCGTACCCGTTCGCACGGCACCTGTGCCGCATGACATTGGCGAACCAATCGCCAAGGCACGGCTGGATTCACAGCCTTAACACCACGTTAACGCTTGACCGCGAGCATGGCGCGAAGGGATTCGCCAGCCATGACAACCGGGCGCGCAGCGCGCTGCGCCATTGCCATCACGATCGGATTTGCCGCAGCTGCCGCGGCCGCGCCGTCCTATGCCCAGGACGCCCCACCGACCGAAGGCGTGATGGAACGGCTGCGCCCGGCCTATGACGCCAAGGGGATTGATCTGGGCGGGTTCCGGCTGAAGCCTGCACTCGATGTGGCGGCCACAGTCGATGACAATGTTTATCGCACGCAGAACGCCCGAAAGACCGATGGCTATTTCACGATTGCGCCGTCCTTCAGCCTGAAATCGCAATGGTCGCGCCACATGCTGGAGCTGACCGGCGGGCTGACCCGCTATCAATATATCAATTTGAACAAGGAAAACCGCACGGGCTGGAATGTTGGCGCCAATGGGCGGCTGGATATTTTCCGCGGCAGTGCGCTGAACGCAGGCACCTCTTATGCGGTGTTGCATGAGCCGCGCTATTCACCCGATCAATCGGGCCAGGCCGCCACGCCGACGCGCTATTCGGTGTTTCACAATGAAGCCAGTGTGACGTATCAGCCATATCGTTTCGGCCTCACCCTGGGCGGCACCTATGAGCAATTTGCCTATCATTCAACACCACTTGTTGGCGGTGGTATTGAAGACAATTCGGATCGCGATAAAAATTCCTATGGCGGCTATGCCAGGGCATCCTACCGCGTCGGCAAAGGCACCGAGGTGTTTTTGCGCGGCTCCTATGACATGCGCAGTTTCCACAAAAAGATCGACCGCAACGGCGTGAACCGCGATTCACACGGCTATCGCGCCGATGCAGGCGTGAAGCTGTTTTTGACCCATCTGCTGGAGGGTGAAGCCTTTGCTGGCTATTCCAGACAAAGCTTCAAGGCACCCTTGCAGTCGGTCAGTGGCTTCGATTTCGGCGCACGGTTGAATTATTACGCAACAGAGCTGATGACCGTGCATCTGACCGCCTCGCGCACGCTGGGCGATACCACATTGGCAGGGGCCTCTGTCAGCAATGATCAATCCTTTGGATTGGGCGTGGATTATGAATTGCTGCGCAATCTGATTTTGCAAGCGGGCGCCGATTACACCTTCTCTGACTATGAAGGCATTGCACGGCGTGACAAATATCTGGAAGCCCATCTCAACGCGAAATATTTGATTAACCGTTATCTCAGCGCCGATGCCAGCTACATCTATAGCCAGCGCCGTTCCAATGTGGCCGGTCAGGGTTTTACCGACAACAGCGTTTCCCTGGGCTTGCATTTCCAGCTTTAAGCAGGATTTGCCCCCTTATCCGGGCAAAATCGCAGTCCGTTATTAACCATTCCTTCGCCGCTCAAAGGGTAAACCTGTGGCACGCGACTTGGCAGCTCGGCCGGGCAGCCCGCGCGTGAGAAGGCGGCAAGATTCTGTATGGCTTCGCAGGGAACAATCCCATCTGCCGGAACAGCCGGCACAGCACCGCGCAAGGCTGCGAACAGCGATGCGTTGCAGCTTGCCGAAGTGCTGGCGGTCTTGCGCGCGCGCCGCAGAACAATCCGCAATGTTGCGCTTTGCGTCATCGGGCTGAGCGTACTGGTCGTGATGCTGCTTCCCACGCGTTATACCACCTCCGCCGTGGTGATGCTGGACCAGCGCAAGAACAACCTCACCGATCCATCGTCCGCGCTTTCGGCGCTGCCTACTGATTCAGCCTCGCTGCAGAACCAGATTCAGATTCTGAAATCGCGTGATCTGGCAAATCAGGTTGTCACACGGCTGAACCTGATGGATGACCCGGAGTTCAATCCCGCAGTTAATGCCAGGCCGGTTCATGTGTTTTCCGAAATTCTGTCCGCCGCCAATCCGCTGCATTGGGGCGGCAAGCCGGCAGGCATGAACACCGCCGAGATGCAACGCGCGCATGTGATCGACAATTTACTGGACCATGTTTCCGCCGAGACGATCGGTCTTTCAACATCCATTGCCATCAGCGTGTCGTCTAGCTCAGCAGAAAAATCCGCGCGGATCGCAAATGCAATTGCCGATACCTACATTGATGACCAAGGGGCCGTTCAAGCCAACGCCACCGAACGCACCGCCGAATGGCTGAGTAAGCGCAGTGAAAAATTGGCCAGACAGGTGCAAGCTGCCGAAGGCGCGGTGCAAAAATACAAAGCCGAACACAATTTGAATGAAACGGCAGACGGAACATCGCTTGCCGATCAGCAATTGAGCGCCATCAGCACCCAGCTTGTGCAAGCGCGTGCCGAATATGCACAAAAGCAGGCCACCAATACACGCGCCATAAAACAGGGCGCGAGCGGCGACAGCGCCGACATGGCCGCGGTAATTGCCTCGCCATCCATCGTGCAATTGCGCGAGAAAGAAGCCGATCTGGCCAAACAGGAAGCCGATCTGGCAACGCGTTACGGCCCGCTACACCCCAAGATGAAGGCCATCGAATCCCAGAAGCGCGATCTGGAAAGCAAGATCAATCAGGAAGTGGCGCGGGTCAGCGCCTCCATGGCCAATGATGTCGCGATTGCGCGCGCCAATGTGATCTCTCTGCAAGCCAGCCTGAAACGCGCCGAACGTGATGCGGCCAAACAAAATCTGGCACGCGTGAAGTTGAAAGAGCTTCAGGCCAATGCCGCCTCGACACGCGCAATGTATGAAGCCTTTGTCGGCCGTCTGCGCGAGGCACAGGATGCAACCGCGTTTAACGGATCCCCGGCACGGCTGATTTCCCACGCGCCGGTGCCGCAATCTGCCGCCTCGCCAAAACGCAAAATCATTGTGCTGGCCTCTATCCCCGCTGGCATCCTGTTGGGCATATTGGTTGCGCTTGTTAGCGAACGCATGGCGCCGGGCGGTGCCACAATGCGTGTGCAGCCGCCAGCCATCCGGCCAACAAATGCGCAAGCACCGCCGCGCCCGCGCCATATTGGCGAACAACCGCGTGCGGCAAGAGCGGCCACACCATTGCTGGCGGAAATTCCCGATGCGCACCGCGCACGCGCTGCCGATTTTGTGATCGATTGGCCGGGATCGCAATTCACCCATGCGATTGCCGGGCTCGCGCGCAAAATGACGGGCGCAAACGTAAAAATCATTGCTGTTACCGCGCCTGAAGCGGGTCCGGCAAAAACCAATGTAGCACTTGGCCTGGCCCGCGCCGCCGCACGTTATGGCAAACGCGTTGTGATTGTTGACGCCAATTTTCGTAGCCCCTCGCTGAGCTATGCGATGGGGATGGGGGCGGCACCAGCAGGCATCATCGAGGTGCTGAGCCGGCGCATACCGCTGGCCAATGCGTTGGTGCGCGATCCGCGCTCGCCGGTTTATGCACTGACACCAACACAGCCGCGCGGGGATTCTGCCGCTGTGCTTTCCTCACCAGCGATGGCAGGCATGCTGGCGCAAATGCGCAAGATGGCCGACATCGTGATTGTGGATTGCCCGCCAGTGTTTGCCGGTAACGACACCCAGATCATCGCGCAATTTGCCGATGCGATGCTTGTGGTTACCCATAACGATCCAACACACGCCATCAACACGCTGGCCCATGTCAGCACCGCACCCGCAGGTGTCGTCTTCGCGCGCTGAGCCGGGCGCTTATTGCAGATCAACAAACATTTCAGTGTTTAAACGGCGGATTCGCCGCGCTCGATTGCTGGCGGCGGGCTGGCCTCTGTCTGTCCGCTCGTTCGCATGGGGACGCATGATTGTTACAGCCGCTGTAAAAAAGATTCTTCCATTCAAACGTTCGCGATGGCGGCAAATCGGCATAGTTTGCACCCTGAAGCCCATAGTCAGGACATGCATTTGGAAAAGCCCGCCACCGGAATGCGCATTTTGCGCATCGCACTTTTGCCGCTGTTGATCGCAGCCAGCTTTGGCTTGGCCTACGCCTTTCATCTGGAACGCTATCTCAGCTTTCAGGCGCTGGCCGACAATCGCGAAGCCCTGCTCGGTTACGTTCAGGCGCATGCCGTCATGGCAGCGCTGGCTTTCGTTGCGCTTTATATAGCGGTCAGTGCCTTGGCGTTGCCAGGTGCAGCATTGGTGACAATTGCGGGCGGCTTTTTGTTCGGCATAGTCGCGGGCACGATCTATGTCGTGGTTGGCGCAACGATTGGCGCAACGATTTTGTTTCTCGTTGCCAATACGAGTTTCGGTGCAATCTTGCGCAGCCGCACGCAAGGCGCTCTTGGAAAATTGCGTGCTGGCTTTCAGGACAACGCATTTTCATATTTGCTTTTCCTCAGGCTGGTACCGGCCTTTCCGTTCTGGCTGGTCAATCTGGCCGCCGCACTTTTGGGTGTTTCGCTACGCGTGTTCATGGCCGCGACCTTTCTGGGCATCATTCCGGGCTCTGCGGTTTATGTCAGCGTGGGCAACGGGCTTGGCGCCATTCTGGCGCGTGGTGAAACGCCGAATTTCGGAATCATCTTTGCGCCGCCGGTTCTGTTGCCGCTGCTGGGGCTTTCGATTCTGGCACTGGTTCCCGTAGGTGTGCGGCACTGGCGCAAGCGCAACACGACGGGAGCAGCCTGATGGAAATTGTGCATTGCGATGTCTGTGTCATCGGGGCTGGGTCGGCTGGCTTGTCGGTGGCGGCAGGCGCGGCCCAGCTTGGTGCAAAAACGATTCTGTTCGAGCGCGGCGCGATGGGCGGCGATTGTTTGAACTATGGCTGCGTGCCGTCCAAGGCATTGCTGGCCGCAGCGGGCCGTGCGCAAGCCATTCGTGATGCGCACACATTCGGTATTGAGGCGGGCGAAGCCAAAGTGGATTTCGCAAAAGTGATGGCGCATGTGCAAGACGTGATCGCGCAGATCGCACCGCATGATTCAGTGGAGCGGTTTGAGGGTTTTGGCGTGCGCGTCATCAAAGCGGATGCCAAATTCACCGGCCCGCGCCAGGTGAGCGGCGGTGATGTGTGTGTAAACGCCAAGCGCATTGTGATTGCCGCGGGCAGTGAGGCCGCCGTGCCGCCCATACCCGGCCTTGCCGAAACACCCTATCTCACCAACGAGACAATCTTTTCGCTCACCGAACAGCCCCGCCATTTGTTGATTGTTGGCGGCGGGCCGATCGGTATGGAGATGGCACAAGCCTTTGCGCGGCTGGGCAGCGCCGTCACTGTACTGGAGGCCGCAACCATCCTGCCCAAGGACGAACCCGGCATGGTGGACAGTTTGCGTCAGATCTTGAAGGCAGAGGGCGTCACGATCCGCGAGAATGCAAAAGTGACACGCATCAGCCGCGCAGGCGACGCCGTTGCAATTTCACTGGACGGTGAAGCGGCACCCATAACCGGCAGTCATGTGTTGATTGCGGCGGGGCGCAAACCACGCCTTGAAGGATTGGGGCTGGACGCCGCAAAGATTGCGTATAACAAAAAGGGCGTGGTGGTGGATGCGCGCCTGCGCACCACGGCCAAACATGTTTATGCGATTGGCGACATTGCGGGCGGGCCGCAATTCACCCATGTCGCGGGCTATCATGGCGGTCTGTTTATTCGCAATGCGCTGTTCCGCCTTCCGGCAAAAGTGGATTACCGCACCTTGCCCTGGGTGACATATACCGAACCGGAACTGGCACATATCGGCATGACCGAAGCCGATGCACGCAAGCGATATGGTGATGATGTACAAATCATTGCGCAGGATATTGCCAAGAACGACCGCGCACAGGCACAGCGCGAAACCGCAGGACGGATCAGAATCATCACACGGCGCGGCAAACAGATTCTGGGCGTTTCCATTTTGGGTGCCAATGCAGGCGAGTTGATTTCACTGTGGTCGCTGGCGATGACCAAAAAGATGAAACCGTCCGTGCTTCTGGGTTTGATGTTGCCATACCCGACGGTTGGCGAAATCTCCAAAACCGCAATCAGCAATTATTTTGCGCCGAAGCTTTTCAGCAAATGGCCACGGCTTGTTGTGCGTTTACTTTTGCGGCTGGGCTA
The DNA here is from genome assembly GCA_040255365.1 of Hyphomicrobiales bacterium. Taxonomy (GTDB): domain Bacteria; phylum Pseudomonadota; class Alphaproteobacteria; order Micropepsales; family Micropepsaceae; genus Rhizomicrobium. The sequence goes on from JBDZUY010000003.1 coordinate 76,834, forward strand.
AATCGCAATCAGGCCTTGCGTCCGCGCGCGCTCCACATCTTGCGGGCGGTCAATATCCCACAGAACCGGGCCTTCATTGATGCGCAGGCCAAGCGCCGCTGCACGCTGGCGCGTTTGTGCCATGACATTGGCCGTGCTCCAGGCAATGTCGTCAAACAAAGCGGGTGCAGGCTTGCGCAATCCGACCAGCACATAGCCGCCATCTTCCACCGGCAGAAACACCGCATCATTCCCGTCGCGCAATCTTGCCGCGCAGGCGGAAAGATGGTCGGCCTCCAGCACCGCGCAATCGCTGCCAAACAGAAGGGCGGGGATATCGCGCGTTATTGTTGCAAACGTATCGGCCATGCGTGCGCCCAAATCGCCCGCGCATTGGCAATGCAAGCTCAGATTGAACCGCGACGCCAATTCGGCAAAAAGCGGATGGTCCATATCGGGCGCACACCACAGTGAGACCGGCCCGGTATTGGCCGCCACCGCCTGCGCCACTGTGCGCGCGATCAAATCAGCCTGAAGTGCCGCCGCACCGGCAGCACCCAACATGGGAATGAGCCGCGTTTTCACTGTGCCTGGACGCGGCGCTTTGGCATAAATGGCTATGGCGACAGGCTCATTGACGCATTTGGGAGCCTCATTTGTGGCCATCTCACCACCCTCATAGCTTGTAACCGATTGACGGATGTGCCCGAATTCGTCTTAACACATGGCTGCGTGGGCGTTCCGGCTGGCCTTAAGGCCCATATGCCGGGATTAACGACAAAATAGAAATGACGGATCAAGACTAGGCCTTTGCGTCGTCTTTTGGTGGAATACAGCCGTGCCAACAGACATAAGGTCATAAGCAAGCCGCAAGGCAGGACCATCTCACTCATGATTGAAGCCACACCGACCAGCCATGGCAACAACCCCATGCGTTATGGCGATTTCGGAACCCTTGCCGAGGCGCTGGATTATGCTGCTCTGGGCCCGACCGGTATCAATATCTATACCGGCAAGGGCGAAGTCGCCGAAGCATTGCCTTATGCCAGCATCCGCGAGCAAGCGATTGCATTGGCGCGGCGCATGCTGGGCGCAGGCCTGAAGCCGGGTATGCGTGTGGGCATGATCGCCGAATCCGATGGCGATTTCATTCGCGCTTTTTTTGCCTGCCAATATGCCGGGCTGGTGCCCGCACCGATGCCGCTGCCGGTCGCCTTTGGCGGGCGCGGCGCCTATATCGAACATGTCCGCCGCATGATCCAGAGCGCTGATGCCAGTGCGATGTTCACACCCGCGGTTGTCGAAGAATGGATCGGCGAAGCAGCCCAAGGTCTGGGCCTGAAATATTGCGGCACAGCTGGCGGCATGGATAACATTGCCCCGTTCACTGGCGCGCTGCCCGAACAGGACGCCGAAGGCCTCAGCTATCTGCAATTTTCGTCTGGCAGTACGCGCGACCCCAAAGGCATTGCCGTGACGCAGCGCGCCTTCATGGCCAATGCGCACACATCAAGCCTTCATGGCCTGCGGATCGAAGACAATGATCGCTGCGTTTCCTGGTTGCCGTTTTATCACGACATGGGACTAGTCGGGTTTTTGCTGATCCCCATGGTTTGCCAGATGACCGTCGATGTTTTGCCGACACGCGAATTTGCGCGCCGGGCGCTGCTCTGGCTGCGGCTCATCAGCCGCAATCGCGGCACACTCTCGTTCAGCCCGTCATTCGGATATGAGCTTTGCACGCGCCGCAGCGGCACCGCCGCAATCGACGATCTGGATCTATCGTGCTGGCGTGGTGCCGGGATTGGCGGCGACATGGTGCGCGCGCCCGTGCTGTCGCGCTTTGTGGAACAATTCAGCAAGGTCGGGTTCCGCCGCGAAGCCTTTGTGCCCAGCTATGGCATGGCGGAAGCCACCTTGGCTTTGAGTTTTACGCCCACAGGTGACGGCTTTTGCACGGATGAAATCGACAGTGAGGCAATGGAACAACGCCAGCGCGCCGAGCCGGCCAAGGCTGACAACACGCGCACGCGCACCTTTGTTTTGTGCGGCGAGATGCTGCCGGGCCACGATCTGGACGTGCGCGACGTCAATGGTGCGTCCTTGGGCGAGCGCGAAATCGGACGCATCTTTGTGCGCGGCCCCAGCCTGATGAAAGGCTATTACGGCGCCGAAGAAGAAACCGCTGCTGTACTTTCCACCGATGGCTGGCTGGACACTGGCGATCTGGGGTATCGCATCGCCAGGCAATTGGTGATTACCGGCCGGGCCAAGGATCTGATGATCGTCAATGGCCGCAATGTCTGGCCGCAGGATCTGGAATGGACGGCGGAAGCCGAAATTGCCGGTCTGCGCAGCGGTGATGTGGCGGTGTTTTCCGTCGATGCCGATACCGACGAACAAATCGTGGCACTGGTGCAATGCCGCCAGCGCGATGAGGCAGCGCGCGAAACCTTGCGCAACGATATTGCCGGGCTGCTGCGCACCCGCCATGGCACCGAAGCCAATGTGGTGCTGGTGCCGCCGCACGCATTGCCGGTTACAACATCGGGCAAGCTCAGCCGCAGCAAGGCGAAGACGCTTTATCTGGCTGGCAGCTTTTCCGCTGAAGCGGCCGAAGCCCCCGCCAGCGCGGGATGAGCAGCGCCCGCCCGCTTGAAGGCCGCCGCATTGCCATAACCGGGGCCAGCGGTTTTCTGGGGCTTCATCTGGTCAAAACACTTTGCACGCAGGGCGCAGATGTTTGTGCGTTGATGCGCCGTCCGCCGCTGCACCCGCACTGGCAGGACATCGCACCGCAAATCGTGCCGGGCGATCTAAACGATACATCTGCATTGGCGCGTCTGGTTGATGGCGCTGATGCGGTGATCCACGCGGCGGGCCTTATCAAGGCGCGCAATCTGGCCACGTTTCAGGCGATCAATCGCGATGGTGCTCGCGCCTTGGCAAAAGTCGCGCGGCGTCACGCCCCTTCGGCCCGCTTTGTCGCGATTTCTTCCCTTGCGGCACGTGAGCCACAACTTTCGCACTATGCCGCCAGCAAACGCGAAGGCGAAAATGCGTTGCGCGACATCTATGCGGATGCGCCGCAGCAATTGGTGATTGTGCGGCCGCCCGCAATCTATGGGCCGTGGGATACCGAAACACTTGCTATCTTTCGCGCTGCCGCCGGACGATTTGCACCGCTGGTTGGCGCGCCGGATGCGCGCATCGCCATGGTGCATGTGCATGATGCCGCGCGCGCGATTGCAGCACTGACCACAGCCGCGCTGCCACCGGACGCACCGCACATCTATGCCCTGCATGATACGCAGCCACAGGGCTACAGCCCCGCCGAGATCATAGAGGCCGCAGCACAGGCACAGGCCAATCAGCCCCACCTCATCGCGCTTCCGGGTTTTGCACTGCACGCCGCGGGCATGGCCGCGGACCTGGCGGCCGCGCTTGGCGGACCGCGCACTGTCTTTGGCCGCGGCAAGGCAAGGGAGATTCTACACAAAAATTGGGCGGTTATACCGGAAATAGAGGCACCGCCGCCCTATCTTTACCAACCAAGCATCGGAATAACGCAGGGATTCCGCGATAGTGCGGCCTGGTACCGGGCCGCGGGCTGGCTGCGCTAAGGGACCGTTCCAGCAACACTTTTTGTGTCAATTCGTAACCCTGAGCGCAAAAAATTTGTGACATTCCCTATTCTCCCATATTACGAAGGCGTCATTCACATTGGGGGCAAGGGGCTGCCCTGAATTAACTCTGGGCTGCCTGACGTATGGACACAGCTGTTAGCGATATCCGGGACACGGTCATCACCGTGCTCAAAACGGCGTTGCAGAAACCTGTAACGTTGAGCGACGAGACCAACATCGTCCGGGATCTGGGTTTGGATTCCGTCGCGGTGATGGATTTCGTGATGGAGATCGAGGATCGCCTCGATATCTCCGTGCCTCTGGACCGCATCGCAGAAGTTGAAACCATCGGTGACCTCGTAGCGACGGTAAGCCAGTTGAAGCGAGGTGCGTAGCAATGCCAATTTTCGATAAATTCGATACACTGCGCCAAACCTATGACCGGTTCGAGAGCACCGGTGCCAATCCGTTCAATATCGCATTTGAAAAAATTCTCTCCCCGACTGAGGCCCTTTTGCACGGCAAGCCCGTGCTACTTCTGGGCACCAACAATTATCTTGGCCTGACATGGGATGAAGCGTGCATCGCGCGTTCAGCGGCGGCGGTGCAATCCTTCGGCACCGGCACCACGGGCTCGCGCATCGCAAATGGCAGCTATGATGGCCACCGCGCGCTCGAAGCCGAGTTGGCCGATTTTTACGGCCGCAAACATTGCATGATCTTCTCGACCGGCTATCAGGCCAATTTGGGCATTCTGTCCACGCTTGCGGGAAAGACCGATCATCTGATCCTGGATGCGGACAGCCATGCCAGCATCTATGACGGCTCACGGCTGGGCCATGCACAGGTCGTGCGCTTCCGGCACAATGATCCGGACGATCTTTACAAGCGCCTGCGCCGTCTTGATGGCCAGCCGGGCGACAAGATCATCGTTGTCGAAGGCATCTATTCCATGCTGGGCGACCACGCGCCCTTGCGCGAATTCGTTCAGGTCAAAAACGAATGGGGCGCATTGCTGATTGTCGATGAAGCGCATTCGATGGGCGTGCTGGGCGAAACCGGTCGCGGTCTGGCCGAAGCCGAAGGCGTGGAAGGCGATGTCGATTTCATCATCGGCACCTTCTCAAAAAGCCTTGGCGGTGTCGGCGGGTTCTGCGTCAGCGACATGGATGGTTTCGATATCCTGCGCGTTGCATGCCGGCCTTACATGTTCACCGCGTCATCACCGCCCGGTGTAATCGCCGCGACATCAGAATCGCTGAAGCAATTGCGCAAGCGTCCTGAACTGCGCCACGCTTTGCTGCACAACGCGCACACATTCTACAATGGTTTGCGCGAAGCCGGTTTTTGCACCGGGCCGGAGCCAAGCCCGGTCGTGTCTGCCGTTATGCCAGATCCGGAAACGGCGATGGTGTTCTGGCGCCAATTGCTGGCGCGCGGGATTTACGTGAACGTGTCGATGCCGCCAGCGACGCCAAACGGACTGACGGTTTTGCGTTCTTCTGTCAGCGCCGCGCATAGCGATTTGCAGATTCGCCATGCGGTGAACAGCTTTGCTGCCGTGGCACAGGACATGGGATTGTTCGCCCATATGCAGACCGCCGGTGAAAACGCCGATCTGATCCGCGCCGCCGAATAAGCAGCGCAGGTATTATATTCAGCGCAGCGTACCTTGGCGCCACAAACGCCACGCAATACGTGGTGCGGCCATCACCGGATGACGGCGCTGCCAATCGCTCAGATTCAGTTTGACCTGCGAATGACGCTCAATCTTCCAGGCAATGTAATCCGCACCACCGGTAAACGTAAACGCCGCTTTCACCAGCCGCGCCAGATTGAGCAGCTTGCCAATGCCTCGCCGCAGCGCCCAACGAATGCGCCCGCTTCCGCTTAAATGCGAGTGCAGCGCGCCATCATCATCACGTGTATAGATAATGCCGCCCGCATCCCATGCCGGTTCAAGCAGCGCTGCGTAACGCGGGGCCGCGAAATCGAGCAGTACATCAGCGCGGCCGGTGCGTTCGACACGCAGCTCTGCGCCATAGGTTCGTGCATAGAGCGCACGCCAATAGGCATCGGCCTTGCCACGATCCGGGCCCAGACGCGCCGCCCAATGCGCAGCGGCAATGACGGCGCTGACGATATGGCTCTCAATGCGTACGCGCGCATCATCATCACGCGCCCATAAGATTGCGACCGGCTGTGAAAAGCGCGCCCACAAGCTTGTATCTATGCTGCGCGCGCGGCAACGCCGCGCAAATTGCGCGCCCGTCAGTACCGCGATCTTGGCGCGCAGACGCACATCGCCCGCCGCAAACTCATGGTACTCAACATTGGGCGGCAAAACAGAATTGGCCGCAGCCGCCAAACGGCTGCCATGCCAGCCGCGCAAACTGTCCACCAGCACATAAAAATCCAGCACACCGTCCAGCGCGCCATCGCGCAAAGCCGAGCCATAAAAAATGATACCCAGCGGGCGCGCCGCGCTGCGTGCCGCAAACATTTGCGCAAATTCGCGCACGGCTTGCGGCACGTCACGTGCACATTCACGCGCAATGGTGTGATGCAAAATTTCGCGTGCGGATTGGCCCGCGCTCATGGCGCTTTGTCTTTTTGCGTGCCTTGCGGCACATCGTTCGTATGCGTGCCTTGCGGCACATCGTTCTTATGCGTGCCTTGCGGCACGACAAACTCCAGCATCGGGCCAGCCCGCAATTCGATTTGTCCCGATGGGCCGGGCGCATATGTCTCCCCATCCAGAAAAAAGCGGGTGTTCAGGGTCAGCGCCACGCGCGGCGCACCGCCACTACGAAAATCGTGATGGCGGCGCAGCCATTTTGGAATCCTGCCCCACAGGATACAGGCCGCCGCCGGTATCAAATTTTTCGGATGCGCCACAATGTCGAGATAGCGCAAATGCGCCCCGCTTTCATCCCAGAACGGCTTGATGCCGAAGATCAGTCTATCAAGCGTGGAAGCCATGAAAAGAAAATGGCGGCCATCTTGTGCGGGACCATTGTCAGGTGCGACCAGCATTTCATCCCCGGCCATCCAGATTTTGCGGGCTGCATAGGCGCGCGCAAAGCTCGCGAAAATTGCCCCAGCCACTGCTGCATCATGTGTTACGTTCTTCACATAGGTTCGGCCATGCGCGAAATCCGCACCCTTTGTGAAAGCCCCCGCGCCAAAGAACAGGCCGCTGACAGGGTGATGCACCCCATCGAGCCAATGCACATCCAGACTGGCACGGCGTTTGATCTGAACAGGTCCCGAACTATCGGCCAACGCACAAATTGCATCCAGTGCGGGCAATCCGCGGCAATTCCAGCCCACATCATTGGCGACAAGATTGGTATTGCCGGATGGCAGCACGATCAGCTTGGGACGCACCGCTCCAAAAGCCTGTGGTAGCGCGGTTGCCACGCGGTGCACCACCCCATCGCCGCCATCAATCACCAGCAGATCAACGCCTTGCTCAGCAAAGTCCGCCAGCGCCGGTGCCAGATTGCGCGCATGGGCAGGCTCGGCAAAACGGGAGCCCAGCCGCTGTCGTGCGGCGGCCGCAAAGTCCGGGCCATCTTTACGGTTTTTCAGACTGTTGGGATTGCGTAAAAAGCCCAGCCGCATCACGGCAAAGCCTCAAAACCCCTGGCGCCAAACGGCATTGGTAAACAGATGTTTTTCACGGTATCGGCAAATCAAAATTCTGGTACTTGTTATACTGGCTCGCCTGTCGCATGACAGCCCTGTCATCAGAATACTCCCGATGAGGCTTAATTTGGCCGCCTTCCGCCTGGCGCATCTGTCCGATCTTCACCTGCCCATGCCGGACCGGCTGGCGGCACAGGATGTGCTGTCAAAGCGGGTGCTGAGCTATATCTCGTGGAACCGCAAGCGGCGCTTTTTGCACAGCCCGGACGTTCTGGCCCGCGTGATGGACGATATTGCGGCACACATGCCCGATCATGTCGCGGTTACGGGCGATATTGTGAACCTGTCCCTGAAAGCAGAGTTTGACCGCTCGCTCACCTGGCTTGAAAAACTGGGCACACCGCAAAACGTTACCGTGATCCCCGGCAATCATGACCGGCTTTTGGCGCTACAGGCTGGCGCGGGTCCCGATCGCTGGCAGGCATGGAGCGGCGATGAGGCGGCTGCCATTCCCAAATTTCCTTTTGTGCGCAAACGCGGACAGATCGCACTGATTGGCGTCAACACCGCGTTGCCCACCGCGCCACATCTGGCAACCGGCCGCGTGGGTGCCGCGCAAGCCGCACGCTTGCAAAAAACATTGGCCACGCTTGGTGACGAGGACATGTTTCGCATTGTTCTTATTCATCACCCGTTGGGCAACCACGCGAAATCTGCGCGCAAGGCACTGACGGATCGCGCGCTTGTGCACGATGCGTTACGCGTAAATGGTGCAGAGCTTGTTCTGCATGGTCACAATCATTGTGATGAATTTTATGCGACGGAAGGCCCGCTTGGCCCCATTCCCGTCATCGGGGTTCCATCCGCCTCGCACATTCCCAAAAACCCGCGTTACGCTGGCGGCTGGAACCTGATTTCCATAGAACAAAAAGAAAATGGCTGGCACGCACATGTTACAGCGCGGCGCATCACAGACGCCATGCACCTGGAAACAAGCGGGCAGTTTGTGTTGCGTCAGCCATCAAGCACCGCTGCACTCAATACCGCATCGTGATGTGCTGATGATTGTTGCCTTTTTTCACCGTGAATTTCGCATCATCATAAGATGGCAGGCCTATTGAACTGGGCGCATCGCGGCTGAAGCCATAGCCCTCATTGGGCAAACCGACAAAAGTGCGGTTGAACTTCTGATTGCCATCTTCATCGTGATAAATCGCAATGCCGAATTCACCCGGGTCGGGCAATTCAAAGCACACATCCAGCGTGGGTGCGGCTGGTGTGCGGATCCGCTCGAATTTGCGATGTGGCGCGAGAAAGGCTTTGCGCCCCTTGTAGATCGTAATCGCCACTTCGCCCTTGGACGAATGCACCCCGCTGACCGTGACATCCAGCAGCACTTTATCTTCGCTTACAGAGCATTTGCCGCGCACCGGATCGGCCACGCCAGGCGGCATGGGGTCAGCCAGCACAGATTCACCAAACCCAGCGCACAAAGCAGCCACCAGCACAGCCGAAAGCAAAGTCATTTTTCTCATCATCAAGAATTCAGCCTTTACGAAGATTATGCGCGCTGCCCGCTTGCCCGGTCGATTGATTGTGACGGCAAATTTGTCTTTGATATGGCGTGGTTAGGGGACAAATGCAATTTTCGATGTAAATCGGCATAGGTGCAAGCGCACCAAGCGCAAGAACGGCAAAATATGAGCCAGACAGCCCCAAAAAAGGCAGCGCAGGACCGCGCGCATATTTTCCTGATCGACACCTATATTGCGTGGCGCACCTTGCGCCCATTTGCCATCGCGCTGGGCGTGGTGCTGACGGCATTGCTGCTGGAGCGGATGTTACGGCTGTTCGACATGCTGGCAATGACGGGCGGGCCGCTGGATGTCGTGCTGGAGCTGGCGGCCAGCCTGGTGCCGTTCTATCTCGGTCTGGCTCTGCCGGCCGCATTTTTTCTTGCCGTGTTCCTCACCGTTGCGCGGATGGGCGACGAAAATGAGCTTGACGCATTATTGGCGAGCGGGGTTTCCATTACCCGGTTGAGCCGTCCGTTCTTTGCGCTGAGCATTGTTTTGATGTTTCTGACCTTGCCCCTGTTCGGCTTCATACAGCCCTACACGCGCTATGCCTTTCACGCGATCATGTATGCGGCACAGAATGCAGGCTGGGACGCGCATGTCGAACCTGCCGCGTTCGTGAACGTGACCAAGAATATTGCTGTGACAGCCGATGAAGTGGATCTGACCGGTCAGGAATTGCGCGGCATCTTTATTCGCCGCAAAACAAAAGATGGCGAGGAAATCACAACCGCGTCCGAAGGCCGTTTGCAACTGGCGCCAGATGGCAAATCATTGGATCTGTTTTTGAAGAAGGGCCAGACGGTCGAAGACCATGCCGGCAAGCCGCCTTATGTTGTGGGCTTTCAGAATTTCAAATCCAATTTCCGCTTCCCATCCGATGTGCCGCCATTCCGCGCGCGCGGCGATAGCGAACGCGAACTCACTCTGATCGAATTGCGCAATCATCTTTCTGACAAGGTCAGCGTTGTTCCACACCGCAGGCTACGCTCTGAATTTCATGCGCGTATTGCACGCACACTGTCTTTGCCCTTGATTCCCTTTCTTGCCATCCCTTTGGCAATGGCCTCCAAACGGCGGCGGCGCACATCGGGCATCATTGTTTCGGCGCTTCTCATGGTGGGCTATCATCACATTCTGCAATTGGGAGAAAGCCTGGCCGATACCGGCGCACTGCCGGCCATACCGGCAATCTGGATTCCGTATGCGCTGTTTGCCGCGCTGTGTTTCTGGCTTTTCCATTCCAGCCGCAAACGTCTGGGCGACAATCCGGTATCGCGACTGGTGGATTGGACCGAAGGCGGCGTGGCGCACGTGACGGACCTTGTCTCACGCTTTCGTAAAGGCAAACCAGCGTGAAACGCTTTTTGTTATTCCGGTATCTGGGCGGCCATTACCTCGCCAACACCATCGGTGCCATTCTGGGTTTGGCAGCGCTGGTTGAACTGTTGGACATGCTGGATAATGCCACCGATGTGTTTGACCGCGGGCTGGGCCTGTCCGGGCTTGGCACATATCTCATGCTTCGCCTGCCCAGCACCTTTGATCAGGTGATCACATTGGGCATTCTGATTGGTGGGCTGGTGACATTCAGCCAAGCGGCGCGGCACAACGAAATTGCCGCAATCCGTTCCGCCGGCGTGACGGTCTATCGCCTTGCCTTATTGCTGGCGCCCGTCGTTGCCATTTTCGCAGGCTTGCACTTTTTCATTGCCGATACTGTGGCACCGCAAACATCGCGCGCGCTGGCTGTTTGGTGGGATGCAACCACGCCACCGCCCAACGAGGCCGAAGACAATGCCAAGCCCAAGGACAAAACCATCTGGTTCCGGATGGGCAAAGATATCGTGGCGGTCAAGGCGATTGCCAATGGCGGGCGCAACATTACGTCGGTGCAGATATACAAGCGCGATGCGGACAGGGAACTGACGGGGCGCATTGAAGCCGACAGCGGCACATACACCGATGATGGCTGGACCTTGCACAATGTCACAACCACACAGATTGCACAGCATGCCGTCCATGTCGCAAAAGCAGCGGACTGGGCATGGGCCAATGGTCCTGACCCTGCTGACCTTGTGGAATTGGCCAATCCGGCATCGCCAATATCGCGCGGCGCTTCGCGCCGGGCGCTGGAGGGGGCGCGGGCGCGCAACCGCCCGGCCAGTTTCTATGAAATGCAGATTGCAGCCTCCTATGCCGCAATCGTGGCCAGCTTTGTCATGCTGCTTTTGAGCCTTCCTGCGGCCTTTGAGACGCCGCGCGATGCGCGCGGGGGCCGGCTTGTACTGCGTTCCATGGTATTGGGGCTGCTATTCGTGCTGACCAATGGCGTGCTGCAGGCTTTTGGCTCATCCGGTGCCCTTCCCACCGGACTGGCGGCCTGGGCCGGTATTGGGATATTCACGCTGATCGGCACCAACCTGCTCTTGCGCCTTGAAGACAATTAACCAGCGCGCTACAGGACGCACCCCCGCCCGGTGGCAGAGCCCGCCAAAAATGGGCACAATGCGCCGCTTGGGGCCCGGCTGGAAAGAACAGGCATAGTGAACGGGGCAAAAATCGCATGGGGACGCGCATGGTTCGGCCGCAGCTATGATCTGGGCCGGATGAATTTGCGCGACCTGGTGTTTGCCTATGCTGGCTACCCCGCCATTCAGGCCTATTTCGTGCTGGCGGTTCTGTCGGGTGCGTATGCGATTTATGCGGCGGTGCATTGGCTGCCGGTGCTGGCAGCAGCCGCGGCTGCGGCGGCGGCGTATCCGCTGGCGTGGTATCTGATCCATCGCTTCATTCTGCACGGCCGCTGGCTCTATCGCATGAAATGGGCCGCCGCGTTGTGGAAACGCATTCATTTCGATCATCATCAGGATCCGCACAAGCTTGATGTGCTGTTCGGTTCATTGACCAACACATTGCCAACGATTGCTGCGGTGACATTGCCGATTGGCTATTTGATTGGTGGCTTTGCCGGTGCTGCGGCGGCGCTGTCGTCCGGGCTTCTGACAACCTGCATCTATGAATTTTGCCATTGCATCCAGCATCTGAATTACAAGCCGAAAAGCCGGTTCATGCTGCGCATGAAGCAATTGCATCTGGCGCATCATTTCCATGACGAGACGGGAAATTTTGGCATTGTCAGCTTCTTTCCCGATGTTCTTCTGGGTACCTATTACGCATCCCCGCGCGACCGTGCGCGCAGCCCCAATGTGTTTCATCTGGGCTATTCGCGCGAGGAAGCACAGCGTTATCCGTGGGTGATGGAACTGACCGGCGCACCGCCACGCGACCGGCCCGCACCGGCCTTTGAAGCAACAGCCAACACCGCACTTCCATCCGAGCGGGAAATGCCTTCATGAGCGCAAAGCCTGTGATCGAGCCGGTCACAAGCAAAGCCGCGCTCAAACGTTTTATCCAATTGCCCAAACGCCTGCATCGCAGCGATGCCCATTATATCGCACCGCTTGATATGGAGCGGGTCGATGCGCTCTGGCCCGGCAAGAACCCGTTTTTTGATCATGCCGAACATGCCTATTGGCTGGCGGTCAAAGACGGGCGCGATGTCGGGCGCATCAGCGCGCAGATCGACAAAACCGCGCTTGCCATCCGCCCCGATGCGACCGGCCATTTCGGCATGATTGCCGCCGAGGATGATCCGCAAGTTTTTGGCGCCCTTCTGCAGACGGCCGAAGAATGGCTGCGTGCACGCGGCATGGGGCGTATACAGGGCCCCTTCAATCTCAACATCAATGAAGAGATCGGGCTTCTGGTCGATGGCTTCGATACCCCGCCTATGCTGCTCATGGGCCATGATCGCCCTTATGCAGGACCGCGTATCGAAGAACAGGGTTACACCAAAGCCAAAGACGTCTTCGCCTATATCGTGGATACCAAAAACGAGCTGCCACAAAGCGTGCGCCGGCTTGTGAACAGGCCGTTGCCCAAGGGCCTGACGGTGCGGCCGATGAACATGAAAAATTACGACACGGAAATTCGCGCCGTGACCGAAATTTTTAATGAAGCCTGGGCTGACAATTGGGGTTTTGTGCCGCTGAGTGAGGTGGAAACCGACCATCTGGCAAAATCATTGAAGCCAATCTTGAATCCCAAACTTGTCTGGTTTGTCGAGATGGATGGCGCACCGGCCGGTTTCATTGTCTGCCTGCCCAATCTGAACGAGGCGATCCGCGATCTGGATGGCCACCTTTTGCCCTTTGGTTGGGCCAAATTGTTGTGGCGTTTGAAACTGGCGGGCGTAAAAACCGCGCGGGTTCCGCTGTTCGGCGTGAAACGCAAATATGCCAGCGGCGTTATCGGCGCGGTGCTGCCGTTCCTGCTCATCGAAAAGATCAAAATCGAAGGGCGCAAGCTCGGCTTCGAGCAGGTCGAACTGTCCTGGATCCTCGAAGACAATATGGCCATGCGCCGCGTCAATGAAGCAGCGGGCAGCCAGATCTACAAAACATATCGCATCTACGAGAAAGCACTTTCATGAGTGCCGTCTCGGTACTCATTCTGGCCGGATCGCGCGGCGGCGACGATCCCATGACGCGTGCTGAAAATGTCGCCCACAAGGCGTTGATCGAGATTGATGGCGAGCCGATGATTGCGCGTGTGCTGCGTGCGCTTTGGGATTGCCCGAGCATTGGGCATATCGCCATTTCAGCCAGCAATCCAGACTGCCTGAGCCCAGTCTGCGGGCAAACCGAAATTCTGCCCGCCGCATCAAGCCCAAGCACCAGTGTGATGCGGGCTGCCAAATATCTGGGCACGCCCTTGCTGGTGACAACCGCCGATCACGCATTGCTTCAGGCTGAATGGATTTCCTATTTTCTCAGCCATTTGCCCGATGCGGATATTGTTGCCGCGGTCGCGCGCGAAGAAATTATCAACGCTGCGCTGCCCGAAACGCAACGCACCTATCTGCGCTTTCGCGATCAGGCAATTTCAGGCTGCAATCTTTTCTATCTTGCAAACGACAAGGCACTAAATGCGGTGCAGTTTTGGCAATCGCTGGAGGCGGACCGCAAAGCGCCGATAAAATTGCTGCGCAAATTGGGGCCGGTATTTGCATTGCGCTATGCATTGGGACGATTGACACTCAGCGATGCGTTGGAGGCCTTGGGCCAGCGTGCCGGCGCGAAGCCGGGATTGGTGGACATGCCATTCGGGCTGGCAGCCGTAGACGTGGACAAGCCCAGTGACCTCGCACTGGTCCGCGCGCATATTGGTACGGAATAGACCGGAATCCATTAGAATTTATATGCGCAGATCCTGACGGTTTAAGGTTTCATAAACCTTGGTGCCCAATAAGCCGCGTTCCTTGCCGCTACGAAAGCCCCTCAGGGCAGCAGATTGTTAATCGCAGCGCGGTGATATTGGCGTATGGCAACACACGCATCATTAACAGGTTTGGCAGGGCACTGATGATCGGTCCGGATTTCAACAATCTGTGCCGGATCGTAAAAGAGCGATCGGGCCTGCATTTGACCGGCAGCCGTATGCCGATGGTGGCAAGCCGCCTTGCGCCGATTGCGCAGCGCTTGGGACATCGCAGCGTGCAGGAGTTTTTGGCACGCCTTCGTTTCGAATCGTCGGAAGACATTTGGGCCCAAATTATCGACGCGCTGACAACTTATGAGACGTCGTTCTTTCGTGACCCCGCACAGTTTGATGCGTTGCGCCGCATATTGCTTCCGGACCTCATGCGAAAACGTGCGGATGAGAGGCGCATCCGCATTTTAAGCGTAGCCTGTTCCCATGGTCAGGAACCTTACACATTGGCCATGCTGGCCACAGGCATGAATTTGCCCGAAAAAGGCTGGCGTGTAGAAATTACCGCCACGGATAATTCTGCCTCGGCGCTGGCGCGTGCAAAGCGTGCGCACTATTCGCAATTTGAATTGCGGCGTGGATTGGACGAAGCCATGATCGCGCGGTATTTTTTGCGCGATGACACCGATTACGCATTAAAAGCGCCTTTGCGAAACATGGTTGAATTTCGCAAACACAATGTGCTGGATGGACTAGACGATCTGGGCCAGTTTGATATCGTGTTCTGCCGCAACGTTCTGTTTTATTTTGATACGCAAACCAAGGCCGCGGCACTCGCCAGATTGCAACCGCTAACGGCGCATGACGGGTATTTGCTCATGGCCAGTTCGGAAACAAATATTGGCGAGGCGCATGGTTTGGTGCCGCATGGAAAACAACGCGGTGTCTTTCGTATGCCAGCGAACAAAACGGTGCCGCGATTCGCGCGCGCCATGACCGCCTGATCGCATTCGTGACCTAGGCTGGCAGTATTCTATGCAACAGGATTGATTGCTCACCATGATAAATACTGCGGGTAAATTCAGCAAAGCCACATTTTTCCGCCACGCGTAATGACGCGGCGTTTTCCGGCGCGATCATGCACACCGTTTCTATCGCACCGAAATGATGTGCACCCCAACCAAGCGCCGCTTGCACAATTTCTGTTGCATAGCCTTTGCCATGCGCGGTGGAGCATAACGCCCAACCCATTTCCGGCTTGCCTGCAAATGAAGGCTCAATACCGCGTTTGAAATCGGCAAAGCCGGCTTCGCCGACAAAATTTCCCGTTGCGGTTTCGCACACGGCCCAAAAACCATAACCCAGATGTGCCCAATGCCCGCCATAGCGCAGCAGCCGGGCCCAGACTTCTTCCTGGTTGAAAGGGCGCCCAGAGATATGGCGCACCACCGTTTCATCACGCCACATCGAAGCACTGGCTGCCAGATCATCGGGTGTATGGCCACGCAAGGTGAGGCGCGCGGTAATTATGGTGGGCACACCGTCATAAGGAAAATTGGTTTGCACATAAGCCCCCGGAAAGCAGAAATTTGCTGTGCAGAATGCGCGATCAACCCCGTCCGATCCAGCAAATTTCAATCACCAAGCCTGTGCACCAATCCTCATGCGGCCCAGGTTCGTGCCAGCCGTTCGGTCAGCGCAAATACACCCGGCGGCCCCCAGGACCCCGCCGGATAGGTTTGCGGCAGCGTGCCCGCTTGTGACCAGCCATCGGCAATGCCATCCACCCAGGTCCAGGCGGCTTCGACCTCATCCTGACGCACAAACAAGGTCGCGTCGTCATTGAGCACATCGAGCAGCAATTGCTCATACGCAATACGTCGTCGCGGCTGATGCAATTTGTATGCTTCGGTCAAGCTCAGATTCAGCGGTAGCGGGCGCAGCCGGGGACCCGATGCGGAGAGCCCCGGCGTCTTGTGCATCAAGGTCAACGAAATCTGTTCTTCAGGTTGCAACGTGATCGTCAAGCGGTTGGCGATCATGTCATTCTCTGCACTGCCCGCAAACATGGAATGGGGAACATCCCGAAACTGCACAACAATTTCTGTACGCCTGTCGGCCAGCCTTTTGCCGGTGCGGATGAAGAATGGCACAGCCGCCCAACGCCAATTCTCAATTTCGGCGGTCAGCGCGACAAAGGTTTCGGCCTCACTCGTGCCGCCGCCAGCTTCTTGTGCATAGCTGCAGACGCTTTGCCCGCCAATCACGCCTTCGCCATATTGCCCGCGCACGGTTTTTGTTCGCACGTCGCGCGCACCGATGGGTTTCAAAGAGCGTAAGACTTTTACTTTTTCATCCCGCACCGCATCGGCATCAAATTTTGCGGGCGGCTCCATCGCAACCAGACAAAGCAATTGCAGAACGTGATTTTGCACCATGTCACGCAGCGCACCAAAGCGGTCGTAATAATCCCGGCGCCCCTCAACGCCAATGGTTTCACCCACCGTAATTTGCACATGATCAATGGTGTTAGCATTCCACAACGGCTCAAACAGCACATTGGCAAAGCGCATCGCCAACAGATTTTGCACGGTCTCCTTGCCAAGGTAGTGGTCAATGCGAAAGATGTGCCGTTCAGGAAACGCACTTGCGACACAGGCATTGATGGCGCGGCTGGAGGCCAGATCATGTCCGATTGGCTTTTCCATCACGATGCGGCTTTGCGCGTTCAACACGCCCGCGCTTTTTAGTGCGGTACAGGCATCCGTATAATGGCTTGGCGATATGGACAGATAGAAAATATCTTCGCGCGCTTTCTGATCGCTCAAGAGTTCGCATAGAGGTTTCAGGCTTTTATCATCGCTAAGATCCGCGCTGCGATAGGCCAGCCGTGCGCAAAAGCGTGTCCAAACAGTTTCATCTATGGTCTCTGCGCGTGCGGCCACCGCTTCGCGCGCCATCTGGCGAAACGCATCATCACTCAGGCCGCTGCGCGCGGCCCCAATAATGCGCAGATGTTCAGGCAATTGCCCGTCAGCATCCAAAAAATACAATGCTGGCAGAAGCATGCGCCGGGAAAGATCACCCGTGGCACCGAAAATGACGAGATTGGCGGCGATGGTCATGCGTGGTGTTTGTCCCGTGGATCAGTTGGACGGATAATGACGTTTCACGCGCGTATCGTCTTGGCCAAGGCCGCACCAGTATTTTGCGACTGTCAGCCCCAAGGCGGGGACGGGCGCTCACCCGTTCCATAGGCGCACAGGAACACATAGACAGCATTTGCGACATTGGCCTTGATCGCAGCATCGTCCGTCACCGATGCGATGTTCAAGATGCGCTGCTGATACAGGCCAGTTTTGCACAGATCGAGAAATTGTTCGGCCATAAGGGTACTGTCAGCGGCGCATAACTGGCCCGAAGCAATGGCCCGCTCAAAATATTCGCCAATGTGCCGTACACCTGCGCCCGGTCCTGAATAAAAAAAGGCGTTACCCAGTTCGGGAAAGCGCCCCGCTTCCGCGGCAACCATCCGATAGGTTGCCGTCTTTTCATCCGTCAGAACCAATTCCAGAAAGCGCTCACCCAATCGGGTCAGGGCTGCTTCAATGTGGTCGGTATCAAAACCGTCCGCGAAGAGACGCAACT
Source organism: Hyphomicrobiales bacterium (assembly GCA_040255365.1). Classification (GTDB taxonomy): domain Bacteria; phylum Pseudomonadota; class Alphaproteobacteria; order Micropepsales; family Micropepsaceae; genus Rhizomicrobium. The sequence continues at coordinate 94,589 of JBDZUY010000003.1, forward strand.
GTAATGCGTGGCATTTCTCCTGAATGACGGCGGCAAACAATTCTTCTTTTGACGAGAAATAATTGTAGAGCGTCGCCTTGGACCCGCCGACCTTGGCCGCGATCGATGACATTGATGTGGCGGCATAGCCATCTGCCAGAAAGGCTGCATGGGCCACGTCCAGAATCGCGTCCCTTTTGTGGTCGCGCCCTGTTTTGGGGCTCTGCTCAGTAATCGGCGAATCCATAACCGTACCGTACAGTTTTTCCTTGACGAGGCCCATATACGTCATTATGTCAGCTTTCGCAACATGACCGTACGGTACGGTACAGATGAATGAAGCCCCCCTATTTCGTCGGTATTGGCCGCTACGGTCACCGGCACAGGTGGCCGGATTTGGGCTATTTTTCCTCCCCGCCCTTTTCCTGGCCGCCTGTGCCCCCAATCTTGGGCCCCGCCCCCAGCCCGCCAGCCTGAGCGACTTTGCCTATAAGAAGAGCGTGGCCACCCCCAACGCGCAGACGGCCTGGCCGAAAGCCGATTGGTGGACCGCCTATCATGATGCCCAGCTCAATGGGCTGATAGGCGAGGCGCTGAACCATTCACCGGATATGAAGATCGCCGTGGCGCGGCTGGATCTGGCAAGGGCCAGCGCCCGCCAAACAGGCGCATCGCTGTGGCCCACACTTTCGGCCAATGGTTCGGTGCGCCCAACGCGGCAAAGCCTGAACACTGGCTTTCCCGACAGTTTCAAGCCGCTATTGCCGCATGGCTGGCATAACGAAGCGCGCACAACGGCGGATTTGGATTATCAGCTTGATCTGTTCGGCAAGAACCGTGCGGCATTGGCGGCTGCCACCAGCGAGGCCGAAGCCGCCCAGGTTGATGTCGCCGCCGCACGGCTGACGCTTTCCACCGCCGTTGCAGACGCATATGCGCATTTGGTGCAACTTGGCGGTGATCGCCGCGCCGCGACAGATGCCGTGCGCTTGCGCCAGCAAAGCCGGGATCTGGTTTCCGCACGCGTCAGCCAGGGCTTGGAAAACACCGGCCAGCTTGCACAGGCCGATGCGCGTCTTGATGCGGCAAAAGCCAATCAGGATGCCGTTGAGGGGCAAATCGTTCTGACGCGCAATCAACTGGCCGCACTTTTAGGCAAGGGCCCGGATCGCGGGCGCAGCATTGCCGTTCCCCAAATTCCGGCGTTGAAAGCCTTTGGCGTACCGGCTTCGCTGGACGCTGATCTTTTGAGCCGGCGGCCCGACATTACGGCCGCGCGCCTGCGTGCCGAAGCGGCCGCTGCGCGCATTGATGTGGCGCACGCCGATTTTTATCCCAATATCGATTTGACCGGCTATTTCGGCCTGCAATCGCTCAATGCCGCCAATTTGCTGGAAAAGGCGTCGATCATTGGTCAGATCGGCCCGGCTTTGCATCTGCCAATATTCGATGGCGGGCGGATCGAAGGGGCCTATCGCGGCACACGCGCGCGCTATGACGAAGCCGTCGCCAGTTACAACAAAACGCTGAGCGATGCCTTGCACGATGTTGCCGACGCGGTGGCCAATCAGCGCGAGCTTGAAAAAGAACTAGGCCATGCCCGCGCCTCGCAAACAGCCAGCGAGAAAGCCTATCGCATCGCCAGATTGCGTTATCGCGGCGGGCTTTCGCGTTATCTCGATGTGCTGACCGCCGAAGACACACTGGTCCAGCAACGCCGCGCTGTCACCGATCTGGAAGCGCGCGCCTTTACCCAGGACATTGCGCTGGTTCGCGCGCTGGGCGGCGGCTTTGTTTTTGAAACAGCACCAAAAAAACTATGAGCTTTGCAGGAGTGGGCAATGGCACAAGCTGACACGTTTGATTCCATAGGACGCCAGATGCGTGGCCGTCTGGCCGGTGTAAAAGACTGGCTGAAACCAACCGGTCTGAGCGCAGAGCAAAAAAAGAAAATGCTGCGTCAGCGTTTGTTCACAGTGTTCGGCATTGTGGTTTTCGCCATTGCGCTGATCTGGGGCGTGTACTGGTTCCTGATCGGGTCAAATTACGTTTCAACCGACGATGCCTATGTCGATGCATCACTCGCCCAGATCACGCCACGGGTGAACGGCACGATTGATGCCGTGCCGGTCAAAGACACCGATCACGTCAAAAAAGGCGATGTTCTGGTGCGTATTGATCCATCAGACGCACGGCTTGCACTGGCGCAGGCCGAAGCCAATTACAATCAATCGGTGCGGCAGGTTGAACAATATTTTGCCAATGTCGAAGCAGCAAAAGCGCAAGTCACCGCGCGCAAAGCCGATTTGCAACGTGCACAGGTGGATTACCGCCGCCGCGCCGCGCTGGCCAACACCGGTGCCGTCTCTGGCGATGAGATGAGCGCCGCGCGCAACGCGCTGGATACAGCCAAGGCTGGCCTGACCGCAGCCCAGCGCCAGCTTTCTGCACAACAGGCCCTGATTGCTGGTAGCGATGTGATGCACAACCCCGAAGTGCTGGCAGCAAAGGCGCAGCGCGACCGCGCGCGGCTGGACCTTGCGCGCACTGTGATCCGCGCACCGATTAACGGCGTGGTGGCGCAAAACATGGTGCAGGTGGGCCAGCATGTGCAAGTGGGCGCGAAGATGATGAGTGTCGTGCCGGTGGACCGCGCCTATGTGAATGCAAATTTCAAGGAAGGCCAGCTTGAGCATGTGCGCCCCGGCCAGAAAGTAACACTGACATCCGATCTCTATGGGTCCGGTGTGGTGTTTCACGGCCATGTGCTGGGCCTGGGCGGTGGCACGGGTGCAGCGTTTGCGGTGATCCCGGCACAGAACGCGACCGGCAACTGGATCAAAGTGGTGCAACGCCTGCCGGTGCGCATCGCGCTTGATCCCGAAGATCTTGCCAAATACCCGTTGCGCGTGGGTCTTTCGATGACGGCCACAATCAACATTTCGCAATAGGGCAGCGGAGCGTTTTCGTGGCTAACCAAACCGCCGCACAACCCGGCACCTCAACCAGCGCAAGCGACATGCCGCCATTACAAGGCGCAGCGCTGATCCTTGCGGTGTTTGTGGTGGCAGTTGCCAATTTCATGGCCGTGCTGGACATGACGATCGTCAATGTCGCGATCCCGCACATCGCCGGAAGCCTTGCTGTCTCACAGAGCGAAGGCACATGGGTCATCACATCCTATGCCGTTGCCGAAGCGATTACCGTGCCGCTTACCGGCTGGCTGGCGCGGCGCTTTGGTGCCGTGCGTGTGTTTGTTTTGGCCGCTCTTGGCTTCGGTCTTTTTTCAGCGCTGTGCGGGCTTGCCACTTCGCTGCCCATGCTGGTGGCTTTTCGCGTGTTCCAAGGGCTTACTGGCGGGCCGCTGATGCCGATGTCGCAAACGCTTTTGATGCACATCACGCCCAAAGAACACCAAAATCTGGCGCTCGGTGGCTGGACCATGACAACCATTCTGGCGCCGGTTATCGGCCCGCTTCTGGGCGGCAACATGGCTGACACAGTGGGCTGGGAATGGGCGTTTTATATCAACGTGCCCATCGCGCTGATCTGTGCATTCTTTGCCTGGCGTCTGCTGGCTTCGCGCGAAACCGAACGCATGAAAAGCAGCATCGATTATATCGGGCTCGGCTTGCTTATTGTCTGGGTCGGTGCCTTGCAGATCATGCTCGACAATGGCGAAAACAATGACTGGTTCGCCTCGCCCTTCATTCTTACTCTCGCGATCATTGCTGTTATCGGATTTGTCAGCTTTCTGATCTGGGAATTAACCGAAGCGCATCCGATTGTGGATTTGAAAGTCTTCCGTCATCGCGGCTTTGCGGTTTCGGCTGCCGCGATGCTTTTGACCTTTGGCTCGTTCTTCGGTTCAATCGTGCTGGTGCCGCTGTGGCTACAAATCAACATGGGCTACACCGCAACCGAGGCTGGCTATCTCGTCGCCTATAATGGCGCGCTGGGCCTTTTCATGGCACCCGTCGCCGCCGTTCTGATTTCGCGCGTAGATGCGCGCATCTTGATGTCATTCGGCATATCGGTGATTGCGCTTGCAACATTGTGGCGGGTCACTTTTACGCCGGATATGACATTCAACGATATGCTGCCAGCACAGCTTGCACTTGGTCTGGGCATGCCATTTTTCTTTGTGCCCATGATGAGCATGGCCATGGCGGCGGTGAAGCCGGAGGAAACCGCCTCTGCTGCCGGGCTTATCAATTTTCTGCGCACAATGTCTGGCGCGTTCGCGACGGCCATTGTGATAACCGCATGGCAGAGCGGCACGCGCGCGGCGCATGTGGATTCCGTTGGCCGATTGAATGACGTTAGCGGCGTTATCGACACCCTTCGTCATACCGGGCTCAGCTACGAGCAAGCATTGCATGCGCTGGGCAATATGGTGCAGAGCCAGAGCGTGATGATTTCGACCAATCACATCTTCCTGATTGTTGGTGGGATTCTGGCACTAACCGCGGCCGGGGTATGGCTGATGCCCAAACCAAAGGGCTTTGCCGGTCCGGTTGCAGCGCACTAGATACAAAACGGCGTTCCGGCTTTTTCTCCCGTCGCGGGTGGTGATATGCTAACGCGCAGGTTTGCATTTTATCCGCAGGGAGAACAGACATGTCAGAAGTGCGCGCGCAAATCGGCATGGTCGATTACGCAGTCTCGCTCCGTTCTGGCCGCCATTCTCTGGTCGCCGACGAACCGGCCAAATTGGGCGGTCAGGACGCAGGCCCCGCGCCATACGACCTCTTACTGGCCGGTCTGGGCGCATGCACGGCCATCACCTTGCGCATGTATGCGGCAAGAAAAGAATGGCCGCTCACTGACGTAACGGTGGACCTTAAACTGGAGCGCAATGGCGACAATGTTCACGTCGCACGCGCCCTTACCTTTCAGGGCACCCTGGATGATAAGCAACGCGCGCGTCTGGCAGATATCGCTGAGCGCACGCCTGTGACGCTGACGTTGAAAAACGGTCTCACGATAAACACGAGCTATAAATAAGGCTATTGCCTCACAAAGCGACGGCCGCTTCACGCTCGGCAAATTCCGGAATCAGATGTTCGCCGGTAAGCCGCATGCTGCGCATAACTGCCTCATGCGGAATGCGGCCAAACTGCATCAGGCACATCAACCGGTCAGCGCCGATGCTGCTATATTTTTTCATCTTGGTGCGGCACACATCCGGATCACCGATGATAACGGAATCCAGCTCTTCCGTAACTTCATGGGCTTCCTCTTTAGAAATTTCCTCGCCCTTGGCCATGCGCTTCAAAAGCGCAATCACGGGAATCTCATCTGGTGCGATATCAAGCTCGGTAGAATCATCGCCCGAAAGCGCGGCTGTATCACGGGGCGAATTGGGATGAAGCCCAGCGCGGATTGCATCATACCAGACGCGGCGCGGCACTTTGAAAATCACGGGCGCGGCATGCACATACCAAAGCGCAGACCATGCGGCACCGCTTTCGATTGCCTGTTTGCGCGATTCAGCCACATGCACGAAGGTGAAAATGCCTTTTTCGGAATTGATGCGTTTGCCAACCGGCTTTTTGCAGGCCGCAAGCCCGCGGTCATAATCGGCCAGCAGGCCTTCCATAAACCCGACCGGGCTGAGCAATGTGGTGCCCAAAACGCCGACACCCAATTCACCCGCCATAAAAAACGAATCCGGGCTACCGGCTGTCTGCCACAGACGCGGATGCGGTTTCTGAATTGGCTTTGGCACAACTTCACGTTCCGGCATCTGGAACAATTTGCTGTTCCAGGAGAATGATTTTTCCGTCCACATTTGCGGGATCATCTGAAGTGCCTCACGCACTTCGTCCCGCGCGGTTTCCGGATTGACGCCAAAGGTCTCCCATTCCTTGCCGCCGGACTTTGCCAGTCCAAGGTTGAATCGCCCGCCGCTTAAAATATCCAGCATCGCGGCGCGTTCGGCCACACGCAAAGGTCCGTTGATCTTGAACGGCGCCAGAACACCAGCATGACCAACCTGCAAGCGTTTGGTGCTCATCGCGATGGCCGTCAGCACAAGTTCCGGCGCGGAGCTGTAGCTGAATTCGGGCGCACCATGATGCTCAACCTGCCACCAGATGTCGAAGCCCATCTGATCGGCCACCCGCGCCTGTTCGATGGTATCCGCGATAAGCAGCCGTTCATGATCGGCTGGCCATGGCTTCGCGCGTTGTATTTCGCAGAAGATATCGAATTTCATTTTGGGGCTCCTTTGCGATGACGCGCGGGGGTTACAGAATGGCGATGGGATTGACCGGCGAGCCGGTGCCGCGCGCAATGCGCAGCGGCGCGAGCGAAACAAAATATTCCCAGCGCTTTTCACGGGCGCAGAGCGCCTCAAGATCAGCAAAATAAAGATTGTCGATCAGATGCAGCCCCATCGAGACCAGGCCGCACATATGCACGGGGATCGGCCAGTCTTCGATTGGTTGCGGTGACGGCGTGGGATCATGCACGGCATCGGATCCCAGCGCCGCGATCTTGCGTTCATGCAGCCAGGGAATGCAGTCGGGCGAGAGCCCGGCCAGCAAAACTGATGCATCTGCGGCCGATGACTGTGCCTGACGATGCGCATCACGGCCAACCGAGATAAACAGAATATCGCCTTCGCCAACTTTCACATTCTGACTAGCCTCGGCGGCTGAAAGCTCTGCGGCTGTTACTGGCTCAGCGTGATCGACAAACGGCGCACCACGCAGACGCGGAATATCCAGCAACACGCCGCGCCCGCTGACGCCATCTTTTGCAGCCATGATGGAATTGTGCCGTGCACCGGTGGAGCGCACCTCCTGCGCGGGCAGGCCATTATACATCAGCCCATCAACAAAGACGTGACACAACGCATCAATGTGGCTGGATGAAAGCCCGTGAAACGAGATGCCGATGAAATCAAGCGAAACTTCCATGCCCGGAATGCCGTGCGCGCACGGATCATCGCCGCCCACCACCATGTGATGCAGTGCAGGTGTCGGGTTTTCAGGCCCCGGTTCAACGGGAAAATCACGCGCACAGCTTACCGTAACGCCCGCTTTTATAAGTTTGGACGCCTTGGCCACACATTCGGGTGTAAGGTAGTTCAGGGTCCCGCGCTCGTCCTTTGCACCCCAGCGGCCCCAATTGGAGACCTCCTCAAAGAGGCGGCGCATATCTTTTTTGGTTGCATAAGACGGCAAAACGAATACTCCGGCAGGTGCGCGGGTTTATGATTTATTGCCCAGCGCTTCATTCGCCTTGGAATGGCGCTGACCGGGTTGAAGCTCGATCAATTCGATCAGGTTTCCATTCGGATCCCAGCAACAGCAAGAACCAACAAGCCCCAGCGCAGGCTCGGGCCCAAACACTTCGCGGGTGAATCGCACACCTTTTTCCGTGAGCGATTTATGCGCTTGCGCTACATTTTTGGTGCGCAACGCGATGATGCGCGGAATGGTGCCGGGCGCGGGTGGCACTTTCGGAAATTCCGCTTTGGGTTTCAGCCATTCAATAAGATCAAGCATTGGTCCGTCTGGATCAGCCGGCAGGTTCAATAAAACCCCGCGCCCCTTTGCGCGCTGCATACCAAAAATGGAGGCGACGAAATCGGGCCATTCAACATTGCGCCGGTCATTCAGAACAGCAAACCCAAGTAATTTGTAAAAAGCGATGGACTCGTCCAGATCCTTCACATTCACCACAGTGTGGTAGAAATGCTCAACTGACCAGTTCGTGTCCATCGCTTCAGGCCCCCGCTTTACAGTTTCAACCCGACACGCAATCCATAGGTGCGCGGTGGGAAATAGGTATAATTGTCGATGCCATAGCCCAGGCCGATTGTGTTGGCCTGTAAGCCGTCATTCGAGATGACATCGTCGTTTTCGAGGTTGCGTACAAAGGCTGTGGCGTTCCAGCGGCCGTCGGCAGAGACCCAGCCAAGGCTGAGATTGGTTTGCGAATAGGCGCCTTGCCGATCATTCGCGGTATTGGCCGAGAGGAAATAAACGTCGCCAGAGAAATACACATCTGCGCGCGGCGTGATGGTACCGATTGCGGTTTCAAAATTGTATTCTGCGCCAAGGCTAACCGAATATTTCGGTGTCTGGATCAGGCGGTTGCCCTTGAAGTCGCAAATGGCCGTAATGGGATCACAGCCCGGCCCAGGCCCGGCATAGCGATTGTTGATGGTTTTATACTCGTCATATTTTGCCTTCATCAACGAAACGCCGAGGTTGAGGCGCAAGCCATCGACGGGGAGCGCCGTCAGCTCTGCCTCAACCCCTTCGACATGCGCTTTGCCCGCATTGTCGATACGCGATCCGGTAATGTCTTGCACGAAAACCTGCATGTTGCGGATTCGCGTGTAGAACGCCGACGTATTCAACTGAACGCGATTGTCCGCAAAGGTGGATTTGAAACCGGCCTCGTAATTCCATGCCGATTCAGGCCCATAGACACCGGGGAAATTGCCGACCAATTCGCCGCCAGAGAGATAACCCCGCGATGCATTGGCATAAAGCATGGTGTTTTCGCTGGCTTGATAGGCAAGGCCGACCTTACCTGTGATCTGCGACCAGCCGGGGCTGATATTTTTTGCCTGCGGAAAGTTAAGCCCAAAATCCGTGACGGCATAATTCAGAAAATCGTTGATCTTCTTGCCATCATTAGAATAGCGAAGACCGGCCGTCAGGGTCAGCGGAACGTTCCATGACGTCTTGGCGAAATCAAAATCCAGTTGCCCGAACGGCGCCCATGATGTGGTCTTTATGGTCCCGCCATTGGTGAAAACAAATGCCGTTCCAAGCGGGGCATTCAACCCTGTATCGACATATTGAAAGCCCTGTTTCACAGTCTCGTGAAAATAGAAGAAACCGGCGATCCAGTTCAGCGGACTTTCACTGGTGTTGGATGCAATTCTGACTTCTTCGGAGAATTGTTCGGCATCCATCGTCCAGTAATTCAGATGCGCGATGTCCAGATTGGAACTGTCACCATCATTGGTCTGCCGCCACTTGCCTTTGCTGTAGGCGGTGATCGAGGTCAGCGTGGCGCCGCCAAAATCCCAATTCAACGTGCCGGAAACGCCATAATTCTTTTGGCTTAACCGATCCGGGAATCCGGCCGAACTGTGACGCGGATTGGGGTCATATACTTGCCCCACAAACCGGGCCTGATTGGCGAGCGGCGCCGTGCCCCACGCCAGCTTGGTGGCAACCGGGTCATTGTTTTCGCTGTAATTGCCGGACAACAGGAAATTGACCTTGGGCGTAAAATCGAAAAGCACCTGTCCGCGCAACATATAAAAATCTTGTGCGTCGCTTCTGTTGGTGTGGCCAGGCACGGTCGAGAAATTCTTTTGATAGGCATCATGCTGTGAGGAAACACCGGTCAGCCGTGCTGCCACCTGAGCCCCGCCACTGTCAGCATGGGTCAATGGAATATTCACCCAGCCGCGCACCGTCCACGCATCATAATTGCCATAGAGCACATCCAGCGCCGCACCGAACTCGTCGGTGGGCTTGTTGGTGATAACGTTGATGGAACCGCCGACCGAGTTGCGGCCATAAAGCGTGCCCTGTGGTCCGCGCAGAACTTCGATGCGTTGAATATCGTAAAATTCCGGATCCACGGCGGTGGTGCGCGCCTGATAGACGCCATCCACGCTGTAAGCGACAGGTGAATCGCCTCCGCTGGTGGTATTCTGGCTGCCCAGCCCGCGCAGGGTCACAACATGCTCGCCGCCGGTCAGGCCAGAACCAAACCGCAAAGATGGCACGCGCGCGCTCAAATCCGAAAACCCGACGATACCCTGACTATCCAGCGTGTCTCCGGTGATGGTGCTCATGGCAATGGGCACCTTCTGTACGTCTTCGGCACGTTTTTCGGCCGTGACGATGACAGTCTCGATCCCGCCGCTTTGCTCAGCTTGAGCCGCCGGAGCAATCAAAAGCACAGTGAGTGCCGCACTGCCCAGCCAATAATGCTTAGCGCTTCGTGCTCTCATTGAAGAGATATTGCCGATGTCACGCATGAACCCTCCCCGTCTGTCTTGCGGGGCCCCCTCATAGAAAGGGCCCGGCCATTTGGCATTTGCCTGCTTGTGCGGCCACTGTTGCGCGGCTCTGTGGCATAGCGTAACGGACGTTATATAAAAGCACAATCTTTTTGTAACGGTTGTTATGTCAAAGTGAAACCAACTCTGGTGCGCAGCCCGAGCCAGTTGAATGCGGTCCTGTGGCGGTGCATTGTGTTAGCCAATAGTCGTTTTGCATTGCAGCATTAACAAGCGCATCAGGGCCAAACCTGTGGTGCTGTTTCCCTGCGGTGCCATCTCAAGGCCATTCCCCGCCAGCCATGCCAAAAAAAGTCGATCACAAAGAACGCAAAGAGGCTTTTCTGAAAGCCGCCCACCGCGTCATCAAAAAGCGCGGCATTTCCGGCGTAACCGCACGCGCCGTTGCGCAAGAGGCCGGGTTCACAACAGGCGCGCTGGTACATTATGTGGAATCGATCGACGCTTTGCTTGTGCAGGCTTCGGAATATTCGGCCCTTGATGTGCGGGCCCTAATGCTGGCCGCAGAAGATTTGCCAGACAAACTTGAGGCGATTCGCCAGGTGCTTTACCTCGCGCTGCCGTCAAGCGATGACCAGCGCGGAAACTGGAACTTCTTTCTCGGCTTTTGGGAGCGTTCGGTGCATAACGCCGAGGTGCGGCGTGTCACCCATTTACGCTATTCAGAATGGATCAAGCGCACAACCCGGATCATACGCAACGCCAAGGAAGCTGGCGCAATTTCAAAAGATGTGGACGTAGCCATCGCGGCCCGCGCCTGTGTGGCACTGATCGACGGCATTGCCATTCAGGTCATGCGCACAGGCAGCGCATTATCAGCACGCCAGCAACGCGAGATGGTTGATGCATGGATTGAGCTTTGGCTAAGGCCCGTCGCGACGCCGGCAAAGCAAAAACCTGCCTTAAGAAGGAAGTCGGCAAAAGCGCGTGCCAGGGCAGCAACGTAAATCGCGCCCAATGACCCGCCATCACAAGCATCAGCCGTCATGGCGGGGTTTGGCCTTTATCTGAAGATCAAATTGCCTTTGCCGTGTGCGTTCAGCCTCGCGCAAGGCTTGTGCGGCGCCCGGCAGATATTGCAACGGTGTGCTGCGCATCTTCACGCCATACCAGGCCGCGGCGTGGCGCGTGAAATAGGGATCGACCAGATGCGGACGGCCGAGCGCAACCAGATCGGCGCGCCGACAGGCGATGATTGTGTTGATCTGCGCTGGTTCGGTAATCGCCCCCACGGCCATGGTTTTAATGCGCGTGATATTGCGGATACCTTCAGCGAACTGCACCTGATACATCCGGCCATAAACCGGCTTTTGTTCAGGCACCGTTTGCCCCGACGACGTGCTGACCAAATCACAGCCTGCCGCTTCAAACCCTCGCACCGTGGCCAGAACATCATCCTCGCTGATGCCGCCGGGCGCCCAATCACTGGCTGAAATGCGCACCGACATGGGCTTTCCCGCGGGCCATACCGCACGCATGGCCCCAAAAACTTCCAGCGGATAACGCAAGCGATTTTCGATTGTGCCACCATACTCATCGGTGCGCCGGTTCGTCAGCGGAGATAAAAAGCTCGCCAGCAAATAGCCATGCGCACAATGCAATTCCAGCATGTCGAAACCGGCACGATCTGCACGCTGTACCGCCTGCACAAAATCGCACTTGATGCGATCCATAGCGGCGCGGTCAAGTTCCATCGGGGCTGCGCTGATGCCGTCGAAATAGGGAATCGGCGACGCCGAATATAGCGGCCAGTTTTCTGATGGATTGGTCAGCGGATAATCAGCTTTTTCCCAACCAAGCTGTGTGGAGCCTTTGCGCCCGGCATGACCCAATTGCATACAAATCTTCGCATCGGAATTTGTGTGTACGAAATCGGCAATGCGCTTGAACGCCGCTTCCTGCGCATCGTTCCATAATCCGGTGCAACCTGGGGAGATGCGCGCATCAGCCGATGGGCACGTCATTTCCACATACACCAAGCCTGCCCCACCCAGCGCGCGCGTCGTGTAATGCACAAAATGCCAATCATTGGGCACGCCATCTTGCGCTGAATATTGCGCCATCGGTGCGACCACAACGCGATTGGCCATAACCATGTCACGCAGGCGAAATGGCGTGAACATGGGCGTGGGCCGCGTATCGCGGCAATCGAACCCGGTATCCTCAAAATAGGTTTGATACCATTCGTCCTCGAATGCGCGTACAAAACGCGCGTCACGCACAAGCAGATTATCCCAGGTGATGGATTTGGCACGGCACATCACCACCATCGCAAACTGCATCGGCTTCATGTCATTCGAGCGTTCCATATGCTCGAACCATGACAGGCTCACATCGGCATTATGCTGGGTAATCTGCACGTCGGTGCGCCGCGCCGCATCATAGGCGCGAAAGGCAGCTTCGACTGATTGCGCACCGTGTTCTACCAATGCATCGCTGAGCGCAATGGCACATTCCATCGCCAGTTTGGTGCCCGACCCAATGGAAAAATGGGCCGTGGCCTTTGCGTCGCCAAGCAACACGATATTTTTGTGCCACCAATTCTCGCAAAACACGCGCGGGAAATTGCGCCAAAGCGAACGGTTTGTGATGAGGCCATGCCCCTCCAATTCATCCGCAAAGCTTTTTTCCAGCAGACGCGCGCTGTCATCTTCGCTTAACTGATCAAAGCCGAATGCCGCCCATGTCTCGGGGCTTGTTTCAATCACCCATGTCGAACGGTCGGGTTCATATTGATAGGTATGCGCACAGATCAGACCATGCTCGGTTTGTTTGAAGAAAAACGTAAACCCATCGAGTGGCCGTGTGGAACCGAGCCATGTGAATTTGTTGGCCTTCAATTCCTGTGACGGTTTGAAATATTCTTTATAGGTTTCACGAATGCGGCTGTTGATGCCGTCCGCGCCAACAATGACATCGCAATCGCCAAGTTGCGCAAGATCGGTAATCGGGCTTTCGTAATGGATGACGACGCCAAGCTCTTCACAACGCTGTTGCAGAATTTTCAATAGCGCTAAACGCGAGCAGCCTGCAAAACCGTTGCCGCCGCAGCGCATTTCATGCCCCTTGTAACGGATGATGATATCATCCCAATAGGCAAAGGCGCCGGTAATCATCTCAAAAGATTGCGCATCCCGGCTCAAAAATTCTTCCAGCGTTTCATCCGAAAACACGACGCCAAAACCGAATGTATCGTCCGCGCCGTTTTGTTCGTGCACCTCGATTTGCCAATCGGGGCGCGCCTTCTTGGTCAATAGCGCGAGATAGAGCCCGCCCGGACCGCCGCCGACAATGGCAATTTTGAATGGTTTGACAGCAGCGCTCATTAGTGGGGAACAACTGCTGTTGTTTCGATTTCGATTTTGGCTTCAGGCTCCACAAGACCGGACACCATGATAACGGCCATCGTCGGGTAATTGCGCCCCATCAATTCCTTCCACGCGGCCCCCAGCGCAGGCAATGCGGCGGTATAATCTTCGCGGGCCGTGACATACCATGTCATGCGCACAACATGTTCCGGCTGCGCAGCGGCTTCTTTCAAAACCGCTAATGTGTTCAACAACGCCTGGCGAAATTGAACGGCAAAATCTGCGCTCTGGAATTTTCCCGTTTCATCCCAACCGATTTGACCAGCAACGAAAACCATGCGGCCTTCCGCTTCGATGCCATTGGAATAACCACGCGGGCGCGGCCAATTTGCAGGCTGTAATACGCGCATCGAATGCTCCCCTCAATTTCCTTCGAAGACCGGCTTCTGTTTGGCGACAAATGCGTTATAGGCACGCTCAAAATCTTTGGTCTGCATGCAAATGGCTTGCGCCTGCGCCTCTGCTTCAATCGCCATATCAACACTCATATTCCATTCCTGATGAAGCTGGTTCTTGGTCATGGCGTTGGCAAAGGCCGGTCCGGCGGCGATGCGTGCGGCCCAATCTTTCGCTTCGTTATCAAGATTATCTGCCGCCACAATTTTGTTGAAGAAGCCCCAGCGTTCGCCTTCGTCGGCGCTCATGCTGCGGCCATAATACAAAAGCTCGGCTGCACGGCCCTGCCCGATGATGCGCGGCAGCATCGCGCACGCCCCCATATCGCAGCCCGCAAGGCCCACACGGTTGAACAGAAAGGCCGTCTTGGCGTCACCGCTGGCCAGCCTGATGTCCGAAGCCATCGCCAGAATGGCACCCGCCCCGGCACAGACGCCATTGACGGCGGCAATAATGGGCTGCGGGCAATGGCGCATCGCCTTGACCAGGTCGCCGGTCATGCGCGTGAACGCCATCAACGCTGGCATTTCCATTTTCACCAAGGGACCGATGATTTCGTGCACATCGCCGCCAGAACAAAAATTGCCGCCCGCACCGCGAAGGACGATAGCTTTGACGTCACCAGCCTGAACAAGCGCGCGGAACGTGTCGCGCAGCTCCGCATAGGATTCGAACGTCAGCGGGTTTTTGCGCTCGGGCCGGTTGAGTGTGATGGTTGCCACGCCATCGCCAAACGCCCAGAGAAAATGCGCGGGCTTGAAGTTTTTCGGGTCCATAAGAGTTAAGTCCTGGGATGTGTTCGCGCGCAGAGCTGCACGCTATGTTGCTCTCGTGTTGAAGCTTAGACTATTTTCCAAATCTAGGGAGACAGCTGTATTGGCGCAAATCGGCAAGCACGCCTTTATCACCGGCGGAGGGAGCGGCATCGGCTTTGCCATTGCCAGCACGCTGGCAGCCGCCGGATGGCGAGTTACCATCGCAAGCCGCAACAAAGAGAAACTTCAAGTCGGTATTGATGCAATAAATGACACGCACGCCAATGCCGCAACCCTACAAATCACGGAAGTAACCAACGCCGAGGCCGTTCATGACGCCATGCGCGGCGCAGCGGCGACTCATGGCCCCGTGCAATTGCTGGTGAACAATGCCGGCGGCGTGACCTCTGCCGCCTTTGAAAAGACAAGCCTTGAGGCTTGGCGGCAAACGCTTGACCTCAATTTGATGGGCACCGTGCATTGCGTGCAGGCGGTATTGCCACAGATGAAAGAATGCGGTTGGGGCCGCATTGTGAACATTGCCAGCACGGCGGGCCTGACCGGCTATCGCTATGTCAGCGCCTATGTTGCAGCAAAACATGCCGTCGTGGGTTTGACGAAAGCGCTGGCGCTGGAGTTGGCAAAGACCGGCATCACCGTCAACGCGGTTTGCCCCGGCTATACCGATACAGATGTCATCGCCGAAGCGGTCAAAACCATCAGTCGATCGACCAAGCGTTCGGCGCAAGACGCGCTGGCAGGATTCGCCGCCACAAACCCGCAAGGACGTCTGGTTAGGCCGGAAGAAGTGGCGGCTGCGGTGTTGTGGCTAGCATCGGAAGGGGCCGCAGCGGTCAACGGTATCGCGCTGCCGGTTGCGGGCGGAGAAGTCACATGAGCAACACCAAAGCGCCCGTCCCCGCCGTCGAGTTTCCCGACGCCTTCAACATGGCTGATTATTTCGTGTTCGCGAACATTGATGCAGGACGCGGTGACAAGACCGCCATTCTTTTTGAAGGTGAGGAAATTTCCTATGCCGCCGTTGCGGAAAAAGTGATGGCGGTTGCGCACAATCTTGTGGCCGATGGCTTGCTGCCAGAAAGCCGCGTGCTTGTGTGCATGCAGGACCGCCCAGAATTCGTCTATGCCTGGTTTGGCGCGATCAAGGCGGGTGCCGTCGTTACGCAAATCAATCCGCTGCTTCCCGCGGCGGATTATGAATACTACCTCAATTATATCAAACCGCAGTTTGCGTTTGTCGATGAAAAAAGCCTACCGGAATTTGAAAAGGCGCTGACGAACAGCCGCCATTGCGGCCGCGCCTCGGGACTGGACAATGTGATTGTTGTCGGTGCGAACGCTGGCAATCACAATGAGTTCGATGCATGGGCCACGCGTACAGCCAAAACAGGCGCACAAACATGGCCGACGCGCAAGGACGACCCCGCAGTCTGGCTATTCACCAGTGGCAGTACCGGCCAGAGCAAGGGCGCGGTGCACAGCCATTCTCATTTTCCGTTTAATACCGAGGTTTATGCCAAGGCCTTTCTGGGTGTGTGCGAAAACGATATCACCATTTCCGGTTCCAAGCTTTTTTTTGGTTACTCCACGGGTACCAATTTGATGTTCCCGTTTGCCGTGGGGGCAACAACCGTCCTTCTGCGCGAACAGCCCAGAGCGGAAATTCTTTTTGCGGCCATTGAGAAACATAAGGCCACGCTGTTTACCAGCGTGCCGACATTGATAAACAAAATGCTGCAAGCGCCCGAAGCGCAGCGGCGCGATATGTCCAGCGTTCGCTTTATGTGGAGCGCGGGCGAAGCCTTGCCGCAAGGCCTTCACGAAGAGTGGAACCGCAATTTCGGCGTGCCGATCATCGATGGAATCGGCAGCGCCGAGAGCTTTCACATCTACATCAGCAATCATCCAAACGACGTGCGGCCCGGCAGCCTGGGAAAATTGGTACCCGGATACGAGACGCGGCTGGTTGATGATGACGGCAAAAACGTTGCGCAAGGTGACGTCGGAACCCTGTGGCTCAAAGGTGCTTCCGCAGCGCTTTATTATCACGGCGCGTACGAAAAATCGGCGCAGCATTTGCGCGGTGGCTGGATCGTCAGCGGCGACAAATTTCGTCAAGATCGCGAAGGCTATTGGTATTATGAGGGCCGCGGCGACGATCTGATCAAGAGCGGTGGGATCTATGTGAGCCCGTTAGAGGTTGAGAATTGTTTACTGCAGCATGAGGCGGTGCACGAATGTTGTGTTCTGGGCAAAAAGGATTCTGCGGGTTTGGAAAAACCCTTGGCGATCGTGGTGTTGAAGCCGGGGCAGAGCGTGACGGACGCGGAACTCATCCTCTACGCGAAAGCCCGGTTGGCGCATTACAAGGCGCCGCATGAAATTGTATTTATGGAAGCGGCCTTGCCACGCAATGACCGTGACAAAATCGACCGTAAAAAATTGAAAGCACAACACGGATGAAACCGGTTTTCTGCGAAAATCCATGGGTGGCGGTGCGCGATGCACTGAAAAGCGGTAAACCGGCAATCGCTATTTTGCCTTGCGGCGCTACCGAGGCGCATGGCCCGCATCTGCCGCTGAACACCGATGTCATCATTAGTGAAGGCATGGCGAAGCACACACTTGCTGGGTTGCATGCACGCGGATATGCCGCCGCCATCTTGCCGCCGCTGACCTATATGCCTGCCGCATACGCACAAAATTTTCCCGGCACGATTGCGGTGAGTGCGAGCGCTGCCAAAGCGATATTGATCGACATTGCGCACAGCGTGAAAGCCCAAGGCTTTGCCTGCCTCGCTTTTGCCAACAGCCATTTCGATCCCGCCAATGTTGCGATGTTGCGCGAAGCGGCGGATGAAATTCGCGAGCTTGGCCTGCCTGTTGCCTTTCCTGATTTTACGCGCCGCAAACTGGCACAGACCCTGACGGCCGAATTTCAGTCTGGCGCCTGTCACGCAGGACAATTTGAAACCAGTCTGGTCATGGCCGCGCGTCCCGATCTGGTCGACGAGACGGCGCGCCGTGCACTGGACGATAATCCGGCAAGCTTGACGCAAGCTTTTGCAGAGGGCGCGAAGAATTTTGAAGAAGCCGGGGGACCGAATGCATATTTCGGGTATCCACGCAGTGCCAGCGCAGAAGAAGGCATGGCCACATTTCAAACGATGGCGAATGCGTTGGTGAGCGCCATCGAAGAGGCATTGGGTGGGCATTCAGCGCCCACGACCAGATCCAGCCTGTAAAGCCGTACAGATCGCCTGCCAGTCAGCCCATAAAGTGTGGGCAAAAAAATTGCTGGCGGGCAATGCTGCATGCATGCCCGCCAGCACCAGAAAACGGCATCGTTAGTTCGACGCGACGACGATTTCCTTGTCTTCTTTTTTCTTGTTGTTCAGATCAATGACGATGGCCGTGTAGCCATTGGCCAAAAGCTCACCCAGACGCTGAACGCTATGCACAAGCACAACCTTGGGCTGACCGCTGGCGCCTGCTGGCGAGAGCAAGCCGACCAGAACGCCGGTGGGCAGAACCAATGCACCCGACGGTGTCACTGTGGTCCCCGCCGGAAGCGCAAAGCCTTCAACCACCAGCTGGTTCGGACCGATACCGCTGACGCCCAATGTTGTCTCGCCATTGATGGCGAGTATCCCACTGCCGTCCGTACCGATCGTGTCCCAGGTTCCGGTAACAACACCGGCTGGCGTGTGCACATTCACAGTTTTGCCAGTAATGACCACATTGGCAAACTGGGTGGCATCCAGAGCAATCGTATCGCCATTCAACGTGCCCTGAACAGAACTCGCATGTGCATCAATAGTCGGTGCATTGAATACACTCGTAGAGATGGTATTCGAATTTGCAGTAATGCTGGTCGTACCAGTGATCGTAGAACCGGTAATGGATCCAGTGTTAAGCGTAATTGCCGTGCCATTGATGTTGCCCGACAAATTGCCACCAACATTCATGTTGACTGC
>JBDZUY010000003.1:113250-116381 GCA_040255365.1 Hyphomicrobiales bacterium
TCAACCGCGCCTGTCGTCAGCGCGCCAGTGGTGTCCAGGGTTGTGTCACCACTCAAGGTGGCCGAACCCAGGCTCAGGCTGTTGGCCGCGTAGGTCGTGCCGGTCAGTGTCGCCGGGCCCGTGACCGAGACCGCACCAAGCCGGGTCGTCGCACCAAGATTGCCGAGCGACACTGCGCCCGTGCCAGCGTTGATGGTCAGCGCCTGATTACCGTCGATGGCGCTGGTGGTCACGTTGCCGTTCGCTGCGCTGGTATTCAGCGTCGTTGCGCCGGAAAGTGTGACTGCGCCATTTAGTGCAACACTGCCCGCTGCGATGGTGCCGGTCAGGCTGGAGCCTGCTGCGCCAGCGCCCAGTGTCAGGCTGTTCAATGTCACCGTGCCAAAATTCAGAGTGCGCAGGCCCGTCACATTGACAGCTTCACCATACGTGCCGGTCAGGACGTTGATCGTGTTGCCGGAGGCCGAATGTCCCAGTGCCGCGGCAATGGACATCGCCGTGCCGCCCGTGCTTGTCCCCACCGTGTAGGTGGTGGTTACGGCGGAGCCAGTCCAACCGACAACAAAGCTGTCAGACGGCGTAGTCAACGCAACGGAATTGTTAATTGCATTTTGTTGCGTGGTTTGCAGCACGGCTGCATTGCCCAGATCAGTAGTATTTCCGATTGCGTAACCGAAGCCCAGGATGCTGAGTGCGCCGAGTTCCTGCCCGCCCGTGCCGGCATCGAGAATATAAACCGGCGCGTCTTCGGAGAAATTGTTGGTCGTATCGACGCTCAGCCCCGTGAGCTGTTGGGAGCTTGTATCGCCCGTCTGATAAACGCCCAGACCGATCTCGTTGCCGGAAGTTTTGGTATTGGTGATCGTGACGTTCGCGCTGTCGTTGATCGCAACACCCACATCGCCGCCAGTGGAACCGTCGATCGTCAGATTGTCGATGGTTGCACCGCTACCGCCAACAACAGACATGCCGTAACCGGATTGGTTGTTGATCGTGACATTGGCGATCTGGAAGCCCGTGGCGCCGGCACCGGCCGCCGCCGTGGTCTGAACATCAATGCCGCCCAAATCGGACGATCCATTCAGAGTGAAGCCACCAAGGCTGACATTGTTGGCTGCAACATCGATAGCGTAGCCGGAGGCGACCCCACTACCGTCAATCGTAGTCGAGCCCTCGCCCGCACCCGTCAACGTCAGCGAAGTGCCGATGTGAAGCGTGGATGGCAAGGCGTAATTGCCAGCCTGAACATTGACTGTATTGCCGCTAGAAGCAGCGTTCACGCCGTTCTGGATCGAGCCAGAGGCTTGTGTCACATAAACATTTCCAGCCTTCAGGCTTGCGAAGCCACTGGTGCCATTGTCCAGTCCATCGGTGATGAGATCTTCAGCCGCGAAGAGTTCATCGTTTGTCATGGCAGAGCCGATCTTGCCGTCGAACTGTACTTGCGTCATGTCGATATTGCCGCTGCCACCCCAGAGCAGATGTTGCTGGGTCTGCGCACCGCTGACGAAGTTGTTGCCCGCACCAAAGATCAAAGTACCAGCGCCCGTGCCGCCCGCCAGTTGGATGTCATAGGCATTGTTGGTGAACGTGTTGCCCGTGAAATTCGTGGTGGTGGGCAGGGCATTGCCGTCACCAATCAGAATAGCTTCTTGATTGTTGGTGAAGGTGTTGTTGGTCACATTCAGCGTATCAACACCATTTACGATCAGCGCCGCACCATCGAGAATGCCCGACGTCGTCGCAGGATGGCCAGCGCCATTGGCGCTGATATCCGAGATGTTATTGCCACTGAAGTCGACAGTCGTTGCGCCAAAGACTTTGAAGATACCGCTAGACAGATCAGTCGTATCACCAACATTTCGAACGATGTTGTTGGAGATCGTCACGCCAACGGTCGGTGTCGACTGGCGGAACACGATGTGGCCCGCTGAATTGTCGAGCAGGTTGCCGGAGAAGACAACACTCGTGAGGTGCCCGAGTGCGCCACCCGTGCTAGTGTCAAATGCCGACCAGCCACGGATATTTACGAATTCAGAATTGGTAATTGAAATCGCGCCATCAAATTTACCGGAAGCAAAGCCATGCCGGCCAGCCACGTTGCTGCCATCAATCCGAACGCCTTCCATTGTGAAATCGGTTACACGGCCCTGCTTAACCACTGCACCGGTTCCCCCGTCACCGCTGACCGTAAAATCCTTGAAGGTCAGGCCAGTAATCGCCGGGCTATTCGGGATTTGAATCCCGTCAGTGAGATAGGTACTATCCATACCGGCACCGGCAAGGGTGAGGCTCTTGTTGACTGTTACTCTTTCAGCATACGTGCCGCCAAGAACATTGACCGTGCCGCCGCTGATGGCCGCAACAACCGCCGCATTGATGCTCAACAAATCGCCGCCGGTCGCCTCACCGACGTAGAACGTATTGTTGCCAGCGACGCTCTTCGTGCTTTCGTCATAGCCTTGCACCGTAGCTGCTGTCAGGCTGTAGCGCGTGTTAAAGGCATCAGCCAGATCAATGGCGCCCTGCTGCGTCTTTTGGAAGAGGGTGTAATTGCCATCGCCACCACCGGTCGCGATCTGGCCGACATACTGGATGCCCTGTCCCGAAAGATCGACTATACCGAAATCGTTGGTCGCCGACTGATCTTGAGCATAGATGCCATTTGATTCATTAAATGTGTTGGTGCCGTCTACGGTAATATTGTTGACCTGCTGATCGTAATTGAAATTGGCCTGATAAAGCGCCAGACCACCCCAGGCATTACCGCTCGTCATCGAATGGGTAATTGTCACATTGGCCGAATCAGTCAGCGTGATGCCGTTACCGCTCGTCGTGTTGTAGACGGCGACGTTATCAATCGTCGCGCCGTTGACGCCGTTCAGGTCGAGCCCCGTGCGCTTGGAATTGTTGATCGTCACGTGATCGATCGCGAAATTATTTACGCGGCTGGACGGCGCTCCGCCTGGCGAAACCTTGAAACTGTAGCTACCCGACGGATTGGCGTTATAGGTGAATGATGACAGCGTGACATTGTTGGCCGTCACGTAAATGCCATAGCCAGTCGAACTCGAGGCGATGTTGGTGCTACCGACGCCTGCACCGCTCAAGGTCAGGGATTTGTTGATGTT
>JBDZUY010000035.1:0-27411 GCA_040255365.1 Hyphomicrobiales bacterium
CCGCCCTGCTGGACGTTGGCGGCTATGGCGAGTCTGCACGGTCTGCCCTGACGCCGAGAGTAAGGGGCAATCTCTGCTATCTGGAAAAGCGGGGGAAAGTGGTTAAGGCTGGGCGCGGCAAGGCCGTGATTTGGTCGCTTCAGGAATAGATAATGCTTATCAAACACCTTCAGAACGGCAAATGTGTCGAAATTGCCACATTTGCACGATGCTTTATATAAGCCGCTCTTTGGGGATAAGCCATTGTCCGAGCAAGAGTATTGCGCCACATCATCCTAGTACCTGATCCCGTATAACCTCTTATAGTCTCTGTATTTTCCACGTTGCGGCGCTGGCCACTACCAATGTAGTATGTCTGTGGACGGAAGGTCCGGTAACGATTGGGAAAGAGCATTCGGCATTTAATCCGCAATACGGCGGAATTATGATCGAAACGTCTTATCACCGACACACCGCACGCATACGTTCTATTGGCATACACAGATTATGAGAGGTCACCATGTTAACCGAACGTGATAAATTCATGGCTCGGCTATCGGAGGCCCGCGATGGAGGGCTGGTGGATCAAAAGTTTTTCTTCCAGCCGTCGCGGTCACTGAAGCCAGAAGAAATATTCGCCGCCATGAACGAAGTGGAAGACGCAGTCAAAAAGGGTCATCGCCATTCCAGTTGGGAAGGGAATGAGCCAGCTGGATAAGTATTGACTGCGACATAAAGTGTCTTACCTAATACAGGCATCCAATGTGGGTGCCTGTATTTTTTTAGGCTTGCGATAATGCTTAAGGCCGTTGCATCAGTTCGAGATGAAGTGCTGCGCCAGTGCGCAGCAGACAAGATCGACCTCCAAGTGATTACCAACGTCTTCACCGGGCTTACAATTGTCGATCAAATCGCTTTCGTGGGTTACGAAGTCCCAAGAGAAAACCCAATCTGGGGCGAATTTACCCGTTGGAGCCGACAGCCCGGTGTGTATCGCTCGTTCGAGACCATCGTTGAAATTAGATACGCCAAGCATCTGTCAGAGGCGGAAAGGCGATTTGTTGTCTGCAAGGAACTTTGCCACGCGCTGGATACTGAAGACGGTGTCTGCGACGTTTCCACTAACGCCATGAATAATTTGGTGGACGGCTTCTCACTCATCAGTGCGGGCAATATCAAAAAACTGTCCCCCGTCATGACTTCGGAATTGATTGCTCATTCTGGCGCACTAGAGTTGCTGTGCCCTCTTCAGGTTAGAAAAGAAATTCTCCAGAATAATGGTAAGCCTGATGACGAAATGCTCCCCAAGATAGCCGAAAAATATTTGATCCCAGAAATGCAACTATTGTGGGCTTTTGACGAAGAACACATAAAGGCGATGGAATGGCTACTCAGTCATTCTTGATATGCCGCTGCCAATACCCGCTGAAATCCACACTCGGCTTGCGGCCCATGGCCAGACCGGCCACGCGCTGCACCTGATCGCCATTAGAAACGCGGCGGTTATCTTCGCGCCATGACGCCTCTTGGGCGTAGCGCAGAAGATACGGGCCCGCGATATGATGATGGTGGCCAATCTCTGCCCGGCGCAGGCGGCTGAAATAGCTTTCCGCTTGGTTCGTGCAAGCGCCGTTCAGCGAATAGGCTTCTTCGTGATTGATGCGCTTCATTTCAAAGCGGCTGTGCAGATCATTCCATGATGGGGCTTCGTCGGCGTTGACCACGGTGCCGGTTTGGATGCGCGCCTTGATCCATGACAGGGCGGAACCCTCAGACTTGAACACCGCCGGGAGCGAGTGACCGTCACGCTCGCGCACGATGACAACGCATTGGCGCTTGCCGGATTGATTGCGGCGGAAGCGGCGGTCTTTACGATCTTCGCGAAGGTTCGCGGGTTTAACGTAACCGCCAAAATATGCGCCATCCGTTTCCGCAATTTTGCCTTCGCCGCCGATGACACGGCCACGCATTTCTTCGGCCATGGCTTCGCGCATCTTGTGGCAAAGCACGAAAGCGGCCTTGTAGGACAAGCCCAGATCGCGGCTCAGGGCCAACATGCTCTTGCCCTTCACTTCATTGCAAAAGATCGCGATAGCGGCCAGATAGCCACGCAGGGGCAGCTTGTGGCTGGCAAACAATGTGCCGGACGTGATGCTGAAATCCTTTTTGCAGGCCCGGCAGCGATAGCGCGGCGCACCGTTCGGGCGGCGGCAATCGTAGGCATCCAGACCGCCACAATCTGTGCAAACCGGCTGGCCGTCTGTATCGGCCCAACGGACCCGGCGAAACATGCCCTCAGCTTCGGCATCACTCATACGGAAGACCTGAGCCAATGTCAGGGTCTTGGCGGCGGAGGAGAGTAGGAAATGCTGTGCCATTTGTCACCATATCCGTTACTTCTGTAACGAATATGGTGGCACATAGTAGCCTTGTCAATGGCAAAAGTAACGAATATGATGACATTTGCAGAGGCTAGATTTGCAAGGATTACCAATGGCTTCCAAGATCGATTGGGCCGAAAAGACCAAAAACCTGCTGAAATCGGAAATGAAGCGCCACGGCGTAACCTATGACGGGCTTGTCGAAATGCTGGCCAAGATCGGGGTGTACGATACGGCGGTGAACATCCGCAACAAGGTAGCCAGAGGCGGATTTACAGCGGTGTTTTTGGTTCAATGCCTTGAGGCAATGGGGGTGCGGGAGTTGCGGCTCTGACTCCTTACTTCACTGGAGATATGTTTGTAGTAGCAAAAATTCTTTCGGTTGCATGTCGCCATTCTCATCCTCTTCGCGGGTCAAAAGAATATCACCGTGAATTTCACTCTTTCCGAATATTGCTTCTGGACGTTGCGATTTTTCCAGAAGCATCGGCATCCTATCGTCCGAAATACTCGGAATGTGACCAGCCCAACCTAGGCGCTTCCTATCCTTATCCATTGCGTGAAGAATTATGCGCACATTTCGGTGAAGCTCCGAACTGGTGAGCGGGCTGTCGTCTTCGGGTGCGCCTTCATATGGGAGCCCGGCAGCCGCTTGCGCTAATGAAATGGTATCGGGTTCAATGAGGACCGCACCTGAGCGACCTTTGATTGAGGATCGAGGCTGTCCGCGCGTTGGAGCGAATGTCTTTTGGGCTGCCAGAACTAGACCGCGATGCTGTCGTCCGCGAAACAGAACTGTGAGCGCATCTTTTATTCGCTCTGCAGTCGCGCCAGTTAGCTTAGCAGCCTTGGAAATAAGCGACTCCTGCGTATGATTTATCGCCTTTTTGTCCTTACCCGGAAATAATGCGTCGAATGCTTTGCCAATTCCGTAAATGGCAATCAACGCAACTAACACTGTGACTATGGTGTCATAGTCAGATGATATATGTACTCCGGTCAGATGTTCGATGAGTTGCGGCACCTCTTTGTTCAAATCCTCCTGGAAAACAAGCACTGTGGCGTAGGCGAAAAGTTCTGACAGAGGACTTTCCTGAGTGAGCCTGACTACAGTGACCCGTTTGGGCTCAATCGATAGCCCCGGAAAAAGTTCAGTGAGTAAAACGGCGCTATGCCGAAGCAGTTTTGCATTGGCTTCGAGTGATTTCACTAAGTCTTCGACCGCGACGGGCTCAACAACGTCATATTCAATTCCATGCCAAAGAGTGACTTCCATAGCTGCCCCCGTAGGATTCCCCATGGTAACGTGGCAGCACAACGGCAAGTTGCCAATGGGCGAAGCGATCCCCTTCGCGAGTGGGTAATTTTATTACCAGACTAGGCCAGTGGCGTTTGCGCCATAACACCGCGCGTGAGCCAATTTTCATCCGCATTGTAGAAATTCAACCGCGCCTGAAGACAGGCCACGTTGTCCGGCGATTGACGAAACATCGCCAATGCTTTTTTTAATTGGTCCGGCTCTGGCCGGTCTTCGGCGTCATAGATGACGATGTAGGCCCCGCGCGCAAATTGCAGCGCATAATTCGCCGCCTTGGGTTTGGTCCGCGGCTGGCTGGGTGGAACGCGGATTATTTCAAAACATGGATCACGCGCATATTCCTTTGCTGCGGCATAGGTTTGCGCATCGTCGGCTTCGAGTACCAGTTTTACGTCCAGTCTGTTGCGTGGGTAATCCAACGCCAGAATGGCGTGAACCAGATTGGCCATCACATTCGCTTCGCGGTACATCGGCACAATGATGGTGTAAATGGGCCATTCCAGTTCACGGCCTGAAAATGGCGTTGCGCATACGGGTTCATCCATTGGGGAGTGTTCGCCCGCCCCTTTCCAGGTGAGCAACGCACGCAAACCCGCATTGGCGGCAAAGCAAACCGCCAGCACGCCAGACAACACATAATGCGTGATGCCGCCCGCAAATATAAAAACGCAAACGCACAGAACCATTACAATCAGTGCACAGATGATTTGGCGTTGCGTGATAGCGCGGCCAGCAGAGAATTCGGGCTTATGGCGCGCAAGATCACAAACCGCAATCGCCGTAAGCCTGTCACCAAACGCGCGATTGATCGCCTGGGTCAGTTGTTGAAGCGGCAGCACGCGTATCGAAACCGAAGCGCCGTATAATTGCCGTATCCGCCGCACATTGCCGGGGTGGTCATCTGCACAAAGAATTTGCGGACCACCATCAAGGTTCCGCTGCGGCATGAAACGATGGCGCAAATAAAGATCAAGATGATCAACCCGCGGTTCAGCAACAAAGAGAGCCTGATCTTGATCTCGCCGACTGAATGCAGGTTTTGTCTCAACCTGGCCGGAGATGCCAAGCTGCAAGCTGTTGATGTCTAATAGTGTCAAAACGAAATACCGCCCCCGGCTCCCCCAAGGCAAAGAAAACCCGCTTCCGGAAACGGCCAATTTTGCCGTTTTCAGACTCTGTTCTTCGTGAACTCTGGAACTAAAACGCCGCGCCTTTGGCGCTTATTATTATTGACGATATATCATGCCGCGCGCCTGCAAACTCCGCAACCCCTTATAGAATAAGAGTTCTATAGCCACCCGTGGTAGTAGAACTGATGATAATTAAATACACTTAAAGTAGTGGATTTACTTCACTATTGAAGTATTTTTGCCGCCTCTTTGGCAGCATCGCCAACAGGCAGACATGCCGCTTATGTGTTCTGCAGATTTGCCGGCATGATCGGCGCCCATTCCTTTACAGCTTTCAACGCGTTGCTGTTTGCCGCCTTGTCAAATGCTGCTTCAATTCCCGCATAGCGCATCTTCACGACATCCCTGAATTGCGGATGGGTGAAAATATAGAGATCGCCATCGCGCACACTCTCGACCACGCGTTCGCCAACAATATTGGGATCAATGCCGGTGAGTACTGCCTGCGCTGTTTCTGCGCTGCGCGCATTGTCCATGATCTCGCCCTTGCCGCCATATTTATCCTGGCGCGCGCGGCCGCTTTCATGGATGCGGGTTTTCACAAAGCCGGGGCACAGCACCGACACGCCAATATTCGCAGGGGCCAATTGTTGGGCCCAGCCTTCGCTCATCGCGACCACCGCAAATTTCGTCGCCGAATAAGGCTCCATACCCGGTGGTGACACCATGCCTGCCATCGAAGCGGTATTGACGAAGTGGCCGCCTTCACCGTGGCTTTTTATCAGCGGCGCAAACACTTCGGTGCCATAGACAACGCTTTTCAGATTGACGTCGATGATCCAGTCCCAATCTTTTTCCGGTACCGCCCCGATCTCTCCACCCGCACCAACACCGGCATTGTTGCAAACCACATGCACCTTGCCGAATGCGGCGACAGCATCCAGTGCGGCTGTACGTATCGCGCCACGTTCCGCAACATCACAATGCACAAAATGCGCCTTGACCTGTTCTTCGGCCAATTGCGCGACGGCGGCGTTACCAGCCGCATCATCAATATCAGCAAGCACCACATTCATGCCCGCTTTGCCGAACGCGCGCGCCATGCCCAAGCCTATGCCGCTACCGCCACCGGTTACAAAAGCGGTCTTGCCGCGAAAATCCGAAATCATGCTGCGTCTTTCTGTTGAAGGGAATCGAATTGGGCGATCAGTTCGGGGCCGTTCTTGCGCGCGGACAGAAGGCCGACAATCTCGGTGCGGTTCTGCGCGTGATCGAAATCGGCATTGGTCACCGTGTGCCAATGCACCATGCCCATCCAGATCGGATCAATCATGTCTGCGCCCTTCACTGTACCGCCATCGATGCATTTGAATGTGAAGCTGCGCAATTCGGAAACAACCGCGGTGAGATAGCCGACATGTGGGGCTTCATCCTGGCGGATGCGATCCACCAGATCGGCGGCATGCAGCGCGACATCACGCCGGTCGCGAAAATTGTTCGGGTCGCGCATGACATTGGTGCAGAAGTCGAAGAAATGCTCGGCGCGCACTTCGATCATCAACACATTCATCAATAGCAGAATCCAGTTTTCATGATCTTCGGGAAGCTGCGGCATTAACCGGCCACGTTCTGGCCGCGAAAGACTATCCGGCACCTCACAAAGCGGATAGGCGCCAGCGCCAAACAACATGTCGCGCACGGCAAACCACATGGAATCGTGGCCGCCTTCGCCGCGGTCAGGGTCGCCGCCCTCGTCCAGCCCATGCGCGATCAGCAAACCCTTGTTCAAATGCCCGGTGGCGGTTTGCGAAATATCATCCACCACCACATCCTGAAATTCTGGCGCAGTCGTTTCTGCCAGACGGCGGCCACGCGCCTCGATAACGCCGGTGACTGTCAGCGAATCCCAAAGGGTCTGGCCCAATCCGTGATGCAGTAAAAACGATTGCTGCGCGGTGGACGGATAGGATTCACGCACCATCAATTGCTGAGAGGAATCGATCAGCGTGTGCCCGCGCTCGACAAGCGCATCAGACCACGCCCGTATCGCCGGCCAGCGATGCAAGGTGCGCGGCGAGATATAAGCGCCCGACGCATCAAACCCGCCATGCAGGCGATAGCCCGCCTCATGATGCGGCGCGGCAAACACATGGTTCGAAAGGATTTCGTCCCGGCTGTAGGACAATCTGGCCATAAGCGAAACTCCGGTTGAGCGCTCCTGCAACTGATAGTTTGTCAGTTACGGCGGGCTGTCAATCGGTGATGCCGGATTTTCTGGCGTTTTGGTCTGATGGGCGGGCTTCAGGCCTTCAACGCGCGCACCAGAAAACGGGACATATTATCGATCACCGCTTTGCGCGAACGGCCAGAGCGGAACCCCTCGCTGCCGGTTTGATGCAGCGCGCCGATAATTACCTGTCCGATAATATCGGGGTCATAAATGTCAGCCGCCAAACCGTTCTTCACGGCATCGCGCAAAATATCGGCCCAATCATTGCCCCAGCGCTGCAACAGCGGAACCGCTTGCGCGCCTTCTGCATCAATCACCGCTTCATCAGTCATCGCCGCACCCAGCACGCCGGGATGCGCTTCCGAATAATCATAAATCGCGTTCAGTACAGTTGCGATCAGGCTTTCCAGCGAACCACCCGCAACCGAACGCGCGCGGATATATTCGTCCAGCTCTTCGCGCGCGTCATCGACAAAGCTCATGAAACAGGCGCGCTTGTCGGTGTAATGCAGATAGAATGTGCCGTGGCCCAGCCCCGCTTCGCGGGCGATATCCTGTGGCCGGGTTGCATGATAGCCGCGCTCGACAAACAATTTGCGCGCCGCCTTTTTCAGCTTGGCCAAGCTTTCTGGGCGCCGCCGCGCCGGGCGCGCTTCATCCGTCACTTTGCTGGGCGTTGAAATGTTTGAGCGTGTCATGCGTCACATGTCTGCGCGTGAGATTTGCAAATCAATGAATAAACCAATGGCGTCGCCTTTATACCGCATCGCGCATGGCGCGCCATACACGTTCCGGCGTGGCCGGCATGTCGATATGCACAATTCCGATCGCATCGGCAATCGCGCTCATGATCGCGGGCATGGCACCTACGGTTCCAGCCTCACCGCAGCCCTTGGCCCCCATCTCATTTGTTTTGCAGGGAATTTCTTCATAGGCAAAATTGATATCTGGCATGTCATCGGCGCGCGGCATCGCATAATCGGTAAAGCTGGCGGTCATCAATTGCCCGCTTTCCGCATCATAGACGCAATTCTCCATCAACGCCTGACCAAGGCCCTGCACCACGCCGCCATGCACTTGCCCCGCAACCAGCATGGGGTTGATGACGCGGCCAAAATCATCCAGCACATTGTAAGATGCGATTTCGACCTTGCCGGTTTCCGGATCAATCTCGACTTCGCATATGTGACAACCATTGGGGAAGGTCGGTGCCTGTCCCTGATAAACGCCGTCGGTGTTCAAGCCGTCTTCAAAACCAGGCAATTTTTCGCGCATCAGGGTGACGGCAAGTTCGCTGACACTCATGGAACGATTGCCGCCCGCCACCTTGAACGTGCCAATGCCATCGATAATTTCAAAACCGACATCGCTGCCGCCAGCCTGCAACACCTGACCGGCCGCTACCTTGCCTTTCTTGATGACTTCATCTGAGCACATCATCAATGCGCCACCCGACATGTTCAACGAGCGCGAACCACCCGTGCCGCCGCCATTTACATGTTCACTGTCGCCCTGTTTCACGGTGATGGATTCAAACGGCACACCCAGACGTTCGGCCACCACTTGCGCGAACGCGGTTTCGTGGCCCTGCCCGTTCGATTGCGTACCGACATAAAGATCGACGCCGCCATTTTCGGTAAACTTGACTGCCGCCGGTTCGCTGCCCGCCGCCGCGGTGATTTCGACATAATAGCCGAGGCCAAAGCCGCGCTTTTTGCCGCGCGCTTCGCTTTCTTTGCGCCGCTGCGCGAACCCGTCATGGCCAGCGCGTTTCAAGCCTTCTTCCAGCATGTGCGGATAATTGCCGGAGTCGAATGGCACACCGAACCAGTTTTTGTACGGCAATTCTTCGGGCGTCAGAAGATTGCGCTTGCGAATATCCACTCGGCTGATGCCAAGCTGATGCGCCGCCGCATCGATCAGGCGTTCCATCAGATAGGCCGCTTCGGGACGGCCCGCACCGCGATAGGCATCCACCGGCGCGCTGTTGGAAAAATAACCTTTCACATTCGCGAACACGGACGGGATGCGATAGACACCGCCAAAAATGCGCCCGCCCGCTAGCGTGGCGATGAAAGGCGAAAACGCAGAAAGATAGCCGCCCAAATTCGATGTGCCGGTTATGCGCAAGGCGAGGATTTTACCGTCACTGTCCAGCGCAAGTTCGCCGCGCGTGCGCATGTCGCGCCCCGCATCATCGGCAAGAAAGGATTCCGTGCGATCCGCAGACCAGCGCACCGGACGGCCCACTTTCTTCGCTGCGATAAGCACCAATGCCTGTTCAGGATAGGGAAAACCCTTCATCCCGAAACCGCCGCCGACATCCGGCGTGATGACGTGCAGATCTTCGGGTTTTATGCCCAGCAGCGCACCGGCCACTGCGCCGCGTATATTACCCGAACCTTGCGTGCCAGTGTGCAGTGTGTAGCGATTTTTCGCGGCATCAAACTGGCCAATAGCATTGCGTGTTTCCATCGGCATTGCGCAGACGCGGTTCTGCACCACATCAAGCGAGACCTTGTGCGCCGCCTTGGCGAACGCGGCGTTCACTGCATCTTCGTCGCCATGCGCCCAATCGAAACACTGATTGTTATCTGCACCGTCCCAGATTTTCGGCCCGTTGGGAGCAAATTCCAATGTGCCTACCGCATCCAGCGGATCAAAATCCACCATCACCAATTCGGCGGCATCGCGCGCCTGTGCATAGGTTTCGGCGACCACCATGGCCACGGCCTCGCCCGTGAATGTCACCTTGTCTTTGGCCAAAAGCGGTTTGGCCGTGCGGACATAAGTTGAACCGTCGCGGTTTTTCAGCGGCACTTCGCATGGCATGGGTTTTGCGCCAGCGGCCTCAATATCCTTATAGGTCAGAACCGCAACGACGCCAGGCGCGGCTTCGGCTTCGGTGGTGTCGATGGAATTGATTTTGGCGTGCGCATAGGGCGAACGCAAAAAGGCGACATAGGTTTCGCCGTCAAAGTGCAAATCATCTGTGTATTGACCTTGGCCGGTTACAAAGCGGCTGTCTTCCGTCCGGCGAACGGATTGTCCAATCCCGAATTTCATTCTTTAAAACCTCGTCATGGCCGGGCAACGCAGCGCAAGCGGAGTGCGACCCGGCCAACCATAAAATGATAAATTACTGCCGATAGCTGGGATCAATCCGGTCGAGTTTGCGCAGCAAGGCTGGCCATGCCAGCCCGCCGATCATGCCGTCAAATGCGGCCGCGCCCTGCCCCGCCGTTTTTTCCGGCACACCCTGATTCGGCATATTCATTTTTACGCCACCGGAAAGTGCCGCCACCTGCATGGAGCAGGACCGCTCCAGATAATACATGCGCAGGAACGCATCGGCGCAAGTCTTGCCAAGCGTCAACGTGCCGTGATTGCGCAACATCATGATGTGCTTGTCGGTTCCAATATCTTTGACTAGCCGTTCACGTTCATCCAGATCGAGCGCCACGCCCTCATAATCATGATAGGCCATGTCCTGCCCGATCAGCATGGCGTGCTGATCCAGCGGCAAAAGTCCATCCGCTTGCGCCGATACCGCCACGCCGTCTGTCGTGTGCAGATGGATGATGCAGTGCGCGTCATCACGGTTCATGTGCAGCGCGCTGTGGATTGTGAAGCCCGCCGGGTTCACGGGGAATTGCGAGTCCATCACCTTGTTGCCATCCACGTCGATCTTCACAAGGCTGGAGGCCGAAATCTCCTCGAACAGCAACCCGTAAGGATTGATCAGAAAATGATGGTCCGGGCCCGGCACGCGCGCCGAGATGTGTGTGAAGATCATGTCGTCCCAACCGTGCAACGCCACCAGACGATAGGTGGCGGCAAGATTGACGCGCAGATCCCATTCCTCATCACTGACTTTGCCCTTCAGTGAGGGGATGTCGAGGGCGGCTGGCACGCGCATGTCTTGCATCTTGTCCATACCGTGCGATGAGGCTTTGACAGGGGCGTTCATGGCTTAACTCCCGGAGAAATTGGTTGTTCGCACTATGGTGGGCCCGGTTGTGCGGGCCTGTCAAACCGGGCGGCGGAGCCTGGACAGGCTAGGTAAAGCGCATGGCCGTAACCGACCAGCCATAGGCCGCAATGCGCCATTCTCCACCCTCGCGGCGCAGCACAAAGGACCAGCCGCCGTCTTCTGCAAAGGCGCGGGTATGGGCGCGCCCGGTCCACTGCGTCGGCAGGGTGAAAAAGGCGGTCGCGCCATCGCTGGAATAATCCTGCGCAGCGCCAAAGCTGACCGCCAGATCGCTGAGACCCTCCGCATGACCGCGAAAGCCTTCCATCCAATCGGCCACCGCGTTGGGCCCGCGAAAAATATACGGCGCAAAATTTTCCAGAATGGTGACATCGGCGGCGAAACTGTACGCGATGTGGCTGTCGTCCAGCGTGCGCATGAAGGCCGCGACTTCATGTACGCGCGCCATCATGGTTTCATCGGGCTCACGCATGGTGGGTCCGCTCATATGGTGCTGACCCGCTTTATCGCTTTCAACCAGCCCTCATACAGGCCATCGCGCGCCGCCTGCCCCATCGCGGGTTCAAAGCGGCGGTCGAGCGCCCACGCCTTGGCCACATCATCAAAACTGTCGAACACACCGCTGGCCAGCCCGGCCAGATAGGCCGCACCCAGTGCCGTCGTCTCGGTCAGTTTGGGCCGCTCAACCGGCAAGCCGGTCAAATCGGCCAGCCGCTGACAGAACCAATTGTTGGCGACCATGCCACCATCCACCTTCATCGCTGCGGGCTTGCCCAGCCCCGCTACGGTCATGTCACGCGCCATCGCGTCCAGCAGATCGCGCGTCTGATAACAGACGGCATCCAATGCGGCGCGGGCAATTTCGGCGGCGCCCATGTCGCGCGTCAGACCCAGAATGGCGCCGCGCGCATCCGGATCCCAGTACGGCGCGCCCAGCCCGGTGAAGGCCGGTACGAAATAAAGCCCGTCCGCATCTTTGGCGGTGCGCGCCAGCGCCTCCACCTCGGCGGCATTGCGGATGACACCCGCCGCATCGCGCAGCCATTGCACCACCGCACCGGCGATAAAAATGCTGCCTTCAATAGCATAGGCAGTTTGCCCCTTGGCGCGATAACCCGCCGTCGCCAGCAGCCGGTTCTGCGAAGCGGGTACGGTATCGCCCGTATTGACCAGCGCAAAACAGCCCGTGCCATAGGTTGATTTCACATCGCCCGGCTTGAAGCAGGTTTGCCCGAACATCGCCGCCTGCTGATCGCCCGCGACGCCGCGAATGGGAATGGATGTGCCCAGCAAATCTTTCTGCGAAACGCCGAAGTCGCCCGCACTGTCGCGCACATCGGGCAACACCGCTGCGGGCACATTGAGCAACGCCAGCATCTCGTCGCTCCACGACAGCGTTTTCAAATCCAGCAGCATGGTGCGCGACGCATTGGTAACATCGGTGGCGTGCACCGCACCGCCGGTCAGTTTGTAGATCAGCCAGCTATCAATCGTGCCAAAGGCAAGGTCGCCGCGTTCGGCACGGGCGCGCGCACCGGGCACATGATCCAAGAGCCATTCCAGCTTCGTGCCCGCGAAATAGGAATCCAGCAAAAGTCCGGTACGCGCCGCCACTTCATCCTCATGCCCCGCCGCTTTCAGATCGCGGCAACGCTGGGCGGTGCGCCGGTCCTGCCAGACAATGGCATTGTGCAGCGGTTCGCCGGTCTTGCGGTCCCACAGGCATGTGGTTTCGCGCTGGTTGGTGATACCGATGGCCACAATGTCTTTGGGGTCGATACCCTTGGCCGCTGCGCGACAGCACGCAAGCGTCGCATCCCATATTTCGTTGGCGTCGTGTTCGACCCAACCATTGGCGGGGTAAATCTGCCGAAGCTCGATGGCGTGGCTGGCCATGGGCCGCGCCTCCGCATCAAAGACAATCGCTCTGGTGGATGTCGTTCCCTGGTCGATAGCAAGGATAAAAGGTGGTTGCGGGTTCATCGTTTGTCGTCGCCCAAGGATTCGCAAAATTGCCAGCCCGGTTAGCTTAACACGCTGTTAACGCCAATTTTCTATACTTGGGACATGATCGCACGGGGCGGTTGTATCGGGGATGGGGCAAACATTGGGCCTTACAGCACACGACCTTGGCAACATGACGCGGCTTATGCAACTTGCGGTTAACCCGCAAAATACCAACCGCGAAGATATTTATCTCGCTGTTGCATCGCTTTACCGGATGCAGGGGCCCGCGCTTTCGCCGCGCGAACGCAGCCTGATGCGCGAGATATTGCAGCGTCTGGCGCTGGACGTCGAAATGGCGATCCGCATCCAGCTTGCCGAAAAGCTGGCCGACGATGAAGACGCTCCGCTGGACCTGATTTTGCTATTGGTGGACGACAAGATCGAAGTCGCCCGGCCCATCATCATGCGCAGCGCCAAACTTTCCGAAGAAAACCTGCTGGCGCTTCTGCAAAATGCAGATACGCAAGTGCAAGCGGCTTGTGCCGAGCGGCCAAATATTGGCGAACCTGTTACCGATTTTCTTGCCAGATCCGATG
The DNA here is from genome assembly GCA_040255365.1 of Hyphomicrobiales bacterium. Classification (GTDB taxonomy): domain Bacteria; phylum Pseudomonadota; class Alphaproteobacteria; order Micropepsales; family Micropepsaceae; genus Rhizomicrobium. The sequence continues at coordinate 13,576 of JBDZUY010000035.1, forward strand.
CCGAACCCGTGTTGATGGCGCTTGTCCGCAATCTGACCGCGCGCATCGCGCCAGCCACATTTGAAATGCTGGCTGAAAAATCGCGCGGCTTCGAAAGCCTTCAGGAACCACTGACACGCCGCACTGATCTGCCGTCAGCCATTGCCACGCGTATGTGCGAATGGGTTTCCGATGCGCTGAAACATCATTTGATCCAGACGCACAACATTGCACCAGCAATAGTGGACAAAGCCGCCCAGGCCATCAGCACGCCCGCGCCACAAGCGGCGAATGCCAGTGAAAGTGCCCGCAAGCTGGTAGACAAACTGGCCGCCGCTAATCAATTGCGCGCGGGCTTTTTGCTGCGCACCCTGCATCAGGGCCAGATCGACCTGTTTGAAACGGCGTTTGCAAAATTGCTGACGGTCGAAATACCTGAAGTGCGCGAAATTTTATACAGCCGCGGTGCCCGCAGCGTGGCACTGGCCTGCCGTGCGGTGGGTATCGACAAATGCGTCTTCGCCACGGTGTTCAATCTGTCCCGCCAGGCGCGGGGCACAAGCCCCACTATATCCGCCACCGACAAGGGCGATGCCGAGGCCATCTTCACCGGCTTCTCGAAAACCGAGGCCCTGCAACGCCTGCACACCCCGGCTCAGGCCTGATCCTTATGGGGTGAAACTGGCGCGCCGGGCTGCTATTCTGCCGCCATGATTGATCCGTTTGGCCGTCACATCTCCTATTTGCGCGTATCGGTAACCGACCGCTGCGACTTCCGTTGTGTCTATTGCATGGCGGAACATATGACGTTTCTGCCCCGTAAGGAGCTGCTAACGCTCGAAGAAATGGAGCGGCTTTGTGCCGCCTTCATCGGCAAGGGTGTGGAACGCATCCGCATTACGGGCGGCGAACCGCTGGTGCGTCGCGATGTGATGCGCCTGTTCGAAGCGCTGGGTGCGCGCATCGGCCACGGGTTGAAAGAACTGACCCTGACCACCAATGGCAGCCAGCTTTCGCGCTTTGCCGGGCCGTTGCACGATTATGGCGTCAGGCGGGTGAACGTCTCGCTGGATACGCTCGATCCGGACAAATTCCGCAAGATCACACGATGGGGCGATCTGGCCAAAGTGTTGCGCGGGATCGACGCGGCACAGCAAGCTGGTCTACACGTAAAGATCAATGCGGTTGCGCTGAAAGGCGTGAACGAAGACGAATTGCCCACGATGCTGGAATGGGCGCATGGGCGCGGGCTGGATTTCACCCTGATTGAAACCATGCCGCTGGGCGACATCGACGAAGACCGCACCGATCAATATCTGCCGCTGTCGCAAGTGCGCGCAGCCTTGGCGCAGCGTTATACGCTGGAGGATAGCGATTATCAGACCGGCGGCCCCGCGCGCTATGTCCGCGTGGCCGAGACGGGCGGACGGCTGGGTTTCATCACACCCATGACCCACAATTTTTGCGAAAGCTGCAACCGGGTGCGCGTCACCTGTACCGGCCAGCTTTACATGTGTCTTGGTCAGGACGATCAGGCGGATTTGCGCAAAGCCTTGCGCGCATCGCCAGACGATGTCGCGCTGAATGCCGCCATTGATGAAGCCATAGGCCGCAAACCCAAAGGCCATGATTTCATCATTGATCGCCGCCAGAAAAAGCCGGCTGTGGCGCGCCACATGTCGATGACCGGGGGCTGAGCCACAATGCCGACCGCCCTTCACTTCGTCGCGTCAAACGCGCCGGATGCGCAAGCCGCGCTGAACGCCATGCACAGGTTGCACGAAGATGCTGGCCCCGAAAATGCAGACGTCGTGGTGGCACTTGGCGGCGATGGCTTCATGTTGCAAACGCTGCACAATTTTCTGGGCAAGGGAAAACCGATCTATGGCATGAATCTGGGAACGATCGGTTTTTTGATGAACGAATTTCACGATGCCGATTTGATGACACGGCTCCAGGCCGCCGAACCGGCACAGATACACCCCTTGCGTATGCATGCGGTGGCAGATGGCAAAACCACCGAGGCCCTGGCGTTCAACGAAGTCTCATTGCTGCGCCAAACACGGCAGACCGCAAAATTGCGTGTGATTGTGGATGGCAAAATTCGCATTGACGAAATGATCTGTGATGGGGTGTTGCTCTCTACGCCTGCGGGCAGCACCGCTTACAACTTTTCCGCGCATGGCCCGATTCTGCCGATTGATGCGGCGCTACTCGCGCTGACACCGATCAGTGCGTACAGACCGCGGCGCTGGCGCGGCGCCTTGCTCCCGCATCGGGCACTGACCCGTTTTGAAATCCTCGAACCGGACAAACGCCCTGTCAGTGCCGTGGCGGATGATTTTGAGCTGCGCCACGTTACCAGCGTGGACGTGGCCGAAGATCGTTCCATCGCGATGACCATGCTGTTTGACGCGGGCCATTCGCTGGATGAACGCATTTTGACAGAGCAATTCGTCGATTAGCCCTATCCGGTTAATGCACTATTAAGCAGCACTGCCTATCATCCGTAGGCCGCGTAAACATGCGGTTCCTAATGGCAATTGCGTGCAGGCCACGGTGTTTGGCGCTGTTGGATAAAGATGAGCGGATACCGGTTCGAGCGGCTGAAAATTCTCATCGTGGATGACAATTTGCACATGCGCAGATTGGTCAGCACGATCCTCAACGCGTTTGGTGTCAAGGATGTGTTTGAAGCGCACAATGGCGAAAAAGCATGGGACCGGCTGCGCGAGATCAATCCCGATGTCATTATTCTGGACTGGATGATGGAAGGGATGAACGGCATAGAGCTGACAAAGCTGGTCCGCACCACCTCATCCAGCCCTAATCCGTTTGTACCCATCATCATGCTTTCAGGGCATACATCGGCCGAACGGGTGCGTGAAGCACGCGATAGCGGCATCAATGAATTTCTGGCCAAGCCGGTTTCGGCAAATACGATGCTGACGCATCTGACGTCTGTTATTGAAAATCCCCGCCCGTTTGTGCGCACCAAGAATTATTTCGGTCCCTGCCGCCGCAGATTTATAGATCCCGAATATTCGGGGCCCGAGCGCCGCACTGTGATCGATAATGCCAGCAATCAACGTGCAGCCGCCGTAGGTTAATATTTCGGAGTTTTTTAGATGGCAAAGCAGCAAGCGGAAATTTTCATGCCGCCAAATATTTTGAAAGCCAAAATGGGCGGTAGCGGACGTGGTGTGGACACCGCGGCGCTGCGCCGTGCGCAAGCAGCCATGGATGCACTGAAAGACGAATTTGCCGATTGGATTGCAAAAGATGTTGCCGAACTGGTGGCTGCGCGCGACACCTACGCCAAAGACGGTGATATGGAATCCCGTGACACACTCTATTTGCGCAGCCAGGATCTGAAAGGTCAGGCAAAGACATTTGAATTTCCACTTGTGGCGCGTATTGCCGCGTCGCTTTGCAAACTTCTGGACGGGAATAATGCAGCGCTTACGGTTGCGCTCGTTGATGCGCACGTCAATGCGATCCGTGTGATCGTAAAGCAAAATATCAAAACCGAAGACGACAAAACTGCAAACACGCTGGCCATGGAACTGGAAGCACGCGTTGACAACGCACTGGAAAAGGCCAACGCGTAAGCTCTAGAGAAATTTGCGGGCAAGTGGCCACCGGTCGCCCGCGCAAAGTTGCGGCCACAAAAAATTAGAGCATCAATGCGATTCCAAAGGAACGCATCATGCTCTAAAGCGCAGTTTTCAACGATGTCGAAGTTTGCGTATAACCGGCGTCATCACGAATGCGCAATATCGGCCCGTCTTCGCCCTGTTCCACCCACGGCGTTACTGTTATCGGCGTATGCGCGCGCGCAACGCGCAAAGTTTCATCAACATTTTTGCAAGTTGCCAGCTTCATCAGATTGAGCTTGGTCGGAAAGATCACATTCCATTTTTTGCGGTCATTGATTGCGTTCTGCGGCGTTATCCAGACCGAATCCACCGATTCATGGCCGTCATGCGCGCCAATATGGCCGCTCGGTGCATGTGCCACAAAGAAATGCGTATCGAACCGTTTGGGCATGTTATCGGGCGTAATCCAATGCGCGAAATGCACGAGCTGATCGCACGCCAGATGCAGTTTTTCTTCGCGCAAAAAATCCAGCAGGTTGATCTCGTGGCTGTCCAGCGCTTTGCGATAGGGCGCGAGAGCTGCAATACGCTCTGAACTTACCAATTCGCGCGCGCCCGGTTCACGGGCATACAGAATGCCGGATTCTTCAAACGCCTCGCGAATGGCAGCCGCCGCAATGGCACACATCGGCCCGCTCCAGCCCTCGTTGCCATCCATATATTCATCGAGTGCTGCATCAAAGTCCCCGCCCGAAACCTTGCCACCGGGAAAGACCAAGGCACCTGCAACAAAATCAATCTGGTGGTGGCGTTTGACCATGAACACTTCCATGCCCTGCGGCGCATCACGAAGAATCATGATGGTTGCTGCCGGCACGGGGGCCGCTGCCTGTTTCTGTTCGTTGTTGCTCATGGTGCCCTCATAGCTTTTTTAAAGCTTAGCGGCCCGCGATGCGCAGCGGCAACCGGGCTGAGAATGACAGAACGATGTGAAGCGTGAATTTCCGGAAATGCTTACGCAGCGGCGCGCTCGTTTTCGTCCTTGGCATCATCCGTGTGCGCCGTGTCTGGCGTCATCGATGCGAGGATCTGCACCACGCCCGGCGTCAGCACAAACGGCGCCCGGCTGAATCCGGCCGTGGAAAGCAGGCTGACATTGGAGGCCGACCGTCCCGCATCAAAACTCGTTCCCCAAAGGCCAATCGAATTGCTGATCGGGCCAATGGCACCCGTGCTGACGGGGCTGTTGCCTGGCAAGGAAGTATTGGAAAAGAACGGTGTCGTGTTGGCGAAGAACGGTTCGGCCATCGGCTTTGCGGTTTTGGATAGTGCAAGCGTTGTATTCTTGGCTTGCGCGGCGGCGGTATCGGGCTGTTTGACCGCCCAGTCATAAACCTCGCGCACCGTCTTTGCGCTGCCATCGCGGTGATAGAACACATGATGATTGGCGCTGGCCGCGCGCGGGAATGCGGCGGCGGCGCTGGCGGTGGGGTCGGCATCGCTCATCTTGATCAGGCGGCAGGCAGCCCCTGCACCCAGGAAATGGGCCGCATAAAGCTCGCCATTGCAAACGCCCCGGCCAAGGCGGCTTTCCAGCGTGGATTTCGTGTCATTGGCATATTCGCCAGCCATCAATGCGGCGGCGGTAGGATCATTTCGCAGGGCAAGAATTGCCTGGCGGTCGGCGGCGTTGTCTGCCTGGTAGCGCCCGTTCGCGCCTTTGGTAATCGCGTTGGCATAGGAGCCCAGCCCGTATTTGGCGCCATGTTCCTTGACCATGCCCAGCCAGGTCTGTTCGACAAACTGGAACAGCCCAGTGGCGCTGGAACTACCTGATTTTGCTTGCGGTTTCAGGCTGCTCTCACGCATCGCGGTGCCCAGCAAATAGTCAAAATCCGAGCCTGTGGCCGCGCTCGCCTGATGAAGGGCGGCGATCACATCTGAACGGGTTGCCGTGGCGCTGGTGGTGGCTTCTGCCAACATCCGCAAATCCTTTGATGCTTCTGCACCAGAACAACAGCAACCTTCATGCCAGTTCTGGTTAACGTCTCATAAGGATTTGCGAAGCGCCGCGAGCTGCGCCTCTCGTGCCAGTGCCGAATAGGGTTCACCCGTGCCGTGCCCCCAGACAGGACCGGGCCACGCGGCATCGCCAGCCTCGCGCGCAACGACATGGATATGCAGTTGCGGCACCAGATTGCCCAGTGCACCAATGTTGATCTTGGCGGCACCGGTCAGGGTTTTGAGATTGGCAGATGCGCGGTGCATCTCTGCTTGTAAGGTCTGTGCATCACTGTCCGTCAGATCATGCAGCTCGCTCAAACCATCACGGCGCGGCACCAGGATCAGCCATGGATAACGCGCATCATTCATCAAAAGAACACGTGACAATTCCCAATCCGTCACAAAGATCGTGTCGGCGGCCAGCCGCTCATGCAGTTTGAATGACACCAATGGAACGTCCGCCTCTGCGCTTACCCCAGGCCGATCATGGCCGGTGTAACCAGTCCCTGACGGTAAGCGATGAACCCTATATAGGCCATATAGCTCAGTGCCAGTAGCAGGCCCTGAAACCGCGAGACGCGCCAGCCCATGGCCATCAACGGGACAACCAGCAACGCTGAGCCCGTCATCACATACACATCGAAATGCGAAACGAGGGGTGAAACCGGAAGCGGATGAACCACGGCCGTCGCACCAAGCACCAAAAGAATGTTGAAGATGTTGGAACCAATCAGATTGCCCACGGCAATATTGGTTTGTCCTCGCGCAGCGGCGAACACTGTGGTGGCCAGTTCCGGCAATGACGTTCCGATCGCGATGACAGTCAGACCGATAACCGCTTCGGGAACGTGATAGTCCCGTGCAATCGCGACGCCGCCATCAACCAGATAGCGCGCACCAAAAAACAGTGCGACAAGCCCGAAAACAAGAAGCAACGCCGCCATGCCGAGCGATGTCTGGCTGGTGGAAACTTCAGCGGCACGGGCGCTTGCCAATGAGCCATCGCCGCTGCGCCGCCGATCAGTAAAAAAGCTCAAAACCAGATAAGCGATGAAGCCAACCAAAAACAACCAGCCGATATGCTCATTGATAATGCCGCCGCGCGTAACAATAAGTAGCGCAACACTGGCAGCAATCATTGCCGAACCGTCTCTCAGAACAACCTTGGGAGAACTCGGTAATGGTCGCACCAACGCGCCCAAACCCAGAATCAAAAGAATATTGACGATATTGCTGCCAACGACATTGCCGACGGCGAGATCTGGAGCCTCACGAAATGCAGCCTGCAAAGACACGACAAGCTCGGGAAGTGACGTGCCGGCCGAAACCACAACCAGCCCGATCAGAAGCGGTGAAAGACCTAGCACACGCGACAGGCCGACACCGCCACGCAAGACCAGATCGCTGCCAACAACCAGCAGTACAAGCCCTACAGCCAAAAACGCATACGCCATCATTCTTCATCCCGACGCTGTGACAGCGTTCGTTGCCCGCTCTTATTTGCCCGTGGTTCCTGCCGCGCTGACTTGTGCGAAGCGTGACGGATTGAAACTGGCCACATAATCCTGTGGCGGCTTGTTCAAAATGAGACAGTTCAGAGCATCCGCTATTGCCGGAGCAAGAAGAATGCCGTTACGGAACTGTCCGGTGGCTGCATAAAGCCCGCTCAAACTGGTTTGTCCCAATATAGGCAAACCGTCAGGCGAGCCGGGCCGCAACCCGGCCCAGTGTTCGGTAATGTCCCATTCCCGCAATGCGGGCATCAGGGTATAGGCACGATCCAGTAGAAATTCTTTCGCCGCTTTTGTCAGGCTGGTATCGAAACCCACATCTTCCAACGTCGCGCCAACGAACAGCCGCCCATTGCGCGGCACAAGGTAAATGCCGTTGCCCCAGACCAGCGATTTGGGCAGCGCATCCGCATTGGGCGGTTGCAGCGCAAGCATTTCGCCCTTCATCGGCCTGACCGGCGGCAGCGCATCTGGCGGAATGTTCGCGATCTGCGCTGTCCATGCGCCAGCCGCCAGCACAAACACATCAGCCGGATAGACCTTGAACGGCGTCAGTGCAGAAACAGCGCGCGTGCCATCATGGTCGATGCGGATCACCGCCTCGTTGGCAAGCATAGTACCGCCGGCATTTTTGAACGCACGCGATAGCGCCAGACCAAGCGCACGATTGTTGACCTGTCCTTCATCCGCATCCCACAGCGCACCCATGATGTTCTGCGCCAGCAGCGGTTCGCGCGCGCGCGCATCAGCTGCGCTCAAAATTTTAGCACCGCCCGCTGCAGCGCGGCTACGCAATTCCTCCAATGAAGGCTCGTCGAGCGCCGTTACCAGCGCGCCATTTTTGCGAAACCCGACATTCACGCCAGAGGCGGACTCAATCTCGTCCGCAAAGCCGGGCCATAACGCGGCAGAATGTTTTGCGATGGCATAAAGTTGCGAGGCCTCTGTGTGGCTTTCACCTGTCACGGCAATCATGCCAGCGGCGGCCCAGGTGGCGCCCTGCCCCGGCTGGGCACGATCCAGCACGGTCACATCCGCACCACTTCGTGCGAGCTGCCAGCCAATGGACAACCCCGCAACACCCGCACCAACGATAATGATTTTCATGATGCTCCAAAACGCGAAACGGCGGCGGCAATCCGCGTGCCCATAGTTACAAAACACATCACGCCGAACACGTAGCAAATAACGCTGAACCACGCCGGAAACAGGCAGGCCAGAACAAAAACCACAAACGTCTCGGTGCCTTCCGTAAGCCCGCCAAGATAGTAAAACGATTTCGACCCGCGCAAATCGGTGGTGATTCCGCGTTTGGCGGCAAAAACCGCATACCCCAGAAATGTGGTGCCTGTTCCGACAAATGCGAGGATCAAAAATGCCGCAGCTAGCGCGCGCGACGGATCGGCAATGGCAAACCCGAACGGCACCGCAGCATAAAAGATGAAATCCAGCACAATATCGAGATAGGCGCCAAGATCGGTTGCCCCATGCACCCGCGCCACCGCACCATCCAGCCCATCAAACAGCCGATTGAGAACAATCAGCGCGAGCCCGGCCCAATAGGCCGACATGGCGATAGCCACCACAGCGCCCAGCCCCACCACAAAGCCCGCAATTGTCAGCCCGTTGGCGCTGATACCCATGCGCGCAAATGTGCCACCAATACGCGCAAGCGATGGGTCAATCAGGCGTCGGACAGGCGCATCAAGCATTGAGAAAGCCCCCTTGCACGTGACGCCCCCATTGCATGTGACGTTTGCGTAAACGGCGGGGTGACGGCGCGCGGCGCTCTTTCTATAATGCGCACCTCACAAGGAGACAATCATGGAAAAAGCCACATTCGGTGCGGGGTGTTTCTGGGGCGTTGAATCATTTTTTCTGGAGGTGCCCGGCGTAAGTGATGTGGTGTCCGGTTATGCGGGCGGCCACGTCGATAATCCCACCTATCGTCAGGTCTGTTCTTCCGCCACCGGCCATGCCGAAGTGGTGGAGGTGACATTTGACCCCGCCAAAGTGGAATATGACCGGCTGGTTGATCTGTTTTTCAAGATGCACAACCCGACACAATTGAATCGGCAGGGCCCGGATGTCGGTACACAGTACCGCTCGGTCATCTTCGCACACTCGCCAGAGCAAAAGCGCATCGCACAGGAAAAGAAGGATGCGTTGAGCAAGTCCGGCAAATTTGCGCAACCAATTGTCACTGCAGTTGAGGATGCACAAGCCTTCTGGCCCGCCGAAGATTATCATCAGCGCTATCTCGAAAAAAATGGCGGCACCTGTCACATCAGCTTCAAGGAACTTGAGGAGCTTGAGGGGCAATGAATTTTTCGCGGGGGATTTTGGGGGGCGCCATCGTCATGGCCATGAGTTTCACAAGTCTGGCAGCTTACGGACAGATGAAGGGCGGCGACCGTTACACCGGTGCGCCCTGGGCCACGCGCTCACCTGTACTGGCGCAGCATGGCATGGCCGCAACCGAACAACCCCTAGCCTCGCAAATCGCCATCGATATTTTGAAAAAGGGCGGCAGCGCGGTGGATGCGGCGATTGCCGCCAACGCTGCCATCGGTTTGATGCAACCGGTGCTGAACGGTATTGGCGGCGATCTGTTCGCCATAGTCTATGACCCGAAGACGAAGAAACTCTACGGCTATAATGGCTCCGGTCATTCGGCAAAGGGCCGCGATCTGGCGAAGATGAAGGCCGAGGTCGAAGCCGCCTACAAAAAAGCCGGGATGGCACCAAAGGATCACATTCCGCCCGTCGGTTCTCTGCCCATCACGGTGCCGGGAACAGTGGATGCGTGGTTCGCGCTGCACCAAAAATTCGGCAAGCTGCCGATGAAAGACGATTTGCAACCCGCCATCGATTACGCACGCGGCGGCTTTCCAGTCACCCAACTGATTTCGGTGTATTGGAAAGGCAATATGAAAGCCTTTGAAAAGAACAAGGGCCTGATCGAAGAATTTGACAACGCCAAGCACACCTATCTGATACCGGATGCGAATGGCGGACACACGCCCGCGCAAGGCGAGATTTTCAAGAACCCCGATCTTGCCAACACATTGAACATTCTGGCCACCAAGGGCCGCGATGCGTTTTACAAAGGCGAAATCGCACATACGATGGATGCGTATTTCAAGCGCATCGGCGGCGATCTGCGGTACGACGATTTTGCCAGCCATCACGGCGAATGGGTTGACCCGCTGTCGGTGAATTATCGCGGCTATGACGTGTATGAATTACCGCCCAACGGGCAAGGCGGTGCCGTGCTGGAAATGCTGCAAATCCTCAAAGCTTACGATTTGAAAAAAATGGGCGCGGGCAGCGCCGATGCCCTGACCGCGATGCTGGAGGCCAAGCGGCTGGCCTATGAAGATCTGGCCAAATATTACGCCGATCCCGAATTCGTCGATGTGCCGATGAAGACCTTGCTGTCGGATGCTTATGCCAACAAACGCCGCAAGGAAATCAATTTGGCCCACGCCAATCCAAATATCGGGCCCGGTGCGGTGCAGCTCAAAAATGGTGACACCATCTATCTGACCACCGCCGACAAGGACGGCATGATGGTTTCGTTGATCCAGTCGAACTATCGCGGCATGGGTTCGGGATTGGTGGCAGACGGGCTGGGCTTCATGTTTCAGGATCGCGGCGAATTGTTCTCGCTCAATCCCAAAGACGCGAATGTCTATGCGGCCGGCAAGCGCCCGTTCCACACCATTATCCCTGCCTTTGTGATGAAGGACGGCAAACCCTTCATGTCATTCGGGCTGATGGGCGGCGACATGCAACCGCAGGGGCATGTGCAGGTGCTGACGAACATCATTGATTTCGGCATGAACGTACAGGAAGCGGGCGATGCCGCGCGCTGGCGCCATTTCGGCAATGCCGAACCCACGGGCGAACCCAGCGAGGGTATCGGCACGGTGGAGATGGAATCCGGGTTTGATCCGGCGGTGAAAGCCGAGCTGGAAAAGCGCGGCTACAAAGTGGTGCCCGGCACCGGCGCATTTGGTGGCTATCAAGCCATCATGTTCGATCCCAAAACCCATGTGTATTGGGGCGCATCCGAAATGCGCAAAGACGGCGAAGCCATCGGATATTAGACGCGTTAGTTTCGGATTTACGGGCGCCCTTTCGCACCAAACACGCGGAAGGGCACGGCGGCTTTGGTGCCATCGGAAAATTCAAACGTCACCACCACTTTGCGGCCCGGTTTCATCGCGTCCGTGGGCTTCATGCACATCACATGATAGCCGCCGGGGGCGAACGTGATTTTGCCATGCGCGCTCACGGTAAGTTTATCGACATGGAGCATGTGCTGCATGCCGCTTTCATTCTTGCTTTGATGCAGCATCGCGCTACCACAAGCCGGCGACGAAACACCTGTCAGCACGATGTCCTTGTTGCCGGAATTGTGCAGCACGAAATAGCCGCCTGCGGGCAACCCGGCAGGCAGCGCACGAAACCACGGCTCGCTGACCGTCACATTGGCGGCCAATGCTGGCGACGCCATCAAACAAAGAATAGCTGCGCTAAGCGCCGCGTGCTTTAGCATCATGTTCCAATCTTTCATCGTTCAGCCGGATTGCGTTCAAAACCAGAATAAGGCCGACCACGCTCATCATTGACGAGGGAATCCACAGGATCAACCCGCCAAACCGCTGATCGCTGATGGCAGAGATCGCCATAATGCGTCCACAAATATGATAAACCGGATAAATATCGCGGCTCGACAGCGCGATGATGGCGCCTACAGCAATTTGCGGTGGCACAATCGCCATCGTCATTAGCGCCCGATAGCCATATTTTACACGCGCGGGTGGCTTTGGCCGCAAATCTAAAATCAAGGTCCAGAAAAAGATACCGTCAATCGCCATCGACCAGTTCATCAGATTGTAAAGATTGACATCCAGCATTACGCGGTCGTGAATGGACGGGATCAGCCAGAAATAAATCAATCCGACAAAGAGAACCGGCGCGATCACCGGATGCTGAATAAAATCCACCGTGCCGCGCACCGGGCCTGACTTTAAAACGGGTTTCAGAAACTGCGGCATGCCCGCCCAGATCACGCCGCCTGCTGCACCTAGCGCAATCAGAAACGGCCCAGCGTGGTGCAGCACCAGATGCTGAAGCCGGTGAATGAAAAACATGTGCTGCGCCCAATAATCAAAGCGCGTTTGCACAACGGCATAAGACGCCAGCACACCGACCACAAAGAATGCCTGCCGCCAAAGTGCTGGACGGTCAGCGGGCGCAAGGCGGCGCAAACCGCGCACGAACCACGCCAGGCTCAGTGTCGTCAGCAAATAGACGGGCCAGGAAAATTCCCACGGAAATACAAACGGCAGATCAGCCGGGAAAAAGCGGCACAAAAAGTCCAGCACCGCGCCGCCCATCAGCAGCCCGGCATACAAAACCCAGCCGTTTTGGGCGCGCACCGTAGCCGCGATTGCCGCCATTGCCGACCTCATTCAAACCAGTGCGCTTTATAGGATGCTGGCGCCTACGCTGTCCGCCCGGCGCGCGGGGCGTTTGGTCGCGGGGGCCCAATGCCAGCGGCCACAGACGCCATGCCGTGCTATGGCCAATATGCAGCTTCGCATTTTGGAAACATGACCATGTATATGGCCCGGTTTGGTGCCTGTCTGCTAGCCCTCGCGCTGCCCCTTATGTCGGCAGCGTGCGGCAACAGCACCCCGCCTCCGCGCGTCGGAACCGATATTACCGGCGCCATGCCCTCTCTGGAATTTCACATGACGCGCGCAAACGATGGTGCAGAGGTCAGCGCAAAAGATTATCGCGGCAAAATCGTTCTCGTCTATTTCGGCTTCACCAATTGCCCGGATGTATGCCCGCTGACCCTGGCCAATCTGGCAGAGGCGGTTCGCAAACTGGGACCAAAGGCGAAGGATGTGGACATCTTGTTCGTCACCGTCGATCCTGACCGCGATACATTGCCCATTCTGAAAGAATACGCCGCCGCGTTCTCGCCGGAAATGGTGGGTTTGCGTGGGACGAAAAACGCGATTGCCGTACTCGCCCGGCGTTATCGCGTCGCTTATGATGTGACACCGGCGAAAGGCAATCATCCGTACACGGTCAATCATTCCAGTGCGGTGTTTTTCTTTGATGAAAAGGGCCACGCGCGCATCGTCTCCACACAAACGGATGATACACAGGCCATCGCCGCGAATATCGAAGGATTGCTACCGTAACACCGAACAGGGAAACATTGATGAACACGTCGAACCAGACCGCCCGTTTCAAAGATCAGGACATACGCTTTGCAAATGCCAGCGTGGGCCGGCCCATAGCGTTCGACAGCGCTAATCCGATCAATTTCCATCAGGTGATCAGCGATCATGCGTCGATGCAGAGTGTCACCATAGATGGCAAGCTGTTCTTGCCCCCTGCCGCGACGAAGAACGAAAAACTGGCGGTGGTGATCGTCGTGCCCGGCAGTTTGGGCGTTGCCGTCTCCCATCTTGCACACGCCGAAGCGATCACCGAACTGGGGTTCGCGGCCTTTGTCATCGATCCCTTTGGCGCGCGCGGTGTGAACTCGACAGTCGCCAACCAGGTGCAATATTCCTTTGCCGCCAGCGCCTATGATGTGTTGGCCGCTGCCAATGCGCTGGCCACTTTGCCTGAAATCGATTCCACACGCATCGGCGCACAAGGGCACAGTCGCGGTGGCTCCGCCGTCCTGTCTGCCGCAATGGCGCGGTTGG
>JBDZUY010000035.1:27511-33591 GCA_040255365.1 Hyphomicrobiales bacterium
CAAGGGCACAGTCGCGGTGGCTCCGCCGTCCTGTCTGCCGCAATGGCGCGGTTGGCCGATGCTGTGCCGGGCGGCCACCACCTTTGCGCGGTTTATGCGGCCTATCCATGGTGCGGGCATCAATTCCAGAATCCGCAAGTTGGCACCACGCGCGTGCGCGCGATCATTGGTGATCGTGACGATTGGTGCCTGCCGCAACAAGTGCAAGGTTACATGCAGGCGATACGCCTGGCGGGCGGCGCGGCGTCGCTGCGCATTGTGGAAGATGCAGCCCATAGCTTCGACCGCGAGAGCCCAACCGAACGCATTGAAAACGCCGCCGTGTCGCCAAGCGCGCCGACGGTCTATGTTGCCGACGATGGCGCCTTTATGCACCCGCTCGATGGCAAACCGGACCCCACGCTCACGGATCGCGATCTGATGATCTATGGCATGAAGGCAGGCTATGGCGTCAAAGGCGCAACCATCGGCAGCAAGCCCGGCCAGCCGGCCCTCTTCCGTGATGACATGATCGCGTTCTGGAAGAGTGCGCTAGTGCGTTGAGCCGATATTACCAGATCAAATATGCATCGCCTTTTTATCCGCATCCAGCACCGCTTCGTGCATCATTTCGCTTAATGTGGGATGCGGGAAAACGGTCTGCGCCAATTCGGCATCGGTCAACTCGCCAGTTTTGGCCACCGTGTATCCTTGAATCAGTTCGGTGACTTCCGCACCGACCATGTGCGCGCCCAACAACTCGCCGGTCTTTTCATCGAATATGGTTTTGACCAGACCTTCGGCCTCGCCCAGCGCAATCGCCTTGCCGTTTCCAATGAAGGGGAAGCGCCCGATTTTGATTTTGCGCCCTGTTTTTTTCGCCGCGGCCTCGGTCATGCCGACACTCGCCACTTGCGGCCAGCAATAGGTGCAGCCCGGAATATTCGCGGTGTTCAACGGATGTACGCCATCCACGCCCGCGATGCGTTCGGCAACAATCACGCCTTCATGCATGCCTTTATGCGCAAGCCATGGCGGACCAACCAGATCACCAATGGCCCAGATACCGGCAACGCCGGTCGCGCCCCATTTGTCGATCGTCACATGCGTGCGATCCACCTTCACGCCCGCATCTTCCAGCCCGATATTTTCGACATTGCCGACAATACCAACCGCAAGAATGACACGATCCACGGTCAGCTTTTCAGTCTTGCCATCCTTGGTTTTCAACGTCGCGGTGACATTGTTCTTGCCCTTTTCGAGCTTTTCCACGGTCGTCGCAGTTTTGATAGTCATGCCCTGTTTTTTGAACGCTTTGGCGGCGAAGGCAGAAACTTCTTCGTCTTCAACCGGCAACACTCGGTCCAGCACTTCGACCACCGTCACCTCCGCACCAAGCGTGCGATAGAAGCTGGCGAATTCAATGCCGATGGCGCCGGAGCCAACCACCAGCAAGGATTTCGGCATTTCTTTCGGCACCATTGCTTCGCGGTAGGTCCAGATCAATTCACCATCCGGTTCCAGCCCCGGAAGGGCCCGCGCCCGCGCGCCGGTGGCCAGCACAATGTTCTTGGCCGCATATTCGGTTGTTTTGCCGTCAGCCTTCACCGCGATCTTGCCTTTACCAGACAGCTTCGCTTCACCCTTGATGACGGTGATCTTGTGCTTCTTCATCAAAAACGCGACGCCGTTCGACAATTGCTTGGAGACGCCGCGCGAACGTGCCACGATTTTTTCGATATCAAATTTGAAATTGTCGGCAAACAAGCCAAACTCATCCAGCCGCTGCATCAAATGCCAGATCTCGGACGAACGCAGCAAAGCCTTGGTCGGAATGCAGCCCCAGTTCAGGCATATACCGCCCAGTTCCGCACGCTCTACAATTGCTGCTTTCAACCCAAGCTGGGCGGCGCGGATGGCGCACACATATCCGGCCGGACCGGAGCCAATCACCACAACATCAAACGAATCCATAAAGCGTCACCTTAACCGGCGCCATACGCCGGACCCTCGTTCTTCAGAAAACTGTCGGCACATCAAAGAAGCTTAGTGCGGTAGCTATACCCAATGCTGGTAGCAGGAAAAACACCGTATAGATGCCAGAGATCGAAACGAATTTCACGCTCGTCCAGAACCAGCTTTGTTCGTAGAATTTGCGGATCGCAAGAAAGATGTAAACCGTCAATGCGGCAAGCAGCAAAAAGGCGATCAAATCACCCGATAGAAATTGCGCCAATCCCGCCGCCGCGATCAGCAACACAAACGTAAACGTATGGATGCTGAGCGAAAATATCAGATGATCCACAAAATAGAATGTCTTGCGCTGGCGGATATAAAACAGCGCCAATATGCCCGCATAAATCGGTAAAAGCAGAAACAGGATGCGCGGTATCCAGTTTGTCAGCGGACCGTTAAGCGCCGCGGGATCAGAAACCAGCCGTTTAAGTCCCCCGAAAACATGAGTCTGCACCCAATTCTCGGTCTTGTCAGCGGCCACCTTGCGCTCCAGTGCCGTTGCTTTCTTGCCGGTGTCGATGTCGAACGAAACCGTCGGATTGGTCAAACGCGCGCGCTCATCTTCTGACAGTTTGGATTTGTAGGCACCGATAGGCGCAAAGAAATGCACATCTGTAGCGTAGCTATAAATCTTGCCGTTCTTCTTTGAGAGCGTTTCTTTGGAAATTGGAATGCGCGGAGGAACAAGTTTAGCGTCAGGATCGGACGCGTCATAAGACGGGTTTGTGAAATAGGCATTGCCCTTGGCATCGTAACTCACCTTCATTGGCGTTGCAGTCACTTCAAGCTGTATCAACGCCAGATTGCCGAAACTGAGCATCACGAAAAAAACCAGCGTAACGAACAGATAAAGCCGCACCGCGGGCACATAGGCGCGCGTGCGCCCCTGCTGGAATGCGCGCGGCAATTCCCCCGGCTCAAACAGCAACGCCCGCGCCGTGCGCAAAATGCGGCTGTCAAGATTGACAACATCCTGAACGAAATCATGGATCAGCGCGACCAATGAACGGCGATGTGTGTCGCGCTCCTGCCCGCATTGCGCGCAATAGGGGCCAACAAGTTTGGCACCACAATTGGGACAGATGGTGCGCGCATTGCCCTCGCCGCGCGCCGCCGCAGATGCCGCCGCCTCGACACCCAAAGCCGCGCCGGTTTCGATGATGGCTTCGAAATCGTCTGTCATCTCGGCCCGCCGGAAAAACCCCGGCTGCTACTATAGCATCATCGATGCTGGTTCTTCGATGAAACCCTTGAACGCCTGCAAAAAGCGCGCGCCCGTTGCCCCATCAATGACCCGGTGATCGCAGGACATGGTCACGGTCATCATTGTGGCAATTTGCACCGCGCCGCCGCGCACCACAGCGCGCGGCTCGCCCGCGCCCACGGCCAAAATTCCGGCCTGCGGCGGGTTGATGACGGCGGTGAAATCGCGAATGCCGAACATGCCCAGATTGGAGATAGAGAACCCGCCACCTTCAAATTCCTGTGGCTTCAGCTTTTTCTCGCGCGCTTTCGCGGCCAGCGCCTTCACCTCATTGGAAATGACGGACAGCCCCTTTTCATCGGCGCGGAAGACGATGGGCGTGATCAGCCCGAAATCCAGCGCAACAGCGACGCCGATATCGGCGTGTTTGTGCCGCAGGATCGCAGTTTCGGTCCAGCTTGCGTTGACTTCCGGCACGCGCATCAGTGCCAGCGCCGATGCCTTCACCACAAAATCATTCACCGAAAGCTTGTAGCCATTTTCCTTGGGGCTGTGCGCATTCAGCTTGGTGCGCATCGCCATCAGCTCATCGATCTGACAATCAATCGTCAGATAAAAATGCGGGATCAGTGTTTTGGCAGAGGTCAGACGCTTGGCGATGGTCTTTCGCATGGAATCATGCGGCACTTCTTCGTATTCGCCATCTTTATAGAACAGACGCGCATCAGGCAGCGGCGCGATGCCGGGAATTCCGGCTGCGGCTTGCGGCGCCGCGGCGGGTGCTTGTGCCGGTGCTTTCGCTTCGGCCTTGCCTGCGCCGGATTTTTGCGCGGCTTCCACATCCGCCTTCACCACGCGGCCGCGCGGGCCGGAACCATCCAGCGCCGCAATGTCGATGCCGGCATCTTTGGCTATTCGTTTTGCCAGCGGGGATGCAAACACGCGTTCGCCGTCATCGCGCGAGGGCGCAGGTTCGCTCGGCTTGGATGCCGGTTTCGGTGCTTCGGCTTTGGGTTGTTCAGCGGGTTGTTCTTTTGGTGCCGCCGGTTTTGCAGATTCTTTTTTTGGTTCGGCTTTTGTCGCGCCGCCGTCCGCTTCGGCGCTGACTGCGTTCTTGATCGAATCCATTGCCGATTGAATGTCATTCGCCGCGTCGTCCGCGTTCTCACCTTCGTCCAGCAACACCGCGATGGGATCGTTGACCTTCACTCCTTCGGTGCCATCGGGCACCAGGATTTTGCCGATGGTGCCTTCATCGACGGCCTCGAATTCCATCGTCGCCTTGTCGGTTTCGATTTCGGCCAGAATGTCGCCCGACTTTACGGCATCGCCTTCCTTGACGAGCCATTTGGAAAGCGTGCCCTCTTCCATCGTGGGCGACAGCGCAGGCATGAGAATTTTTATCGCCACTATTCGCTCCCGATCGGGGTCAGTTCTTCGGCATGTTCTTCCCAATATTTGCCTTCAAACTGGGTGGTGATGACCGAGGTGAAATCCTGTGCATTAAGGCAGCGGTAATTGATCGAATACCCTTCGGGGTGTGAGCGCGGCACATAAAATGATTTCACACCGCAAATCGAACAGAACATGTGCTTCGCCTTGGCGGTGCCGAACGTGTAGGTCGTGAGCTTGTCTTCGCCCTTCAGCAATTTGAACTGCGATTTGGCGACGATCATATGCAGATAGCCGGTATCGGTGCAGATTGAGCAATTGCAATCAATCAGTTCGATTTCGTCGGGCACTTCGACTTCATAGGCGACCGCGCCGCAATGACAACCGCCACTCTTCCAACTCATTTTCGGTTTTTTCTTTTTCCTTGGCGCCATCGATTCAATCCCGGTAACACACGGCTTTGGCAGCTTCGACAATGTCATCCACCGTCGGCAGCGCCAGCTTTTCCAAATTCGCAGCATAGGGCATCGGCACATCTTCGCCGGTGATTTTTGTGGGCGGCGCATCAAGGTAATCAAATGCTTTGGATGTGACTTGTGAACAAATCTCCGAGCCGATGGAACAGACCGGCCAGCCCTGTTCGACCGTGACGATGCGGTTGGTCTTTTTCACCGATGCAATCACGGTATCAATGTCCAGCGGACGCAAGGTGCGCATGTCAATCAACTCGGCGTCGATACCATCTTCCGCCAGTTTTTCGGCGGCTTCCATGATCATGCCGACGCAAATCGAATAGGCGACTAGCGTAACCGATGCACCCTTTTTGATGACCCGCGCCTTGCCAATTGGCACGACATAATCATCCAGTTTCGGCACCGGGAACGAGCGGCCATAAACGATTTCGTTTTCCAGAAAGATAATGGGGTTGGGATCGCGGATCGCCGCTTTCAACAACCCCTTTGCATCAGCCGCGAAATAGGGCGCGATTACTTTTACACCGGGAATATGGGCATACCAGCTTGAGTAATCCTGGCTGTGCTGGGCGGCCACGCGCGCCGCCGCGCCATTGGGCCCGCGAAACACCATCTGCGCCGTCATCTGCCCGCCGGACATATAGCGCGTCTTTGCCGCGGAATTGATGATCTGGTCGATGGCCTGCATCGCGAAATTCCACGTCATGAATTCAACGATGGGTTTCAGCCCGCCAAAGGCCGCGCCAACACCCAAACCTGCAAAGCCATGTTCGGTGATCGGCGTGTCGATCACGCGCCTGTCGCCAAATTCGTCCAGCAATCCCTGACTGACTTTATACGCACCCTGATATTGCGCCACTTCTTCGCCCATCAGGAACACCGTGTCGTCGCGGCGCATCTCTTCGGCCATCGCATCGCGTAGCGCTTCACGCACCGAGATCGTCACCATCTCTGTGCCTTCGGGCACATCCGGTTCGGCGAGGTTTTGTGCGGCAGCGGCGCCCTCGCCCGCATCG
>JBDZUY010000004.1:0-115983 GCA_040255365.1 Hyphomicrobiales bacterium
GCCCAACGATTTCCGACAGATGGGTCAGAAACGCGATGACATCATGTTTGACCTCACGCTCGATCTCGTCGATGCGCTCCACATCGAACACGGCGTCTTTGCCCTTCGCCCAAACCTTTGCGGCGGCGTCTTTGGGGATGACGCCCAATTGCGCTTGCGCGTCGGCGGCGTGCGCCTCGATTTCGAACCAGATGCGGAATTTGGTTTGCGGCGTCCAGATCGCCGTCATGTCGGGCCGTGCGTAACGTGGGATCATGAATCAGGCGGCCCCCAATCCGCCAAGTGCGAGATATTTGATCTCGAGAAAATCTTCGATGCCGTATTTGGACCCTTCGCGGCCAATGCCGGATTCCTTCATGCCGCCGAACGGCGCAACTTCGGTGGAAATGATGCCTTCGTTGATGCCCAGAATGCCATATTCCAGCGCATCGGCGACGCGCATCACACGCGCCATATCGCGCGTGTAGTAATACGCGGCCAAACCAAATTCGGTGTCATTGGCCAGCGCAATGGCTTCGGCTTCGGTCTTGAAACGGAACAGCGTTGCGACGGGGCCAAAAATTTCTTCGCGGGCAAATGCCATCTCACGCGTAACGCCGGTGACGATGGTGGGTTCAAAAAAACTGTGGCCCAGTTCGCTGCGCTTGCCGCCGGCAATAATTTTTGCACCTTTGCCGGTTGCGTCATTGATCAGACCTTCGACTTTTTCCACCGCCTTCATTGTGATCAGCGGGCCCTGTTGCACGCCATCATCCAGACCATTGCCGAGTTTCAACTGCGCCACGCGCGCCTTGAATTTTTCAACAAACGCATCAAACACGCCGTCCTGCACCAGAATGCGGTTGGCGCAAACGCAGGTCTGTCCCATGTTGCGGAATTTGCAGATCATCGCGCCGTCCACGGCGGCATCCAGATCGGCATCATCAAACACGATGAACGGCGCGTTGCCGCCCAGCTCCAGCGAAACTTTTTTCACGGTGGAGGCACATTGGCCCATCAACAATTTGCCGATTTCAGTCGAGCCGGTGAACGAGAATTTGCGCACCAGCGGATTCTGCGTCAGCTCCTTGCCCACATCCGACGATTTGCTGGTGGTCACAACATTGAACACGCCCGCCGGAATGCCTGCGCGGTGCGCCAGTTCAGCCAGCGCCAATGCCGAAAGCGGCGTTTCGCCCGCGGGCTTGATGATAAAGGTGCAACCGGCGGCGAGTGCGGGCGCGCATTTGCGCGTAATCATCGCATTGGGAAAATTCCACGGCGTAATCGCGGCGACGACGCCAATCGGTTCCTTGAATACCAGAATGCGGCTGTCGGTTTTGTGGCTGGGGATCACATCGCCATAAACACGTTTGCCCTCTTCGGCGAACCATTCAATGAAGTTTGCGCCATAGGCGACTTCGCCGCGCGTTTCGGCCAGCGGCTTGCCCTGTTCGGCGGTCATGATGCGCGCCAGATCTTCCTGATTTTCCATAATCAGTTCGAACCATTTGCGCAGCACACTGGCGCGCTCCTTGGCGGTTTTCTTGCGCCAGGCGGGATAGGCGGCCGCGGCGGCCTCGATGGCGCGGCGCGTTTCGGCGGCCGTCACATCGGCCACATCGGCCAGCGTTTCGCCGGTGGCCGGGTTGGTCACCGCAAAACGCGCCCCGGAATCAGCCGCCACCCATGCGCCATTGATATAGGAATCGCTCTTGAGAAGGGATTCGTCTTTTATTTTCAGTGTCATGGATTGGACCTCCGAAGGTTTCGCGCGTGCCCCTTCCGCATGCAGGGTGTTCTAGCCCCCTGAGGGGCTTTACGAAAGTGCGGCGGGTTGGCCCGTGACGGGGACACTTTGGGGGCGGACCGCGCTGACCGCATCGATCAGCATTTTTGTGTAGGCATGGCCGGGATTGCGCAGCACATCGGCGACCGCGCCGCGTTCGATCACCTTGCCATCCTGCAGCACCATGGTTTCTTCGGACAGCGCATGGGCCACGGTAAAATCGGTGGTGATGACCAGAAAGGCCGGGCCTTCCTGGCTGCGAAATTCGCGCAACAAATCGCGCATCACCGAACGGGCAAAGGCATCAAGCCCGCGCAAGGGTTCATCGACCACCGCCAGCAAGGGCGCGCTGACAATGGCGCGCGCGACCTGAAGGCGGCGCCGGTCAAACGGTGAAAGCTGTGCCACCGGCAGATGCCCCGGTATCGACGCCAGGCCCACACGTTTCAGTGCAGCCTCGCGCGATTCGGCCAACACTTCACGCGGCAAACGCAGATGCGCACGCAAAGGTTCGTCCACTGTGTCCCACACACGCATACGCGGATCGAGCGCATTGTCCGCGCCAGAGATAAAGGCAACGCGGCGGCGAAGGCGCGTTTTCATCACTTCCGACAAAATGCCGATATCAACAGCATCGAGTACGACGCGGCCCGTCGCGGCGCGTTCCAGCCCCAGCAATACGCGCGATAATGCGCGGCGGCCAGAGCCGCGTTCGCCCACCAGCGACAGCGATGCGCCGCGGCGCAGTTCAAAATTGAGCCCGTCGCGCGCGCTCATTGCCGCGCCCTTGCCAGCATCCTGTGCGGTTCGCGTTGTCAGCCCATACACCTGTAACACCGGCTCGCCGCGCACACTGGAACGCGGCGGTGCCAGCACATCGGACAATTGCGGCATCGCCTTGAACAGGGTGCGCGTATAGGCATGCGCCTGATCCGAGGCGAGACGGGTTACCGGCCCCTCCTCCACAATTTTACCGCCACGCAAGACAATCACCCGCCCGCCCAGCCAGGTCACAACATCGGTTGTCATCGCCGCATAAAGAAGGGCAAAGCCGGTGCGCTTTTGCTCGGCCATCAGCGCGCGTATCAAGGCCCGGCTTTGTGTGGGACCAAGACGTGAGAACGGATCATCCGCAACCAGCAGATCCGGCGTTTGTGCAAGGCTTGCCGCAAGCAGCCCCCACGCCAGAAACTCCGGCGCCAACGCGCCCGGCCGTTTCTCAAATGTCTGTATGGATGGCGCGCCGGGCAGGCGCTGTAACACCAGATCAAATTCTGCGCGCGCCGCCGCTTTGGGCGTATCGAGCTTGCGCGCAATGATACGGGCAAATTGCGAAAGTGCCGATGCCGCAGGGCTTAACGGGCTGGGCGCAGGACCAGGCAGGCATGCAATGCGAAGGCCGCCATGATTGCGTTTTCCTGCGCGTTCCGGCGGGCCATCACGCACCTGTAACGTACCGCCGACCTGTTCGCCGCGCTCCCAATAACCACCCAGCACATTCACCAGCGCTTCCTTGCCGCAGCCTGCTTCGCCCAGAACCGCAATCGTTTCTGCCGGTGCGATGGCGAGCGAGAATTGCGCAAGGCTGGGCCGCGCCAAAGCCCCGCGCGAAACGCTGACATCATGCAAACGTAGCAATGGTGTCTGTTCGTTCATCGCGCGCTCACGGCCTTTCGCCTTCTTCCAGTGCTGCGGCAAGCCGCGCACACAGGATAATCAACAACAGCACAAGAGCGGGAAAGGCGGCCGTCCACCACGCCTCTAAATAGACCGAGCGCGAGGCGGCAATCATCAAACCAAGATCACGACGCGGCGGCACAGCCCCAAAGCCCAGAAAGCTCAAGGTGGACAGCGTGATCGTAACGGCGGCAAGCGCGCGCGCGGCAACGCCGATAAACATGTCGCGAAATTCGTAAGCCAGATCACGGCGCAAAAGCATCATCGCCGGTATCCCGCTGGCGCGCGCATATTCGGCATGTTGTGAACGCGCCAAGGCGCGCGCGCGATCAAAGGCGCGGCAAAACGCAAATGGTGCAGCCGCAAGCCCCGCCGCAATTGGTGCAAAACTGCGATCACTCAAACCAACAAGCAAGATCGCCAGCAATAGCGATGGCACCGAGGCAAAAATGCCCGCCGCCCAGCGCATGACATAACCGCTGCGCCAGGGCAGGCGCGTGGCAACAAAGCCAAACAATCCGCCCACCAATATCGCAATGATCATCGCCAGCGCCGCTTCGCTGATGGTCACGCTGAGCGCATGCAAGGTTTCGCTCAAAACATCGCGGCCCAGAACATCTGTGCCGAACGGAAAAGCGATAGAGGGCGCCATCAAGGGCTGGCCGACAAGCGCGGCATCGGCGGGCGCGCGCGCAATGGCATCGGCAAAGCCGACAATGACCGCTATCAGCGCCAATCCGATCAGCCCGGCGGCGCGAATCGCGGCGCGCAGGCGGGTGGCACGCTCGAGCGGCACAGCTTCGCCAGAGATTTTGCCATAGGTTTTGCCAGTCGCACTCATGGTGCCGCACTTTCGCCAGCCAGCGCACGCGCGCCCACCGCACCGGCAAAATCGGCCACCAGCTTGATCGCGGCAAAAACCAGCAGCACCAAAGCGGCGACCGGCCAATCATGCAACGCAGCCGCTTTTACAAACAGAACCGCAGCACCCGGCCAATCGAACACCCATTCCACAATGGCGGTCGCTGAAAGCAGCGCCAGCACAATTTCGCCCAGATGGGCCAGCAGACCGGCCAAAATCTGGGGTGCAAGATAAAGCCGGTCGATTTCCAGCGCGGGCAGGCCGAGCAGGCGCAGACCCTTGCGATAGGGCGCATCCATCGCCTCGGCGGCGGCCCGGCGCAGCGCAAGCTGAACCGCAGCCGCGCCTGCCGCCCCCACCGTCAAAGCCGGCAGGGCATAAGCCCACAAAATATCGCTGAGTGCCTTTGTATCCTGATGCAACAACGCGCTGAGCAGCGAGGCGTCGGTATAAGGCGGATGCGGCCAGTGAAAAACGATGGCTGCCAGCCACACCAAAAGCAGGCTGGCACAGAAAACCGGCAGCGCGGCGACAATCTGAATAAGCGGAGCGGCCGCGCGCAGCCAGCGCCCGGCCCCAAGCACAAGCCCCAGCGGGCCACCAATGATAAAGGCAACAAGCGCGCCCGTGCCCGCCAAAGACAGGGTCGCGGGTAGCCGTGCCGCCAGCTGGTTCCAGGCTGGTGTCCCGGCAAGAACGCTGATGCCGAAATCGCCATGCCCCATGGCCACCAGCCGGGCCATCACAACCGACAGGAACGAGCCCGCGCCGTCATGGCCATAAGCGCCCACCGCCGCGGCCAAAAGCACAGCGCCAAACAGCCCAAGCAGCATTTGACCCGCCTGCCAAAGCCCGAAACGCCCCATGCCGCGCATACCCCCTGTTTCGCGAATGGCCGCTTATAGCAGCCCTGACAGCGCCTTACGCCCCCCGCACAAAAAATCGTACGCAGCCGAATTTGCCCAAATTGTCTTAAAATAGCGGGCGGGCCTGACGCAAAACCTGGCCCCTCACGGCCCGCGCCAAGCGCAAGCTTTCCTTGGGCCCACCTTTCGGATAGGACAGCGCCCAGAACCCGGTTTCAGCCGCATCAGGGCCTTTTTCCATGCAGAGCATTCTTATCGTCATTCAAATCATCGTTTCGGTGGCGCTTGTTGTCACCGTGCTGTTGCAACCATCCGAAGGCGGTGCGTTGGGCATTGGCGGCGGTGGCGGTGGTGGTGGCGGCATGGGTGGATTCTTTTCACCGCGCGGTGCTGCAAACACTTTGTCGCGCGTCACAGCCGTTCTGGCAGCCCTTTTCTTTCTTACCAGCATGGGGCTGACACTGACGGCGCTGCGCGGAAAGCCGCAACCGGCCTCGATACTTGATTCGCTGCCAACGCAGAGCGCACCGGCCACACAGACACCCACACCGGCCAAACAAGCGCCCGCGCCCGCACCAAAACAGGACGCACCGAGCGTTCCCACGCCGCATTAATGCCGCAAGGCGCATCGCCTTTCGTTGATTTTCAAAGACAATTGCGCAGCGATCCACAAATTGTGCGCGGGATGAGACAATAGTGCTTGAGTGCGCGCACCATCTTCGACATGTTGGCCTCCCATGGCGCGGTTGATCTTCATCACTGGCGGTGTGGTCTCCTCTTTGGGAAAGGGTCTCGCCTCCGCTTCTCTCGGAGCATTGCTGCAGGCGCGCGGATATCGCGTGCGGTTGCGCAAGCTGGACCCCTATCTCAATGTCGATCCGGGGACCATGAGCCCCTTTCAGCACGGCGAAGTTTTCGTCACCGATGATGGTGCCGAGACCGATCTGGATCTTGGTCATTACGAACGCTTTACCGGCGTGTCGTCCGCGCAATCAGACAATGTGACCGCAGGGCGCATTTACAGCCAGGTGATCGAAAAAGAACGCAAGGGCGGCTATCTGGGCCGCACCGTGCAGGTGATTCCGCATGTCACCGACGCCATCAAGGAATTTGTGATGGCGGGAATCGACGATCTCGATTTTCTGTTGTGCGAAATTGGCGGCACCGTGGGTGATATCGAAGGATTGCCCTTCTTCGAGGCCATTCGCCAATTGGGCAATGAATTGGGGCCGGATCAGGCCGCCTTTGTGCATCTGACATTGCTGCCATACATCGAAACGGCGGGCGAACTGAAAACCAAGCCGACGCAGCATTCGGTGAAGGAACTGCGTTCCATCGGTATCCAGCCCGATGTTCTTTTGTGCCGCTCACAATATGCGATTCCCGAAGATGAGCGCCGCAAGATTGCGCTGTTCTGCAATGTGCGGCCCGAACGGGTTATTCCCGCGCTCGATTTTCCCTCCATCTATGATGCGCCGCAGCGCTATCATGATGTCGGCTTCGATGATGAAGTTCTGAAAGTGTTCGGCATTACCGATGCACCGGAACCGGACATGACGCGCTGGGAATGGGTGAGTGAACGGGTCAACAATCCCGAAGGCGAAGTGCGCATTGCCGTGATCGGCAAATACATCGCGGTGAAGGATTCCTACAAATCATTGTCTGAGGCGCTGACCCATGGCGGCTTTGCCAACAATGTGAAGGTCCATATGGACTGGATCGACGCCGAGATTTTTGAGCGTGATGATGCCGCCGCCTTTCTGGAAGGGGTCAACGGCATTCTGGTGCCCGGCGGTTTTGGCGAGCGCGGCACCGAAGGCAAAATTCAGGCGGTGAAATTTGCCCGCGAACGCAATGTGCCCTTCTTTGGCATTTGCTATGGCTTGCACATGGCGGTGATTGAAACTGCGCGCGACCAGGCCGGTCTGGAAGGTGCGGGTTCAACCGAAATTTCCAACCCCAAACATCCGGTGATCGGACTGATGACCGAATGGGTGAAGGGCAATTCCATCGAAACCCGCAGCGATGACGCCGATATGGGCGGCACGATGCGGCTGGGCGCTTATCCCACCGTGCTCACCGAAGGCAGCCGCGTGGCGCAAGTTTATGGTCGCACCGAAATCAGCGAGCGCCATCGCCACCGTTATGAAGTGAACACCGAATATGTCGATCAGCTTGCCAAGGCCGGGCTTGTTGTTTCGGGCTGGTCGCCCGATCGCCGCCTTCCGGAGATCATGGAAATTCCCGAGCACCCCTGGTTTATCGGCGTGCAGTTTCACCCCGAACTGAAATCGCGCCCGCTGGACCCGCACCCGCTTTTCGCCAGCTTCATCAAGGCGGCGGTGGAACAAAGCCGGCTGGTTTAGAACGCGGGTTTAAGTGCGCAATCTTTAAAGTACACAGCGCGCCATTAACCGCCCATTCACCATGCCGAAAGCCGATAGGGTTTTCGTAAAGCCTGTGCCGGTAGACTGGCACATATGAACGCGCGCAAACTCATCAGCCAAAATCAGATCACAGCCGCCGCATGGCATGCGCTGGTTGCTGCGCTATTGGCGCTTGGCCTTTGCGCCTGGCCGCTTGTGGCACGCGCCGAAACACCGCCCGCCTTGCGCACTGCAAGCATTGCGGCACAAACATCGGTGCAGCAAACATCAACGCAGCAAACGGGCGATTATACCCTGGCCAGCGGCGACAAGGTGCGCATCACTGTGTTTGGCGAACCCGATCTGACGGGCGAATATGAGCTGGATGGGTCAGGTTATGTGCGCCTGCCGCTGCTGGGCCAGATAAAAGCCGCCGGTCTTTCGGCACATGGTCTGGAAGGCGTGCTGACGCAAACCTATGCCAATGGCTATCTGAGAGAACCACGCATCGCGGTGGAAATCACGAAATACCGGCCGTTCTACATTATCGGCGAGGTCAACAAGCCCGGCGAATATCCGTATGTGAACGGCATGACCACGCTGAACGCGATTGCGCTGGCTGGCGGATTTACGCCGCGTGCGCGCGAAAGCACGCTTTATGTGCGCCGCAAGGGCGCGCTGCGCGAACAACCCATGCGCGCGGACGGAGTCACAAAAATTGAGCCGGGTGATGTGGTGCGCGTTTCCGAAACCGGCTTCTGGAGCGTGATGGATGTGTTGCAGCCTGTCACCGGCCTTGTGGGTGCCGCACGTTACGGCATCCCCTGACGCAGACTTAACCGCTCACACATCACACTTACACCAGCGGCGGGGCGCCGTCGCCAACCTCCAGCGTTCGGGCGTCGTCAACAAACTTGTCCCAATCACCCGGCGCAAGGCCAAGCGCGAGCGCGGTTTCGCGCACCTCGGACAAATCATGTGCGCCGCCCCTGTTCAGCAAACGGCCGCGGTGCCAGATCTCATCCCAATATTGGTTGTAATAGCTGCGGAACGGCGCACCGGACACGCGCAGGCCGGGCCGGTTATGCGGCGGCAAAGTGGCCCAGTAAGCACCGATCAGAAATTCATCATCATCGAAAAAATAGCCGCCCATGGCCGGCACCAGATGTTGCTGGCCGGGGCAAAAGCTCTTCACATAATAGCGATGCCCATCATAACGCAGCACATTGGCCAGCACTTCTTGCAGGCGCTTCAATTCGTAAAAGATTTCGATGCGCATTACTTCCAGCGTATCGTCCAGCAGGCGCTGACTTACCAATTTGCGCCATTCGCACTGCATATAGGCTGTTGTGGGATAGGGCGCGGCAAGACGAAGCGCGCGCATGCGGTTCTTAGTATTGCGCGTCAGATCCATAAGCAGTTCGGGTAAATCCTCGACTGTATCGACAACCGATGCAGCCAGCACAGGTGAGGCAGTTTCCGCACCAAGGGCAAACAGGGCCTCTACGTCGCTGCCCAATTGGCGCGCCAAATCCAGCCGCGCACCATCGCGTGGCAGACGTTTGCCTGCCTCCCAACCGGCCAGCGACGTCACATCGACATGCAGCCGCTCTGCCAATTCGCGGCGCGATAGCCCCCTGGTCTTGCGCAAGCGCTGTATCCGCTGGCCTACCTCGGTAAACCGGCGCGTATCATTGTTGTCATCGCCCATAAAACAAATTTCTGAAATACAGAATCTGCAATATTATTGCAGTAATAGAAAAGCGTTTACCAAGTCAACACTTGAATAAACAGCATCATTTCAAATCAAGATTGCTTAGAGAGCAAAGTTTTAAAACTAGAGCAGACCCATAGACTTGAATGATGTCGTGCCACTACGCCCGACAATGATATGGTCATGCACCGCAATGCGCAGGCTTTTGGCGGCACGCACGATCTCCATTGTCATATCAACATCGGCCCGGCTTGGCGTCGGATCGCCACTGGGGTGATTGTGCACCAGAATGAACGCACTGGCCGAAAGCTCCAGCGCGCGTTTGATGATCTCGCGCGGATAGACCGGCGTGTGATCGACCGTACCGTGGCTTTGCACTTCATCGGCGATCAGCCGGTTTTTGCGATCCAGAAACAGCACGCGAAATTCTTCGCGCTCGGCGCGCGCCATGGCCGCCGAACAATAATCCAGCAACGCATCCCAGGATGACAGCGCGGGCCGGCCCAGCACCCTGATTTGCGACAGACGCAACGCCGCCGCCTCGATGATTTTCAATTGCGTGGCCACCGCCTCGCCCACGCCCTTGATCTCCAGCAGGCGTTCACGCGGCGCGGCAATAGCGTCGGCAAAACTGCCGAATTTGTCGATCAGGGCTTTGGCAAGCGGTTTGACATCGCGGCGCGGGATCGCGGCAAACAGCACCAGCTCCATCAATTCATAATCGGGCATTGCGCCCGCGCCGCCCTTGGTAAAACGGGTGCGCAAACGATGACGATGATCAAGATAGTGTGCGGGTTCCGGTGCAGCTACAGGTACAGGCGCAGGTGCCGGTTTGGGTGATGGCGTTACAGGTCCACCTGCGCCGTCGAACCCTTGCGAGACATCAGAGATATGGTGGCTTGTCCCAGCCTTTGGGGGATTTTGTGAAAATTTCGACGCCATCTGCGGTCACACCAACACTGTGTTCAAACTGCGCCGAAAGCGAACGATCACGGGTTACGGCGGTCCATCCATCGTTCAGGACTTTGACGCCATAGCCGCCCAGATTGATCATGGGTTCGACGGTAAAAAACATCCCCTGCTTCAAGCCGATGCCGTAGCCCGGTTTGCCATAATGCACAATGTTGGGCAGCGCATGAAACACTTTGCCCAGACCATGACCGCAAAAATCGCGCACCACAGCGCAGCGTTCTTCGCCCTCGGCATAAGATTGAATGGCGTGACCGATGTCGCCGGTTGTATTGCCGGGCTTGACCACGGCAATGCCGCGCATCATCGATTCATAGGTAATATCGACAAGGCGGCGCGCCTTCAGCTTGGCATCGCCAACGATGTACATGCGCGATGTATCGCCATGCCAGCCATCAACAATGACTGTGACATCAATATTCACAATGTCGCCGTCACGCAGCGGCTTGTCACACGGTATGCCATGGCACACCACATGATTGATTGAGGTGCAAACCGTATGGCGATAGCCGCGATAGCCCAGACAGGCGGGAACCGCACCATTATCGATCGTGTATTCATAGGCGATCTTGTCGAGCGCGGCAGTGGTCACGCCCGGCTTTACCGCAGGCACCATCAGATCCAGAATTTCCGCTGCCAAACGCCCGGCTTTGCGCATACCGGCAAAGGAGGCTTCGTCATGCACGGTAACGGCGCGGTTGGCGCGCATCGCAGCATCAAAAATCAGGCTATCGGGCATTTCCGAATTCATCGCACTCTCACAGTCTTGCCGTTTCAAATTCCAGTGGCTCTAAAGACAATGGTTCCAAATCCCAATGGCTCTAATATGGCCTTTGCGCCCATGATTTGTAGTGCCAAGCCCTCAACCAACTCTTACACCTCGTGGCGCGGCCACGCCACCCGCCGGAGCGAACCCAGACAATGACTGAAAAAACCGCCACTTCCCCCCAAGATTCGCTGAATGCGGCGATCCTCGTCATTGGCGATGAAATTCTTTCGGGACGCACCGCCGACACCAACACCAATGCGATTGTGCGCTTTCTGGCGGTGCTGGGCATCGACGTCAAAGAGGCGCGCGTGGTGGCCGATGACGAGGACGACATCATCGCCGCGGTCAATGCACTGCGCGCCCGCTACACCTATGTGTTCACGACCGGCGGTATCGGCCCGACGCATGACGACATAACCGCCGACGCCATCGCCAAGGCCTTTGATGTTTCCATTGACTACCACCCCGAAGCACTGGCGATGCTGGGCGCGCATTACAAGCCGGGCGAATTCACCGACAGCCGCAAACGCATGGCGCGCATTCCCGATACGGCAACACTAATTCCCAATGCGGTTTCAACCGCGCCGGGTTTTCAGATTGGCAATGTGTTTGTAATGGCCGGTGTACCAGCCGTGATGAAAGCGATGCTCGATGAATTGGTACCGCGTCTGGCGCGCGGCATTGTTGTGACAACAGCAACCATCAAGGCAAAGATTGGCGAAGGACGCATCGCCAAAGCGCTGGGCGTTGCACAGCGCAATCACAACAGCGTCTCGATCGGCTCGTATCCCTATTACGACGAGAGCGGTTTTGGCGTGCAGATCGTGGTGCGCGGGCGCGATGCAGATGCCGTCGAAGACGCGGCAAAAGCCGTGGAAAACGCCATCACCGAATTGGGGGCCATACCAGAACGGCTTTGCGTTTGAGTGCTCCCATGTTGCCCCGCAACATGCTGCGACCCGGCAGAGGCTTTACGGCGGCCCTGTAACGTGCTGACAAAACATGAAAAAATAAGTGACAGAATGGGATAATGTGGTATCTTCCCCGCATCATTAGGGCATCTTGCAGAAATTATGCGGAAAACCGCGAATTGTGAGATGGGGGCTATGGTTCAACATTGCCGTTGTGGGGACGGTCCGGCTCTTTGGGGGAGCTTGGCCTTCTGTCTTAAGCAATGATCTGTCTTTGGTTAAGACGGCGGTGATCTGCAGGCGTTGCGTTTAAGGGAGCTCAACAACTTGACCATGCGGCGAATTCTGGCAGCGGGCATTGGCGGCGTTATCGTCGCGGTCGCCGGTGTAGCAGTGGCAGCGAACATGACCTCCAGCGGGCGGACCGATTTCTTCTCGCCCGGCCAGCATCAGTTCTATGTGTGGTGTGCGGGCGGTTCTGACTATATGGCGATGGCCAATGGTGCCAATGCCGAAGACGCCCAGATGAAACTCTATGACCGCACCAAAGCGGCCGGAAAATCGACCTGCTGGCCCGTGTGGCAGGGGCGTGTTCCCAGCTAAATTCAGAATTTCAGAGTACCACCACGGCGGCTTTTCAGCCGCCGTTTTTATATGGGCGAGCGCTTTATTTGTCGCGCAATCTGACGGAAAACCGGTTCCCACTTTTCCGGATTGCGCTTTATGGCTTGGCGGGCTGCAATTGTTTCAAGCCGCTGGCTTCTTCGTTCAGCCGGGCCAGTGCTTCGGGCTGGTCTTTCAAGGCTTTTCGCCCATCGGCCAACGCGGCGCGCGCCTTGTCCGTTTCGCCCAGCACGGCATAGGCCCGCACCAGCCGCGGCCAGCCCTGCGGATCGTTGGGGTTTTCTTTCAGCCGGGCGGCCAGCCCCGCCACCATGGCCCCAATATCGGGGGCGGCGGTGCCGTCACCCGCTTTCAGCCGCGCGATCCGATCCACCAGCGCATCGCGCCACGGCGCCTTGACCGGGGCATCGGCCAGAAGCCCTTCCCACAATGCCAGCGCCTTTTGCTTTTCGCCGCGCGCGACATAGGCTTGCCCCATATAAAACCGCGCCGCCTGATCCTTTGGGTTGGCCTTCAGCGCGCGTTCGAACGCTTTCTCGGCATCGGCGTTCACCGTGCCGCCCGAATCTTGGGTCAACGCCTCGCCATAGGCCGAATAGAGTTCACCGCGCTTGTCTGCTGGCGTGCCGGGCGGACTTGCGCTCAGCGCCTGACCAAAGGCTTGCGCCGCATCGCCGGGACGGCCCAGCGAAAGATAGGCCCGGCCAAGCAGGGTCAGCCCCCGGACATCGCCGGGCTGTTCGCGCATATGCGCGGCAAGGCTGGCCACCATTGCGGGCAGATCATCCGGCGCGGGCGCCTGAAATGTGCGCGCCGCCAGCCAGGGCGAACCCAGCATCACATAGGCCCCGCCGCCAATGGCCAGCACCGCCACGGCCAGCGCCGCGGACAGCACCAAACGGCCCGGCTTTTTTGTACGCAGGACCGGCCAGCACACAAAACCAGCAGCCACAGCAATCAGAATGGCAAAAATCAGAAAAACGATAAGGCTCATAAGACAGGGGCTCTAGCATGCGCCACGCGGCGGCGCGATACGGCGAATTTGCCAGTCATGCGTGTTTTTCCCTATACCGGCGCCCGGCCAGATCGGCGCCAGCACCCGGCATTCCGGTTTGCACGACCCGTTCATATTCCAGACCAAGGCGGTACTTGATGATTCCCTTTACCGGCAACCCGCTGAACCGGGTCAGCGAAAAGCGCACCGACACAGCCTGGGTTGAGGCCAAACGCCGCGATCCGGATTCGCTGGTTTTGCCGATGTGGCGGCTGCAGCCTTTCATCATCGGCCCGGAAAAAGCACCCGGGCCTTTGGAGGTTGGGTTTCTCAGGCCCGGTCTTGCCGATTCGCTGGCCGCCCCCGATGCGCCCTGTGTGCTGTTGGGGTTGGAGGGAACGCGCGCGCTTTTCGCCCTCGACATTTCAGCGGCGCGTGATCCGGCAAACGAAGGCCCACTGGCGGGTCTTGGTCATTTTCGCGAGATGCGCGGCGCGGCCATGAGCGGCGGTTTGCCCGACAAGGACATCGCCATTCTGGGGCAGGCCAAGGCGATGATCGACTGGCACAACCGCCACGGCTTTTGCGCGCGCTGCGGTGCGCCCACCAAACTGGCCGAAGCCGGTTACAAGCGCGCCTGCACAAATTGCGGCGCAGAACATTTTCCGCGCACCGATCCCGTCGTCATCATGCTGGCGACGCATGGCGACCAATGTCTGGTGGGCCGCGGCAAACAATTTCCGCCCGGCATGTTTTCGGCACTGGCCGGTTTTATCGAACCGGGTGAAACCATCGAAGAAGCGGTGCGCCGCGAAGTGATGGAAGAAACCGGAATCCGTACCGGGCACGTCACCTATCACACGACGCAGCCCTGGCCGTTTCCCTCATCCTTGATGATCGGCTGCTTTGCAGACGCCGAATCGACAGACATCACGATTGATCCGGTGGAACTGGCCGAAGCCTTTTGGCTCGACAAGGCCAAGGCGCGTTCGTTGCTGGCGGGCAGCCGGGTGGACGGTTTGTTTGTGCCGCCTTCCGTCGCCATCGCCCATCACCTGATCAAGGATTGGGCAGAAAAATGAACGCGGCGATCCGGCCCGCGCGCGGCGATGAATATGATGCGGTCGCGCGCGTGTGGTTCGACAGCTTCGATTCCACTGGCTGCCGCCGTGATTACGATGTGCCTTACGAGAGTTTACGCGCGCGTATTCCGCAGGAAATCAAAAACGGCTGGCAACTTTATGTAACCGATATGGATGGCGAGGTCGCTGCGATGCTGGCGATAAAGCCGGCTGAGAATTATCTCGATCAGCTATTCGTTGCGCCAGCCTTTCAGGGCAAGGGCATAGGCTCGCAGCTTTTGAAATTCACACGCACAAAAATGCCGGATGAAATCTGGCTGCGCACCGATGCGAACAATACAAACGCCATTGCCTGGTATGAGCGCGAGGGCTTTGTCCGCGAGAAAACTGAAAAGCACCCATCCACACCGCGCATGATGGCGTATTACCGGTGGAAACGAAGCGCTTAGACAAAACACCTGGGTTCCCTTCCCCTCGCATTGCTGACGCAACGCTCGGCCGGGAATGACAATCTAACATGCACTATCGCGACGGCATGGCTTTGCGGAAATCATGCGCCGGATAGACGCCCAGAATATTCAGCTTTGACGTAAAGAACTGCAATTCCTCCAGCGCCAGCCGCACCAGCCGGTCTTCGGGATGGCCTTCGATATCGGCATAGAATTGCGTGGCGTTGAACGAACCGCCAATCTGATAACTTTCCAGCTTGGACATGTTCACGCCATTGGTGGCAAAGCCGCCCATCGCCTTGTACAGCGCGGCGGGCACGTTGCGCACACGGAACACAAACGTCGTCACCACCGGGCCATTGTCCGCCGGGGCATCATCGGGTTCGCGCGCCATGATGAGAAAGCGCGTCATGTTGTGCGCTTCATCTTCAACATCGGCTTTCAGAATATCGAGCCCATAAATCTCGCCCGCCAGGGACGAGGCGATGGCGGCAACGCTTTTGTCTTTCAGTTCGGCGATGTGGCGGGCGGAACCCGCGGTGTCGTGCCAGTTCTGCGCGGTCAGTTTCATGTCGCGAATGATCTTGCGGCATTGGCCCAGTGCCGGGCTTTGGCTCATCACGGTTTTCAGGCCGTCCAGCGTTGCGCCCTTCACACCCAAAAGCTGATGGCGCACGCGATGAAAATGTTCGCCCACAATATAGAGCCCGGCATCGGGCAACAGATGATGAATGTCGGCAATGCGGCCATGCAGTGAATTTTCCACCGGGATAATGCACAGATCGGTATCGCCGTTCTTCACCGCCTCCATCGCATCTTCAAAGGTGGGACGCGGTATCGCCGCCGCATGGGGCAGCGCCTCACGCGCCGCCAGATTGGCATAGGCCCCCGGCTCGCCCTGAAAGGCGACTTTTTTGGCGCGCATCATCGCAGTGTCACTCATCACAAATCCCTACACACTTTAATGGCCCGCTGAAGATCGGCGGGCGTATCCACACTCAGCGGCACCGAGGCGATGCGCGCAACCGCGATTGTCATGCCCGCTTCGAGTGCGCGCAATTGTTCCAGCTTTTCGCGCAATTCCAAAGGCGAAGGCGGCAGCGCCACCATGCGCGCCAGTGCCGCGCGGCGAAACGCGTAAATCCCGACATGATGATAAAGCGGCCCTTCGCCATGCGGGGCGCGCGCGCGCGTAAAATAGAGTGCGCGGCCGCGCGTGCCGGTCACATCCCACACCACAACGGGTTTGACGACATTGGGATTGTCGTAATCGGCGGGGTCATCAATCTCGGCGGCCAGGGTGGCGATATCCGCGCCGGTGGGCGCCAGCGCCGCACCAACATCACGAATCGCAGCCGGATCGAGCGCGGGCAAATCGCCCTGAAGATTGATGACGACATCATGGACCCCTTCCGGGTCCACCTGCTGCACGGCGGCAAACACCCGGTCGGTGCCAGATGGCAGATCGGGCGGCGTCATCACCGCCTTGCCGCCCGCATCAACAATCGCCTTTGCAATATCGGCGTCGCCTGCGGCCACAACCACGGGGCCGATATCGGCGGCTATGGCCTGACGCCAGACGCGCACAATCATCGGCAGGCCCGCAATATCGGCCAGCGGTTTTCCCGGCAAACGTGTGGAGGCCATGCGCGCCGGGATCACCACAATCGGGTTCATGTTCACGGTCCTTTCGTTGCGCGGCCATCATGCGGCCACAAGACACCCCTTCATCCGGCCTTTTGCCCGCACTTCCGGGCACTTATGCGACGCTTCGCCGCAATGACCTTGGCAAGCTGCCTTGTAATGTCGCCCCGTCCTTGGGGGGAGTCTCAATTGTCGGGCGTTCGCCCGTACCGGCGCCCATTCCTCCCAAGAATGTGGACCGGTGCAAGCCTTCAAGCGGAGCGTGACCTTATGGATTCCTGGGAGTGGAACAAGATCATTGGTGCAGTTCTTGGCACTTTGGTTTTTGTGATGGTGGTCAAGATTGCATCGGAAGCAATCTATGCCGTGCCAGAACCGGCAAAGCCGGGCTATGTCGTCGAAGGTGTTGTGGAGGCCGATAATTCTGGTGCTGCCGCAGCCCCCGCCGTCGAACAGGCGCCCGATTGGGGCACCGTGCTGCCCACCGCCGATATTGCCCAGGGCGAAAAAATCTCTGCGCGCTGCCATCAGTGCCACAACATCAAAGAGGGTGCCGGCACCAAGATCGGCCCAGACCTTTGGGGCGTAGTGGGGCGCGCGCACCACCATGTAGCCGGCTTCAACTATTCCAGCGCGATGATGAAAACGAGCGGCAATTGGACCTATGATGAATTGTTCCACTTCCTGAAATCGCCCGGCGCATGGGTCCCCGGCACGAAGATGAGCTTTGCCGGTATCCGTAGCGAGCAACAGCGTATCGATCTGATCGCCTATCTGCGCACACAGGCCGACAGCCCGGCGCCGATTCCGCCGCCCGCGCCCGCCGCAGCAGCCGGTGGTGACAAGGCTGATGCCGCCGCAGCAGGCGGCGACAAGGCCGATGCCGCCGCAGGGGCCGCCGATAAGAGCGGTGACGCAAAGAAAGACGACGCGGCCAAAGACCCCGGCAAATAACAGCCGCATCACAGAACATCAGACGTGTTTAACAACAGACGGGGCGGGTAAAACCGCCCCGTTTTTGTTGCACCCCGCGCATATGCGCACAACAGGCTTGAACCACATCGCAAAAGCGGCGAGCGTTACGCCATGACACAACAACCGCGCACCTTGCTGCTTGCCGTGCCCCTGAGCTGGGCACCACTATGGACCGTACCACTTGGCGAAATGGCGCCGCATCTGAAATGCATTGTGCATGGCAAGGATGCTTACAACGCCGATGATGTGGATTACGTGCTGAGTTTTCGGCCCGAACCCGGCCTGTTGAAAACACTCAGCAACAATCGCGTTGTGTTTTCGCTGGGTGCGGGGGTGGATGGGTTTTTCCTTGATCCGGAATACCCGCGCGCTGTGCCGCTGGTGCGCTTTGTCGATCACACGCTGTCGCGCGAGATGGCACAATATGTGGTGATGCACACGCTGATCCATCATCGCCAGATGCGCATGTTCGATGCGGCACAGGCGCAAAAGCAATGGCGCCAAGCCGTGCCACCGCGGCGCACCGAAGATACGCGCATCGGCATTCTGGGCCTGGGCGAAATCGGCACCGTCGCAGGGATGCGCCTGCGCGATCTGGATTTTGACGTGGCGGGCTGGAGCCGCAGCCGCAAGAAAGTGGACGGCATCAAAAGTTTTGCAGGCGATGACGAGCTGGCAGAATTTTTGAACCGCAGCGATATTCTGGTTTGCGTGTTGCCGCTAACACCAGAAACGCGCGGCATATTGAATGCCAAAACATTCGCGCAATTGCCCAAGGGCGCGATCGTCATCAATGTGGCGCGCGGCGGCCATCTGATTGAAGATGATCTGATCGCGGCCCTTGATTCCGGCCATCTTGGCGGCGCAACGCTGGATGTGTTTCAGACCGAGCCCTTGCCCGAAACAAGCCCGCTCTGGTCCCACAAAAAAATCACCGTGACACCGCATGTCGCTGCCATTTCCGACCCGCGGGCGGCGGCGCAATCGGTGATCGACGGCATTGCGGCGGTGGAACGCGGCGAGCCGTTGCAGAATGTTGTTGATTTTGAGCGCGGGTATTGAGTCTGCCTCATACTTCGACAAGCTCAGCATGAGGCATTTGTTTGGACACGACCCAGCCCGTTCTTCCTGAGCCTGTCGAAGGACGAAGGGCGGGCAAAGTCAAAAACAAAACTAAAGCCGTTTGATGGATGTAACCGGCCCTGCGGTTTGGGCGATGCGCGCGGCCGCCTGTGCCAAAGGTTCACATGCCACTTCCATGTGAAACGCATTGGCGTGCAGCAGCATATCGGCATCGACCATCACGCCGACATGCCCATCCCAAAACACCAGATCGCCGCGTTGCAGATTGGCAAAGCGCGCATCGCAATCGACCGCTGTGCCGATGGCAGCCTCCTGCATGTCGGCATCGCGCGGCGGGTTTGTGCCCGCAGCCTGTAATGCAAGCTGGATCAGGCCCGAACAATCCAGCCCCGCCGATGTTTTACCGCCCCACACATAGGGCACACCGATAAAGCGCTGCGCCACGGCCACCCAATCAGGCGCGGGCGTATCCAGCGCCGCCAGATGGCGGGCATAGACAAACGCAGATTCGCCAATGCGCGCATAATGTCCGGCACTTTCCCTGACACAAATTTGCGCATTCATCGGCAGCATGTCGCGCGCCGCGCTTTTGATATCCGGCGCATAAAGAACCGGCGTGCCCAGCGCGGTGACGCGGTGCGTGGGCGCGGGCTCCGGCGTACACAGCGCATCGGCCCGGACATAGCCGACATAGGAATCACATGGCGCCTGTCCCCATGCCCAGCCATTGACGCTCTCATAAACAATGAAGCGCTCACCAAACAAAAGCTCGCTATCGCGGCGCGCCGTGTCGCTTGGCGCATTGCGCAAGGCGGTGCGGCCAATGCCGATTTGCATCTGCGTACCATCGACAAAACGCATCGCCTCCACAACCCCGCGCAAATGCGCCGCCGCAATGTCGCCGCGCGCGGGCGTGACGCGCAGATCAGATGTCGCGGGTTTTGTACGCGGATCAACTATTGTCATGCGATGCGGGTTTGGATGATGGCGCTGATTTGAGTGCCGAACGCGGCCAGAAAATCGCGTCCCTTTTCGGTGCGCTGTACCAGCACATTGCGCCGGTCGGCATCATCACGCTTGCGCTGTACATAACCCAAACGTCCCAGCGTATCGAGCGCGCGCGTCACCGCCGGTTTGGAAATGCGCAACAACGCCGCCAGCCCGCGTACCGTATGCGGCGGGTCATTCACATATACGGTCAAAAAAATTGCCATCTGCCGTTCGGTCAGATCGGGTTCATCACTGGAAACGCGCGCAACCAGAACTTCGCGCCAGAGCGCCAACGCATCTTCAGGGGTAAGTTGCGAGGACATTGCTGCGGGCCCGCCAGACTTTCAGCACATAGTATCACCGCAAACGGCTCGCAGCGGTATCCTTTATGTGCAAATCGCCTGCTTTATTTTGAACCATAACGCGTGCACAGCATGGCAAACAGCGCGCGCGCCGCATTGGCTTCACCGCCGGAACGCCGCCCCGGACGCGCACGGTCGATCCAGCCGGGAATATCCAGATGAATCCAGCTCTTGGCATGTTCCACAAAATTGTTGAGGAACAGCGCCGCGGTAATGGCACCGGCAAGATTGTAATTGGCGGTGTTGTTGATGTCGGCAATCGGGCTGGACAAGGTGGCCTCATAGCCGCGCCACAGCGGCAAGCGCCAGACCGGATCATTCACCACCATACCGGCTTCTGACAATTCATCGGCCAGCGCATCATCATCGGTGAAAAATGGCGGCAATTCCATGCCGGTTGCCATGCGCGCCGCCCCGGTCAGGGTTGCCATGTCGATCAGAAGGTCGGGTGTTTCATCATCGGCTTCGGCCAGCGCATCGGCCAGCACCAGACGCCCCTCTGCATCGGTGTTGCCGATTTCCACCGTCAGCCCCTTGCGGCTGGTCAGAACATCGCCGGGACGATAGGCATTGCCCGACACCGAATTTTCTACCGCCGGGATTAAAACACGCAGACGCACATTCAACTTTGCGCTCATCACCATATGCGCAAGACCGAGCACAGCGGCGGCACCGCCCATATCTTTTTTCATTGTCAGCATGCCGGATGCGTTTTTCAGATCCAGCCCGCCGGAATCAAAACACACGCCCTTGCCCACCAAGGTCAAACGCGGCGCGCCCGCGCGGCCCCATGTCATGTCGATCAGCCGCGGTTCGCGCACCGACGCGCGGCCCACTGCATGAATCATCGGGAAATTGGCTTTCAACAAAGCCGCGCCCATCGTGACGGAAAATTTGGCCTTGTGCGTTTTGGCCAGATCATGCGCCGCCTTGGCCAATTCCGCCGGGCCCATATCGCTGGCCGGTGTGTTGATCAGATCGCGCGTCAAAAACACGCCCTCGGCGATGCGGCTGGCCGCCGCATTATCGGCAGCGTTGGCGACAACCAGCTTCACCGCGTTGCGCGTGGATTTGCGATAGCGCGCGAAAACATAGGTGCCCAGCGCCCAGGCCAGCGCACCTTGCGCCCCGCCCAGATCATCGGGAACATCATCATACACATAGGTTCCGGCGGGCAGTTTTTCAGCGAATGTTGCAAGCGCAAGCGTGTCGCCGCCCTTGCCCAGCCCCAGAACTGCGGCCCCCAGACCTGTGCCCGCCTCGGAGGGGATCAACACCAATTCCCCGGCCTGCGCCTTGAAGCCCGCGGCTTTCAGCCACGCGGCATCGGCTTTGCTGCGCCGGGCGCGAAAAGCGTTCAGGCTGTCTTTGCTGACGGCATGCAGGGGAATGGCACCTTTGGCGGACTTCACAAAACTGGGATGCATCGCGTTTCCTTTTGACGATCTGGGGCGGCGAACTCTAGAAACCGTGATGCATCACCGCAACCGGAGACAGGCATGAGCACGCTTTATTCCCTGATCATTGGCACAAAGAACTGGTCAAGCTGGAGCCTGCGCCCCTGGCTTGCACTGAAAGCGACCGGCATATCGTTCGACGAGATTGTCATCGCCTTGCGCCAGCCCGATACCGCCGCACGCATTGGCGAACATTCCCCATCGGGCAAAGTGCCGGTTCTGAAGATCACCGGGAATGGCCAGACACAAACCGTTTTCGACTCTCTGGCGATTTGTGAAACCTTGGCCGAGCAATTCCCCAATGCCAATTTGTGGCCGAAAGACAAAAATGCACGCGGCTTTGCGCGCTCCATCGCAGCGGCGATGCATTCGGGTTTTCCGGATTTGCGCAGCACATTGCCGATGGATTTTGCCCGCCGCATTGAAACGCCCGCCCTTTCAGATGCGGTCAAAAATCAGATCGCCGAAGTAGAGGGATATTGGAACGAGGCGCGGAATCATTACGGCAAGGGCGGCGAATTTCTGTTCGGTGAATTTTCGATTGCCGATTGTATGTATGCACCTGTGGTATCGCGCTTTGTCACCTATAACATCGCCATCAAGGGTACGGCCCGCGCCTATATGGACGCAGTCATGAACAGGGATGCGATGAAACAATGGGGTGAGGCGGCCGCCGCCGAAGTGGCGCAAGGCAAAGCCTGAAAATCAGACTCAGTTGGTTTTGGGACGGCGCGTCGGTACCGGCAGTTTCGGCATCACGCCCGCCTCGCGATAAAACCGTGCCGCGCCGGGATGCAGCGGTGCGGTCAAATCCATCGTCGCGGTTTTCAGTGTGATGTCTCTGGCGCTGGGATGGCTGCGATCCAGCAATGCACGATTGGCCGGATTGAACAGGGCGGCGGTCACGCCATAAACCCGATCAACAGGCGCGGAATCTTTCACCAGCCAGAGCGCACGCACGCTGACGGTCTCAATATTCGGTGTATCCGGATAGGTACCGGCGGGAATGACACTGGCATTGACGCCATCACCGGCAGCAACCAGACGTTTGGCACCGGCTCCGCTGATCGGCACCAGCACGGCAACCCCGCGGGCAATCAGATCGCGTACAACCGGTACCGGCGCACCGCCGACAAAAAAGAACGCATCAATTTCGCCCTTGGTCATTTTTTGCGCGGCAACATCGGCATTTTCGTGGCTTGTCTTGACGCGCCAGATGGCAATGCGCCATGCCGCAAGCACATCGCGCGCCGTCACACTGGTGCCCGAACTGGGAGCGCCAAGTGAAACCCGCTTGCCCTTGAGATCACTAACCGATTTCACATGTGCGGTTTTTGCCGCCACCAGATGCACATCTTCGGGAAACAGATCAGCGATCACACGAATGTGTTTCTGTGCGCCAATTTTTGCGAACGGGCCTTTGCCCGCCAGCGCATCAGCCACGACATCCGATTGTGCCAGCCCCGAATTTACCCGTGCGCTGTTGACGGCCAGAACATTGGCAATGGCGCCTGCACTGGTGCGGGCCGAGGCAATCAACCCTTCGGGCCCGCAAACCTGAGGCCTGTCACAACGCACGACACCCGGCGGATGGCTGATCAGGCCCGCAATCGCCTCTCCCACAGGAAAATACGTGCCGCCGGTCGAACCGGTGGCAATGACAAACGGAATCCGCGGGGTAAAGGCCTGCGCGCTGCCCAGAATCGCGGCAACCAGCAGAACCAGAGCCAATACGGCTCCGGATGCCAACGCTGTCAGTCCTGCAATACGCGGTTTCATATCATCACAATAGAACAGTTTTATTACGTCAAGATTGGGACCGGTCCGCCCGGACACAGATTTTCAGCCTCTCTTG
This sequence comes from Hyphomicrobiales bacterium, assembly GCA_040255365.1. Lineage (GTDB taxonomy): Bacteria > Pseudomonadota > Alphaproteobacteria > Micropepsales > Micropepsaceae > Rhizomicrobium. The sequence continues at coordinate 23,418 of JBDZUY010000004.1, forward strand.
CAATCATACTTAAGGGTTTGTTGACCCCGGCAAGGCATTCTTGGCGGTGAGATAAAACGGGCGTTCAGAAGGGGTCAACCATGGACCGCGTACTTCTTGGCTGTGCAGTGCTGGCAATGACCGGACTTTTGGTCAGCGCATGCAGCTCGACCGATATGCCGGATGCTTTGGCATTGACCGGCCCGGCCGCGTCAAAGGGCTCCGCTGATCAGCAGAATGGCGCCAATGCCGGATTGCCGACCGCAGATCTCGACACGGAATTGCGCAAAGCAAAAGCGATGCGTGCCAATGGCGATTTGCAGGGTGCCGGACGCGTTCTGGCCCAGTTGATGCTGGCCTCCCCGGACGATCCGCGCATCGTCGGCGAATATGGCAAGACGCTGGCAGAGCAGGGTCACACCGGCGATGCCAAAGCCTTTCTGGAACGCGCCGTGCAATTGCAGCCGAATGACTGGACGCTTTATTCCGCGCTTGGCGTGACCTATGACCAGATGGACAAACATGCCCAGGCCCAGAGCGCCTATAATCATGCACTTCGCCTGAAGCCGGGCGAGCCCAGCGTGCTGAACAATTATGCAGTTTCGCAAATGCTGGCCGGAAATCTGGCTGCCGCGCAAACCATGCTGGCCCAGGCACAGTCCGGGGTCAAAGCCAGCGGCGGCGACAACACGAAAATCGCTGGCAATCTGGCAATGGTTGCCAGCCTGCGCGGGGACAAAGCCGCACCTGCAAGCAGCGCCGCAATCGCGTCTGCAACCAATGCCGCGCCCACCGCACGCGTGCAAAGCACACCAATGGCCGCCCCACAGCCGGCAGCACCGCAAAACACAGCACCGCGCCAATTACAGCGCCCGCAAGCACCAGCCAGCCATGCGCCGCGCAGCGTGGCAAGCCTGAAGGCAAACCCGCAAGTTGTCATGCAGCGCGTGCCGTTTGACCCGCTGGCCGGGCCGGTGGGAAAAGCCAAACTGGCCGCAAAGCAGGCCCCCCAACAGGCCTCAAGACAGGCTAACGGTGAACCGCACAAACTGGCGGACGCCTCCTCATTGCGGTCCGCATCAAAGCGCGTTGCCGCCAAGGCACCGCCTTCGCTGCGCACAGCTTCGGACTAAAACCTAAACCTTGAGTTCCAGCGCACCGGCCGCGGCCAGAAGCGCAGGCACGCGTTCGGCCAGAAGGTCAATCAGCGCACGCACCTTGCGCGACTGTATGCCCCCCGGCGGCCACACCGCATAAATTGCTGACTCGGCTAGCCGTTCCTGCGGCAGCGCCGCTTTCAGCGCGCCGCTGGCAAGCGCATCGGCAATCATGAACAGCGGCAGCGCAGCAATACCCAGCCCTGCGATTGCAGCTTCGCGGATGATCTCGCCATTGTTCACATTCAGCCGCGGCGTTACCGAAACGCCGCGCGCCGTCTGGCCGCGCTTTTTGGCCTCGAATGACCACACATGTGCCGAAGGCGCATTCGCATAGCCGATACATTCATGCTCGCCCAGATCTTCAATCCGCGCCGGAAACCCACGCCGCGCAAGATAGGCCGGGCTTGCCACCAGCACACCAGGCGCGGGCGCAATGCGTTTGGCAATCAGCGCGGAATCGGTGAGCTGTCCAATGCGAATGGCCAGATCATAACCGCCGCCGCGAATATCCACCCGCCGGTCATCGCAATCGAGCGTCAGATCGATTTGCGGATGATCCCTGGCAAAGGAAATTATCGGATCGACCAGAAAGAGCTGACCAAAACTCAGCGGGGTGGCAATGCGCAAAGGCCCGCGCAAGGGACCATCGGCGCCACCGGATTCCTCCAGCGCCGCATCGAGTTCTGCGATAATGCGTTTGGCACGCGCATAAAACGCCAGACCCGCATCATTGGCTTGGGCGCTGCGCGTGGTGCGGCGGACAAGCTCGGCCCCGGCAATGCGCTCCAGCCCGGCCAGCCGCTTGGACACGACCGATTTGGCCAGCCCCAGCCTGCGCGCCGCGGCACTCAGCCCGCCTGCCTCCACAATCGTGACAAAGGTGGTGAGGTCATCGATGGAGGGTCTCATTGTTCGAATATCCAGAACACAAAGTTTCGAAATCATGTCCTATCACGAACAATGCTTCGCCGCTATCTATAGGGCCAAGACACAACAACAGGAGCGGCATATGACAAAAATTCTGGTTCTCTATCATTCCAGCTATGGCCACATCGAAACCATGGCGAACGCCGTGGCAGAAGGTGCCAAAAGCACCGGCGCCGAGGTCGTGATCAAACGCGTACCGGAACTGGTGCCAGCCGAAATTGCGGCCAAGGCCGGGATGAAAACCGAACAGGACGCACCAATCGCGACGGTGGACGAACTACCCGAATATGATGCCATCATCTTTGGCACACCGACACGCTTCGGCAACATGGCTGCCCAGATGCGCAATTTCCTGGACCAGACCGGACCTCATTGGCTCAAAGGCGCGCTGGTGGGCAAAGTGGGATCGGTCTTTACCTCAACCGCGACAGGTGGTGGCAATGAATCCACCATTCAGACCACCATTCCCACCTTGCTGCATCACGGCATGATCTATGTGGGTCTTCCTTATGCGGCGAAGGAATTGTTCGACATTTCCGAATTTCGCGGCGGCTCGCCATATGGCGCGGGCACGATTGCCGGACCGGATGGCAAGCGCACGCCAAACGAAAACGAACTTTCACAAGCGCGTTTTCAGGGCCGGCATGTGGCAGAGATTGCGGCAAAGCTGAGCGCCAAAGCCTGAACCAAATTTTGGCGGGGCGCCCGCCCCTCCTGCCCCGCGCAAAAGCGTTGCCCGGTTCGCCAAGCCCCCAAGGCGGCCGGGCAATGTTTTTATAAAGCGGGGAGCCAACCAAGGGTGCGCAAACACTCAGCCCAATGTGTGCATCGTCTTCATGATCGCCGGGCCAAGAATGACGACGAACAGGCAGGGAAGAAAAAATACAATCATCGGCACAGTCAGTTTGGCCGGCAAAGCAGCGGCTTTCTTCTCCGCTTCCTGCATGCGCATTTCGCGGTTTTCCTGTGCCGTTACACGCAAGGCCTGACCCAGCGGCGTGCCATATTGTTCGGCCTGTGTCAGGGCCGCCGCCACCGCCTTCACACCGGGATGACCACAGCGGCGCGCCAGATTTTCAAAGGCCTGACGCCGCTCCTGCAAATAGGACAGCTCGGCGGTTGTCAGACCCAGTTCTTCGGCCAGTTCCACCGATTGCGCACCGATTTCACCGGCAACGCGTGTGAACGCTGATTCAATCGACATGCCCGATTCAACGCAGATCAGCAAAAGATCGAGCGCATCGGGAAAGGCCTGCATGATCGATTGCTGACGGCGCTGGATCATATTGGAAACAAACACGTCCGGCAGATAATAGCCGAACAGGGCCGCACCGAATGCGGTCAAAAATTTCATTGTTGGTGACCAGGTAAAATGTGTCACCACAAAAAGATAAAACAGAGCCGCCGCAAAAACGATGAACGGCATCACAAAGCGAAAGAACAGAAAAGTGATAATTGGCGCCTGACCGCGCTTGCCCGCTTGTGCCAGTTTTTCGCGCGTGTCTTCGCTTTCCAGAATGTTGGAAAGTTTCAACCGCTCCACGGTATTTTTCATGAAACTCATCGGCTCGACGCGCAAGGAACCGCGCGGCTTGTTGAGCTGGGCCTGATGGCGGGCCCGCAATTCCTCGCGCCGCTCTGAAACAGCCTTCATCCGCTTGCCCAGCGAATTGCGCTCCAGCATCGGCAACCCGATTGTGACAATCGCGGCAAATGCAAAAATCGCGGCAATCGCCGTTGCCATGAATGTCTTGTCAAACAAAAGTTCGAGCCAGCCGATATCCATCAATCCCGCGGCCTCAATGTTTGAAGTTGATCATTTTTTTCATCACGAAAATGCCGCAGCTCATCCAGATGGCGCAGCCCGCAATCATCAGATTGCCGGTATGTGTGGTGAAAAGTGTTTCGATGTAAGCCGGCGTCGATAGCCAGACGAGCGTTCCCACAGCCGGTGGCAGTGAGCCGATAATCGCAGCCGATGCTTTGGCCTCGGACGACATCGCCTTGATCTTGCCTTCCAGCCGCTTGCGATCACGCAAGACGCTTGCAAGATTGCCCAGCGCTTCCGACAGATTGCCACCGGATTTTTGTTGAACCGTCATCACGATTCCGAAAAACGCGACTTCCGGCGTGGGCATGCGCTCATACATGCGCTTCAGGGCTTGATCCATGGAAACGCCGACTTTCACGCTTTCGACCAGCAAAGCGAATTCGCCGGAGACCGGCTGTGGCATCTCACGTGCAATCAGCTTTAGCGCTTCATTGGTTGGCAAACCCGACTTTATGGATCGCACAATGGCGTCAATCGCGCCGGCAAAATTTTCTGTAAACAATTTTTCGCGGCGCTTTTTCAAAAATGAAAGCACAAGGCGCGGCACAACAAAGCCAACGGTAAACGGCATTGACAGAAACACAAACGAGGGCTGATGGCTTATGTAAAGCGCCGCGAACACGAAGAATGCCAGCACGCCGGACATAATCCAGTATGTGCGAACCGTGATGGTCAAACCGGCCTGTTCGATACGGCGGCGCAGATTGGGCCGTTTTTTATGTTCGGCTTGCTGCTTCTCCAGATCTTTCAAAAGCGCGGTGACATTCTTGCGTTTCTGATGATTGGCGTCGGAGGCATTGCGCACCGGCGCACCTTTGATATTGCGCCGGCCCACGGCCGCCACACGTTTTTGCGCGCGGCCGCCACTACCTGAAACCGCAAAGGCCACGCCACCAAAGGCAAGGAGAAAAAACATGGCAGTCAGGCTGAACAGCAGGGTCTGGCTCATCGCACGCCCCTAGACCTGAAGCTCGTCGAGCGCCTCGGACAATTCGCGTTCCATGCCGAAATAGCGCGCGCGCTCCGCAAAGCCCGGCCGCACGATTCCGGTTCCGATATGGCGGCCCTTGAGACGGCCGGTTTCATCTTCGCCGGTGATTTCATATGTCATCAGATCTTGCGTGATGATGACATCACCTTCGCTGCCCACCACTTCGGTGACATGGGTGATGCGGCGCGAGCCATCGCGCATACGCTCGGCCTGCACGATCACATCGATCGAGGCGACAATCATTTCGCGGATTGTTTTCATCGGCAACTGGAAGCCGCCCATCGTAATCATTGATTCCAGACGGGACAGCGCCTCACGCGGGGAATTGGCATGCAAGGTTCCCATGGAACCGTCATGGCCTGTATTCATCGCCTGCAACAAATCAAACGCTTCGGGTCCGCGCACTTCACCGACGATAATGCGTTCGGGGCGCATACGCAGACAGTTGCGCACCAGATCGCGCATTGTGATCTGGCCCTGACCTTCCAGATTGGGGGGACGTGTTTCCAGCCGCACGACATGGGGCTGTTGCAGTTGCAATTCGGCGGCGTCTTCGCAGGTGATGACGCGCTCATCGGCGTCAATATAGGCGGTCACACAATTGAGCAATGTGGTTTTGCCCGAACCCGTGCCACCGGAAATCAGTACGTTGCAGCGGGAACGGCCAATAACACTCAAAAGACGTGCACCGGCATCGCTGACCGAACCAAAGCGCACAAGATCATCAAGTTTCAGCTTGTCTTTCTTGAATTTGCGGATGGTCAGTGTGGGCCCGTCCAGCGCCAGCGGCGGAGCGATCACGTTGACGCGAGAACCATCAAGCAGGCGCGCGTCGCAAATCGGCGAGCTTTCATCGACACGGCGGCCAACCTGGCTGACGATGCGCTGGCAGATATTCATCAATTGCGCGTTGTCGCGAAAGCGGATGTTGGTGAGCTGCATACGCCCGCCCACTTCGATAAACACACGGCCCGCGCCATTGACCATGATGTCGGCAATGTCGTCGCGCGCCAGAAGCGGCTCCAACGGGCCATAGCCCAGCACATCATTGCAGATATCTTCGAGCAGGCTTTCCTGCTCGGCGATGGACATGACCACCGCCTTGATCGAGATGATCTCGTTGACGATGTCGCGGATTTCTTCGCGCGCCGATTCCGGATCGAGCTGGGCAAGCTGTGCCAGATCAATCGTGTCGATCAGCGCCGAAAAAATCGTCGTCTTGATCTGATAATAATCTTCAGATCGCGCATCGTTTCGCCCGGTGACGGGAGCCACGGCCGCGATGGATGGCTGAAGCCGCGATTGGCCGCGCGGAACAGCAATTTCCACACCCGCAGACGGCGGCGGCAATGGTGATGATGCGCCCTTCGGTGCTGCAGGAGATTGCGGCTCGCTGGCGCGCTCACGCGCAGGTTCGGACCGCGGCGCAGGTGCGGCTGGCTTTTCTGAAACTGCCTGGGAGGAGCGTTTGCCGAACATAATTTACGCCTGCTTGCGCCCCTTCAGGAATGAGAGGAACGGCGCGTTTTTTCGTACGCTGGCTTGCGGTGCACGCCCGGTCAGGCTTTCACACAACAGGCGCAAAGTATCGGCGGTTTGCGAACGCGGCTGCACTTCCATCAGCATCTGGCCATTGTTCGCAGCCGTGCCATACAGCACCGGGTCAAACGGCAGAATGGCGGACGGTTGAAGACCAACCGTTTCGGCAAAATCGCGGATGGGGATTTCCGGGCGTTTGCCCATGCCGGCCTGATTGATGATGAATTTGGGTGCCGTATCATTGGGCCGGTTCAGTTTCAGCATATCGGCCATGGCTTTGGCGGTGCGCAAACTCACCAGATCGGGCGTTGCCACAATGACAATTTCATCGGACGCCAGCAAAGTCTGACGCACCCATGGCATCCACATATGCGGCAGATCCACAATCACGCATGGCGTGGTCTGACGCACCGCATCGATGACCGTTTCATAGGCTGAATCGTCGCTGTCATAGTCGCGATCAAGCGCGGCTGGCGATGTGAAAAGCGAAAGATGCTCGCCCGCTTTGAGCAGCAAACGGTCCAAGAGTACATCATCGAGCCGTTCGGGCGCGGCCAGCGCATCAGCAACACCCTGGCTGGGCTCTTCGTTGAAATTGAGCCCCACAGTGCCAAACGCCATATCCAGATCGACAATGGCCGTGTTGATATGAAAGCGTTCGGCGATGCACCAGCCCGCATTATGCGCAAGCGTTGATGAGCCTGCCCCCCCGCGCGCGCCAATGAACGAAACAATGCGGCCAATGGGGGCCGCATCTTCGCCAAGATACAGACCGGAAATCATTTCGATCAGATGCAGCGGATTGAGCGGAGCGACGATATATTCGCTGACGCCGCGGCGGATCAATTCGCGATACAGATGTACATCATTGACGCGCCCGACGATCACCACTTTCGTCGTTGGATCACAAACCTCGGCCAGCCGGTCAATTTCATCAAGCGCCGCTTGCCCCTGAAGCCGTGTTTCCACAATGAGCAGATTGGGCGAAGGATTGGCCCCGTGATATTCGACCGCCGCCTGCAGCCCGCCAAGCTGCACCTCGACATGGGCTTTGGACAAACGCCGGTCGGCCGCAGCACGCTGTAACGCGGCGCCGGTATCGGGGAATTCGCAAAATGCCTGAATCGAAATGCGCGGCACCGGGCGCTCATGTGGCGCGGCGCCGAATTGTTCGTCCTGCATGTCATGTCCCGGCGTGAATTTCGCCATAACCGTATGAACCCTTATTTGCTGATGTCTGTGACAGCGCCGGATTGGTCTTGCGACTTGGTGGCGCCGGTCACTTCACCCTTCTGGTATTTGTCGATCACAGTCGCGCGGCGCACCGCATCGGCCGGCCCCATCGGCCGCGGCGATATCAGATCACGCGGATCTGCGATCATCGCCGCCAAATTGTGTTGATTGGCGCAACCGAAATTCGGCATGGGAAGGTTTGAGGACGTGTCGGCAGCATTCTTTGACCAATCGCCACATTCTCCGACGCTTGCGACATAGGTTATATAGCCAAGCTGGACACGCGCATCGCCATTGGCAACATCATGTGTGCCAACCAGAATGCGGCTGCGCGGAACGCCCAAAGCTGCAAGTCTTTCGCCGAAATAGCGGATCGCTTCAGATCCCATTGGCCCGCGCGGCGCAGAAATGCTGAGCGCGCCATTGCCGTGATCCAGATAATTGGTGACAAAATTGTTGAAGCGCGCCTGATCGTCGGCCATCAGGCCCGCGCCTGCGCCTGCAAACGACAAGCGCAGCGATTTGTAACTTGGGCGAACATCGATCGGGTGGTTCTGGACCGGATCAGCCGAAACAGACCCATCATTGCTCGGTGCGGCACAAGACCCGGCCATAAGAACCGCAGCCAATGCAGCGAAACCCATTATTTTCGTCATTGTCATGGCGGTACCCTCTACTCGATAATAAATCCGCGTTTGGCGTTGGCCGCAGACTTCAAACCATGGGGATCTCTTTTGTAGGTGTTGTTCAGCTTGCCCATCAAAATTGTCTCAACATCTGTGGGCGGCACATAGCCATCTGTCGGCAGCGCGAGTTTCTTTTCGGATGTGGGATCGACAAGATAGGCGCTGACCATCACAACCAGTTCGGTTTCATTGCTCTGAAAATCGCGGCTGCGAAACAGCGCGCCAAGGATCGGCATATCTTTCAATCCAGGAAAAGAATCGAGCACCTGTTTGGTTGTGTGTTGCATAAGGCCAGCAATCGCAAAGCTGCCACCAGACGGCAATTCCACCGTCGTCTCGGCGCGGCGCACCGAAAGGGCCGGGATCGTCAGCCCGCCAACCTGTGTGGTCTGTCCCGTCGTCGGGTCGGTCTGCGTTGATCCTTGAAGGGTGTAGGCACCTGTGTTGGTTAGCTCACTGACCTCTGTCGAAATCTGCAAGGAGATGCGGTTCGGGCTAAGTACGATTGGCGTGAACGACAAACCGACACCGAATTGTTTGAACTGCACCGTGACATTGCCGTCGCGGTCGCGGCTGGCGGGCACGGGAAATTCGCCGCCTGCAAGGAATTTGGCCGTCTCGCCAGACACCGCGGTCAGATTCGGTTCGGCAAGTGTGTGCATCAGCCCGACCTGCTCGAGAGCCTTTACGACACCTTGAAGGTTGTTCGGGCTCGAACAAGGAACACTCTTTGTGGTGGTCGAATTGTAGCTTGTACCGTTCGACATGTTCTGTGATGCTGTTGCATTAAAGTTCGTCGATCCCGTCGGATTGGGATTAGCAGGTGTTCCCGGAGTCGGTGAAAAGTCACCTGCCAGGTTTTGCGTATAGACCGGCAACCCTGTCTTTGGATCGATAACCCAGTGCATTGCGCCTGAGGCCGAACCCGACAGTGACGTCGAACCGTTGAGACCGCCCGTGATAGCTGCGGCGGCGCCGGCCGCAGCAGTCGCGCCTTGCACAACCTGTGATGCAACATTGGGAAGAAAAGCGCCGGGGCAAACAGACCCGAATTGTGCGCCCGAAGCATCGGACAATGCGCGGCCCATAAGTCCGAATGGATTGGATGTTCCAGCAATGATGGGAACGCCAGCGGCAAGCGCGGCGCTGCTCAAATCAATACCGAATTGCTTGGCGATCTGGCGCTGCACTTCGGCCACGCGCACTTTCAGCATGACCTGTTCGCGTGCGGCGACCTTCAGCATGTTGACGACTTTTTTGGGATCGCCCGCAAAGCGCGCGGCCAGATCCTGGACGCGGCTTGCATCCTGCTGGCTGTTTACGGTGCCGCTGAGTACCACATTGTCGTTCAGCGCCGAAACTTTCACATTGCTGCCCGCCATATCATTGTGGATCAGGGTGGAAAGATCGGTCACATCGCGTTCGACGGTAATATCAATGGACAAGATCTGACGCCCCTTGCCATCGAAAAAGAAGGCATTGGTTTGTCCGGTCTTTTGGGCAAGCAGGAAGATGCGCCGCGGCGAACGCACAACGGCATCGACAATCGACGGATTTGAAACCAGCACATCGCGCGCATCGGAATCCAATTGAACGATGGCCGCCTTGTTAAGCGCCAGGGTGATGCGCTGATGCGCACTTTTGCCCGCGCTGGTCGAAACGGAAATAACGCGTGCGCCGCCAGGCGCGGCGGCGGATACACCGGGCGCAACACCCAATGTTGCAATGGCCGTGAAAATCAGCGCCCAAAAACCTTTGCGCAACATCTGTTATTCTCCCCCGCCGGCATTGGCGCCGCCCGAAATGCCATAGCGGATGACCGCAACATCATTGCTGCGCGATGTATCGGCCGCTGCCAGCGCTTTGGAATCGCCATTGTCGCCCAGCGCGCGCAACGAAAGCGACAGGGTGCCAGAGGCTTGCGCACGCGACAGCGATTCAGCCTGGGCCGGTGTCACCTCAAGCGTCGCGGTTTTGCCGACGACAACTTTCTGGTCTTTGTCTTCATGCGATGTCTGATCGATTGCCAGAACGCGAACCGAACTTAAAATCGTGCGCGTGGAATAGCGCGCCGGCGAGTTTGAAACCTGGCGCGTCACCAGCACATCCACCCGGTCGTTCGGCAGAATAAAACCGCCCGCACCGGATTCGGCTGATACGGCAATCGATGCGGCGCGCATACCCGGCTGCAACGTGGCGGCCATGAAACCGGCTGCATCCGCATGGACGATTTTTGAAACGCTGAGCGGCTCGCCGCTCACCAGCGGCGCACGCACAACGGCGCCTTTCACAAACTTGTCCACATCGGGGAATTTTTCTTTTGTGATGAAGCTGTCATCAACGGCGGATGCCGGCCATTTTTGCCAACGCACCGAAGCATCGCTCAGCGCCACACCCGGTTGCAAATTTGTGGACGTCACCAGCACATCGTTCATCGCGACGGGCGGGGGCGCGGGCATGGCGTTGCTTTGCGTCGTTCCACCACCCAGAAGTCCGCGCAACAAAAGCGCGGCGGCGATGGCGGCAAAGGCGGCCAACCCTAAAAAGACTACGCGCGATCGGTTCATTGGCTCCGGCTCCCTGATTACCGGATTCCAGCATAAAAGTGCTTAGAGAATGCTTAATGGTGCGTGCCAAGGCGCAATTGCGCGCCGTTTATCCCGTGATACCGGCGCGGAATATTTCGGTCTGTGCCAGGATCACAAAGGCACCAGCCGATAGCGCGACACCATAGGGAATGTCGCCCTTGTGTTCATGCAGGCGCAGCACCCAGCTCTGACGTGCCAGAACGCCCGGCAGCGGCCATTCGCGCATTGCCAGAATACCAAGCGTCAACGCACCACCAAGAACAGACGCGGTTAGCGCATAGCTGAGAAAATCCTGAAAACCGAGCCACAACGCGATACAGGCAAACAATTTGGCATCGCCTCCGCCAATATAACCCAGTGCAAAGAAGGTCATGCCGATAACAAGACCGATAAACCCGGCCAGCAAATGTTCACCGAACATCGATGGCGACATGCCAATGACCAGTACGAATATGACAAAACTTGCGATCAGGCCCAGTTGCAGAAAATTGGGGATCGTATAGGTCGTCAAATCCCAGCCGGCAGCCGCAATCAAAAGGGCCGGAAGCACAAACAGAAGAAGTGCCTGAGAGATCATCGAACAATGCAATCCATAAGTTTTGGGCTCTCACTTAACGCAGAAGCGGCCGCCTTTTGGGGGCGGCCGCTACGCTCGGTTTGTAATGGGACCCGAAGACCCCGCCACGATTAGCCGGGCGTCTTCATATTGGTCGCGACGTTGCTGAACGTCGTCTTCAGATTGGAGCCGAGCGTATTGACAGCCGCGATAATCACGACGGCAATGCCCGCAGCAATCAGGCCGTATTCAATGGCCGTTGCACCAGACTCATCGCGCACAAAGCGCATAACAAAATTCTTCATAGAAGCCTCCGCTTGATAACACCCTAGGACGTCCAGCTGGCACCGTTATTTGGTTGCGGCCCATTGCTTGGACGCCTGTGAGCATAGGGGTGTTGGCTTAACGAGGTCTTACACCAATTCTACACACACCCGCCGTTTCGTACCATGGTGAAACAGAAAAGCGGTGTTTTGGATGATTCAAACAAATGCGCTGAGCCTTTTTTAACCAACACACATGATTTGGTATTTTTTTGCGCTTCGTTAAGTCAGTGCCTTGATGAATGGCCGGATCGGCATGCGCATCGCAAACGCGCGTATCTCTTGTCATGGCAACAGCGCAGTTAAAGCTTCCTTTACACGAAGATCATAGTTTGGCTGCGTTATGTTTCTTAACCTGCGAGGACGGTTTCATCATGCAAGCGCGCGCCTTTAAATTTTTGAGCGTTCTGTTGCTGCTAGCCGTAGGCCCGACAGCAGCATTTGCCAGTGGCGTATCGGTGCCGATGGACGAAGTGCGTGTTGTCGCGTTCGAAAAGCCCGTTGCAACAGTTTATATCGGCAACGCGGCCATTGCGGACGTCAACATGATTGATGCCACGCATGCCTTTCTGCTCGGCAAATCCTACGGCCAAACCAATTTGATTGCGCTGGATAGCGCCGGAAAACAGGTGGCAAACCGGCAAGTCAGTGTTTATGCGCGGGCCGGCAACACGGTCACGGTCAATCGCGGCGCGGAACAAATGACCTATGCCTGCAACGGTGCACGCTGTGAATTCACACCCAAGCCGGGTGATGACAAGGATGCTTATGCCACAGCAATGGGTCAGATCAGCCAGCACCAGGACATGAGCATGAAATCAGCCAGCGCCAACGCAGGAAAATAGAACGTCATCTGCAAACGCCGCGCGGCTTGCGGCTCTCTATTTTGGAGCATGGCACGCAATGTCCGGCGCTGCATTTGGGTTCGCGATTCCTGCGCGGCACGGGCTTTCGGCCATTGCAGCCAGCATAAGGCGCACATTCCACGACCACATCCCTCTTTATATCTGCGCCGCTCTTTTTTGTACCGCGACACTCGGCATCATAACTGTCTACCGGCTTCCCCTGCCGCTTGGAGCGGCATTGTTTTTCCTCAACATCGTCGCCCAATTTGTTGCATTGGGCATAGGCTTGGCCGCTCTTGTGCAGTTTATCGCACTCATCCGCGAGAAATCGCAGGAGCGTCCGCTAAAAGCCATCGCGCGCCGGTTGGCCGCGCACGCCATGGCGGATGACCGGCCTGGCAATGTGTTTCATTCTCTGGTGACGCTCACGCCCTTGATGATCTGCTTTGCCGCCATGAAGCCGGTGATCCCGCAGATTCAACCCTTTGTTTGGGATCAAACCTTCATGGAATGGGGGCGAATGATTGGCTTTGGCACATTGCCCTGGCAGTGGTTGCAGCCGGTTCTTGGCTATGCGCCGGTGACCGCATTGTTGAACGTCATCTATGATTGCTGGTTTCTGATTATGTTCGCCTGCTTGCTGTGGCAAGCCTTTGCGGCCCGCAGCAACGAAACACGCATGCAGTTTCTTCTGGCCTTTGCATTTTCGTGGTTCATCGCAGGCAATGTGCTGGCTACGATTTTTTCGTCGGCCGGACCCTGTTTTTATGGCTATCTGCATCCCGGCGCCGATCCGTTTGGTGCGCAAATGGCTTATCTGCAGAACGTCAATACGCAATGGCCGGTGTGGTCGCTGCAGATTCAAGATGCGTTGTGGCAAAGTTATGTCACGGGTTCTGGCGCCGTTGCAGGTATTTCGGCATTCCCCAGTATGCACGTCACCATTGCGGTGCTCCTGGCATTGCTCGGTACACGCACCAACCGCTGGCTGGGGATTGCGCTTTGGATTTTCGCGGGCCTGATCGTGATTGGCTCGGTGCATCTGGCCTGGCATTACGCGGCCGATTCCCTTGCCGGGATCGCGCTTGCAATGCTCTTTTGGTGGAGCGCTGGCGTTGTGACGCGCACCTGGCAAAAGCGGTGCAAAGTATCATCGCACGATTTGCCAGCGCCTATTTGCTAACTCGCAGATTGCTGAGATCGGCGGCGATGGCCGAGAATGCGGCCTGCAAATCCGAAGTGTTGGGCGAATTGTAGAACAATGACGGATCGCTGGCGCAGTTGCGCAACAGGTTCAACACGTTTGTCGTGGTGATCGTAAACCCGATCGTATAAATGCGAATGCCCTTGGCTTTGATATTGGTGCACACTTCGGTAAGCATCGTATCGAGCGTGCTTTCCGCTGTGCTGGTGCTGGACGTGGTGCCCAGCCGGCCCTGACTGAGATAGCCAAAGGCTGAATATCTGGAACCATTCATCGTGTTTTGATTCGATACCGTGTTCTCACCATCCGTCATCAGGATCAGCGCCTTGTTGGTATCCTCGTCGCTATAGGAGGCGCCCTGACTGTACGGCTCACCCGGTGACAGCACACGCCAGCCCCAGGCCGCGCCCAGTACAATGTGCGTGCTGCCACTGGCATTCATTGCATCGATCCGATTTTTAACCTGCGCGGTATCGTTGGTCAGCGGCAGTACAGGTGCCAGATTACCGCAGGCACCATTGGCGTCACTATTGGCGCTCGCGCCATTATACTTGTTGGAATTATTTTGCAGTTGGAGATCAGATGGCTTTTTGATCTTTTTACCGCTGCTGTCCGTGACCGTGCCATCATCCATATAATTGTTGCTGTAACCGCTGCCCCACCAGCCACCGCCGGAATCAGGCTCGTCGGGCTGGAAATACGGATCCCACAACGTATCGGGTGTGCCCGACGATGGCGGGGTATCCAGAATTGCATAGCCATTGGGCCGCGCCTCGACACAGCCATACCACGAACCGTTTTTCAGCAGGTTCTTGTATACGGTGTAGCCGCAATAACCGTGATCGAAATTGAGCTGCGCGACAGAGGATTTGCAATCGGTATCAATCCAGCCGCCGTTCACCGCATCGGTTGGATCAATCCGCACGGTCTGCGTGAACGGGACCAGACCGATTTTCAATTTATCAGGATAGGCCACACCGCCTGACAGCGTGTCGATCAATGTTTTGGCTGCACTTTTAAGCGCAGATATTTTTGAGCCCGACATGGAGCCGGTATTGTCCAGCGCCATCACAACTTCCAGCGCCTTGTTTTCTTTGGTGACGGTGATCGCGACATCGATCGGCACCGTCTTGTAGCCAACAACATTCATCAGGGTCGTTGGCATGGAGACATTGGTGGAGACGGTGATGTTTGTGCCGCTTTGCGAGACACTGACCTGGGCCGGCGTGCCAAAAGCAGCATCAATACGAAAATTGGCATCAAAATATTGCTGCGCCATTGTGCGCATTTGTGACTGGCTCAGCCCTGTGGTGCCCCCCACGGCAAGACCGGCTGCATCCAGCGCCTCGGTCAGGCGCGAGCGCACGATCATGGCGCGCGACATATCAAGCCCCGCCCCGGCCGCAACCGTGATCGGCACCAGCGACAGGGCAAAGATCATCGCGACATTGCCCTGACGCGCATAGGCGAAGCCACGCATGAACGGCACAAAGCGCGAAATGCGAGCAGACAGCATGCGCAAAAGCATATGTGCGCGCTTTAGCGCCGTTTGCCAGACTGTGCCGTGTCTCATCTCTCTAGAGTCCGCCCTTGAGCCCACTGCCGGATTGGTCCGGAATGGATGGCCATCATCGGCCAATTGCGATGAACAAGCCGTTTATTCTGTGCGATCTGGTTATGAAAAGATTAGCGCGGCGGTGCCAAAGCTGTTGTGCATTAAGGAATGCTGCGCATAAACACTTCGGCGACATGCATTGTATGAAGATGAGACAGTTTCTTTAACGGCATCTATACCTTGATGCAGGCATGCTCTTCTTGAAGCCTGTTAAACGCGCATAAAATAGGCGGTTATCGAAAGATTCAGGAGTGCAGGACGAAATGGGCGCCCGTCGCACGCACGCAATCACAGCGTCCTTGCTGCTTCGCCGTATGCGCCGCGATTCGCGCAAAGGTTCGGCCGCAATCGAATTTGCCATGATCGCACCTGTTTTCTTCTTGCTGATTTTCGCGATCATCGAAACAGGTGTGCTTTTCCTTGCAGGTAATGTGCTGCAATTTGCAGCGGATGATGCGGCGCGCCTTGTGCGCACCGGCCAGGCACAGACAGAGCATTTGACCGCCACACAGTTCCGCAACAAGATTTGCGCTGATATCGCCCCGGTCATGCAATGCGGCAGTGATTTGCAGGTTGATGTCCGCAGCTTCAGCGATTTTGCCGCTGCCAATTTTCCGGCGCCGCTGAACAAGAACGGCGAACTTGATCCCAACCTGAACAAATTCGAGCCGGGCAGCGCCGGTGATGTTGTGCTGTTGCGTACATTTTATACGTGGGATGTCATGACGCCGCTTCTGGCGCCGTTCCTGACGAATATGTCTGGCGATAAACGGCTGCTCTCGGCAACAGCTGCCTTTCGCAATGAGCCATTTTGATGAAGGACGCGTTTCTCACATTCCTGAAAAAATACCGTGACGCCAAATCCGGTTTGGCCGCCGTGGAATTCGCATTGATCGCACCGGTTCTGATTGCCCTTTTCCTGGGCAGCGTGACATTGAGCAATGCCTTGATCGTGCGCGAGAAGGTCGCCTCGGTTGCCTCAAGCGCAGCGGATCTGGTTGCGCAATCCACACAGATATCCGATTCAGGCATGAGCGATATTTTTTCAGCGCTGAATGCGCTGGTGTTCCCGTACTCAACTGATGGTGCAAAAATCGTCATTGCCAGCATCATCAGCGATGGCAAAGGCGGCGCCAAAGTTGCCTGGAGCGATGCACAGAACACCGCGCCCTATTCGGTGGGGCAGACGATTACAGTGCCAGACGGGCTGATTACCTCCACCGGCAGCGTGATTCTGGCCAAGATCGATTATGATTACAATTCACCGGTTGCCGGTGTCGTCGGCAACCTCTTGACGATGAGTGACCAGTTTTATGCCCGCCCGCGCAAAACCGCACAGGTCAAGCGCGTTCCTTGAAGATCAGCCCGGGAAACGCGGCGGCAAAAAGCCGGTGCCTAAAACCTCAGGATGATTTTTTTGCCTGCGGCCCTTCTGGGTGCAGACGCATCAATCCTTCTTGCGCAACAGATGCGACCAGTGTGCCGTCGCGCGAATAGATTGTCCCGCGATTGAAACCGCGTGCGCCAGACGCACTTGGTGAATCCTGCACATAGAGCAGCCATTCATCGGCGCGGAACGGGCGATGAAACCACATCGCATGATCCACGCTGGCCATCTGAATTTTGTCGGAGAACCAGCCAATGCCATGCGGCAACAGCGATGTATCCAGCAGGGTCATATCGGATGCATAGGCCAGCACACATTGCTGAAGCGCGATATCGTCGGGCAACGCCCCGGTCGCACGCACCCACACCGCCTGATGGGGAGCGCGCTTTTCGGGACGGAAAATGTCGTGCTTGTCCACGGGGCGAAGTTCGATCGGACGCGGCCGCAGAAAATGATCGCGATATTGCTCAGGAATCTTTTCTGCAATTTCGAGGCGAAAATCATCCTCACTCGGCAGATCATCCGGCGGC
Source organism: Hyphomicrobiales bacterium (assembly GCA_040255365.1). Classification (GTDB taxonomy): domain Bacteria; phylum Pseudomonadota; class Alphaproteobacteria; order Micropepsales; family Micropepsaceae; genus Rhizomicrobium. Next base: position 40,812 of record JBDZUY010000004.1, read on the forward strand.
GGAAAGGCCGCCACATCAATTTGATGTTCAAGCCCGTCTTCAGGAACCTGAAACGAGACCGACATATGAAAAATCTGACGGCCATGCTGAATCGCCACCACACGGCGCGATGAAAAGCTGCGCCCGTCGCGGCTGCGATCCACTTCATAGAGAATCGGTACCTTGGGATCACCAGCCACCAGAAAATAAGCATGCATGGAATGACAGATGCGTTCTTCCACCGTGCGGGTTGCCGCGACCAGCGCCTGGCCCAGCACCTGTCCGCCGAACACGCGCTGCGAGCGATCCTTCGGGCTGACACCGCGAAAAATATTGACCTCAACCGATTCCAGATCGAGCAGGTCGATCAGGTCTTCAACGGGCGTTTTTCCGCCCTCGCTCACAGATTCGCTCATGCCTCTCAATAGTCGCCGCTACTGGCCGGGCGCAAGCACCACAATGCCATGAACCAGCAGATCAGTGATTGCAGCCGCCGCAGGTGAATATGCGCATATAAGAGTCCGTCCCCCGCGCGCGCATATAAAGACTGAGTCGTGAATTTCCGGGTCACCAGCGCCCTGCCAGCGAAGACTTCACATCCCGCCACGCGGGTGTGGTGAAATCGTCTGCGCAAACATAACTATCTGATTTTCCTTAATATATTTCGTATTTGAAGAATACTGGCCGGACCCGGCGGTATATTTGACGACATAAATATAGTGATTGGCGCGTGGAAGAGTGGAGCCATTCGCGGCCAGACACCGGCTGAAAATCATCTGGAAATTTTCATGGTAAAAATCATTATTATAAACAATAGCTTATGCCGTATCCCGCCATACCAGCGGCATCGGCAACCTTGAAACCTTCCCTCATTTCAATCCGGGTCTGCGCAAGTTCATGGCAAGCACCAGATTTTGCATATATTATCCGCGGGTTGCGCTCCTCTTTTGAGGGGAAATAGAGGAATAGAGACATCGCGACGCGGTTAATGTTGCACCACAGTCACACAGGTCGGACAATTCCAGTGATTTGACCCCAAACATACCCTGAATCATGGACATCGTGCCTCCACATCGCAGAGAATTTCCTTTATAGACAACCTGCATCCCAAGACGCGTCGGTGGGGGGGTCCCTGCCCGTCGGTACTTTATAAACGAGGGTAAAATGAAAATTCGGATAATCGCCCTGGCGGGCGTTGCAGCGCTGGCTCTGAGCAGCCCCGCGCTAGCAAGTGATGCTCAAGGCTGGTATCTCGGTTTGGGTGCTGGCTGGGATCATATGGGCAATTACGATGCTCAGTACAATCCTAAGACCGCAGGCGGGCCTAATCCCACAGTCAAAATCGGCACGAGCGATTCTGCTCTGATCACCGGTGCTGTGGGTTACCGCTTCCCAAGCCGCATCCGCGTTGAAGCGGAAGTTGGTTACACCAAGCACGACAACAAAGGCGGCTTTAGCGGCCGTAACGAAATTGTCTCAACCCTGATGAACGTCGATTACGATGCGCGTTTGACGGATCGTTGGGACTTCACGTTCGGTGCCGGTGCCGGTATCGGTCGCGCAAACATCCGCGCGAACCAGACTCCCTTCACCTACCTGAGCGGCACACATAGCGGTTTCATGTGGCAGGTCCATGGTGGCTTCGCCTACTCCGTCACCCCGCAGCTCGATGTCTATATCGACTATCGCTATCGCTCGCTGTCGGTGAACAAGAACTACGGTTCCTCGTTCGTCGCCTTCAATGCACGCGCGAAAGAGCTGAACGAACAGGCTGCCATGGTTGGTCTGCGCTGGTATGTTTCCCAGCCTGCCCCGCCGCCGCCGCCGCCTCCTCCGCCGCCGCCACCGCCGCCTCCGCCGGTCAAGACGTTCATCGTCTTCTTCGACTTCAACAAGTCGAACCTGACCGCCGAAGCACAGTCGGTCGTGACCGAAGCCGTGAAAACGGCCAAGGAAACGGGCATGGTCAAGGTGATGATCACCGGCCATACCGATACGGTTGGTTCCGACAGCTACAACATGGCGCTCTCGGTTCGCCGCGCCCAGTCTGTGAAGGACGAAATGGTCCGTCAGGGCATGGGTGGGGACGAGATCTCCATCGAAGGCAAGGGCTTCCACGATCCGCTCGTTGCAACGGGTCCGGGTGTCCGCGAACCGCAAAACCGCCGCGCGGTCATCGACCTCGGCAGCTAAGCGGGACGTTAGTCTCCAAGACTGGAAAAGGGCGGACTTCGGTCCGCCCTTTTTTTGTTTGCCGGGTTGGGTTTGCCCGGTTGGGATTGTCTGCCGCGCCGCCCCAGATTTTTCAGGGCCGCGCGCCCGCGCCACGCTCAGCGCCACTATGCCAGTGCCTCCATGGCCAACCGCCACCCAGCACAACTAAGGTCTGCACCAACATGGTAGTGCCGCCATATTTAGGACCGCCCCAGACGCGGCTTCGCATCATTGGCACCCCGCATACAAAAAAGCCCGCGCTTCACGCGCGGGCTATGCTTTGTTTCGCTGGCTGGAAAATTAGTTGAACAGATTCGAGAGCCAGCCCGACTTCTTTTTTTCCTTGGCGGGATCGGCGTCCGCTTTGGCGGCAACCGTACTATCCGCTTTCTGGCTGGCATCTGCCGGCTGTGCGGGGGTGCCGGGCTGTGCAGCCGTCGCGGCCGTCTGTTGCGGGGCATTTGGGTCCGTCACAGCAGGAGCGGCAACATTGGCTGGCGCATCGGCTGGTGTCAGCATCGCCACCCGCATCGGATTCGGCTTCGGCACCACATTTGGCGCTGTTTTCACGCCCTGAAGGCCAACGGCCACACGAATCTCGCACGAATTGACGGGGCTTTCCTCGCGCACCTGAATACCGGAGACAAACGCCGCCAAAGTCGGCCGGGCTTCCTGCCCTAGTGCGGCAATGAAGACTTTTTTGGTCTCTTCGCAATAATCACGATTGTTGCGGATCGAGCGGATCGACGAGTCATTAGCCAGCCGGGTCTTGAAAGCATGATATTCGGCCGCACCCTGGCTTCTGCCGTATAATCTGCGGAACATCTTGTGCAACATGGCATCAGATGACCTCAGCTCCTTGCTATAGCCAGTCTGGAACGCATTGAAGCTGTCGATCTGGCTACAGGTCAGGGCGGCGACCATCAATTCCTGCTGAATGGCCGCGACCTGGATAGATGTCACTTCATCTGGTCTTGCGCATTTTGAAGGCAGCGCAGCCGCAACCGGGCCGGTTGCGGCCATGATTCCCGCCAAGGCGGCGGCACCTATTTTGTATGTTGGAACCATGCCAATTACCCACATTGTCTGACTGCGGGCGGGACCATAGCATCGGCTTCCGGGTCCAGCCAATGCTCTGAGATTGCATCGTTAAAACGCACAGCGCATGAATCAAACAAGCCGGGCCAACGATAGATCACAGGGAAGGCCATGACCTCCAATTCCAATACGCCGCCACCAGAAAAATCGCCGGAATCCGGGCATTCCGTGGACCTGACCGGCGAAAATGTGCACTGGGATTTTCGCGATGCGATGTCCTATAGCGATTATCTGGGGCTCGACACCCTGCTATCCAGCCAGCACCCGCTGACGGACCAGCATGACGAGATGCTGTTTATCTCGATCCATCAGGCCTCGGAAATCTGGATGAAGCTGTGCCTGCACGAGGTCGGTGGTGCCATCCGCCAGATCCGCAAGGATGAACTGGGCCCAGCGTTCAAGATGATGGCGCGAGTGGCCCGTGTGCAGGTCAATCTGATCCAGTCATGGGAGATTCTTTCGACCATGACACCGTTTGATTATTCGAGCTTCCGCGATGCGCTTGGCAAAGCATCGGGCTTCCAATCCTATCAATATCGCATGATGGAATTTCGTCTGGGCAACAAGAACGCGGCGATGGCGCGCGTCTTCGAATCCAATCCGAAAATCGCCAAGCTTGTTGGTGAGGCGCTGCATGCGCCATCCATCTATGATGAAGCGCTGTCGCTGTTATCGCGGCGCGGTATTGCGGTACCAAAAGAAATTCTGGAGCGTGATTTTTCGTTACCGTACCAAAGCGACGCGCGTGTGACCGAAGCCTGGCGGCAGGTTTATCACGATGCGCAAACCCATTGGGATTTGTATGAGCTGGCGGAAAAACTTGTTGATCTGGAATACCGTTTTCAACTTTGGCGTTACAGCCACATGAAAACGGTGGAGCGCATCATCGGCAACAGAAAAGGCACGGGCGGAACATCGGGCGTTTCCTATCTGAAAAAGGCGCTGGATTTGCGTTTTTATCCCGAATTGTGGGACGTGCGTACCGAACTTTGAACATCAAAATCTGATAATTAAAACCGGAATAGCGGGAGAAAATATTGGGCGCGCTTTCACATATTCGCGTGCTGGATTTGAGCCGCGTGCTTGCCGGCCCATGGGCCACGCAAATCCTTGGCGATCTGGGCGCAGAGATTATCAAGATCGAACACCCGCGCGACGGCGATGAAACGCGCCATTTCGGCCCGCCCTTCATCACCGGCAAAGATGGCGCGCGCGGCGACGCGACCTATTTCCTGTCGGCCAACCGAAACAAGAAATCCGTCGGCATTGATTTTTCCAAACCCGAAGGGGCGGCGCTGATTAAGCGGCTGGCGCGGCGTGCGCATGTTGTGGTCGAGAATTTCAAAACCGGATCACTGGCCAAATACGGGCTGGATTATGCCAGCCTGTCCAAAGACAACCCGGCCTTGATCTATTGTTCGCTCACCGGCTTTGGCCATACCGGTCCATACGCCAACAAGGCCGGTTATGATTATCTGGTGCAGGGCATGGCAGGCCTGATGAGCATTACCGGCCAGCGCGACGGTGCGCCCGGCGGCGAACCCGTCAAAGTTGGCGTCGCCGTGTCAGACATTTTCACCGGGCTTTATTCGGCCATCGCCATTCTGGCGGCGGTGGTGCACCAAACCAAGACCGGCGAAGGCCAGGAAATCGATATGGCGCTGTTCGACAGCCAGACCGCGGCGCTTGCCAATCAGGCGATGAATTATCTGGTGGGCGGCACGGTGCCGCAAAGGCTGGGCAATGCGCACCCCAATATCGTGCCCTATCAGGTATTCGCCACATCAGATGGACACATGATTCTGGCCGCTGCCAATGACAATCAGTTCCGCCGCTTCTGCAAGGCGGCATCTTGCGAACATCTGGCGGCTGACCCGCGCTTCACGACCAATGCCGACCGCGTGCACAACCGCGATGCGTTGATCGCGGCGCTGGTTCCGCTTTTTACCACACATACAACTGGACAATGGATCGCCATGCTGGAGGCAGCCAATGTGCCCTGCGGCCCGATCAACCGGATCGATCAGGTCTTTGCCGACCCGCAGGCCCATGCGCGCGGATTGAAAGTGCCGATGCAGCACGCGACCGCAGGCATGATCGATCTGGTGGCAAGTCCGCTGAAACTTTCCAAAACACCGCCGGAATACAAGAACGCACCACCAATTCTTGGCCAGCACACCGACGAGGTTTTGCGCGAAACATTGGACCTTTCGCCCGCTGATCTGGCGGCATTGCGCCAAAGCGGCGTGCTTTAAGCGCGGTTGAATCGCGCAGGATACGCTTTCGCCTCTTTTCGGGCGCACGCGCTTGGTTTATTGCTGCACAGGCGCGGCACAGGAATGAACCTGTTTGCCAGCAATGAAGGGTTTGAGTGCGATGTCTTATAAGGTCGCCGTGGTCGGCGCGACCGGCAATGTGGGCCGCGAGATGCTGAGTGTTTTGGCGGAACGTGGCTTTCCCGCATCCGAAGTGGTGGCGCTGGCCTCCTCGCGGTCGGTGGGAACCGAGGTTTCATTCGGTGACCGCATTTTGAAGGTCAAGGCACTCGAACATTTCGACTTCAAAGGGACGGACATCTGCCTGATGAGTGCGGGCGGCACGGTTTCCAAAACCTGGTCACCGAAAATTGCTGCCGCTGGCGCCATCGTGATCGACAATTCCAGCGCCTGGCGCATGGACCGCGACGTTCCGCTGATCGTGCCAGAGGTGAATGCCGCAGTTTTGAATGATGGCATCAAGAAGGGCATCATCGCCAATCCGAATTGTTCGACCGCGCAACTGGTTGTCGCGCTGAAGCCGCTGCACGATGTGGCAAAGATCAAACGGCTTGTGGTTTCGACCTATCAATCGGTTTCCGGCGCGGGCAAGGAGCCGATGGATGAATTGTTCCGCCAGACGCGCGCGGTGCTTGTGGCCGACCCGATCGAGACAAAATTCTTCACCAAGCAGATCGCCTATAATGTGATCCCGCATATCGACGAATTCCTTGATAGCGGTTTCACAAAAGAAGAATGGAAGATGATGGTCGAGGTACAAAAAATCCTCGATCCCGACATTCAAACCGTCGTGACCTGCGTGCGTGTTCCGGTTTTCATCGGTCACAGCGAAGCGGTCACAATCGAGTTTGAACAGCCGATCACGGCGCAGCGTGCGCGCGCCATTCTGCGCGAGGCACCGGGTGTGCTGGTGATCGACAAGCATGAGGATGGCGGTTACGTCACCCCGGTTGAAGCCACCGGCGAAGACGCCACCTATGTCAGCCGCATCCGCAAAGATCCAACCGTGGATAATGGTCTTGTGATGTGGGTCGTCTCCGATAATTTGCGCAAAGGCGCGGCGTTGAACGCGGTGCAGATTGCCGAATGTCTGATGAACCGCAACTTGCTGAAAACAGCCGCGTAAACACGCCGAACGAACGAGGCACGCATGACGCAGGAAGATTTCGAAAACCTCCTGCAGCGCCTGGGTGCTGCCGCAACCAAAGGTGATGGCAAAGCATTTGCTGCGCTATTCACGCAAGATGCGGTCTATCACGATTATATCTATGGCCCGCACACAGGCCGCGAATCCATTGCCGACATGATGGAAAACCTGTTCCATCGCGACGCGGGCGATTATCACTGGCAGTTTCTGGACCCGGTGGTGAAAGAGGATTTGGGGTATGCGCGTTCACTGTCGCGCTTTGTCTCCACCATTCCCGAATTCGCGGGCAAGCGCGTGGTGATCGATGGCACCAGCCGTTTCCGCCTGAAAGACGGATTGATCAGCGAATATTTTGAGAGCGTGAATGGCGGCGTGGCGATGGCGCAGCTTGGCGTCAGTGCGGAGCGCATGGCCAAGGTGATGCGCCGCTGGGCAGACCGGCTTTTGGGCGGCGATGAAGTGAAGATCTATACGCGCGGCTTCAAAGAATAATTAAAGCTGCATCACTTCGCTGAGCGAGAAGCTTTCGCCTTCCGGGTTTTCACCAATCACCAGATTGGTTTTATCCTTGATGACATAAGGCGGCACCGGCAGGTTCAGCGGTGCGGGCACGCCCTGAAACACGCGCCCCGCCATATCGTATTTGGAGCCATGGCAGGGGCAGAAATAACCACCCGGCCAGCCCGCGGCCATCGTCGCGTCGCCCGCATCAGGTTTGAAATCGGGAATGCAGCCCAGATGGGTGCAAATGCCGACCAGCACCAGATATTCCGGCGTCAAGGAACGCGACCAGTTGGTTGCATAGGGCGGCTGCTGCAAATTTTCGGAATCCGGGTCGCGCAACATGGCAAGATCAGACGGTTCTTTTATCTTGGCCAGAATTTCAGGCGTGCGATGCACGATGAAAATCGGCTTGGAGCGCCACAGCACCGTGACCTGCTGACCCGGCTGAATTTTATTGAGGTCGATTGTCATCGGCCCGCCCGCCGCAACAACCGACGCGCTGGGCTCCATCTGCGAGATGAACGGCCACGCCGCAGCCGCTACGCCAACCGCACCGACCGCGCCGGTCGCGATGTGCAGAAAATCGCGACGCTTGATTTCAGGGCCACCAGCATGGGGGCCGCCCTTCGCGGTTGATGTTGTGTCAGCCATCCCGGAAACCTCACAATTTTTTCAAACAGAATTGCGCCGTGGCAATACGGCGCGGCGCGGAAAGATTCAATCGTTTCAATGTCGCGCCCCACTCGCGCTCACGCAACCTGACTGCGACGAATTGCCAAAGCCCCAAGAAGCCACGCAAGCCACGCAGAAACCGCCCCAAATTAACAGCAATCAGCCGATTTTGCGCAATGCCACAGTGCTTTGCCAGTCATCACCTGCAAGCGCGCCCTGCGCGGCGACCAACGCCAGTTCGGGTGAATTTTCTGTCACACTTTGTGCAATCACGGCGAATACTGCGGCCACCGCACGGGCCAGCGCCTGAGGCCCCGCCACCCCCGCCAGAACATGGCCCGCAAACAGCGCCGCCAGAAGATCGCCCGCACCATGCGGGGCATCGGCAAAATATTCGGTGGCCGCAAACCAGGCCTCGCCCTTTTCATAGAGCAGCACGCCGATTCGCCCCGCATCCGGCACCGATGTGGCCAGCACGCAGGGCCGGCCCAGCCGCCTTGCCCCCTCCAGCGCATCATCCACCCCGCGCACCGCAATACTGGTCAGGCTGGAAAGCTCGAACGCATTGGGGGTGACAATATCGGCCAGCGGCAACAATACGCGTGCCATCGCTTCGGCCACCCCAGCCTTGGCGTAGGCGCGGCCATCATCGCCAAACACCGGATCAAGGCAGTAAAGCGCACGCGGGTTGGCGCGCTTGATGCGCGAAACGGTTTCGCCCACCAGCGCGGCCTGATCCGCCGCCCCCAGATAGCCGGACAGCACGCCATCGCATGTGTCCAGCCAGCCATTGGCGGCCAGCCCGTCGATCAGCGCGGCCATCTCGCCCACCTCGCTGATCCGGCCCTGCACATTGGGATAACCGGCATGGGCGGATAGCAGCACACTGGGCACAGCCCAGACCGTATGGCCCAGCCGGTTCAGCGCAAAGCGCGCGGCGGAATTGCCGACATGGCCAAAAACCACTTCGGACTGGATGGACAATATATTCATTGCCTCAATGTAGCGCGCACGCTTGGCCTCGCCCAAGCCTTGCGCTAGGTCTGGAGCGATAATCGGTCTCACCGCATGAAGGACATCGCCATGATTAGCGCCATCAGGCCCCGCCGCAGCGTACTTTATATGCCGGGCTCCAATGCGCGCGCGCTGGAAAAGGCGCGCAGCCTGCCCGCCGATGCGCTGATCCTGGATCTTGAGGACGCTGTGGCCCCCGATGCCAAGGACATGGCGCGTGCCCAAGTGTGCGAGGCGGTAAAGGCCAAAGGCTTTGGCAAGCGCGAAGTGATTGTGCGCATCAATGCGCTATCCACCATCTGGGGCATGGATGATCTGAAGGCCGCCGCCGACACGCAGCCCGACGCCATTCTGGTACCCAAAGTTTCCCACCCCACAGACATTCAGGCCATCGACAAGGCGTTGGTGGGAAAATCCACATCCATTGCGGTTTGGGCGATGATCGAAACGCCGCTGGCGATTTTGAACATTGGCGAGCTTGCGCGCACCGGCGGGCGGCTGACCTGTTTTGTGATGGGCACCAATGATCTGATCAAGGAATTTCGCGGCGAACACACGCAGGACCGGCAGAACCTTTCCGCCGCCTTGAGCATGAGTGTAACTGCCGCGCGCGCCTATGGCTTGGCGGTGATCGACGGCGTTTACAATGACATTCAAAACGGCGATGGCTTTGCTGCCTCTTGTGCGCAAGGCAAAAGTTTTGGCTTTGACGGCAAGACCCTGATCCATCCCAGCCAGGTTGAACCGTGCAACGCCGCCTTTGCGCCCTCTGCCGAAGAGGTCGAAAGCGCGCGCAAAATTATCGCTGCGTTCGAGATGCCGGAGAACAAGGACAAGGGCGCGATCAAGCTGGACGGGCGCATGGTTGAACGCCTGCATGCCGACATTGCGCAGCAGACCGTGAAAATTGCTGATGCGATCAAAGAGCTTGAAAGCGCATGAAGACCGCACGGGGCAATTTCTTCGAGGATTTCAAGCTGGGTCAGGAACTGATCCACGCGACCCCGCGCACGCTGACACAGGGCGATGCCGCGCTTTACACCGCGCTGTATGGCTCACGGTTTGCGCTGCAATCGGCAGATTCGTTTGCGAGGACACTGGGGCTGAAACAAAGCCCACTCGATGATCTTCTGGTATTTCACATTGTGTTCGGCAAAACCGTGCCGGATATTTCGCTGAATGCCGTCGCCAATCTGGGTTATGCGGAGGGGCAGTTTTTAAAACCCGTCTATCCCGGCGCGACTTTGAGCGCGCGTTCGCAGGTCATCGGGCTGAAGGAAAACTCCAACAAGAAAACCGGCGTTGTCTATGTGCGCACCACCGGGTTCGACGAGAGCGGCGACGCCGTTTTGTCATATGTGCGCTGGGTGATGGTACGAAAGGCTGATGAAGCCGCACAAACGGGTGCCGCTGTCGTTCCGCAACTGGCCGATGCGGTCGGCGCTGACGCATTGGCAGTGCCCGCCGGCCTCGATTTTGCAAAATTTGATTGTGCGTCTTCGGGCAGCGCTCATCTTTGGGATGATTACGAACGCGGCGAAAAGATCGACCATCAGGACGGCATGACGGTGGAAGAAGCCGAACACATGCTGGCAACGCGGCTTTATCAAAACACCGCACGGGTGCATTTCAACCAGTTCACCGAAGGTAAGGGCCGCTTTGGGCGCCGCCTGATCTATGGCGGCCACGTCATTTCGCTGGCACGCGCATTGTCGTTCAACGGGCTGGGGAATGCCGTCGCAATCGCCGCGATCAATGCGGGCCGCCATGTCGCGCCCCTGTTCGCGGGCGACACCGTGTTTGCGTGGAGCGAAGTTCTGGACAAGACCGAACTTTCGGGCCGCAAAGATTGCGGCGCGCTGCGCCTGCGCCTTGTCGCGACCAAGAACGCACCTTGCGCGGATTTTCCGGACAAAGACGAAGCTGGTAAGTATTCCGATAGCGTCATTCTGGATTTTGATTATTGGGCCCTTCTGCCACGCCGCCTTTGAGGGCCCGGTTTCATGTCTGACAAAATTCTGCTCGCCTATCGCGCGCGCGTGGACCGCGGCGAATTGAAACCAGACGATGCGCAAGGCCGCGCCGCGGCACGCCTGCAAACACTGGCAACAGCCCTGAAAAATTACAGGCCGGGCAAGCGCAAATTCTTTTTCTTAGCACCCAAACCTGCGCCACACGGCCTTTATATCTGGGGCGATGTGGGACGCGGCAAATCCATGCTGATGGATTTGTTCTTTGCGCATGTGCCAGTGGCAAAAAAGCGCCGTGTGCATTTCAATGCCTTCATGGTGGATGTGCATGCGCGCATTCACATTGAACGCCAGAATGGCGCCGACGATCCTATTGCGCCGACCGCGCGCGCCATTGCAGAGGATGCAACGCTTCTGTGTTTCGACGAATTTCAAGTGCGCGAAATCACCGATGCGATGATCCTTGGCCGCTTGTTTGAACAGCTTTTTGCGCTGGGCGTTGTGATTGTCGCGACATCGAACACGCCGCCGTCACGGCTTTATGAAGGCGGGCTGAACCGCCAGCTTTTCCTGCCCTTTATCGATCTTATCAAAACCCGGCTGGACGTTGTGGAACTGAACGGGCCGCGCGATTACCGCATGCAGCGCATGGCGGGCTTGCCAGTTTATATTGTGGGCGAAGACGCGCGCGACACGATGGATGCAGCCTGGTTGAGGCTGACCGACGAAACGCATGGCGCGCCCGAATCGCTGACGGTTCTGGGCCGCGAAGTGGTCGTGCCGCAAGCGGCCAGTGGCGTGGCGCGATTTAGTTTTGCGCAGCTGTGCGACGCACCGCTGGCGGCGGCGGATTATCTGGCCATTGCCCGCAAATATCACACCCTGATGATCGATGATGTGCCTGTGCTGCATGCCGAAAACCGCAACGCGGCGCGGCGCTTTATCGTGCTGGTCGATACGCTGTATGATGAGGGCGTAAAGCTGATCTGTTCGGCGGCGGCGGCGCCAAAGGATTTGTATGTTGCAGGCGACGGCGTTGATGCGTTCCGGCGCACGGTTTCGCGGCTGAACGAAATGCAAAGCGTGGACTATCTCAAGCGCGCGCATGGCGCGTCAGAGGCTGAACCGAAAGCGCATGTATAATCTGATCGTCACAACGGCCATCATTATTGCGGCGATTCTGCTCTATCATTTTCGCGAGGTCGCGCTTGTGCGCCTGCGCCGTTTTGATGCGCGCAACCGCGCCCGCCACGAGCAGGAGGCAAGCGACCGGCGTGACGCAAAAGCGCATTACCGCCACACCCTGCATCTGGCCGAAGAACAGGTCGAAGACATCACCGAAGAAAAGGTGCGCGATGAACGCACAGGCATGATGGTGACACGCTACATCTTTCAGGCCGTGCGCTATGCAACGCGGCAAGACGCGCAAGCCGCCCGTGACGAAGCCATTGTTGCGCTGGCCCGCGAGTTTTACCGCGACTTGCCCGCAGCCCTTACCGCGCGCGGCAAAGACAAGCTACACTGAATCCGAAAGCTATCAGGAGTCAGGGCCATGTTTGATTTGAAACAAAAAGACGTGCTTGTTGTCGGCGGCAGTTCGGGCATTGGCGAAGGTGCGGCAAAAGCGGCAGCAGCACACGGCGCGCGTGTCACCATCGCCTCGCGCTCGCAAGATAAATTGCGCGCGGCGGCAGCGCGTATCGGCCATGACTGCAAGACCGGCACCATAGATATTTGCGACGATGCATCGGTCGAAGCCTTCTTCGCCGCGGCCGGCAGCTTCGATCATGTGGTAATGTCGGCGGCGCAGGTACAAATTGCGCCGGTCAAAACTTTGAGCGTTGTCGCCGCACAAGCCGCGATGAATTCAAAGTTCTGGGGCACTTATCGCATCGCCCGCGCCGCCAATGTAAACCCCGGTGGTTCGATCACGCTGATATCGGGTGCCGCTGCCGTGCGCGCCACAAAGGGCCGCGCGCTGCAAACCGCGATCAATGCGGCGGTAGAAGCATTGACCAAAGGCCTCGCGCTGGAATTTGCGCCGGTACGCGTCAACACCGTGTCGCCCGGCATTGTCGAAACGCCGATCTGGGGCAATCTGGATGCGGCGCGCATTGCGCAAATTAAAGACATGGCAACGCGCACCCCGACCGGCCATCTGGGTCAGCCCGAAGATATTGCGATGCAAATCCTGACCTGCATGAGCAACAAATTCATGACCGGCAGCATCATCTATGTCGATGGCGGGTATTTGCTGTCCTGATCGCGGTTTACGCCGCCTCGCCTTTCAGCAAACGCGGCAGCTTGCCCAGATCGCCGCCCGCATGGCGCATAAACAAACGGCGCAAAGGTCCAATGGAATCGACAATGCCCAGCCCGATGTCGCGCGCCATGCGCAAGGGCGCGATGTCGTTGGAGAACAGCCGGTTCATCCCATCGGTTGCTGCCGCCAGCATGAAGGAATCAAACCGGCGCCAGCGCTCATAACGCTGCAATGTGCCAAGCCCGCCAATATCCAGCCCCAAACGCGCCGCATCCAAAAGCGTTTCGGCCAGCGCGGCTGCATCCTTGAAGCCCAGATTCAAACCCTGGCCCGCAATGGGGTGAATGCCATGTGCGGAATCCCCGGCCAGTGCAAAGCGCGGCGCAACCCAGCTACGCGCCAGATGAAACGACAGCGGATAAGACCAGCGCGGCCCCGCCGCCTTTGTTGCGCCCAGATGGTCGCCAAAGCGTTTTGCGATCTCGCCATTAAAATCGTCTTCGTCCAGCGCCATCATCGCGGGCGCGAGATCCTTGCGTTCGGTCCACACCAAAGAAGATCTATTACTTTTTTTATGGCCTACCGCTTCGCTGCTTGAGGCCGGGGCCACAGGCAAAATCGCGAACGGTCCCGACGGCAAAAAATGTTCGTAAGCTACGCCATTATGCGGATGCTCATGTTCGACCGTCGCGACAATGCCGGTTTGCGGATAGGACCAGCCGATTGTGCGCAGGCCCATTTTTTCGCGCATCGGCGAGCCGCGTCCGTCACACGCAATCGCCAGTTTCGCCTTGAGCGTTTCGCCATTGGAAAGGCTGGCCGTCACATGGCCGGTTTGAATCGCCAAATCGGTCAGCGCGGCGGGCGCGATGAAGCGAATATTTTTTACCTTTTCGACCGCCGCAAACAAAGCGGCGCGGATGTGCCGGTTCTCGGTAATCGCGCCCATCGGCTGGCCGATCTCGCCAGAATCGAAATGCAAGGAGAAGGGCGACGGCTTGCCGCCCAGTTTTGCATCACTGACCAGAATGTCGTGGATCGGTTGGGCATCGGCTTCCAACGCGGGCCACACGCCAAGCGCCGTCAACATGCGCACCGAGGAATAGGACAGCGCGCTGACCCGGCCATCAAAACCTTTGTCCAGCGCGGCGGATGCGGGCACCGGATCGGCCACGGCAATGCGCAATCCCCCTTGCGCCAGCGCCAGCGCCAAAGTGAGCCCGACCATGCCGCCGCCGCCGATCACGATATCGCAATCATGCGCTTTGGGTTTCTGTTTGCTCATGCCGATGCCTTTCACGCGATACATGACGCAGATTTGCGGCGCCAACAAATGCCCATGCGCTGACCATATTCCGGGCAGTTACGATTTTCTGCCTAATTCATGTGCAAAACACGCTGACGGAAATCGCCGAAAATACGCAAAACCATTTCAGAACAACACCTTACAGGCACACCCCAACCCGGCACACTTCTTGATGAGACATTAACTCAGGCTATCGGGCAATCAGGGGATTCCATGCGATTTTTAAACGCGAAGCATTGGGTGCTGGGGCTGGTGTCCGCGCTTGGCCTGTTGGCCGCCGCCATCAGCCCGGCCTTCGCCGCCGAGGCGTCAAAACTGGATACCGGCGATACCGCCTGGATGCTGACCTCCACAGCGCTGGTTTTGATGATGACGATTCCCGGCCTTGCACTTTTTTACGGCGGCATGGTGCGCAAGAAAAACGTGCTGGCCACAATTGCACAAAGTTTTGCCATCACCGGCCTTGTCTCCGTGTTGTGGATGGTCATCGGCTACAGCCTGGCGTTCAGCAATGGCGGCGCGATGAACATGTTCATCGGCGGGTTGTCCGCTGCGTTCCTGCACGGTGTCGGCAAGGATGCGATGAGCGGCACAATTCCCGAAAGCATTTTCATCACCTTTCAGATGACGTTTGCAATCATCACCCCGGCGCTGATTACCGGCGCGTTTGCCGACCGCATGAAATTTTCGGCGATGATGTGGTTCATGGCGGCATGGCTGCTCTTGGTCTATGCGCCCATCGCCCATTGGGTGTGGGGCGGTGGCATGCTGGCGGGCAAGGGTGCGCTGGATTTTGCAGGCGGCCTTGTGGTGCATCTGAATGCGGGCACGGCAGGGCTCGTCTGCGCCATCGTGCTGGGCAAGCGCGTGGGCTATGGCCAGGACAACATGGCGCCGCACAATCTGGTTTACAGCATGATCGGCGCATCGCTGTTGTGGGTCGGCTGGTTCGGCTTCAATGCCGGCTCGGCATTGGGTGCCAATGCCAGTGCGGGCATGGCGATGCTGGTCACACAAATCGCGACGGGTGCCGCTTCTCTCACCTGGCTGTTTGCCGAATGGATCATCGCCAAACGGCCATCGGTTCTGGGCATGATTTCGGGCGCGGTGGCGGGGCTTGTCGCCATCACACCAGCGGCAGGGTTTGTCGATCCGATGGGCGCGCTGATCATTGGTCTTTGCGCGGGCGCGGTCTGTTATGTCTCGGCCGTCTGGTTGAAGCGCATATTGGGTTATGACGATTCGCTTGATGCCTGGGGCGTGCATGGTGTGGGTGGCGGCTTGGGCGCTATTCTGACCGGCGTGTTCGCGGTCAAGGCGATTGGCGGAACAGCGGGCGTATTGGAAGGCAATATCGCCCAGCTCTGGATTCAGATCGAAGGCGTTCTTTACACGATGGTGTATTGCGGCGCGCTCACCTTTGTCATCCTGAAAGCCATCGACATGACATTGGGCTTGCGCGTCTCGCGCGATGCGGAAGTTGAGGGCCTCGACATCAATCTGCATGGCGAGACGGTGCACAGTTAACCGCGCATGATTCACCATTCATCAAGGGGCACTTCTGGCGAAGTGCCCCTTTTTGCAGGCCATGTCCCGAAAAGGCGCACAGAAACCTGACAAAGATTTCAGCCAGATTTCACGGCTATTTCATGCAGGAAAAGTGGAGGCGCCTATATTTGTCAGCATATCCTTCTAGCGATGGAGGCTGATATGAAAGGTTCCAAATCCACATTCCTGGCGGGCATTGCCGCGCTGGCGCTGATCGGATCAGCCGGTTTGGCGGCGGCCCATGAAGCATCCCCAGACGCAACAGCGATGCACACCATGACGGTAAAAATGCCCGATGGCGGTATCGCAACGATCGAATATAGCGGCGATACCGCACCCAATGTCACATTCGGCCATGCGCCCATGCCGGCCGCGTTTTTCGGCGCGGCATCGCCCTTTGCGGTTTTTGATCGTGTCTCGGCGCAAATGAACCGTGAGATGAACACGCTGCTGCAACAGGCCGACATGCTGCGTATGCCCATGGTTCCGGCCAACCCGCTTTACAACGCAACGCTCAAAAATCTTCCCGAAGGCGCACAGAGCTATTCGGTGGTGCAGACGATGGCGGGCAATCAAATGTGCACGCAAAGCATGCAGATGACACGCGATGCCAATGGCAAGGCGCATGTGGTCCGCCATTCGTCGGGCAATTGCAGCGGCGCCGCCGGTGCGATGCAGGGCGCAGTGGATCACGCCCCGCCGCAATGGCACAGCAATCACGGCCTGCAAACCGCGACAGGTCACGGCGAACAAAATACGCAATTGCCGGTCACACACGAAATTCACTACGTGCCGCGTTAACCCCTGCGCAGGCAATGTCCACCACCTTCATAGGCGCCCGGCAACGGGCGCCTTCTTTTTAATGTTGGTGCGTCAGAACACATGGACGGCGGAGTCCCCGCGGGCTTAGACTCGCCCCGTCATTCTTTTGTGAGTTTGCCCGTGCTGCCCGGCCGTCTTTCCACGCTTCCCCCATCGGCTTTCGCCAAGCTGGCCGAGTTGCTGGACCCGATAAAGCCCGGCGCAGCGCCGATCAGCCTGTCGATTGGCGATCCGCACGGCACGGTGCCCGGGTTTGTAACCGAGGCAATTGCCGCAAACGCGCATCGCTTTGGTGAATACCCACCAATTAACGGCACCGATGATTGGCGCGATGCGGCGGCGGGCTGGTTGAAACGCCGTTTTGCCCTACCCGATAGCGCCATTCATCCGGACAAGAATCTTTTGCCGCTGAATGGCACACGTGAGGGCCTGTTTCTGGCCGCGTTTGTCGTGACACCAGAAATAAAAGCTGGCAAACGTCCGGTCATTCTGTTGCCCAACCCGTTTTATCATTGCTATGCGGCGGCGGCCGCCGCGGTGGGTGCCGAGCCGGTGTTTGTGCCCGCCCGCGCCGATACCGGCTTTCTGCCCGATTTTGCCGCTCTGCCGCACGACATTCTGGCGCGCACGGCCGCGGCCTATATCTGTTCGCCGTCAAACCCCGAAGGCGCGGTGGCTGACGAAGCCTATTGGCAAACTCTGTTTGCGCTGGCTGACGAACATGATTTCACGGTGTTTGCCGATGAATGTTACGCCGACATCTATCTGAACACCCAGCCGCTCAGCGCGCTGCCAGCCCGCTATGCACAAGCAAAAGATTTTTCGCGGCTTCTGACGTTTCATTCGCTGTCCAAACGCTCCGGCCTTGCGGGCCTGCGTTCGGGCATGGTTGCGGGCAATGCAAAACTGATTGCGGCCTTCCGATCGCTGCGCAATTACGCAGGGCCCCAGGTGCCCATTCCCATTCAGGCAGCATCAGCAGCAGCCTGGCGCGACGAGGCCCATGTCACCGCCAATCGCGCGATGTATGCCGAACGCTTTGCCTTGGCGAAGCGGGTTTTGGGCAACCGGATGGATTTGCGCCTGCCCGAGGGCGGCTTTTTCCTGTGGCTGGATGTCGGCAATGGCGAGGAAGCAACGGCCCGTCTGTGGCGCGAAGCGGGGATACGGGTTTTGCCCGGTGCCTATATGGGACGAGAATCCGAACCCGGAACGATCCAGTCAAATCCCGGATTTTCTTATATCCGCATCGCCCTTGTTAGTGATTTGTCAACCATTCAGGCCGCACTCGAAAGGGTGGGGGAAATCTTGAGGCCATGAGCAAATCAACCATGACAATCACGCCAGCCCGGACATTGGTACAATGAGCGCGGCAAGACGGACGGTTGGCGTGTATCAGCCGCGATCAAAGCGCGCGGCAATGGCTGACACATTGGCCGATGCGCGCGCGACGCTGGCGCGCGCCTTGCGCGGCGCTACGGTGCGGATCACTGGCGGTTTTGTCTTTGTTGCGATGCTGGCGATGCTTGTGGCTTTGGCCAGTTACACGACAGCCGACAGCAGCCTGAACAATGCCACCGGCCGCGTGGCCCAGAACTGGCTGGGCGCGCTGGGCGCGACGGCGGCTGATCTTCTGTTTTTGGGATTTGGTTTTGCCGCGCTCGTCTTTATTGCGCCGCCAACGCTTTGGGGCCTGCGCGCCATGATGGGCGGCGGTATTCGCAAAGCCGGATGGCGTGCAATGGCCTGGCCCTTTGGCGTGGTGCTGACCGCGGCAGGACTTGGCGCATTGCCAGCCCCGCATTTCATGCCCGCAGGCACTGGCGGGTTGATCGGTATCACGGTTTCAGGGCTCGCGGCCCATTGGGGCGAAACCGACGGCATGGGCTGGCTTGGCATTGTGGTGCCACTGTTGCTTTTGGTGCCGGGGCTTGTGCTGGGCTTTTTCGCCACGGGCTTGCGCTTTCGGCCAGTGGCGCGCGGCGTCGCCAATATTCCCGCCTTCTTTTTGTGGCTCGGCACGATGGTGCGCATGCCCGCCTTTTCGTTCCGCGCCGCGCGCGACGAGGAAGAAGACGACGAAGATTATGAATATGAGGACGACGATGATGAGGATTGGGATGAAGAGGACGATGAATATGCGTTGCGCGTAAAACCGCAACCCATCGCCTCTGGCGCGCTCGCCCGTGCCGCAGGGCGCGTCAAGCGCGATGCCGTGCGCCGCCATGCAAACCGCAGCAAATCCGGCCATCAGCCCGCGCTCAATCTGGCAGCGGGCGAATATCAATTGCCCGCGCTCGGTCTGTTGTCCGAGCCGGTACACAATCCCGAAGCCGCCAATCTTTCCGATGAAGCGCTGGAAGAAAACGCACGCATGCTGGAATCGGTGCTGGTCGATTTTGGTGTGCGCGGGCGCATTGTCGCCGTGCGGCCCGGCCCGGTTGTCACCTTGTACGAATTTGAACCAGCGGCGGGCGTAAAATCATCGCGCGTGATTTCGCTGGCCGATGATGTCGCCCGCTCGATGAGCGCGGTGGCCGCGCGCATTGCCGTGATACCGGGGCGCAATGTGATGGGCATTGAATTGCCCAACCAACACCGCGAAACCGTCTATCTGCGCGAGATGCTGAGCTCCCCCGAATATGAAAAAGCGCGCGCGCCGCTGATTCTGGCCCTTGGCAAAACCATTGGCGGGGATCCGGTGATGGCCGACCTTGCCAAGATGCCCCATCTTCTGATCGCGGGCACCACGGGGTCGGGCAAGTCGGTGGCCGTCAACACGATGATCCTGTCGCTGCTCTATCGTATGCCGCCCGACATTTGCCGCATGATCATGATCGATCCGAAAATGCTGGAGCTTTCGGTTTACGAAGGCATTCCGCATTTGCTGGCGCCCGTTGTTACCGATCCGCGCAAAGCGGTGGTGGCGTTGAAATGGGCGGTGCGCGAAATGGAAGAGCGCTATCGCAAAATGTCCAAGCTGGGTGTGCGCGGTGTCGAAGCGTTTAACGAGCGCGTGCGCAAAGCCAAGGACAAGGGCGAAGTCCTGAAGCGCACAGTGCAAACCGGCTTTGACCGCGAAACCGGCAAGCCGATCTATGAAGACGAAGTGCTTGAGCTGGAAGTGATGCCCTACATCGTTGTCGTGGTCGATGAAGTGGCTGATCTGATGATGGTGGCGGGCAAGGAAATTGAGGGCGCGGTACAACGCCTTGCGCAGATGGCGCGCGCCGCCGGTATTCATTTGATCGCCGCAACACAGCGCCCATCGGTCGATGTTATCACCGGCACGATCAAGGCGAATTTCCCCACGCGCATTTCGTTTCAGGTGACGAGCAAGATCGACAGCCGCACCATTCTGGGCGAACAGGGCGCCGAACAATTGCTGGGCATGGGCGACATGCTCTACATGATGGCGGGCGGGCGCATCAAACGCGTTCACGGCCCCTTCGTCACCGATCATGAAGTCGAAGACGTGGTGCGGTTCATGAAATCGCAAGGCACGCCGGAATATCTCGACGCCGTCACCGAAGAACCCGATGGCGATAGTGATGACCCCTATGGCCTGCTGGGCGGCAACACCAATTCCGGCGACGAATTGTATGACAAGGCGCTGGCCATTATCGCGCGCGACCGCCGCGCCACCACCAGCTATATTCAGCGCAGGCTGGAAATCGGCTACAACCGTGCGGCCCGCCTGATTGAACGCATGGAAGAAGAAGGCGTCATCTCCGGCCCCAATCATCAGGGCAAGCGCGAAGTGCTGTTGCCGGAGCACAATTAAAAACCTGCAAAAAGAATGCTGCAAAAAAGATGGGCGAGGATGCCCACATTATGGGGGGTACGCATGTTCAATCATTGGATGACAAAGAGCCTGCTCGGGTTGGCAATGGCGCTTGCGTTGCTCACGCCCGCAAGCGCGCAAACGGACCAAACAAAACCTGCACCGCACACGCTTATCGTTGTGTCGATTGATGGTTACCGCGCCGATTACATCAAACGCGGTCTGTCCCCACATCTGGAAGCGCTGAAGGCGCGCGGCGTTTATGCGCACGCGATGCGCCCGTCCTATCCCACTGTGACGGCTCCCAACCATTACACATTGATGACGGGGCTTTATCCCGACCATCATGGCGTCATCGACAACAACATGGTCGACCCCAAACTGCCGGGCATAGAGTTTGGGCGGCCGTCCTTTGCCTATGACAATGATCCGCGCTGGTGGGACGCGGCGACGCCCTTATGGGTGAGCGCGGTAAAAAGCGGCATGATCGTCGCGGCATCGGCCTGGCCGGGTCAGGCTTCGCGCATCCACAACATCACGCCGAATTATCTGCAGACCTGGCAGTACAATTTGAAACCGGCGGTGCAAAGCCAGATGGTGCTGAGCTGGCTCAGCCTGCCGCAAGCGGACCGTCCGCGCCTGATCCTGTTGCATTATCTTGCTGTCGATGAGATGGGGCATGCATACGGCCCCGACACGCCGCAGGTGAACGCGGCCATAAGCGATGTTAGCGCGGCGCTGGGTGAACTCTTTGACGGCTTGAAACAGCACGGCCTGATGGACAGCACCAATCTTGTCGTCGTCTCTGACCACGGCATGTCCGCGACCAGCGCAAAGCGCACTATCTGGCTTGATGATCTGTTTAATGTGCAGGACGCAATCGTGCCGTCTTATGGCGCGTTTGCTGGCATCACACCAAAGCCCGGCCATACCGCAGATATTGAAAAAGCCCTGCTGAAACCCAACGCCCATATGACATGCTGGAAAAAGGCGGACATTCCCGCGCGCCTGCATTTTGGCAGCAATCCACGCGTACCCGCGATCTGGTGTGAGGCGAAAGACGGCTGGCTAATCATGACGCACGCCATCGATAATGCCTATTACAAGAAGCATCCGATCAACGGCGAACATGGTTACGACCCGTCCGATCCGAAAATGGCGGCGCTGTTTGTGGCGGCCGGGCCGGATTTCAAAAGCGGCGTGGTCGTGCCGGACTTTCCCAATATCGACATCTATCCGATGCTGGCGCGCCTGTTGGGCATTACCCCGCTGGCCCATGACGGCGACGACACACTTGTTCACGCCGCGCTGAAATAAAGAGCCGCGTGCAAGAGGCGGTGTCTCCGTCGGGATGCGGGGGCGCTGCCTGTTACTGGATTTTCGGCCAAACCGTTCCCAGATAAGCCAAACCGTTCCCACATAAGAAAGTGAGCGGGCGGCCTCGCAAAAGTCCGCGTCTTTCGCGCTATACTGGCCGGGGATGGCCCGGCCGGGCCAAGGGGAGCGCCAGACGGGAACGTCAGAGGGGAACAATGTCATATATTGAAAAATCGCTCGGCGATCACGAGCGCATAGTCGAACGCGCACATTTTCATTTTCTCTACAAACTTACCGCATGGCTGGCGCTATTGGTGCTGGGCATTCTGCTGATCGGCATCTGGATATTTTTCAAAATGATGTGGGTGGTGTGGTCCACCGAGATTGGCGTTACCAATCACCGCTTTATCAAAAAGACCGGCATTTTCTCGCTGCATACCGAAGAAATTTCGCTGCCCAATATCGAAGGCGCAGAAGTCTTCCAGACATTCTTTGGCCGCATCTTCAATTACGGAGTTCTGCGGGTAGAAGGCACCGGCGTGGACAAAATCGAAACACCTATTATTGCCAACCCCATTGGCCTGCGCCGCGCCATTGAAAGTGCAAAGGAAACTGTTTTATCCAAAGGATAGGCATGCAGAACGCGTTACGCACAGCCAATCTGGTCATCGCTTTCATCGCCACCACTGCGCCCATTGCCCATGTGCTGGAGATGATTTCCAAGCTCACCCTGGAAGGCCCGCTGTGGCTGGACATTCAGCAGCATCTTTATCGCGGCTGGGGCGCGGTGTTCGGGCCGGTTGAGATTCTGGCGTTTTTGACATCGGTTCTGTTGCTATTCGCATTGCGAAGCGATTCTGCGCACAGGCGCACATACGCGATTGCCACGGCCTGTTACGCGGCGATGCTGATCGTGTTCTTTGTATTCAACCAGCCCGCCAACACCGCGCTGAACGGCTGGACCGCCACCACACTGCCGCCGGATTGGGTGAACACACGCCTGCGTTGGGAAACCGGCCATGCGCTGGCAGCGCTGTTTTCGCTCATTGCCTTTGTGACCTTGATCCGGCATCGCATCGCCAAGCACTGACAGCGCACAATTTTGCGCTATGCTGTGCCTCGTACAAGGAGAGACATCAATGCACGTACGCCATTTTGTTATGACCGCCATGGCAGCCGGGATTTTGAGCCTGGCCAGTTTCGCCCCCGCACAGGCAGGCGGTGACGCCGCCAAGGGCAAAGCACTTTTCAACCGTTGCGCCATCTGTCACAGCAATACCAAGGGTGCGCCCAACAAAATGGGCCCCAATCTTTGGGGCATTGTGGGCAGCAAGGCCGCCGATGTGCCGAAATACAATTTCTCCAGCGCGATGAAAAAATCCGGCATCGTGTGGACCGATGCAAAGCTGGACGAATATCTGACCCGTCCGGCCGTGGTGGTGCCCGGCACCAAAATGGCCTTTGCCGGAATTTCTAACGCCGGTCAGCGCGCCGATCTGATCGCCTATCTGAACACG
Organism: Hyphomicrobiales bacterium; assembly: GCA_040255365.1. Taxonomy (GTDB): domain Bacteria; phylum Pseudomonadota; class Alphaproteobacteria; order Micropepsales; family Micropepsaceae; genus Rhizomicrobium. The sequence goes on from JBDZUY010000004.1 coordinate 64,243, forward strand.
CTGAAATAACCCGGCTGAGGCGGGCGCTGCGTGTGCGGCGGAACGCCGCAGTATATTTGTGAATTGTGCAGTGCACCCAAACAGGCTAGGCATTTGGGCCTCTCAAATGGCGGCGGACAAGGCGGTGGGGTTTCGTTGACATCGCCGCCGCCCCGGCCCTAGTTTTTGCGCCGCACAAATGACGGGTGGCGGCAAAAGGGGTTAGGGGTGCCTTGTCCTGAAAACCGGGCCTCAAAAACCGGGCCAGCGAAATCGGGCAGCGTCCGGCAGCAAACGTCTTAAATTCAGAGCCCGACCTCACGGGCCCAATTCACGGGAAGGCATTCGAAAGAACGATGAAAGTATTGGTCCCGGTCAAGCGGGTGATTGATTTCAACGTGAAGGTTCGCGTGAAGGCGGACCAAAGCGGGGTTGATCTCGCCAACGTGAAGATGAGCATGAACCCGTTCGACGAAATCAGCGTCGAAGAAGCGGTTCGCATGAAAGAAAAGGGCACGGCCAGCGAAGTGATCGTGGTCTCCATCGGCCCGCAACAAGCCTCCGAAACCATTCGCACTGCACTCGCCATGGGTGCCGACCGCGGCATCCTGGTAAAGGTGGACGGCGATGTGGAACCGCTGGCGGTTGCCAAAATCCTTAAAGGCATTGTCGAAGCCGAAGAGCCGGGCCTTGTGATCCTGGGCAAACAGGCCATCGACGATGATTCCAACCAGACCGGCCAGATGCTGGCAGCCCTTCTGGACTGGCCGCAAGGCACCTTTGCCCACAAGATTGAAATCGGCGACGGCAAGCTGAATGTCGAGCGCGAAATTGATGGTGGTTTGCAAACCGTCGAAATCAAATCGCCTGCCATTATCACCGTTGATCTGCGCCTGAACGAGCCGCGTTACGCCTCGCTGCCCAACATCATGAAGGCCAAGAAAAAGCCCATCGATGAAAAGGCGCCAGCCGATTACAATGTGGATACGACTCCGCGGTTGAAAGTTTTGAAAGTGACCGAGCCGCCCAAGCGCGAAGCCGGTGTGAAGGTCAAAACCGTGGCCGAACTTGTCGATAAACTGAAAAACGAGGCGGGAGTACTGCCATGACCAGCCTTGTCATTGCCGAACACGACAACAAAGCCCTGAAAGATGCGACGGCCAAAACCGTGACCGCGGCAGCGCAGGTTTCAACCCCGGTGCATATTCTGGTCGCTGGCGCTGATTGCGGCGCGGTGGCCGAAGCGGCCGCCAAAATCGCGGGCGTCGAAAAAGTGCTGGTCGCTGATGATGCGCAATACGCCAAAATGGTTGCCGAGCCGATGCAGGCGCTGATCCTCAGCCTTGCCGAGCCTTACGACGCCATTCTGGCGCCTGCCACAACCAACGGTAAAAATTATATGCCGCGCGTCGCAGCCAAACTCGACGTGCCGCAGGTTTCCGAAATCATGGCCGTGGAAAGCGCCGATACCTTCCGCCGCCCGATCTATGCAGGCAATGCGATTGCCACCGTGCAGGCACCCGAAGGCAAAAAGATCATCACCGTGCGCACCACCACGTTCAAAGCCGCCGAAGAAGGCGGCTCTGCCACCGTGGAAAAAGTCAGCGCGGCAAGTGACCCCGGCATTTCCAAATTTGTCGGCGAGGAACTTTCCAAATCTGATCGCCCGGAACTGACCGCGGCGAAGATCGTGATTTCTGGCGGTCGCGGCATGCAATCTGGCGACAATTTCCAGATGCTGGAAAAAATCGCCGACAAGCTGCATGCCGCCGTTGGCGCAAGCCGCGCCGCTGTCGATGCGGGCTTTGTGCCAAACGATTATCAGGTGGGCCAGACCGGCAAAGTTGTTGCGCCCGAACTTTACATTGCGGTGGGCATTTCCGGCGCTATCCAGCATCTGGCCGGCATGAAAGATTCCAAAGTCATCGCCGCGATCAACAAGGACGAAGAAGCACCGATCTTTCAGGTGGCTGATTATGGTCTGGTCGCCGATCTGTTCAAAGCCGTTCCGGAATTGGAAGAAGAACTGACCAAGGCCGGCTATTAAGACACCGGATATTCGGTGCCGCGATACGCGCGTGTGCGTAAAGAACAACCAGCAGGGTTTCCATGAGCATTGAGCGTATTGGCGTAATCGGTGCGGGGCAGATGGGCAGTGGTATTGCCCATGTCTGCGCTGTGGCAGGATTTGACGTCATCCTCGAAGATTTGAGTGCGGATGCGGTTTCGCAGGCGCTCGAAAAAATTGAACGCAACCTTCACCGTCAGGCCGGACGCGGTCTTATCAATGATGATGTCGTGGCGCCCGCCATGGCGCGCATCAAACCTTCGCAATCGCTGGACGATCTGAAAGACCGCGACATTGTGATTGAAGCGGCCACCGAAGACGAAGCGGTGAAGCGCAAGATTTTTCAGGATCTGTGCCCGCGCATTGGCGAAAAAACCATTGTCGCGACCAATACCTCGTCGATCTCGATCACGCGATTGGCTGCCGCCACCGACCGGCCGGAACGTTTCATCGGGCTTCATTTCATGAATCCGGTGCCGATGATGCAGCTGGTTGAAGTGATCCGCGGCATTGCCACCGATGATGCCACATTCCAGGCGGCGCTCGACATTGTTGCCAAGCTGGGCAAGACCGCCGCCTATGCCGAAGACTTCCCCGCCTTCATCGTCAATCGTATTTTGCTGCCAATGATTAACGAGGCCGTCTATACGCTCTATGAGGGTGTCGGCAATGTCGATGCGATTGATACCGCCATGCGGCTGGGTGCAAACCACCCGATGGGGCCATTACAGCTTGCAGACTTTATTGGCCTCGATACCTGCCTGTCGGTAATGCAGGTGCTTTACGAAGGCTTGGCCGATTCCAAATACCGGCCCTGCCCGCTTCTGGTGAAATATGTCGAAGCCGGATGGCTGGGCCAAAAAACTGGTCGCGGCTTTTATGATTACCGCGGCGAAACGCCGGTGCCCACACGCTAATCCATGCACTCCCCTGAACAGGGGAGATTGTTTGGTAAATGCGTAAACCAACACGCCTTCCCCATTCCGCGTGAGTATGCCTAGATGGCAGAGGGGAAATGTTGGCGTATAGGGATTTCATGAAACGCGTGATTTGGGCGGCTGTACCGGCCGTGTTTACGATTGCACTATTTGGCGCCGCCGCTGTGCTGCACGCTGCCGACAAACCAAAACAAACCACGCCCACGCCATTACCCGCCCCCGCACAAACAGCGATTCCCGCGAAGCCGGATTCAGACCTGCCGCCAGCAGACAAATTTCTGTTCTGGACACCGAAGCAGCAGATCATCGGCTATCGCAGCATCGAAAAGATTTTTCCTACGCGCACCATCAAACGCGGCGATCACATCGCGCCACTGCACAAGGCCGCGCACCAACTCAACATCGCCTATAATTTCGGCGGCGCAAACTGGAACACCAAAGCGTTTATGAGCGCAAACAATGTGTCCGGTCTGTTGATCGTGCAGAACGGAAAAATTCTGCTGGAACGCTATGGCCTTGGCGAAACGCAGCACGACCGCTGGACATCGTTCTCTGTTGCCAAATCCATCACCTCCACCTTGGTCGGCGCGGCGATCAAGGATGGTTACATCGAAAGCCTCGACACACCGATCACCACCTACATTCCAGAATTGAAAGGCTCCACCTATGATGGCGTAACCGTGCGCCAGGTGTTGACGATGACCTCTGGCGTGAAATGGAACGAAGATTACGAAGACCCAAATTCAGATGTGAACCAGTTTGCAAAAGACGCGCTAAACACAAACACGACAACAGGTGAAAACCCTATCGTCACCTATATGTCCAAGCTGCCGCGCGAGGCCGAGCCGGGCACGAAGTTCGTTTACAAGACTGGCGAATCCGATCTCATCGGCATTCTGGTGGCGCGTGCCACGCACAAACATCTGGCCGATTATCTGTCCGAAAAAATCTGGGCACCCTATGGCATGCAGCGCGATGCGTTATGGATGATCGACAGCGCGGGCGTCGAAGTGGGCGGTTGCTGCATTTCGATGACGTTGCGCGATTATGCGCGCTTTGGCATGTTCTTCATGAATGGCGGTATTGCGGACGGCAAAAAGGTTTTGCCCGATGGCTGGGTGAAACGGGCCAGCAGCAGCCATATTGCAAGCGGCTGGATGAACACCGGCTATGGCTTTCAATGGTGGGTGCACCCGGATGGCTCTTATGAAGCCATCGGTGTTTTCGGCCAGTCGATTTACATCAACCCGAAAAAGAAACTGATCGTCGTCACCAACAGCGCGTGGCCGGAAGCCGATGCCGACCGGTTCTACACCACACACAATGCCTATTTGAACGCAGTGCTGAAAGCGGTGAAATAATACGGCTTACGATGCAGGCTTTGGCGCAAGCGGCAGATTTTTGAAATAGGTAATGGCGGCGGGCGCGTCCCATTCTGCCGGGCCCATCGCGCGGGCGATTTCGCGGCCCTGCGGATCAATCAGGATGGAGGCGGGCAAGCCATAGGCACGAAAGGCGCGCACCAGCGCTATATTGGTATCGTTGTAAACCGGCAGGCTGCCCGCGCCGTGTTTTTTCAGAAATTGCCCGGTTTTCTTTGCATCGCTGCGCCCCACATTCACCGGCACGACAACAAGTTGATCCTTGCTCACCGCCTTTTGCAGCGCGGCCAGCGCCGGAAGCTCCTTTACGCAAGGTGCACACCATGTTGCCCACAGATTGAGCAGCACATAACGGCCCTTGAATTCGCTCAACATGTGACGCGATCCATCGGCCGCAGAAAACGCAACGGCGGGAACCGTTTTGGCAGGCGTTACAGGCTTCAGATCCGCCAGCACGGCAGGCGGTGTCGCGCCGCCTCCGTGGACAGAGCCGGACATCATCCCATATAGAACGAGGGCAGCGGCGATAACGACAAGACCTGCCGCGGCGATAAGTGCCTGAAAACGATAACGGGACAGCATCGAACCAAACCTGTGAGTGCAAAACGGTGAGTGCAAACAAGATGTGGGGCGGACGCTTTGCGCGCGGCCCCGCTTCCATCATGGAGGAGATAAACGCCTCCATCGAATTCGACAAACGGCTGGCCAACCAGGATCTGGCCGGGTCGCGCGCCCATGCGCAGATGCTGGCCGATCAGGGCATCATCACGCAAGCCGACGCCGCCGCCATCATCACAGGTCTGGACCAGATTGCCGCAGAGATCGAAGGCGGCACATTCACCTTCAAACGTGAACTCGAAGACATCCATCTCAACATTGAATCGCGGCTGGCCGAGATTATCGGCCCGGCAGCGGGGCGGCTGCACACGGGCCGTTCGCGCAATGATCAGGTGGCCACCGATTTTCGTCTTTGGGTACGCGAGGCTTGCGCCCGCGCTGATGCCGGACTTGCCGCGTTGCAGCGCGCGCTTTTGGCGCAGGCGGCCAATCACGTTGAAACGATTCTGCCCGGCTTCACCCATATGCAGCCCGCACAGCCGGTGAGCTTTGCGCATCATTGCCTGGCCTATGTGGAAATGTTTGCGCGTGATCGCGGGCGCATGACCGATGCCGCCAAACGGCTCAATGAATCTCCGCTGGGCGCGGCGGCCTTGGCGGGAACACCATTCCCGATTGATCGGGACGCAACAGCCAGTGCGCTGGGCTTTGATGCGCCGATGCGCAATTCGCTGGACGCGGTATCGGCGCGCGATTTTGCGCTGGAATATCTATCCGCCGCCACCATTGCCGCGCTGAATCTTTCGCGGCTGGCCGAAGAAATCGTGATCTGGGCTTCGCCCTCCTTCGGTTTTGTGCGGCTCAGCGATGCGTTTTCCACCGGCTCATCCATCATGCCGCAAAAGAAAAATCCCGATGCGGCCGAATTGGTGCGCGCAAAATCGGGCCGCATTCTGGGCAGCTTCGTTGCGCTTTGCACCGTGATGAAGGGGCTGGCGTTGGCGTACGCAAAAGATTTGCAAGAAGACAAGGAAGCGGTGTTTGCAGGCGCCGATGCGCTGGATCTTTGTCTGGCGGCGATGGCGGGCATGGTCGATGATCTGCAAGCCAATACAGACGCGATGCGCAATGCGGCGGAACGCGGCTATCCCACCGCCACCGATCTGGCGGACTGGATCGTGCGCGACCTCAAAAAGCCGTTCCGCGAGGCCCATCACATCGCCGGTTCCATTGTGAAACGGGCCGAAGAATTGGGCACCACCTTGGATAAAGTGCCGCTGGCCGAGATGCAGACAATCGAGCCGGGCATTACAAAAGATGTGTTACCGCTGCTTTCACTGGAGGCCTCGTTGAATGCTCGCACCAGTTTTGGCGGCACCGCGCCTGTGCGTGTGCGCGAACAGATTTTGACTTGGCAGGAGAGATTGAAATGATGGCACGGCTAATCATCGTGTTTGCTTTGGCACTCAGCGTTGCGGCCTGCGGTGTCAAAAACAATCTTATCAAGCCGAATGGCCAGCAAACCACGAAGGGCGACAAGGACCCGTCGCAACCGCCGCAGTCGATTGGGCGATGAACCATTTTCATTACCGTGACGGGCGGCTGTTTGCCGAAGACGTTGATCTGACGGCGCTGGCCGGCAAGGTCGGCACACCGTTCTATTGCTATTCCAGCGCCACATTGCAGCGCCATTACACCGTCTTTGCGCAAGCCTTTCCGGCGGACACGCTGGTTGCCTATTCGGTGAAAGCAAACGGCAATCTTGGTGTGTTGAAAACGCTTGGCGCGCTCGGCGCGGGTGCCGATGTTGTTTCCGGCGGTGAATTGAAAAAGGCACTGGCGGCTGGCATCCCTGCAAACCGCATCGTGTTTTCTGGCGTCGGCAAAAAACGCGACGAGATGAAGACCGCGCTGCAAGCTGGTATTCATCAATTCAATGTTGAAAGCGAACCGGAACTTGAAGCGCTGAACGATGTCGCGGCATCGCTGAACATGCGCGCGCCTATCGCCATTCGCGTCAACCCGGATGTGGACGCAAAGACCCACGCGAAAATCACCACCGGCACATCGGAATCGAAATTCGGTATCCCGTGGAGCCGGGCACGCGCCGCCTATCGTCGCGCCGGTGAATTGGCAAACATCGCTGTGGTGGGCGTCGATGTGCATATCGGCAGCCAGATCACCGATCTGGAACCGTTCAGAACCGCCTTTGGCAAAGTCGCAGAGCTGATCACCATTTTGCGCGCTGATGGGCACAGCATCACCCGTGCCGATCTGGGCGGCGGACTGGGCGTGCCCTACAAACATGGCGATCCACCGCCGCCAGATCCGGCCGCCTATGCCGCCATCATCGCCGATACCACCGCCGATCTGGGCGTTTCGCTGATCTTCGAGCCGGGCCGCATGATCGCCGCCAATGCCGGGGTGCTTGTCTCCCGCGTGATCTATGTGAAGGACGGCGAGACCAAAAAGTTTCTTATCATCGATGCGGGCATGAATGATTTGCTGCGCCCGGCCCTCTATGACGCCCATCACGATATCGTGTCTGTTGTAGAGCCCGCGCCCGGTGCACCCATGTCCGCCTATGATGTGGTAGGGCCGGTCTGTGAAACCGCCGACCTTTTTGGTGCAGGCCGCGAATTACCAGCAATGAAATCTGGTGCACTGGTCGCGATTCTGAGCGCAGGCGCCTATGGTGCGGTGATGGCTTCGGCTTACAATGCCCGGCCACCGGCCGCAGAAGTGCTGGTCAAAAAAGACCGCTGGGCCGTGGTTCGACCCCGGATGAGTGATGACGCGCTTATTGCACTGGATCAAATACCCGATTGGTTTGCTGACTGACCGCATAGAGCGGCTGGTCGTGCTGGCGCGTGCGGCCCTTGTGTGGGAGCGCGTGTGGCCTGCCTTATGGCCTGCCAGCGCGGTTGTCGGCCTTTATGTGGCGGCGGGCCTGTTCAACCTGTTCGCCTATATCCCGCATGATGTGCATGGGCTGTTGCTGGCACTGATGATTGTTGGTGCCGGGTATGGGCTGTATCTGGGGTTTCGCGGCTTTCGCTGGCCTGAATGGACCGACGGCGCACGGCGGATAGAACGCGATTCCGCCCTTGCCCACCGGCCTTTGACCGAACGCGACGACGAAATTGCGGCGGGGCGCGGCGACACCATCGCCGAGGAGTTCTGGCGCGCCCATATCAGGGCTCTGCTGGCCAGCATCAAACGGCTGCGCCTTGGCCTGCCGCGGCCCGGCCTTCCCGCGCGCGATCCCTATGCGCTGCGCTTTGCCGTGTTGCTGCTGGTCGTTGGCGGTTTTTTTGTTGCGGGCGACGCCTGGCAGGCGCGGCTGAGCAATGCGTTTTTGCCGCAAATTGGTGCGCGCGGCACACCGGCCCTGCTGGATGCATGGATCAACCCGCCCGCTTACACTGGCGAGGCGCCGATCTATCTTTCGCGCGCTGCCAAAAACGAGGCACCGATTGCCGTGCCCGCTGGCTCGGTGCTGGTGCTGCGCGTGCATGGCGCGCACGGTCTGCCATCCTTGCGCATCTCGCCGTCGCCGGATGACGCGCCGCGTTTCAAGGGCAAGGGTGATGAATTTGCCGCCAATTACAAATTGCACAGTGACGGCAAAATTGCGGTACGCGCCAATGGCCGCGCCATGGGCGACTGGAACATCAAGGTGCTGGCCGATAGCCCCCCATCCATCGCGTTTTCCAAAGCACCGGAAAAAACTGAGCATGATGCGCTGAAGCTGAGCTTCACCGCGGCGGATGATTATGGCGTGGCTTCGGCCAAGGCGATCATCACGCCAATGCAAAAGGACGGCAAAACAAAAGCCAAAGGCAAGCCGCTGACGATCGATCTGCCGCTGCCGTCCACCACTGCAAAAACACTGGACCAGACGGTCTATCGCGATCTTACGGCAGACCCTTATGCCGGGCTGCCGGTCGAGATTGTTCTGGTAGCGAAAGATGGCGCCGGGCAAAGCGCCAAAAGCAAACCGCGCCATATGCGTCTGCCCGCGCGCGTCTTTACCGATCCTTTGGCGCGCGCGTTGATTGAACAACGCCAGAAATTGGCAATCGGCGGCAATGGTGCGCGCGATCATGTTTCGCGCATGCTGGATGCGCTGACCATTGCGCCGGACAAATTCTATGCTGGCAAAAGCGGAGTCTATCTTGCCATCCGCACCGCCTATTGGGGCCTGAGCAATGCGCATGGGCCCGAAGATATTCAGCGCGTACAAGATTTGCTGTGGCAGACCGCGCTGGCGCTGGAAAATGGCGGGCAGGCTTTGGCCGCCGAAGAATTGCGCCGTATCCAGCAACAGCTTTCGCAAGCGCTGGCGCAAGGCGCACCGCAGGATGTGATCGACGCGCTTTTGCAACGCTACAATCAGGCGATGCAGAACTACCTGCGCTCCATGGCGCAGAACGCACAGCGCAACAACGCGCAACCCAGCCCCAACGCGAAAACACTGAGCGAACAGGATTTGCAATCCCTGCTCAATGCGATCCAGCAATTGGCCCAGACCGGCGCGCGCGACAAGGCGCAGCAAATGCTGGCCATGCTGCAAAGCCTTCTGGAAAATTTGCACATGAGCGCAGGCAATGGCCAAGGGCAGGGCCAAGGCAGCGCATCGCCGCAAGACAAGGCGATGAGCGACGCGATTGGCAAACTTGGCGATCTGATGGGCAAGCAGCGCCAATTGCTCGACAAGACATTCCGCCAGCAGCAAGGCGCTGGTGATCCCAAGGATGGCGGTGCACGGGGCCTTGCCCAACAACAGGGCAAATTGCGCGAAGACCTCGACAAGATCTTGAAGGGCCTTGAGGGCAATGGCAAAAAGCCGGACAGCCTTGGCGAAGCGGGCCGTGACATGGGTCAGGCGCAAGGCCAGCTTGGTGCGCGCGATCTTTATGGTGCGGGCGATGCGCAGGCTGATGCGTTGAAAGCTCTGCGCGAAGGTACAAGCGATCTTGCCAAGGAATTGATGAAGCGATCAGGCCGTGATCAGGGCCAGCAGCAAGGCGGAAACGAGGACCCGTTGGGCCGCGCGCAGGGCGCAACCGGCCCAGACTTTGGCAGCGGCGTGAAAATTCCGGACAAATCCGATCTGGAACGGGCGCGCGACATTTTGCAGGAATTGCGCAAACGCGCCGCCGAACGTGGCCGGCCCAAAGAAGAGCTGGATTATCTCGACCGGCTTTTGAAACAGTTTTAATCGGGCGGTTGTTTAATCAGTCGATACGCGCAATGTAGGGCAGGCTGCGGTCTTCGCCCGCATCGTCCATACCATAGCCGATAATAAAGCCATCCACATCGGTGAAGGCGGCATAATCGGCGCGCGCTTCGCCATCCTTGCGCCTTTTGTCCACTGCCACCGCACTGGTGACAGACGCCGCACCATGATCGAGCAACAGCGCGCGCGCTTTGAGCAAGGTGCGCCCGCGGTCCAGCACGCCATCCAGCACCAGAACATGCGCGCCGTTCACCCGATCCGTTGGTGGCACCAGAACCGAAACATTGTCGGCGCCTTCGCGCGTATCGCCATAAGAACGCAGCCACAAAAATTCGACCGGCAGCACCAGCCCGTGCTTGGCAAGTTCGCGCAAAATATCGGCGGCAAAAACAAATGCGCCCGCCAGAATGGGCGCGGCAATTGTGGGCCGTGGGTCCGCGCGCATGATGCTGTTCGCCAACACAGCGACATGTTCACGGATTTCGGATTGCGAAAAAACAATTCTGTGTGCCGGGGGCAGGCTCACTTTTCAGCCTCGGCAAATTGCAACTGCAAATGCTCGGCGCCGGTTGGCGGGCTGGACACGCGCGTGGAGAATTTCACCGACTGTCCTGCGGCCAAGGTTGAAACAGTCGGAGTGAATGTCCAGCGATAAAGTTCGCGCTTGCTGTCATCGGTCATGACCAAAGTGACCGGCGGCACCGCCAATTCGCGACCGCTGATATTGACCAGCGAGCCCGTTACGGCCAGCACTGGCTCGCCATCTTCCTGGTCGCGGCTATAGGTGACATCACTGAAGGCAAGCCCGCGCGCATTCACTGGCAGGCCCACACTGGCATAGAGCGAGGCCGAGCGTGGCCACAGGGTTGCAACTTCCTGGCGGTAACGGACGGCCGACCAGCCAACGATCAGAATGGCGGCGATCAAACCTGCCCAACCGGCCAGCGCAAGCGCATTGCCCTTCCAGGCAAAATCTTTCCAGGCGGGCCGCTGCGGTGCAGCAGCAGGCGGCCCATCGTCATTGTCCGCCGCAGCAACACTGGCTTGTTCTTGCACCGGCGCTGCGGTGCGGCGCGGCGGGATTGGCGTATGTGCCGGTGCGGGTTTTGCTGGCGGCGGGGCCGTGTCAAGCGCCGCAGCCCCCTCATCATCAGCATCGGGCTCTGCCGCGGTCTGATGCCAGACATGGCCGCATTTCGCACAGCGCACCTTGCGGCCTGTGCCAGCGAATTTCGCGGCATCGACCTGATAGCGTGTTGAACATTGCGGACAGGTAAGAATCATAGCCGTTAACGATTGCCGAGTGAGGTTGATGAAAATAGTCGCAAGGACGCGCACCAAGCAAGGATTCGCAGATATCGTAGGGATGGCGCGTTAACATGCCGTCACGGTTTGAGCCGAAAGAAAGAGTGTTTAAGGTCCCGCGCCATGGTTCGCTTTGAAAATGTCGGAATGCGCTATGGGCCCGGTCCGGAGGTCTTGCGCGATGTCACCTTCCAGCTGGAGGCGGGCTCGTTCACCTTTCTGACGGGCCCTTCTGGCGCGGGCAAAACTACGCTTTTGAAGCTGATGTTACTGGCCGAGCCGCCCTCACGCGGGCTGATCAGCCTGTTCGGGCATGATCTGGCGGTCACCAAGCGGTCTGAATTTCCAGCTTTGCGCCGCCGGGCCGGCGTTGTGTTTCAGGATTTCCGCCTGCTGGACCATCTTTCGGCCTTTGACAATGTGGCCCTGCCGCTTCGTCTGTCAGGCAAACACGAGGCTGACTATGCCAGCGATGTTGAAGAATTGCTGAGCTGGGTCGGTCTGGGTGATCGCATGCGCGCGCGCCCGCCCACGCTTTCGGGCGGTGAACAGCAGCGGGTGGCCATTGCGCGCGCCGTCGTGGCCCAGCCCGATCTTCTTTTGGCGGACGAACCCACCGGCAATGTGGACCCCGATATCGGCCAGCGCTTGCTGCGCCTGTTTGCCGAACTGAACCGGGTGGGCACAACTGTTCTGATCGCCACCCATGACCGCGCCCTGATTGAACGCACCGGTGCGCGCGAAATGCGCCTTGTCGATGGACGGCTGGTGGAATTGCGGACACAGCGCACATGAGCCAGAGCATATGAGCCAGACAAACCGGCCATCGCGCGGGCGCATCCTGCCGCGCGAACAGGGCGCCGCCCCATTGGATGTGGTGATTGCGGTGATGGCATTTCTGGCGGCGCTGGCGATTGGTGCATCGCTGGTGGCGCACCGCGCGGCACAAGGCTGGCAGGAGGGCTTGAGCGGAAGCCTGACCGTGCAAATCCTGCCGCCGGAAAAAGGCCCGCCGCAGCCTGCGCTGGACAACCAGACAAATCTGGTCGTGCAGATTTTGCGCAACACACAAGGCATTGCATCGGCGACGCCGGTTTCCAAAGAAGACGCGATGAAGCTGGTCAAACCCTGGCTGGGGTCTGATGCGCTGGTGGCTGATCTGCCTTTGCCGCGGCTGGTCGATGCGCAAATCATACCGGGTGCGCGTGTCGATCTTCCCGCGCTCACGGCGCAATTGAAAAAAGCGGTGCCGGATTCGATTCTGGACGATCATTCGCACTGGCTGTCGCGGCTGAAGCTGTTGGCCGATACGGTGATGTGGGCGTCCTATATCATTCTGGCCCTGATCGCGATTGCCACCGCCTCCATCGTGGCCTTTGCGACGCGCGCCGGTCTTCAGGCGCACCACAACATCGTCGCGCTTTTGCACCAGATGGGGGCCCATTCCAGCTTTATTGCCCGCGCCTTTGAGCGGCATTATTTCGTTTCTACCCTGGCCGCATCGGCCATTGGGGCGGCACTGGCGGGCATGGTGTTTCTGCTGGCCAGCTGGCTGGAATTTGCCGGTATCGAGCCTGTGCCGTTTTTGCCGCCATTGGCGCTGCATCTGGTAGAATTGGTGTGGCTGGTCGCGGTTCCGCTGGGCGCGGGATTGATTGCCTGGGCCACGGCGCGCTTGTCGGTTCTGGCCGCTTTGCGCAAAATCTATTGAAGCTGTGCGCGATCGCGCCGATGCTAAACATTGCCGCGTAAAAAGAGGCTCCTTTGTCCGATTCCAAACGCCCGGCATTGCACTTCTGGTTGCTCAAAGCGGCATTGGCTGTGGCCGTCATTTACGCTGCGGGCTTTTTGGTGTTCGCCGCCAGCCTGCCCAAGGCGCCGGTTGTCAAAGGTAGCCCTGACGCGATTGTTGCACTGACCGGTGGCGGCGCGCGTCTGGACACTGCGGTTTCGTTGTTTGAAACCGGCATCGGCAAACGCCTGCTGATTACCGGCGTGCATCCGGCCACCACGAAAGCAGATCTGAAGCGGCTGGCGCATGGCGGCGTGCGTTTTGATTGCTGTGCCGATCTTGGGTTTTCTGCCGCCAACACACATGGCAATGCCGCCGAAACCAAAGCCTGGGCGAACGCACATCATTATCACAGTCTGGTTATCGTGACGGCCAGCTATCACATGCCGCGCAGCATGGCCGAGTTCCGCACCGAAATGCCAAACATCAAACTGGAACCTTACCCCGTGGAACCCGACGGTGTGGATTTGAAGGCGTGGTGGCGCGACCCGCACACATTCCGTCTGCTGCAAAGTGAATATGCTAAATATCTGGCCAGCCTTGTGCTCACCAATTTCGTCCCCGACAAGGAGCGCAACGCCATTGAAACGCGCACCGTAAAAAGCGACGCGAACAACATCCTATGACGGCCTTTCGCTCTTTTATTTTCCTGCTGTATTTCGCATTGCTGTCGGCATTTTTGTCGATCGTCTTTTCGCCGATGCTGCTCATGCCGTATCGCCTTGCCACCATCATCCCCAAAACCTGGGTGGCCATGAGCCTGTGGGGTTTGCGTGTAATTGCCGGGCTTGATTACAACGTGCGCGGTGAGATTCCGCGCGGCGCCGTGTTGATCGCATCCAAGCATATGAGCATGTGGGATACGATTGCGCTGTTTTTCCTGTTGCGCGATCCCGTCATCATTCTGAAACGGCAATTGTTGCAGGTGCCATTTTACGGCTGGTATGCGCGCAAGATGCGCATGATCGCGATTGATCGCGAGGGGCACGCCTCGGCCCTGCGCGCCATGGTGAAAGCCGCGCGTGCAGCGCTGGCTCACGGACGGCCCATCCTGATTTTCCCCGAAGGCACGCGCACACCACCGGGCCAATCGCGGCCCTACAAACCGGGCATCGCCGCGCTCTACAAACAATTGAACGTGCCGTGCATTCCGGTTGCGCTGAATTCCGGCCTCTACTGGACCGGGCCGGGCGGCTTTTTGAAAAAGCGCGGCACCATCATTATTGAGTTCTTGCCCGCCATTGCGCCGGGGGCCAAACGCGACGCCTTTATGCAAACATTGCAGGACCGTATCGAAACAGCGTCTGCAAGACTGGTTGAGTCCGGACGCAAAGAATTGGGCCAAAGCGCCGCGTGACATAAGTTTGGTTAGAACATATAAAGAACATTGATTGACTCTATGTTGCGGCACTGATAGCCGTGCCGCCCGCCCGCGCGGCAGAATGCGGGTTGAAGAGAGTTTTTTGCATGACCGACTTATCGCGCCAGATCTGGGACATGAAATACCGGCTGAAAGCGCCGGACGGCACGCCGATCGACCATGATGTGGCCGATAGCTGGGCGCGTGTGGCGCTGGCAGCCGCACAGGCCGAGGCACCGGATGCGCAGCGCGAATGGGCCCTGAAATTTGGTGAGGCGCTGGCGGGCCACCGCTTCCTGCCTGCGGGGCGCATTCTGGCGGGCGCGGGCACTGATCGTTCGGTGACGCTGTTCAATTGTTTTGTGATGGGCACGATCCCCGATTCCATGGGCGGCATTTTTGCGCATCTGCGCGAAGCCGCGCTGACCCTGCAGCAAGGCGGCGGCATCGGTTACGATTTTTCGAGCCTGCGGCCCAAAAACGCGCCGGTGAAGGGTGTAGGTGCCGACGCGTCTGGTCCCATCTCGTTCATGGATGTCTGGGATGCGATGTGCCGCACCATCATGAGCGCGGGCAGCCGCCGCGGCGCGATGATGGCGACCTTGTCCTGCGACCACCCCGACATCGAGGAATTTATCGAGGCCAAGCGCACGCCGGGCCGACTTTCGATGTTCAATCTTTCGGTTCTGGTCTCTGACCCGTTCATGGCCGCGGTTGAAGCCGATGCGCATTGGGACCTTGTCTTTGAAGGCACCCATTACAAAACCTTGCGCGCGCGCGATTTGTGGGACCGCATCATGCGCGCCACGTATGAGTACGCCGAGCCGGGTGTGATCTTCATCGACCGCATCAACCAGCGCAACAATCTGGCCTATTGCGAAACCATCCGCGCCACCAACCCGTGCGGTGAGCAGCCCTTGCCGCCTTATGGCGCGTGTCTTTTGGGGTCGATCAATCTGGCGAAGCTGGTGAAAAATCCGTTCGCTGATGATGCGGCGCTGGACGGCGAAGCGCTGGACAATCTGACCCGTACCGCGATCCGCATGATGGACAACGTCATCGACATTTCGCGTTTCCCCTTGCCCGAACAGCGCGCCGAGGCGTTTGCCAAACGCCGCATCGGGCTGGGTGTCACCGGGCTTGCGGACGCGCTGATCTTTTGCCGCGTGCGCTATGGCTCCGATGAAAGCATCGATCTGATCGAACGCTGGCTGGCACGGCTTTCGGCAGTGGCGTACGAAACCTCTGTCGAGCTGGCGCGCGAAAAGGGCGCCTTCCCGCTGTTCGACAAGGCCGAATATCTCAACGCGCCAAACATCGCCGCGCTGCCGGGCCATGTACGCGACGGCATTGCGCAATATGGCATTCGCAATGCTCTGGTCACATCTATCGCGCCGACCGGCACGATTTCACTGTTTGCCGGCAATGTTTCGAGCGGTATCGAGCCAGTCTTCGCCTATACATACACGCGCAAAGTATTGATGGCGGATGGCACACGGCGCGAAGAAGTCGTCAGCGATTATGCCTATCGCAAATTCCGCAAACTGTTTGGCGATGATGCGGCCCTGCCAGACTATTTCGTCAACACCGATACACTAACACCCGCCGATCATTTGCGCGTGCAGGCCGCGGCGCAGAAATATATCGACAGCTCGATCTCCAAAACCATCAATGTGCCGGTGGACATTTCCTTTGACGACTTCAAGGATATTTATCGCACAGCCTATGAAATGGGTTGCAAGGGCTGCACCACCTACCGGCCCAATGCGATCACCGGATCAGTGCTGTCGCTGAATACGCAAGACACCCAACAGGGCAATGCGGCCGATGCGGTGCAGAGCGAATTGCCGCCGCCCGAAAATGATGACGAGCCGATCCTGCCGATGGATTTGCCGCGCATCATGCCCAAGAGCAGCGATGGCGGCGTGGTTTACATGACCAAGCCGCTGGACCGGCCCGAAGTGCTGATCGGCCAGACCTACAAAATCAAATGGGGCGAGAGCGACCACGCCTTTTACATAACGGTCAACGATATTCGCAAAGACGGACGGCGCCGCCCCTTCGAGGTGTTCATCAACTCCAAGAACATGGAGGCCTATGCCTGGACCGTGGCCCTGACCCGCATGATCTCGGCAGTGTTCCGGCGCGGCGGCGATGTCTCGTTCGTCGTGGAGGAATTGCAGGCGATTTTCGATCCGCGCGGCGGCCAATGGATGGGCGGGCATTATGTGCCGTCGCTTCTGGCGGCGATCGGCGATGTGCTTGAGCGTCATCTGATCGACACCGGCTTCATGGCGGCGCGCGAAGCGCCCATCGTCGAGAATGCCCGCGCCGTTGCCATGGCCGCCGAAGGTGCGCCAGCCCGTTTTTGTCCGCGTTGTTCCAGCGCCAGCTTTGTAAAGCTGGAAGGTTGCGATACGTGTCTGTCCTGCGGCTTTTCCAAATGCGGGTAAAGCAACGGGCGGAAAAGTGGATTCCGGTTTTCCGCGCAAAGTTGCGTATATATAAAAGCTAAGCCTGCCTTCCCCAACCCATTCGGTTCCATGCGCTTTTCCCACCGTTTCTTTCTGTATGCACCGCTTGCTGCCTGCCTCGCCCTGATCGGCGCGGTGATGGCCTATTGGTGGTTTGCGTCGGCTGCATTTTCGCAAGCCCTGACCCGCGCCAATGGCACACAGATTCTGCCCGGCGTCACATTTTCCTACACCACAAAAACCTTGGCCGGGTTTCCGTTCCGCGTTGATGCGCGGCTGGAAGGTGTAAAACTGACGACCGCAAATGCGCGCGGGCCGCTGAGTTGGGCCAGTGAACATCTGGCCGTGCATGCCCTGACCTATAATAGCGGGCGCATCATTCTGGAGGCCGCTGGCCAGCAGACGCTGACATGGACGGCCAAAGACGGCACAACACACACATCCACATTTTTACCGGCCTTGCTGCGTGCCAGTGCGAATTTGCGCAAAGGAGAGCTTGTGCGGTTTGACGGTGAAGCAATCGGCCTCTCGTCCACCAATCATGAATCTGTGGGACAGAAGTCTGGCGTGTTCGAAATGACGCGCGGCGAGTTTCATATCCGCCATGATCCACTGCATGACACGATGGATGTTGATGTTCATGCGCAAGACATCCATCTGCCCAAAGATCGCGTTTACGCGTTCGGCAACACCATCGCGAAATTCCGCATAGACGGACAGCTTGGCCCGGCCAAACCGTTCGATGCGCTGCTTTCGGGCCATGCCGATTGGCGCCGCACGCTCGACACATGGCGCGCGGCGAATGGCGGGTTCACGCTTGATCATATGGATATGCAATGGGGCCGGGTAAGCGCCACGGGCAAGGGCACGCTCGCTCTGGACTCGCAGCACCGCCTTAAGGGACAGTTGCAACTAATGGTGAATGGTGTTCCCGCAGCACCCGGCGCGAATACGCAGCAAAGCATCACGGGTGCCGTTCAAAGCGCAGCCGAAAACGCAGCCCAGTCTGAAAAAGGTGCGCCCGTTACATTGCGCTTCAACGAAGGTTTGATTTTTGCTGGCAGCCTGCCCGCCGGATTTCTGAGTCCGCTTTATTAAGGCCACGTCTTGCACCCGCACCCTCGTCCTTCGACAAGCTCAGGATGAGGATGCAAATGTAATCCTCATGCTGAGCCGGTCGAAGCAGAATCCACTCAGTTTTTCTTCGGAACTGTACGGCCGAAATTCGGCTCGGCGCTATCCTGACCCGCATCCACAATCGAACGGCGAATGGCGCGCGTGCGCGTGAACAGATTGAACAACGCATCGCCGTCACCCCAGCGGATGGCGCGCTGTAGCGCACTCAGATCTTCGTTGAAGCGGGTCAGCATTTCCAGCACCGCCTCGCGATTGTTCAAAAACACGTCGCGCCACATCGTCGGGTCCGATGCCGCGATACGCGTAAAATCGCGAAACCCGCCCGCGGAATATTTGATGACTTCGCTTTCGGTCACGCTTTCCAGATCGGCCGCCGTTCCCACAATGTTATAGGCGATCAGATGCGGCACATGGCTGGTAATGGCCAGTACCAGATCATGATGCTTCGGCTCCATCATCTCGACCTGACTACCCAGGCGCTGCCAGAAATTGCTCAGGGTTTCGATGGCGCCTGCATCGGTGCCGGGCAGCGGGGTCAGAATGCACCAGCGGCCATCAAACAATTCGGCAAAGCCGGCGCGCGGGCCCGATTGTTCGGTGCCCGCAATCGGATGCGCCGGTATCAGATGCACCCCTTCGGGCACATGTGGGCCGACATCGCGGATCACCGCCATCTTCACCGATCCGACATCGCTTAAAATCGCGCCCTGTTTCAAATGCGGGCCAATCTCTTTTGCCACATCGCCAAACGCGCCCACCGGCGTTGCCAGCACCACCAGATCGGCGTCACGCACGGCCTCACCCGCGTTCATATGCAGGGAATCGGCAAAGCCTTCGGCGCGCGCTTCATCCAGCATCGCCGCGTCGGGCGCATAACCGCTGATATGGGCGGCCAGTCCGCCGCGCCGCACAGCGCGCGCCAGTGACGAGCCAACCAGGCCAATGCCCAGCAGCGCGATCTTGTTGAAGATGGGCCCGGAATCCATCGTCATGGGTTTGGTGCGCCCACGAATTCACGCAAGGCATCGACCACCAGCTTGTTGGCTTCATCGCTGCCCACGGTCAGGCGCAGGCAATCCGGCAAACCATAATTGGCAACGCCGCGCAGGATCAGCCCCTTGGCCGTCAGGAACGCATCGGCGTCCTTGGCGGTGCGGCCCTTTTCTTGCGGGAAATGGATCAGCACGAAATTGCCGACGCTATCATCCACCCGCAAACCCGTCTTACGGATCTCGTCTGTCAGCCAGCCGCGCCAATGTTCATTGTGCTCAATCGAGGTTTCGACGTGGCGTTTGTCTTTCAGCGCTGCGGTCGCGGCGGCTTGCGAGGGCACAGACACGTTGAACGGTCCGCGCACCCGGTTCAGCACATCGGCGACAGCGGCGGGGCAATAGGCCCAGCCGACGCGCAAACCCGCAAGGCCATAAATCTTGGAGAATGTGCGCGTCATCACGACATTCTCGAATTCCGAAACCATGTCTGCGCCCGCATCATAATCTTTCTTGCGCACATATTCGGCATAGGCCGCATCGATCACCAGCAGCACCGATGGCGGCAGACCGGCATGCAGGCGGCGCACCTCTTCCCCGGAAAGATAGGAGCCGGTCGGATTGTTCGGATTTGCCAGATAGACAATACGGGTTTTCGCACTGATCGCGGCCAGCATCGCATCCACGTCGACGCGCAGGTTTTTCTCCGGCACCGCCACGGGCACCGCGCTGTTGGCCAATGTGGTGATGCGATAAACGATAAAGGCGTGCTGGCTGAACATCACCTCGTCACCGGGGCGCAAATAGCAATGCGCCAGCATGGAAAGCAGCTCGTCCGAACCATTGCCGCAAACGATGCGTTCCGGATCAAGCCCATGGGTCTTGCCAATCGCCTCGCGCAACATTTCTGCGCTGCCTTCGGGATAAAGGCTCAACCCGCCGGATGCCGCCTCGAACGCCCCGATCGCCTGCGCGCTAGTGCCCAAAGCCGCCTCATTGGAGGACAGTTTGTAGATATGCGTCACGCCGGGGGCTGTGGCCCGTCCGCCAACGTAAGGCGCAATATCCAATATGCCGGGCTTGGGAGTAGGCGTCATAACCGAAATTCCTTGAACGTATGGTCTGCAAGATTGGGGCATTGATACTGGCCGCAGGGCCAAAATCAAAGGCGGGCTGCGGCCGCAGGGCATTTGGCCGGTTTGACTTGGGCCCGCCCCCGCCTTAGCAAACCTTCCCCGGCGTGCGAACGCGCTGGTGGTGGAGGGAATTATGACCGCGGCTCCCCCGCATTTTTTGCGCCCTCTCGTGGCGCCAGATGTGAATGTGGGCCATGCCATGCATTTTGGCCCGGACCGCCCGCTTGTGCTGGATGCCGGGCGCAAGCTGACGAATTTTTCCATCGCCTATATGACCTATGGCCAGCTGAACGCAGCACGCTCTAACGCGATACTGATCTGCCATGCGCTGACCGGCGATCAATTTGTCGCAAGCCAGCACCCCCTGACCGGCAAACCCGGCTGGTGGGAAACCATGGTCGGGCCCGGCAAAGCGATTGATACCGACCGGTA
Organism: Hyphomicrobiales bacterium; assembly: GCA_040255365.1. GTDB lineage: Bacteria > Pseudomonadota > Alphaproteobacteria > Micropepsales > Micropepsaceae > Rhizomicrobium. The sequence continues at coordinate 85,035 of JBDZUY010000004.1, forward strand.
TTTCGTGATCTGCACCAATGTGATCGGCGGCTGCATGGGCTCAACCGGGCCGGCCGACACCAATCCCGAAACCGGCAAGCCTTACGGCCTGGATTTTCCCGTGGTCACGATCCGCGACATGGTGCGCGCGCAGGCCATGCTGCTGGATGAGCTGGGCATCGAAAAACTGCTTTGCGCCGTGGGCGGCTCCATGGGCGGCATGCAGGTTCTGCAATGGGCCGCAAGCTATCCGGACCGTGTCGTCAGCGCTGTACCCATTGCGACCGGCTCACGCCATTCGGCACAAAACATCGCCTTTCACGAAGTAGGCCGCCAGGCGATCATGGCCGATCCCGACTGGATGGGCGGCGCCTATCAGCTTGAGAATCGCAAACCCGCCAAGGGGCTGGCTGTTGCGCGCATGGCAGCGCACATCACCTATCTTTCGGAGGCCGCACTTCAGCGCAAATTTGGCCGCCAATTGCAGGACCGCGATGCCGTCTCATTCGGTTTTGGGCCAGACTTTCAAATTGAATCCTATTTGCACCACCAGGGCATGACCTTTGTCGATCGCTTTGATGCGAACTCCTATCTCTACATCACACGGGCGATGGATTATTTCGAACTCGCGGCGGATTATGGCGGCGTGCTCGCCGAAGCCTTTCGCGATTGCAAGACCCGATTCTGCATCATCTCCTTTTCAAGCGACTGGCTTTTCCCGCCGTCGGAAAACAAGCGCGTGGCACATGCCCTGAACGCTGCTGCCGCCAATGTCAGTTTTGTGGAAATTGACACCGATCGCGGCCATGATGCGTTTCTACTGGATGAGCCGGAAATGTTTGCAACGATGCGCGGCTTTTTGGCTGCGGCCGCCGAAAGCTGCGGCATGACATGAATAATGTGTTGCCAAATTTGCGCCCCGATTTGCAGGCGATTGCGCAAATGATTGCGCCGGGTTCGCGCGTTCTGGATGTCGGTTGCGGTGATGGTGCGCTTTTGGAACATCTTGCGCGGAACCGCCAAGTCGATGCGAGGGGCATCGAACTGTCACAACAGAATGTGAATATGTGTGTGGCCCGCGGCCTGTCGGTGCTTCAGGGCGATGCGGACACGGACCTTGCTGCCTATCCCAGCCAGGTTTTCGACACGGTCATTTTAAGCCAGACCATTCAGGCGACACGCGCGCCACGCATCGTGCTGGATCATCTGTTGCGCATTGGCAGGCATGTCGTAATTTCGTTTCCCAATTTCGGCCATTGGCGTATCCGCCTTAGCTTGTTGTTCAAGGGCCGCATGCCGCAAACACGCTTCCTCGATCAGCACTGGCACACAACGCCAAACATACATCTTTGCACGATTGCCGATTTTATGTCGCTGGCTGCTGAGGCTGATGCGGAAGTCGAAAAAGTAGTCGCCTTAAGCGAAGAGGGGCGCACACGCACGGTGAAGCCTGATGCGTGGGGGCCTAATCTCTTCGCCGAAGGCGCTATCTTTTTGATACGTGCGCGCCGCACCACTCAAGGGGGCCAGAAAGCGCCGCCGCACGTTTTGTAGATCAACTTACGAAGTGCCGAGCATTTTCAGCGCTGCTTCGTAATGCGCAACGCCGCGTTCGAACAGACCGTTCGAACAATAGCTGAGACCATAACGTGCCTGTTTCTTGGCATCGTTATACTTCTTCGAATTCGTATTGCCGTTAAGGGCAGTTTTCACGGCCTTGGCTTTTGTCAGGCATGTCAATGTCGTGGCAGCTTCAGCTGCACTGGCACTGGCCAGCCCGGCTGTAAGGCCAACACAAACGGCAATCGCAGTTACAACAGATTTCATGGGGCGCATTGCTCCCTCCTGGGTTTACACACCGGCCTTCATACCGGCGTAACAACAGATAGGGATTAGTCAGCTCAACAAAAGATGCGCATGGCCGTTATGCGCGTGCATCATCCTCAAGAAAGCGCGAGAATTCTTAAGACCGCGACACGTTGCGCGTATGTACGCGTGTGCCAGCACGTATGAAGCATCCATGCAAAAACATGCATGCTGCTCATGCTGTTCACGCAGGGCTTGAAACATGATGGATGCAGTACAAAAAATGGCGGCGCTACCAAATTGATGGCAAGCGCCGCCTTGAACATAGAATAAAGGTAGTCAGAAAATTATTTGGCAGGCGTAGCCGACTTTGCAGCTTCGGCTTTCTTTTTGTGGTGCATCGCTTTTTTGTGATGCGTCACGGTCTTGTGTGCTGCCGGGGCTTCTGTTTTAGCCGCTGTCGTGGCGGGTGCCGTGGCAGGTGTGGTGGCTTCAGCCGCAAGCGCTGTGCCCGCAAACGCAGCCGAAATCACCAAAGCCGGAATAACGACTCTCAAATTGCGCATTCTTGGTCTCCTAAAAGCGCCGGCCATCCCGGCGCACGAAGGATGTTATGCCTCAAGTATGTCGCCCAGATGTTCGCATGATGAATTCGCCGTTAGCTGGCTCACAGGAAACACTGCGTGTTTCAAACCGGCTTGCGGGCATAAGCCCGTTTGGCATCGCGCGCGCGCAGCGGGGGCGGCTGGATATAAAGTGACTTTGTCGCTTCGACGATGTGCACCCCGGCAAGCCGCGGCCACAAACGGCGGCCCAGCCTTTCCCACCCTTTGCCAGTGCCGATCAGGCGCCGGGATTTGAAAGGTGGCAGTAGAAGCGCGCAGTCCCAGTCTTCGGGTGTGAACATGCAATCATGCAGCAAATTGACAAGCTGCGAGCGGGTGAACGGACGGCCATAGGCAAAGGGCGAGCGTTCAAGCTGTGACCATGCACTTGTGCGGTTCGGCGCGACCAGCAACAAGCGGCCCTCGGGCGCCAGCACCCGCCAGACCTGCCGCATCAGAGCGCGGCCAGATTCCGCATTTTCCAGACCATGCACGATCAGTACACGGTCGAACATCGCATCGGGAAACGGAAACATGTCTTCTTCACCCAGCGCGCTGAGCGTGCGCCCTTCGGGCCAGATCACAACCCCGGCACGAGCCGGCATCAACGCCACAACCCGTTCGGCCTCGCCCAGCCAGGAGCGCAAATAGGGCGTGGCAAAACCAAAACCCAGCACGCGCTGACTATTCACATCAGGCCAAACCCGGCGCAGACGGTCCTGAACCAGCCGGCGCATGACCTGGCCCATGGCCGTTTCATAGAACCGCGATAGCCCGGATGAGTCGAATTGCATGATCTCTGCCTAATCCTGGCTGTTCAAAGGTTCAACGCCGGGCCATGCCTTGCTAGGCTCGGTGTCAAACAAGGAAAACCCATGAACACGCTTACCATCGAACCCGTTGCCTGTCTGACCGACAATTATGCTTATCTGATTCACGATGCCGATACCGGGCTTTGTGCCGTTGTCGATCCTTCCGAGCCAGAACCGGTACGCGCCGCATTGCAGGCCCATGGCTGGAAACTGAGCCATATTTTGAACACGCACCACCATTGGGACCATACCGGAGGCAACAAGGCGTTAAAGGCCGAATTTGGCGCGCAAATTGTGGGTCCGGAAAAAGACCGCGAGCGGATTCCCGGCATTGATGTGGGCGTTAGCGAATCTGCCCCGTGGGCTTTCGGCTCACACAAAGTGGATGTGCTGGAAATTCCCGCGCACACAAAAGCGCATATCGCCTTTGTGTTTGGCGATGAGGCCGCGGCCTTTACCGGCGATACGTTGTTCGCGATGGGTTGCGGGCGATTGTTTGAAGGTACGCCCGCGATGATGTGGGATTCATTATCAAAGTTGATGAAACTGCCCGATGACACGAAAATCTATTGCGGCCATGAATACACGCTGGCCAATGGCAAATTCGCTTTGACCATGGAGCCAAACAATGCCGATTTGCAAAAGCGCATGATCGAAGTGAAAGCCTTGCGTGATCAGAACAAACCGACCGTGCCCTCAACACTGGCCATTGAAAAACGCACCAATCCGTTCCTGCGCCCGGATTCCGCCGAGCTGCGCAAAACACTCGGTCTGGAAAGCGCCAGCGATGTGGAGGTGTTTGCCGAAACACGGCGGCGCAAGGATTCGTTCTAAAGATTTTCGTGTGTAGGTAAGAATTACTTCACCGCCATGTGGTCGTAGCTTATCTCGCGCGCAATGCGCCAGCCGCCAGGTGTTTTGCGCCAGACATGGATGAATTTGGCGACCTCGACCAATTGATCGGGCTTGCCGTTGTGCAGAATATAAAAGCGGTGACGGCCCATCTGCATCACGCCATCTTTGCCCAACGCATGAACGCTGATGCTGCCGGGGATTAGCTCGCGGCGAAGGCGGTCTTTCTTGCCTTCAGCCCGCAATTTGCATTCACGTCTGTTATCGGCGGCGAATTCATCGCCGCTTTTTATAATCAACCCGCCGCGGTCATGATAAAATTCAAAATCACCTGTTGCCAGCGCGCGCAGCGCCTTGCTATCGCAGCGGTCGAACGCGGCATGAAAAATTTCCGCATCCAGCGATTTCAGTTTCGCAGTGAGCTCTGGCGAAACATGGCTTTCCGGCACTAATTGTTGCGCATGGGCAGCAGCGGGCAGAAGCATCGCCGCAACGACGAACGAACAAAGGCGCATGATATTTCCCCCCCAATCTATCGAGAGATGTGGGGGCGATGCGTAAAATTTCAATCTTGCGGCGAGGTGATATGCGCTCTGCGCAGGGCTGCGCATTAGAACACTCCGCTCAGGGACGCATGAAGACATGATCGCCGTCGGGATCGGCGTTTTCGGCTGCCGCGATCAATTCGGCCTGCACGTCCTTCACATCCCTGACGCCAAGAAACGCCGTGACCACGCGTGACAGCATGGCGCGCGCCAGCGCATCCACATCATAGCCTTGCGCCTGGGCATCAGCCAAAGCGGCATCGAAATGTTTTCTGGCGATGGCGGTTGCGCTCATTGCGGCTCTCCATGTGATGACGGAGCATTCCACGATGTGCTGTGCTGGCTGGTCAATGCGCCAGATCAAAAAACAGATGCAAAATTCGCTTGGGAAAATTAGTTCGGCGATTTTTCGTCTGATGACCCGCCGCTCACCGCGCCGGCGGCACCACCAACCGCATCACCCGTGACACTCACCGCCGTTGAGGCAACGGAAACACCGGCGCCAATAACCGCGCCGCCAGCTTGTGCCACCGCACAGGCTGACAGTGAAACCGCGACAAACGCCAGCCCCAGAACTCCAGCAACAATGCGCATGACCCAACCCTTTTGTGTGAACCCGCCCCTTTTAGCACACAGATGTTAAGCACAGGTGAGGCTTCTTAGAGCCCAGCGATCAATGCGCCTGCTTGCGTCCAATTACCCACGAACCGGGCCGCGCCCGCATCCAGAAGCGCACGCTCGCAAGACCCATCCATATGGGCGCCGCCGCCAAAGCCCCACACCATCATGCCCGCCGCGCGGGCCGCCAAAACGCCGTTCACACTGTCTTCGATCACCAGACAGTGGGCCGGGTTAACGCCCAAGGCCGCCGCCGCATGCAGGAACAGATCGGGCGCGGGCTTGCTGTGCGTCACATGATCGGCGGAATAAACATGGGGTGCGAAATGATCCCACAGCCCGGTTTTCTTCAGCTTGAAATCCAGCCCCTCGGCCGTGCTGGAGCTGGCCACGGCCTTGGTCTGGCGCACATTTGCCACGCATTCCAGAACGCCAGGCACCGCCTGAAGCCGCGTGCGCATAATTTCATAATAGCGCACATGCATGATCTCTTTGACATCCGGCATGATCGAACGGCCAAGGCGGGCCCGCGCATCATCATCCAGCGCCGCATAGAACGCCTTGTTACTCATGCCCATGAAACGATCACGAAAATCGGCCAAGTCATAATCGAGCCCAAATTCGGCAAGAGTCGCGATCTCAACCTCATGGGCCAGGATTTCGCTGTCCACCAGCACGCCATCACAATCAAAGATCAGGGCGGATATCGGGTTTTGTGCCATCGCACACGCTTCCTAACGCGGGCGCGGGCGTTGCGCGACACACGATTGATTGCGAACCACGACAATGTGGTTCATTTATCTGGCGCAATCTTTCGCGGAAAACCGGTTTCCACTTTTCCGCCCGTTGCGCCTAAGTCGTGAATTCCATCGCGATGGCGGTGAAATGCAGCACGGCGGCGCTCAGCACAAAACAATGCCAGATCGCCTTGTGAAAGGGCAGGCGTTCCATCAGATAAAACACAACACCCGCGGAATAGACCAGACCGCCCGCGACCAGCAGCCAGAAATTCACCTCCGCGACATTGCTGGCCAGCGGTTTCAAGACAGAAACCGACAGCCAGCCCATAGCCAGATAGAGCGCCACAGAGAACATCTCGAACCGGCGGGGGAACACCAGTTTCAAAAAAATGCCCAAACCCGCAGTCACCCAGATCGCGCTGAGAATAAGCGGCCCCGTGGGTGCGCCCAGCCGGTTCACGGCAAAGGGCGTGTAGGTGGCGGCGATCATGATAAAGATCGCGGCATGATCGAGCCTGCGCAAAATCTCCTTCGATGGCCCTTGCGGTGTCATGTTGTAGAGCGCGGAGGCGCTGAGCATGGCCAAAAGGCCGGCGCAATAAACCGAAACGCTGGCGATCACCGCCGCGCCAGACACATGAAACAGCAGCCATGCCACCGCCCCAAGGCCAAAACCCACGCCCAGCACATGTACCGCGGAATCGCCGATATACTCACTGCGCGAATAGGCGCGACGCGGTTTGGATGGCCGGGGAGCTTGGCGTGCGGTCATGACATTTTTTAGCGCAAATCCGCATACGCGCCATAGGTGGAAAATACAGCTTCGCGCTTACAATTGCGTAACGGCGCAAACACAGGCGAAAAAGCACGGGAATCAGCACATTTGCGGCATGGACAGAACGGCGCGGGCCACGGCACACTCATCCCGCATGGCCACATCCCGGCCGAACCACCCAGACTGAAACCGGATATGCATGGCCGCTATTGCAAACCTCTTTGCCTCTCCGCTGTACCGTGCGCATCTGCCAGCGCGCAGTGCCACAGAATTAAACACCGAATTGCTGCGCACCTGTCTTTCGATTGCGCAGGAGGACCATGCCGGTCAGGCCTGGTGCAAGGCGCATGATTATCATGGCTATACGTCCTATGCCTCGCTCGACGATCTGCCGATACGCGCGAGTGTTTTTGAAGAACTTCTGACACATTTGAAACCGCATGTGCGGGCCTTTGTGCGCGCACAGGAATGGGATTTTCAGGGCCGCAAGCTGACGCTGGATTCGCTCTGGATCAATGTGATGGAGGCAGGAAGCCTTCACACCTCGCATATTCATCCGCATGCGGTGATCAGTGGCACCTATTATGTGGCGATCCCCAAGGGCGCAGCCACAATTCAGTTTGAAGACCCGCGCCTGCCCATGATGATGGCGGCTCCGGCGGTGCGCCCGCGCGCGCGCATGGAAAAGCGCCGCTTTGTCGAAATTTCGCCCACACCCGGCACCGTGTTGTTGTGGGAGAGTTATGTGCGTCACGCCGTGGCGCTGAACAAGGCGCGGGGCAAGCGTGTTTCCATCAGTTTCAATTACGCCCTGATTTGATGCGCCAGTTTGCGGATATGGCTGAATTGGCAATAATGGCGTACGCAGTCAGATGGGGGAAATCATGACACGCTGGATTTTGGCCGCAGCCCTTCCGCTGGTGCTGGCAAGCACGGCCCATGCCGGGGAATGGAGCGATTACAAACGCGTCAGCAAACCCGGCACATACACAAAAACCCAATCCGTGAACACGAAATGGCAGAATGGCAATTCGCCGGGCAATCCCATTGCCAACGATCAGGAGGCACGTGGCTTTGATACCACGCAAAAGCCAAACATATTGCCCGGCATACCAAACAAGCCCGCAGCCAAACAGAGTTTTGATCTGGGCAATAGCACGCATTTCGATATCGGCGTCGGAAACAATCCCAACCAGAACGGCACCGATCCAAACGATTAGGCATCGCGTATAACGAATACGGCGCGGCATGGGGGGGATAGTGATGAACGCCAATGATTGGATGCATTTCGCAGGCTTGCAAATTGGCGGCATGAGCGCGGAGATGACGGCGTTGGCGCTCGCCACGATTTTGGGGTTGGTGCAGCTTTTGATTGCCGCGCGCATGTATAATGGTCAGCGCGGGCTGAAATGGAATTTGGGTGCGCGCGATGGCACCCCGCCGCCAATCTCCCAGACGGCGGCGCGCATGGACCGCGCCTTTGCCAATTTCATGGAAACGTTCCCGTTTTTCGCGGTCGCGGTGATTGCCTGTGCGCTGCTCGGCCGCCATAGCTGGGCCAGCGTGTGGGGCACGCAAATCTATTTGGCAGCGCGGCTGATTTATGTGCCGCTTTATGCCTTTGGCATTTTTGGATTGCGCACGCTGATCTGGCTGATTTCGGTGATCGGTATCGCGCTTGTCATTGCCGCGTGGTTTGGCGTTTAAGCCTTAACCCGTAATCCGGTTCTTTTCATCCATCAGCAGCACGCGCGGTTTGTGGGCGCGAGCGGCGGCCTCGTCCATCTGTGCATAGGCGACGATGATTACCAGATCGCCTTTCTGGCAGAGCCGTGCAGCGGCACCATTGATGCCGATCATGCCGGAACCAGCCGGCGCTTCGATCGTATAGGTGGTGAACCGCGCACCATTGGTGATGTCCAGAACATCAACCTGTTCGTTTGGCAAAATCCCGCTGGTTTCCAGCAGCGCCGCATCGATGGAGATGGACCCTTCATAATGCATATCGCATTGTGTCACGACGGCCCGGTGTATCTTGGCCTTCATCATCGTCAGCAGCATTGCAAAATCACTCACATCGTCCGTGCGGGCGGGCCTTACTCAGCTCAACCGTGTGGGATGGCGTTTGACGAAATTCTCAAGCTTCTGCGCAAGCTGGGGCACATTGTATTCGCGGTCCCAGACTTTGGCAGCATCGGCCAAAATCTTCTGGCGGATGTCTTCGGGCAGAGAGGCCCAATTGCTGAGCACAGCACTACCCAGACGGCGCACAAATGTCTCGTCCTCGCTGGGGTATTTGAACGTTTTGCGTTCGGGAAATTTTGCGGGGTTCTTTGTGTCGGTCTTTGCGGGCTCAGCCATGGGCGTGCTTTCTGTTGCTGTTGACGGCAAGCGGCAGCGGCCGCGCCGAAGATGTGCAAAACACTATCTTTGCCGTGCCTTGCGGGCGGCATAGCGTGCATCGCGCGCCGCCTTCTGCTCGGCCTTTCTAGCTTCCGCGCGCTTGGCCATTTCGGCAGCTTCCGCGGCAAGCGAAATGGCTTGCGCTTTTTTGGCACGCTCCTCGGCGAGCTCGGCGGCGGCGCGTTCCTTAGCCTTGCGTTCGGCCTCTACCAATTTTGCCGCTTTGCGTTCGGCCGCGCGCGCTTCGCGCTCTGCCGCTATTTTTTTGCGTTCCGCCAGACGTTCGGCCAGCCCTTCGCGGCTTGCCGCGGCCTTGGCCCGCACTTTTTCAAGTTGCGCCGCGCGCGCCTTGGCGCCCGCGTTCAGCCGGTCGCTGAACTTTGTTTCCTTGAATCCCTTCATAACACTTATTTCCGATAACTACTCTTGAGCGCCGCCCGCAAGCGGCCCATCTGCGATTGTAAAAATGACCGTCAATTGTCGAGGAAGCTGCGCAATTTGCGGCTGCGCGACGGATGCTTCAATTTGCGCAAGGCCTTCGCTTCGATCTGGCGAATACGTTCGCGCGTGACCGAGAATTGCTGGCCCACTTCTTCCAATGTGTGATCGGTGTTCATACCGATGCCAAAGCGCATACGCAACACGCGTTCTTCGCGCGGCGTCAGCGTGGCCAGAACGCGCGTGGTGGTTTCGCGTAAATTGGCCTGAATCGCCGCATCAATTGGCAGAACCGCATTCTTGTCCTCGATGAAATCACCGAGATGGGAATCTTCCTCGTCGCCAATCGGCGTTTCAAGGCTGATCGGCTCCTTGGCAATTTTCAAAACCTTGCGCACTTTTTCCAGCGGCATGGCAAGGCGTTCGGCCAGTTCTTCGGGCGTCGGTTCGCGGCCAATTTCGTGCAACATCTGGCGCGAGGTGCGCACCAGCTTGTTGATCGTTTCGATCATGTGCACGGGAATACGAATGGTGCGCGCCTGATCGGCAATCGAACGGGTGATCGCCTGACGAATCCACCATGTTGCATAGGTGCTGAATTTGTAACCGCGGCGATATTCAAACTTATCGACCGCTTTCATCAGGCCGATATTGCCTTCCTGAATGAGATCGAGGAATTGCAGGCCGCGATTGGTGTATTTCTTGGCAATCGAAATCACGAGGCGCAAATTGGCCTCGATCATTTCCTTTTTGGCCTGATTGGATTCGCGCTCGCCCTTTTGCACCGTTTGCACGATGCGGCGGAAATCGACGATGGACTGGCGCGTTTCCTGTGCCAGGCTTTGAATATCGTCGCGCAATTCGTGAACGCGGTCGCGCTCTTCGGTGATAAATTCCTTCCAGCCTGCGCCGGACAAACGGCCCACGCGGCGGGTCCAGTTCTGGTCCAGCTCATTGCCGAAATGCTGTTTCAAAAATTCCGCACGATCCACGCCATGCGCTTCGGCCAGACGCAGGATGCGCCCTTCCAGGCTGACCAGGCGGCGATTGATGCCATACATCTGATCGACAAGCGCTTCGATACGGTTGTTGTTGAGGCGCAGGCCCTTCACCAGATCGACCGTTTCGGCCCGCAATTTCTTGAACCGGCGTTCCTGGCTATTGGACAATTCATCGGTGCCGCCCAGCGCAGCTTCAACCGATGCGTCCTGCAATTTGCCCAGCCGTTTGTAGAGCGAAGCAATCTGGTCAAGCGTTTCGAGAACCTGCGGCTTTAGGGCTGCTTCCATCGCCGAGAGCGGCAGATTGCCCTCGTCATCATCATCGCTGTCGTCAGTATTGGTGTCGCCAGTGTTGGCGGTATTGGTACCGTCGCCATTTGCCCCGCCGTCTTCGGCCTTTTTGACGTCAGGCCGTTTAAACGCGGGGGCGGGCGCAGCCGCAACAGGCTGTGCCGGTGCATTGCCCGCAGCCGCACCATTGGCGCCAGCTTGCGGTGCGTTGGGGTTCTGATTGACATTCTGATTGTTCTGACCATCAGGCCCGGCGCCATACATCGCATCCAGATCAATGATGTCGCGCAACAAAACCTTGGCGTCGTTCAATTCATCACGCCACACGGTAATGGCTTCAAAAGTGAGCGGCGATTCACACAACGCGCCGATCATCAATTCACGGCCCGCCTCGATACGCTTGGCAATGGCGATTTCGCCTTCGCGCGACAAAAGCTCGACCGAGCCCATCTCGCGCAAATACATGCGCACCGGATCATCGGTGCGGTCATATTGCGATGTGCCGGTACCGGTCTTGGTGGCAACCGCCTTGCTATCACTGGCAACGGCGGGGAGGTTTTCCTCGCTGCCTTCTTCCTGTTCTTCACTTTCGATCACATTGATGCCCATTTCAGACAGCATCGACATCGTGTCTTCGATCTGTTCGGAAGAGACCTTGTCGGACGGCATCACCTTGTTCAGCTCGTCATAGGTGACATAGCCGCGCTGTTTGGCACGCGTCACCATTTTGCGCACACCGACATCGCTCATATCGAGCAAGGGTGAATCGGCATCCTCACGCGCGGTTGCCGGATCGGCCAGATCTTCGCCGCGCTTCTTGCCCTTTGGCAGGATGGCGGGTTTCACCTTGGTCTCATCGGCCTGTGCGGGCGCGGTTGCGGTCTTTTTTGCCTTTTCGGCTTTGGCAGTCTTGGGTGTGGTTTTTGTTTTCAAATCTTTTTTCGGTTCCGCCTTGGCCTTGGTCTTGCCTGCGGTTTTGTTCGGGGCCGGTTTGACAGCCGCCTTGGTTTTTGGGGCGCTGGTGTTGGGTTTTGTGGTCTTTGCGGGCGTAGCCTTTACGGGCTTTGCCACTTTGGCTTTGGCCGCGGCTTTGGGTTTGGCAGGCGCCTTTGCCTTTGCTTTCTTCGGTGCAGGCTTGGCCTTGGAGGCCGCCTTCTTCACCGCAGCAGCCTTCGCCTTCGGGGCAGCTTTGGGGGCCGCCTTGCTTTTGGATGCCGTTTTCTTTGCCGCGGCCTGTTTGGCGGCGGGTTTGGCCTTCTTGGTCTTGGTCGTTTTCTTCGTTGCCACGGGCAATGGTTTCCGTTGTTTGTCCGTATTTGCTTATCAGCGTCGCGCCATTATATGCGCGCCAGCCGGAAATTATATGTGCGCCAGCCGGAATTCGTTTTTCAGTGCGGCACCTTAGATGATTTCGCCTTTATGCGCCGCCATGTTTGTCACTCTGTGCTTTGCGGCTTGGGGCCAAGCAGGCGGTAGGCATCGTCCCAGCTTTCCTCGGTCGGCTCGGATTTAAAACGCTCCATGGCCCGAATCCGCTCCGGGCCGGACTCCACAATGTCGCGCAATTGCGAGGCCGCGCGGAGAAAGCGGGCTTCGATATCCTCGCCATCGGCGGTCCCCCTGTCAGCCGGTTTGGGCTCAGACCCTTTGGGGTCGCGATTTCCGTCAAGACCGGAGGCGCCGCGGCGCAAGGAAAACCGCGCGGCAAGCTCGCCAAGCCCTGAACGGACGAGATGGTTCTCCAACCGCCCAGTTTCAAGATGGGCGCCGGAAGCGGCGAGGTTTAGTAGCTCATGACGCATTTTGTCAAGCTGACGGTCCAAAAATGGCAGCGCCGCAAGGGTTTCTGTGTGGCTGTGGGCCAGTCCCGGAGCGGCGAACAAAAGCGCCCCAAGCTCGTTTTCCTTGATCGCGCGCACGCCTGCTGTGCCGCCGCGCGCCAAAGCCGAATTTTTCAGGGCCTGGGACACCGGCTCACCAAAACCGGGCCGGGCCACCCCGCCAGAATAGGCGCCTGCAGAGCGGCTGCCGCGCTGCCCGCCACTAAATTTCCCATAATTCCGCCCAGCGTCCCGGCCGCGCCCTCCAGCGCCAAAGCCAATGGAACGGCGGCGCTTGAACGCGGCAAAGACTTTTTCGTCGAATTCGCGGCGGTAATAATCGGCGATCTTGCCATCATTGATCTGGCTGACGATTTCGGCCAGCGCGCGCTCCAGACCAGCCCGCCGTTCCGGAGTCGTAATCTCTTTGCCTTCGGTTTCGCTGCGCCACAAAACATCGGACAGCGGCAATGCCGCCTCCAGCAGCGCGTGCATCGCGCCCGCACCCTCACGTGCGATCAGGGTGTCGGGGTCTTCGCCGGGCGGCAAAAAGGCAAAGCGCAGGGAATAGCCGGGTTTCAGATGGGCCAAGGCCATATGCGCCGCGCGGGTGCCGGCGCGCACACCGGCCTCGTCCCCATCGAAGGCCAAAATCGGTTCCGGCGCGACCCGCCACAAAAGCGCGAGCTGGTCTTCGGTGAACGCGGTGCCAAGCGGGGCAACGGCATGGGTGAAACCGGCGCGGGCCAGCGCAATCACATCCATATAACCTTCGGCCAGAATGATGGTTTGCGCACTTATGGCCGCGGGCCGGGCGGCGTGAAAATTGTAAAGCAGATGGCCCTTGGAAAAGAGCGTGGTTTCCCCGGTATTGATGTATTTCGGCTTGGCGTCGGGATCGAGCGCGCGCGCGCCAAACGCCACAATCCGCCCGCGTAAGTCGGCAATCGGAAACATCAGCCGGTTATAGAAAAAATCGCGAGGCCCGCGCATGCCATCGCCGGGCCGGGCCAGGCCGGTGGCGATCATATCGTCCAGGGTAATGTTTTTGGTTTTCAGAAATTCGATCAGCGCATTGTTGCCGGACGGCGCATAACCCAGCCGGAATGTTTGCTGCACATCGGCGCCCAGCCCGCGCGTGGCAATATAATCGCGCGCCTGTTTGCCGCCCGCGCCTTGCAATTGCACCTCAAAAAATGCGGCGGCGGCTTCGGTCACATCATAAAGCGTTTTTTTCTTGGCTTCGCGCGCCTCGTCCTCGGGCGACCATTTGGGCAGTTCGACCCCGGCCTCGCCCGCCAGCCGCTCAACCGCCTCGGGGAAATTCAGCCCTTCGGTTTCCATCAGCCATTTGAAGGCATCGCCGCCCGCGCCACAGCCAAAGCATTTATAGGTGCGCCGTTCATTCTCGACCTTGAAGCTGGGTGATTTTTCCTGATGGAAGGGACAGCAGCCCCACAAAACCCGCCCTTTGCGGGTCAGCTTGACCCGGCGGCCCACCAGCTGGACCAGATCGGTCCGGCGGAGCACTTCTTCAAGAAGGTGGGGGCCATAGCGCATGGGGGTAATGTAGGGATTGTCAGTCAATGCTGACAGACAAATCCCGGTGCCCGGCACACGGATTCACACATTTCCCCATTTCGGCATTGGTCAGAGCGATTTCTGAAAATGGAAGCTGGTGATGGAAAGTTTCAGCCGGTAATAGAAATGATGCGCACGCAAGCGGTGCGTGCCCGAATCCAGATGAAACTGGGCGCAGCCTTGCGCCTTTGCATGCGCCTCCATCCAACGCATCAGGGCCTCTGCAAAGCCCTTGCCGCGGTGGCTTTCCAGACAGATCAGATCATCGACATAGAGCGCCTTGCCCCAGGACAACCATTCGGCAATGCGAAACCCGGACGCGGCCACCGGCACGCCGCCGTCCTCGACATAGATCAGCGTGTAGCCGCAGCCCGCGCGTTGGCGCGTCACCCGCGCCACGAAATCGGCTTCGCTTGTGATATGCGGGCGTAATTCGCGCATCACCGGATAGACGCGTGCGATATCCGCATCGCTTTGGGCGGTTTTGATATCAAACGCGCTCATGTCATTTCCCGCTGAGCAGCGCCTTGGCCGTGGCGGAGGCTTTGGCAAAATCCATTTCCCCGGCATGGCGGTCTTTCAACAAGGCCATCACCTTGCCCATGTCTTTCATTGCCGATGCGCCGGTTTCCGCAATCGCTTTTTCCACCGCCGCTTTGGCTGCGGCCTCGTCCATCTGTTTGGGCATGAAATCGCGGATGATGGCAATTTCGGCGCGCTCGGCCGCCGCCAGTTCGGGGCGGTTGCCGCTGTCGTAAGCCGCAGCCGATTCCTCGCGCTGTTTCACCATTTTGGACAAAAGGCCCAGCACATCATCGTCAGAAATGGCTTCGCGGCTGTCGGCGGTGCGATTGGCAATGTCTTTGTCCTTTACCGCGGCCAGCACCATGCGCAAGGTGGAGACACGCGGCTGATCCTTCGCCTTCATCGCCGTTTTCAGCGAATCATTCAGTTGATCGCGCAAACCCATTTTCGTCTCCTGTGACATTTTCCAAGGGCTGATATGCCCCAAACTTCAAACCTTTGAAAACAAAGGATATACCCGTTCTGGCCTGATATACGCAAAACCTTGACCCTGCGCGGACGCATCCCTATTTTCGCCGACGTCGACCGCAATTTCGGGTTTTCCCATGACAGACGCAAATACAGCCACCGCCGCCCACAAGGCGGCGCATTATTCGCGCGCGAAAACGGGCGTGCTGGTGCTGGCCGACGGCACGGTTTTCGAGGGCCACGGCTTTGGCGCCGAGGCCACCAGCGTTGGCGAAGTCTGCTTCAACACCGCAATGAGCGGCTATCAGGAAATCCTGACCGATCCGTCTTATGCGGGCCAGATCGTTTGTTTCACCTTCCCGCATATCGGCATTGTCGGCACCAACGCCGAAGACATCGAAACGCTGACCCCGCCAGTGCGCGGGTTGATCGTGCGGGCCGATGTGGCAAACCCATCCAATTACCGTGCGCTGTCCACGCTGGATCGCTGGCTTGCCAGCCACAATCTGGCGGGGATTGCAGGCATTGATACGCGCGCACTGACCAACCGCATTCGCGAACAGGGCATGCCGCATGGCGTGATCGCGCACAACAAGACCGGCACATTCGACATCGCAGCGCTGACAGCACAGGCCCGCAGCTTCAATGGGCTGGAAGGCGCGGATATGGCCAAAGAGGTTACAACCGCACAGGCCTATCGCTGGGACGAAAGCATTTGGGCCTGGGGCACAGGGTATGGCGTGCAGCGCGAGCCGACTTGGCGCGCGGTGGTGGTGGATTACGGCGTGAAGCGCAATATTTTGCGCCAGCTCGCGGCGCATGGCGCGGACATAACCGTGGTGCCCGCCAATACCGATTATGAAACCATCCGCAGGCTGGAGCCGCATGGCGTGCTGTTGTCCAACGGGCCGGGCGACCCGGTGGCGACGGGCGAATACGCCATTCCGGTCATAAAGAATTTGCTGGAAACAAACATTCCGGTGTTCGGCATCTGTCTTGGTCATCAGATGATGGCGCTGGCGCTGGGTGCCAAGACGCGCAAGATGGCGCAAGGTCATCACGGCGCAAACCATCCGGTCAAAGATCTTTCCACCGGCAAGGTGGAAATCGTGTCGATGAATCACGGCTTCACGGTGGACCGCGAAACCCTGCCCACGGGCATGCGCGAAACCCATGTCTCGCTGTTTGACGGCTCCAATTGCGGGCTGGCGCTAAATGACCGGCCGGTGTTTTCTGTGCAGTACCATCCCGAAGCATCGCCCGGCCCGATGGATTCGCATTATCTGTTTGCGCAATTCGCGGCGAGTGCAAAAGAGCGGGTTTAGGCGCGCCGCGCTTGCCATTCCGGTTTCAGGATCGACATCAGCACATAAGAGCCGCGGCTGCCGTCGGGATCGACAAAGGCTTCACGCACCCGCCCCTCGTCCACAAAACCTTGCGCATGATAGACATGGATCGCGCGAGTGTTCGCCTCCACCACTTCCAGCCAGAAGCGATGCGTTTTGGTTTGGGTAAAAACCCAATCGCATAGCGCAGCGGTAAACGGCTTACCAAAGCCCGCGCCCGCATCACACACGGCGATGCGTTTCAGATAACAATTGGGAAAACCCAGAAAATTTTCGCGCACAATGGCAAAGCCGCGCGCAGTCCCGCTGTCATCGCTGCCGATCAGATAATGAAAATCCGGTTCGCGCATTGTGGCGCGGTGCTGTTCCGCAGGCCAGCGCCCCACCAAAGGGGCGTAACCAGGCCCGCGTTCGCAATCCATGATAAAGGCGATGTCAGATTCCTGCGCCGGGCGCAACGATACGCGCATCATGCCTAGCGCCGCAGTTCCAGCACATCCATGGTTGATTCCAGCAATGGATAGGGCATTTCCAGACGCGCATGACCGCGGCCCAGATAATAGAACATGCCGATCTGATCGTCCGGCGTTCCGGGTGCACCGGCTTCGATGCCGCTGCCCGAATATTGGTGGCGCGGTTCACCTATCACCGAGGAGGCGCCCAAATACACAAAGCCGCCGCGATCCGGATAAAGATAGCCATTGGTGTATTGCGAGCCGGTCAGTTTTTCGAGATAGAGCTGCCCATGCGCGCGGCTTATGCGGCAACGAAACCAGTCATAAACACGCGACGGCGTGACGCCGCCAAGTTTCAACGTGCGGCAACGCCAATTGCCAACAAGATCGCCAGCGGACGCGCGCATCGGGCTGGGGCGCATGGCGCTTTCAATTGCCGCCATATCGCCGCCGCCGCGCGCCTGTGACAGTGCTTTGCTCCGGGCCTCATCAAGGCGCGAAAGCCGCTGCTGATCAAACTGCGAGGCGCGATCCTGCCAGCCAGCATAGGCCGCATTTGCGAACAGGCAGGCCGAGCCAACAATGCAAAGTTTTATCATCCAGCTGCGCATGGAAATCTCCCCCGGTTCAGCCCGGTTCCTGGCCGTTTTGTGCCGCCGCCCAGCCGCGCAATTGCGCCGAAGCGGGCATGCCGACCACGTTGTAACCAGCATCGACGAAATGCACTTCGCCAGTCACGCCAGCCGACAGATCGCTGAGCAGATAAAGCCCCGCACCGCCGACCTGTTCCAGTTCGATTGTTTTTTGCAGCGGTGCCTGTGCCCGGTTCCATTTGAACATGGTGCGCGCATCACCGACCGCAGAGCCCGCCAAGGTGCGCATCGGCCCTGCAGAAATTGCGTTTACGCGAATCCCGTCCGGTCCCAGATCGGCAGCGAGATAACGCACAGATGCTTCCAGCGCTGCCTTGGCAACGCCCATCACATTGTAGTTGGGCATCACGCGGCTGGCACCAAGATAGGTAAGTGTCACCATCGCGCCGCCAGACTTGCCCATATCGGTGGACATCAGTTTGGCCGCGCGCTGTGCCACCGCAGTGAATGAATAGCAGGAGATCGAAAGCGTGCTCGCAAAATTGGCGCGCGTCGTATCGACATAGCGCCCCTTCAATTCGTTGCGGTCGGAATGGGCAATGGCATGCACCAGAAAATCAATGTTACCCCATTCGCTTTCAATCGCCGCAAAAGTGGAATCCAGTTCGGCGTCGTTTTCCACATCGCCGGGCAACACCAGTTTGGAACCAACCGATTCGGCCAGTGGCTTTACGCGCCGCGCCTGCGCATCGCCCTGATAGGTGAAAGCAATTTCGGCGCCGTGGTTCGCCAGCATGCGCGCAATACCCCAGGCGATCGAATGATCGTTCGCCACGCCCATCACGACGCCACGCCGGCCTTGCATCAGTTTCGGCGCATCAGCCATCAAATCCTCACCTTCAAAACGGGCACGAATGCGTGCCCCATTTGTCTCAAAACGGAACAGGACGGGCGTGCCATCCGGTCCGCTGCAAATTCTGTGCTCAGCGTTCAAACCGCTGAAATGCGAGCGTCGCGTTGGTGCCGCCAAAGCCGAAGCTGTTAGACAGCGCCAGATTGATATTTGCGTTGTCGATGCGCTTTCGCACGATATTGGCGCCCTCAACCGCCGGGTCGAGCTCTTCGATATTGGCGCTTTCGGCAATGAAGCAGTGCTTCATCATCAGCAAGGTGTAGATCGCCTCATGCACACCGGCCGCGCCCTGGCTGTGGCCGGTCAGCGATTTGGTGGCGCTGACGGGCGGCATGTTCTTGCCGAACACTTCGCGGATCGCGTTGATTTCAGGAATGTCGCCGACTGGCGTAGAGGTGGCATGCGGGTTGATGTAATCGACCGGCGCTTTCACATTTTCCAGCGCCATCGCCATGCAGCGCACGGCGCCTTCACCGGACGGGGCCACCATGTCCGCGCCATCGGCGGATGCACCATAGCCGACAAGTTCGGCATAGATCTTCGCACCACGCGCGCGCGCACGTTCCAGCTCTTCGAGCACGACAATGCCGCCGCCGCCGGAGATCACAAACCCGTCACGGTTTTTGTCATAGGCGCGCGAGGCCTTTTGCGGCGTGTCGTTGAATTTGGACGACATCGCGCCCATCGCGTCGAACAGCACTGAAAGCGTCCAGTCGAGTTCTTCGCCGCCGCCAGCAAACATCATGTCCTGTTTGCCCCATTGGATCATCTCGGCGGCATTGCCAATGCAATTGGCCGATGTCGAACAGGCGCTCGAAATCGAATAATTCACGCCCTTGGTTTTGAACCAGGTCGAAAGATTGGCCGAACAGGTGGACGACATGGCCTTTGGCACCGCGAAGGGGCCAATGCGTTTAGGGCCCTTGCCTTCGGCGCGCGTGGTATCGGCAGCGGCTACAATCGCTTTTGTCGATGGCCCGCCAGAGCCGACGATCAGGCCCGTGCGCGGATTGGAAACATCGCCCGGTTCCAGACCCGCATCACGAATGGCCTGTTCCATCGCCACCCAGGCGTAAGCCGCGCCATCGCCCTGAAAGCGTCGTGCGCGCCGGTCAACCACAGCGTCGAGGTCAATCTTCAGACTGCCATGTACTTGCGAACGAAAGCCCAGCGTTTTGTATTCATCGGCCTGCACAATCCCCGAACGCGCCTCGCGCAGACTGGCGACGACCTCTTCGGTGTTGTTGCCAATCGATGAGACAATGCCCATGCCGGTGACGACAACGCGCCTCATGAAGAGATTCCTTCTTTGCTGAAATGACGAACGGCTTTGCTGTTGTATCCAATGATCTGTGCGACTGGCCTGTGCCGCTCAGACCGGCGCGGCGGCAGGCTGTTCTGCTGCCTGAAGACCGACCTTCATATCGGTGATTGTAAAGGCCAGTTCGTCGTCCGCCCAGATCGTGCAATCAGCAACGCCCACGACGAGGCGGCGGTTGATGACGCGTTTGAGCTGGATGTTATAGCTGATCTTCTTGTTGGCCGGTGTGACCATCGACGAAAATTTCACCTCGCCCACGCCGACCGCCCGGCCCTTGCCCTTGCCGCCGATCCAGCCGAGGAAGAACCCGAGCAACTGCCAGGCACCATCAAGCCCCAGACACCCCGGCATGATCGGGTCGCCTTGGAAATGACAGGAAAAAAACCAGAGGTCGGGATGGATGTCGAATTCGGCCTTGATCTCACCTTTGCCGTATTCTCCGCCGGTCTCGGAAATATGCGAAATGCGATCGATCATCAGCATCGGTGGCAGCGGCAATTGCGCGTTGCCCGCGCCGAATAACTCTCCTCTGGCGCAGGAAAGCAGTCCCTCTAGGTCAAAACTCGATGCGCGTGCCACAGAACTCTCAGCCAAACCTGTTTTCCTTTTACCCACCGGGCGATAACGCCCGGATTGCCCTATGGGTGCTAGCGCCCCAATTTGTCTATGGGCGAAACCGCCCGAAACCCCGGTTTATCCGGGTGTTCTTTACCTATAACGGCTGTCATGCCTTGACAAATCGGCCCAAAACCCCGATTTGTTGTTTATTAGAAGCATTCTAACCAATGCCAGATGAGGTGCTGACTTAAAGCCAATGTTTGGTTGTATGTAACCTAGCAAAGATGAGCCCCGGCTGTCAGGGGCGCAAGTGGGCTTTGTGGCCCTGAGCCGATTGCCCAAGTGATAGCCCAAACGATAGCCAAGAAACCAAACGCGGGATAAACGAAGATCATGGCCGGGAAAAAGTCACACCTGCACGACGCAGACGCTGCAAGCTTGCGCTTGCGCGAGGCTGGCTTGCGCCCGACGCGGCAAAGGGTGGAACTGGCCGGGCTGTTGTTTGGCGGCGTGGATCATCACCGCCACCTCACGGCCGAAAGCCTGCATGACGAAGCGATGAAGGCCGGTATCAAGGTGTCGCTGGCCACAGTTTACAATACGCTGCACCAATTCACGCAGGCGGGCATTCTCAATCAGGTGGTGGTCGATGCCAGCCGCAGCTATTTCGACACCAACATTTCCGATCATCAGCATTTCTATTGCGAAGATGACGGCTCGCTGATCGACATTCCCGCAGGCAACATTGCCGTCAGTCAGGTTCCCACCCCGCCCAAAGGCATGGCGGTGGACCGGGTCGATGTGGTCGTGCGTATCAAGCGCACGTAAGCCTCGCGCCGCAGCCCACAAACACGCGCGGCAGATTGTCCAGCCCGCATAAATTTTTTTAGAATAATTCCAAACTATTGACAGGTGCTGGCCCGCGGTTGCATCCTTGCATCCAGCAGCGAGGCCGCGTGGTCATACCCCTTGGACCGCGGCCAACGCTGGAAAAAGCACACATCAAGGGAAGAAGAAGGAGCATACCAATGGCAGCGTTGAAAGGGTCGAAGACCGCAAAGAATTTGGCAGACGCTTTCGCCGGTGAGAGCCAGGCGAACCGCCGTTACCTCTATTTCGCACAAAAGGCCGACGTGGAAGGTCTCAATGACGTGTCCGCCGTGTTCCGCTCTACCGCGGAAGGCGAAACCGGCCATGCCCACGGCCATCTCGAATTCCTCGAAGCGGTTGGTGACCCGGCAACGGGCGAGCCGATCGGCGGAACCGAGCTAAACCTGAAATCCGCGATTGCCGGTGAAACACATGAATACACCGACATGTATCCCGGCATGACCAAGGTCGCGCGCGAAGAAGGTTTTGACGAGATCGCCGACTGGTTTGAAACTTTGGCGAAAGCCGAAAAAAGCCATGCAGGCCGCTTCCAAAAAGCACTCGACAGCCTGAACAGCTAAAGCCTGATCCGGTTGCGCCGCTCTTTGCCTATGCGAAGGGCGGCGCACATCCTTACACATATTTTCAAGGTTGAAGCGGCATGACATCGCACGAAGGCGGTCTGGGCGCGCCGATGCGTCACCCGATTGAGTGGAACAATCCCGATTTCTATGATGCCGAAAAAATCGACGCAGAAATGCGCCGTGTGTTCGACATCTGTCATGGCTGCCGGCGCTGTTTCAATCTGTGTGATTCATTTCCGCGCCTGTTCGATCTGATTGATGAATCGGAAAGCGGCGAGCTGGACACCGTACAATCCAAAGATTTTCCGCCCATCGTCGAGGCCTGCACGCTGTGCGACATGTGCTTCATGACGAAGTGCCCCTATGTGCCGCCACATGAATTCAATCTGGACTTTCCCCATTTGATGCTGCGTTACCGCGCCGCCGAAGCCAAAGCCGGCAAATCCAACTTTGTCGCCCGCCAGCTTGGCGAGATGGACCGCAACGGTAAAATGGCCGCCCCGCTGGCACCGCTGGTGAACTGGGCCTCTGCCGAAGACAACAGGCTGACCCGCCCGGTGATGGAAAAAACCATCGGCATCGCCGCTGACGCACCGCTGCCAAAATTTCATACGCAAACCTTTGTGCGCGCCGCCAAAGCCAAAGCGATAGAAACCAATCGCAATGCGCCCGCATTCGGCCAGCGCAAGGCCGCGCTCTATGCGACGTGTTTTGTCAATTACAACAAGCCCGACACCGGCATGGCCGCGCGCGCCGTGTTGAACCATATCGGTGTGGAAACCAAAGTGGCGTATCCCGGCTGCTGCGGCATGCCGTTTCTGGAACAGGCCGATCTGGCGCGCGTGGCGGCGAACGCCAAAAAAGTTTCCGCCGAACTGATCAAACAGGTCGATGACGGCTATGACATTGTGGCGCTGAC
Source organism: Hyphomicrobiales bacterium (assembly GCA_040255365.1). Taxonomy (GTDB): domain Bacteria; phylum Pseudomonadota; class Alphaproteobacteria; order Micropepsales; family Micropepsaceae; genus Rhizomicrobium. Next base: position 107,853 of record JBDZUY010000004.1, read on the forward strand.
CGCGTCCTGCGGCCTGATGCTGAAATTTGAATGGCCGCTGATCGTGCCGGATGACGAGAATGTAAAACGGCTGGCCGAAGCAACATTCGACATTGATGAATATGTTGTCGATGTCGCCAAGAAGCACGGCCTGCCCGCAGGCATGAGCGCGCTGCCCGAGGGCGTGACGGTGCATCTGGCCTGTCATGCGCGTGCGCAGAACATGGGCCCCAAGGCGGCCGAAATGTTGAAGCTGATCCCCGATACGCCGGTTGATGTGATCGAGCGTTGCTCCGGCCATGGCGGCACGTTTGGCGTGCTGGCCGAAACCCACGATGTCGGCGTAAAAGTGGGCCGCCCGGTATTTCGTACTGCCGCCACACAGGCGCGCGGGCACATTGTTTCGGATTGCCCGCTGGCCGCCGCCCATATTGTGAACAATGCAAAGAAATATGCAGCGAACGAGGGCAAAGAATTGCCCGCACGCGAGCCGCAGCATCCGATCGAGATTTTTGCCCGCGCCCTGGGGCTGGCGCCCAATGATTAAAGGAGCCCGAGAAACATGAGCGCAAAAGAACGCAAGATTACACCGAACGACATCCTGCCCTATGCAGATTACGCCGCACAGCGCAGCGAACGGCGCAAAGCGCTGATGGCGCGCAAGAAGGACCGCCGCGTAGAGGTTGGCCCCTTCGCCACTTTCTATTTCGAGAATTACGATACGATGTGGCAGCAGGTGCATGAAATGCTGCACATCGAAAAAGGCGGCGACGAACAGGCCGCTGGTGAGATGGAGGTTTACAATCCGCTGATCCCGCAAGGGTCCGAATTGATCGCCACCCTGATGCTGGAAATCGAGGACGAGACGCGCCGCGAAGCCCAGCTCAAAAAACTGGGCGGCATCGAAGAAAGCATTTCGCTGCATCTGGGTGGTGAGACCATCAATGCCACGCCCACCGATTATGATGAGCGCACGACACCAGACGGCAAAACATCATCGGTGCATTGGCTGCGCTTTGTCTTTACACCGGATCAAATCGCCGCGTTTCGTAACCCCAACGTCAAAGTGTCGATTGAAGTTGGCCATGAAAATTACGGGCATACGGCAGTGATCGCGCCGGATAAGCGCGCCGAAATTTCCAAAGATTTTGCGTGAGAGTTACAAACGCATGAGTAGCGTTATGCGCTGGCTTGATTACGCCGAGGCCATCGCCTGACGAATGTTTCGGGCCGCAATCTCCCATGCGCCGCGATCCGGGCTGTAATGACCAAAGCCCATCACAAAGCGCGCCTCACCCGCATCATCGCTGAGCGGAAGAAACAGCAATTCGCTGAACAGATGATTTTGCGCGTCCAGCGCGGCATGACCGATCAGCCGCATGGACTGACGATGCGCCAGAACCAGCTCATGACTGGCGGTCCAGCGTGCATATTGGAGCGCTGTGGTGCCATCATCAAAGAATTTGCCGGTACGTTCGCCCAACACCTCGACGATGCGCATGCCCATCAGGCGGAAACGATAGCGCGGCGGCGATTTTTCCACACGTTCGGAAATAACCAGCCGCGGCAGATAGGGCTTCAACCGTCGCGGCGTCATTTGACTACGGGCCGGTGGTGCGCCGTCTGACGACAGATCGCGCCAGATCGCCAGTAATCCCTTGAATTCAGGATTTTCAAAGCAGAGCCCCGGATCGCAAAGCTGTTGCCAGCCGCGATCCGCCGCATTGCGGTTGAAGATTTCTGCATCGGCGCGCAAATTTGCCATGCCGTATTATTCGCCAGAGGGGCAAACACTTCGTTAAAAATGAAAACCCGCGAATACAAGGGAATTTGCAAATAGAAGTTGTGCGCAGCGCCGAGCACCGAGCGGGGATTATCCCGCCAGAACCATGCCGGTGACCGCTTCCAGCTCGGCAATCGCCTGGGGACCGGATTCTACCTTGATGGTTGTCATGCCCATCGCGCGCGCCGGTTTCAGATTGCCCCCCAGATCATCGAGAAAGACGCAAGCCTGCGGTTTCACGCCCAGCGCCTCGCACATCATCTCATAAATGCGCGGATCGGGTTTGCGGATGCCGGTCTTCGCCGATTCGATCACATGATCGAAAAGCCGCATCACCTCCTTGGCATAGAGCGTGCGCCCGCCATCAGAATCTGCCCGGTTCGAGGGCACATTGTTGGTGATGCAGCCTGTTTTGAATTTGGTCTTGATGCGGCGCAGCGCCTCAATCATCTCTGGCCGAAAATCGCCGACAAGCAAAGCGATGATATCGCGCCCCGGCACAACATGGCCCAGCGCTTTCGCCTCGGCAGCAAAGGCAGCATCGAAACCGTCGAGATCCAGTTCAGCCCGTTCAAAGCGGGCCCAGGCATTTTCCAGATGATTGTCGGAATTGATCTTGCGGATCAGATTTTCCGGCAAGCCCTTTTCACGCTCATAGCGCGCGAACGCTTCAAATGGCGATGTGGTGAACACCCCGCCGAAATCCCAGATTACCGCTTCAATCACAAAACTATCCTTTTGCCTGTTTCAAAATTGCCTGTTCACATGCTTGAAGCCGCAAGAGCCCGCGCGGTCAAGCGCCGCGCGCATAAACCTTTGCGCCGTTCATCCATGTTTCCTCGACCGCAATGTCTTTCAGGGTCAAGGGATCGACCTTGCGCGGATCAACCGGCAGAATCACAAAATCAGCAAACTTGCCGGGCTCCAGGCTTCCCACCTCATGTTCGGAATGGCATTGCCAGGCGGCATCGCGCGTCATCGCGCGGATCGCCGCTTCGACAGACACACATTCCTCCGGTGCCAGCGTGCTTTCAGGTTCGCGCCACATCTGGCGCGTCACCGCATTGTGGATGCAGCGCAACGGCCCCATCTCGGTCACGCTGTCATCAGAATGCAGGGTCCACACGATGCCCGCTTTTTCGCATGATGCGGTGCGGTCCAGCAGCGCCGCCTTCTCAGCGCCGAAAATCTCGTCACGAAACGCCTGTCCCCAATAATAGACATGGCCGATCAGAAAGCTGGGCGAGATACCCAGCGCCTTGATGCGCGCGATCTGATCGTCATGCAGGATCGAGCAATGTTCGATGCGCGGGCGTTTTTCGAGCGATGCGCCGCGCGCCTTGGCCTGTTCAAACGCATCCAGAATAATGTCGATGGCGCGGTCACCATTGCCGTGGATCACAACCTGCCAGCCCGCACGCAAACGCTTTTCAATTTTTTCCTTCAGCGCATCGGCCTCGACATAAGGCAGACCTGTTTCGTCACTGTTCAAATAGGGCTCGCGCTGATAACCGGTAAGCCCCTGATTGGAACCATCGGAGACGATCTTCCACCCGGTCGCGCGGATCAGCGCATCACCCTGCCCGAATGCGATCCCCATGTCGTCCCACGCATCAGCAGATGTATCGAACAATGAATAGCGCAGCCGCGCGGTCATCCGCCCGCTGGCCGCGACCTGTTTGTAAACGGCAAGATCGCCGCGCCCGCCAAACGCACCCGTGCCCTGATCGCAGAATGTGGTGACGCCCACCGCATTGGCCTTTGCACACACGCCAAGTGCCGCTTCAACCAGATTGAGATCGGCCATCGCATCAACCACTTTGAACACGGCCATCAACGCGGCCCCGCCTTTCAACACACCATTGGGCGTGCCATCGGCGCGGCGCACAAACGCGGCCCCGGCGGGATCGGGGGTGTCGCGCGTGATGCCCGCCAGTTCCAGCGCCTTTGTGTTGCAATAGCCGAAATGCAGCGAGGCATTGAGCACCAGCACAGGATTGTCAGCCGACACGCCATCAAGCGCATCGGCGTTCAGCCCATCAATACCGGCTTGCAATGACGGGTCGATCTGGCGCGCCAAAATCCATTCGCCGGCTTTTTTCGCTTGCGTATGTTTGCGTAAATTAGAAAGCGCGGCGGGAATATCGGCAAAGCGGGATGCGCCCACATCTTCCCACTGGCCCAAGGTTGCGATGGGCAGAAAATGCATATGCGGTTCAATGAATCCGGGCAGAATGGTTTTGCCCTTGGCATCAATGACAATGGCATCGGGCCCAGCTTCAGCCATCACATCAGCGCGCGTGCCGCAGGCGACAATGCGTTCACCGCGAATGGCCAATGCTTCTGCTACCGAAAAATTTTCATCAACACTCAACACCGTGGCGCCAACAAATACGCGCGTCATTGTGTCATTGGTGTGCACGGGCGATGATGTGTGTGACGCGCCAGAAAATGCTGTGCCAGAAGCAAGTAGCGCACCACTCAGCGCGCGCATGCCCATACGGTCGCGCTGACTGACAAGCGCCAGCGCCAGGGCCGGGGCAAGCGCCGGTTCGGTGTGGTGCAACCGGTAGGCATCGCCGATCAGCGGGTTGCAGCATGGGCAGGAAAAATGATCGGGCATCAGCATTACCTTCGCGGGCGAACACCGCAAACAAATTGTGTTTTCATAACAAAGCCTAGCGGAGACGCTATCCAAATAACAATTGGCTTGCGTAGCGCGGCATCATTCGTCCAAATCTGTTCGGGGAGGAATACATCATGACAGAACGCTTTGTGCACACGCCAGAAGAAAGCAAGGGCGAGGCACCGGGCCGCGCCCGGTTGGATGGGCGCCACATCCTTGTCGTTGGCGGCGGGCAGATGGACATTGGCGAGGATGACACGCCGGTCGGCAATGGCCGCGCCATTTCCATTTTGTGCAGCGGTGAAGGCGCGGCGGTCGCCATCGCGGACCGCGATCTGGCCAGTGCCGAGGCCAGCGTTGCACTCGCCGCCAAAGACCGCGTCTTTGCCATTGCTGCCGATGCGACAAAAGAAGTCGACGTCATACGCATGATCGACGAAGCCACCACGAAAATGGGCGGGCTGGACGGGCTGGTGCTGAATGTCGGCATTGGCGCGGGCGGGCCATGGCTATCGGGCACCACGGCAGAAAGCTGGGACAAAGTGTTTGCCGTGAATATCAAAAGTCACATGCTGTGCGTGAAGCACGCGATGGAAAAACTGAAAGACGGATCGTCCATCGTGTTCATTTCATCGGTTGCGGGCATGACGGCGGGTTCACGCCTGCCAGCTTATGATGCATCCAAAGCGGGCCTTGCGGGTCTTTGCCGTCATGTTGCGTTTGAAGGTGCGCGGCGCGGCATTCGCGCAAACATCGTGGCACCGGGATTGATGGACACATCCATCGGGCGGCTGGCAACGCGCGGGCGCCCGGGACGCGGCACCACCAATGTGCCGCTGGGCCGTCAGGGCACGGGATGGGAAACCGCCTATGCCGCGCTGTTTTTCCTGTCGAACGAAAGCGCCTATGTCACGGGGCAAACCATCGCCGTCGATGGCGGGCTGACCGGGCGGTAGATCAAACCGGCCTGTCACCGATAATCGTTACGCGCTCCATGCGGCGCACGGCGGGGTAATAATCTGACACCGCATAATGCTGACAGGCGCGGTTATCCCAGAACGCGATGGAATTTGCGCGCCACACAAAGCGGCATTGATATTCGGGAATCGCGGCCTGTGCATACAAATGTTTCAGGAGCGCATCAGATTCTTCGCGTTCCATGCCAACGATATATTGCGTAAACGCGTTGTTGACATAGAGCCCTTTGCGCCCGGTTTCGGGATGTGTGCGCACAACCGGGTGTTCGACCATCGGATATTTTTTGTTGAAGGCCGCGATCTCTTCCTCGCTCTTACCCTTTTTGCGCAGCATCAGCCGGAAATGTGCAAAATCATGGATTGCCGTTTTGCCGTCGATCTTTTCCTTTATCGCGTCGGCAAGATTTTCGTACGCCGCATACATGTCGGAAAACAGCGTATCGCCGCCAACCGGCGGCACCTCATAAGCGCGCAGGATAGAACCGAGAGACGGCTCTTTGCGCCATGTCACATCACTGTGCCACATATTTTCGCGGCCACGGCTGTTGGCATCATGCGTGATAGCGAGCACTTCGGGATAATCCGGCTTGTGCGGCGCGAAGGGGTGCACCTCCAATGCACCGAAATTGCGCGCAAAGGCCAGATGCTGTTCGGTTGAAATATCCTGATCGCGGAAGAACAGAACCTTGCGATCCAGCAGTGCGGCGCGCAAACCGGATTTCACATCGGGTGAAAGCGGTTCGCGCAAATCAATACCATGAATTTCGCCGCCGATTGTTGGCGTCAGCGGTACTAGGTCGAACGGCAAGGCGTCGATCTTCAAAGCCTGTTCTGTCATGAATCGCTTCCCCGTGCCCTGTTCTGTGCTGTTTTGAACAGTTTGCCCCTGTTACCCCATAAAATGAAGCGCCAAATCCACCCTTGCGCGCCCGGTGGATGCACGCCCAAATGGTCCGCAGCGAAAAACACAAGGAATTGCGTGAAATGAGCGTATCGGGCCTGACATATCCCAAGGCGAGCTATGAGGCGGGCGTGGCCGATTTCGGCAATGGCAGCTTTGCCTGGCTGCAACCCGATGGTGGCTGGGGCCTTTCCAATGCCGGGCTTGTGACCGATGGCGGCGAAGCGCTGCTGATCGACACAATGTTCGATTACAAACACACGCGCGCCATGCTGGACGGCTTCAAACACGCAAGCGCCGCAAAAATTGGCACCTTGTTCAACACCCATCACAATGGCGATCATTGCTATGGCAATGCGCTGGTCGAAGATGCGCACATCATCGCCACCGAAGCGGCCACAACTGCGATGCGCCACGAAACGCCGCAAGGATTGGCCGCGCTGATGAAGGCCGCGCCGAATATGGGATTGGCCGGCGAATATTTTCTGCATTGCTTTTCGCGCTATGAATTTGACGGCATCGCCGCGCGCCTGCCCGACACCGTGTTTCACGGCAAGCATGTGCAACATGTCGGCAACAAAAGTGTGGAGCTGATCGAAGTGGGCCCGGCCCATACCGGCGGCGATGCAATTGCGTGGGTTGCACAAGACAAGACAATTTTTACCGGCGACATTCTGTTTATCGACGGCCACCCCATTTTGTGGGCAGGCCCCGCCGAAAACTGGATCAAGGCCTGCGATCTTATTTTGGACATGAAACCGGATGTCATTGTGCCCGGTCACGGCCCGGTGACAGATGCGACGGGCGTGTCACGCGTGCGCGATTACCTGGTCTATATTCAGCGCGAAGCCAAAGCGCGTTATGATTCCGGCATGGGCGCGCTGGAGGCCGCGCGTTCCATCGCGCTGGATGATTTTGCGGGCTGGGGCGATAGCGAACGCATCGCCGTCAATGTCGCCACGCTCTACCGCGAATTCGGCGATACCAACACACCATCCGATGCCGCCACCCTGTTCGGGTGGATGGCGCAATTGTGGAAAGACAAAAAATCAAAATTCAAAAATGTGAGCTAGATGATGATTACAAAAGAGATTGCAATCCAACGCATCGATGCCATTTGCCAACGTTTGGAAGAATGCCTCCGCCATAAGGTCGTAATTGCGGTTAGCAACGAAAGCATCTTTGGAGAGTGCCGCGCGTTAATTTACGCAGCGAAAAGTCTATTTCACGCCCTACTTAGCGAGCAAAATACTCCCTATGCAAAAATCATAAATGGCTTGGAGCTTGATGACGCCATTTTTGAACCGAACATCCAAGCAAATAAATCGAACATGACTACATTATTTCACGTCCTCGGGAATCTACGTGACGAGATAGAAACGGGAATGCTGACAACTATGGCATCACAAGTGCAGGCCACTATCTTTGATGACTTCATAGATCACGCTGACAACTTCCTATCTAACAAGAGAAAGAACGAAGCTGGCGTGATTGCAGGCGTAACGTTTGAGGACGCAATACGCCGCCTGTGCAAAAAACATAAAATTGGGAACGAAGGCGCAAAGATTGACGAACTGATCTCAACCCTTGCCAGAGAAAATATAATCAACGAATTGGAAGCCAAGCGAGCCAGAGTGTGCGGCCACGTACGCACCAAAGCGACACACGCTCAATGGGATGAATTTGATGAACGTGGAGTTCAGCAAACAATTGACTTCGTTCGCAACTGTTTATTATTAAGGCTAGCAGCATGACAATCATTGTTTATGAGCATCCGCTTTCGCCCTATGCACAAAAGGTGAAAATCGCCCTGGATGAAAAAGGCATCGCGTTTGAAACGCGCATGCCCACGGCCATCGGCACGG
>JBDZUY010000005.1:0-60999 GCA_040255365.1 Hyphomicrobiales bacterium
CGCCGTTCTTCGGTGCCGCCATTGCGCAGCCCCGCAATCGCCCCGGACAAATCGACACCAAGCCGGACCGCCGTCTGGAGATAGCGCAGATATTCATCGTGAAACTCTGCATGCCTGGGGTTGCTGATGACATTGGCGGTGCCCCGCACCAGTTCGCGGCATTCCAGCAGCAAACCTTTGAGCAACGCTTCGCTGTCGGTTTCGGCCAGCAGCGCGGCCTCGGCACGAAAAATTTGCAGGTCGATATTGGGTGCAGAGGGAGGCGGCGATGACGGCGCGGCTGGCGCACTATCAGCGGCGGGCTCTGAATCGGTTATTTCGGACATGTCGGGCATATCGGACATGGGGCAATCTCCTGGGCAAAACTCAGAAGATGGGAATTATGTCCTAGGCTTCAAGGCCCCCCGCAGTAAAAAAAATCAAAGCAGTTTGCCCTGTTGCCCGGATTCCCGTTTTGCCTTGCGAAACACCGTGGAATCGACCCACGGCATCGACGGTTTGGTGCCCGCAAACAATTGTTCAATTGTCAGAATCTGGATTTTGGGGAATTGCCCATATTCGGTTTTGTAGAGGCCCGCGCTGGCGGCCTCCTTGACCATTGGCGTTGTGGGCGGGGCCAGTGTGATGAACAGGCCCATTTTCGCTTTTTCGCGATCCGTTGTGGCGATCAGATCGCGGATCATGCCGACGCCAACATTCGCACCGCCTTTGACAGAGACGACGGCTTTCTCCGTCACTTTCCCATCCGGTTTGAAATAGATGTAGCCATCTATGCCGCCATCCGCACCTTTCTTTTTGCCGCCATAGGGCACCGCATCAACCAGTGACACGGCCCACCACTGGAATTGATATTTGTCTGCCTCGGCCAAGGCCTGCGCACCGCCCAAATCTTTTGGTGTGCCATGAACGTCAATCGCAATCGGACCAAACGCATCGCGCAAGCGTTTTTGAATCAGCGAGATGGCCAGATGCGTAACGTCGATGCCGATCCATTCGCGTTTTAATTTCTGCGCCGCGTGCACGGTCGTACCGCATCCGCAAAACGGATCGAGCACAACATCGCCTTCATTGGATGACGCTTCAAGAATACGTTCGAGGAGTGCTTGTGGTTTTTGTGTTGGATAACCAAGACGTTCGTTCGCCTGCGATCCAATTGCTTCTATGTCGATCCATAAATTATCGACGACTGCACTCGAATCTTCACTTGGTCGTACCTTACGGCGCGGAACGCCCGGTCCAGTCCAGTACATGTCGCCAGAAGCATCAAGGGCTTCTAGTTTCGACCGATTCATTCTCCAACCGGCCGGTCCAGGTGTATATCCACCATATTCGTATACGAGATTTGGCCGAGGCCCCATGCCAGATGATCTCAGAAGGGGGCCACTACACCAACGCCCCTTGTCATCTTGCTGAGGATATCTTTTCGCCAACTCATCATCACTGAGTTTTGTTCCAATTCGCTCAAGGTAAAAATCGTAGGAAGCACTCTTGGTATAGAAAAGAATTGTATCAGTGGATCTACCAAATTTTCGCGCTTCAAATTGTGAGCCTTTAGGCCGTCGATAACGTCGCCAAATGATCTCATTTTTATAATTCTCTTTGCCAAAAATAGCATCCAACAATATCTTCAAATAATGGCTCGCCGTTGGATCGCAGTGCAGATAGAGCGAGCCCGTTGGTTTTAGCACGCGATGCAATTCCAACAGGCGCACAGCCATCATTGTCAGATAGGCCATCATGTCATTGTCGTGCAGGAAGGAGCGCATCGCGCGCAGCATTTCGGCGGCGTCCGCATTGCCGGACTGCATCACCTCGTCAAAAGCCTGCTCGGCATAATCGGTCCAGTGCCAAGTATCCTCGAACGCCTCCATCTGGGCGTGGCTTTCATGGCCGTCCGGCGCTTTGAACAGCACATTGTAGGACGCGTTCGAATTGAACGGCGGATCGAGATAAACCAGATCGACGCTTTCATCCTTCACATGCTCGCGCAGGATGGTCAGATTGTCGCCGTAATAGAGATTTCCCATCGCTCCCTCGCGATTCGTGCGGCTCAACACTAATGGCTTGAGCCGATATGAAAATCCTGCATAATGTTCGTGCTTTGTTCAAGGTGCAGTTTGGCCACACCGTTCGACGATGATCTGACAGACGATGAGCGCACCTATTTACAGGGTGCACGCGATATGGTTGCCGACGGGCCGGGAGGGTCAAAGGATCCTTGGCAATTCGCCACGGATTACGTGCGGTTGGAGTCATATCGCCGACTAAGTCGAATCCGCGGAAAGCTCGCCGAGCCGCAACCCTATAAATACGAGCTTTGGAAATATCTGATCCATTGCGCCGTTGATGAGCTGCGGTTGGGCTCATTGCGGCGTTTCGCGCCTTTTGCCGCCCTTTTCTATGAACTCGCGGGCAAGGATGTTGTGCCCTATCTGCGTTCGATTTATCTGGCGGCGATCTGTCATCCTGATGTGATATTGGATGATCTTGATGAAGAGGATGCGAGGGATTTGATTACTTTCCGGGAAATTGACAAGCGTTCTTACTGACCCCGCTTGACCCGGCACATCCCATAAGTATATTGCGCGCCTCCCAAGTGGCACGGGCCGCTTCAGGATTGCAATGATTTCAAGGATTTAGGCCATGTTCGCGGTGATCCGCACAGGCGGCAAACAATATAAAGTGGCGCAGGACGAAGTTCTGACTGTTGCCAAGCTTGAAGGCGATGCCGGCGCCAAGGTGACTTTTGCGGACGTTCTGATGCTGGGCGGCGACACGCCCAAGACCGGCACCCCGCTGATCAGCGGCGCCTCGGTCGCAGCAGAAATTGTTGAGCACGGCCGCCATGACAAGGTGATTGCGTTCAAGAAACGCCGCCGCAAGGATTCGCGCAGCAAGCGCGGTCATCGCCAGCACTTCACCAAGGTGAAGATCACCGCGATCAGCGCCGGTTAAGACCCAGACTTAAGGACGAACAGATATGGCGCACAAAAAAGCAGGCGGTTCCTCGCGCAACGGACGCGATTCAGCGGGCCAACGCCTTGGCGTGAAGAAATTCGGCGGCGAAGCCATTGCAGCGGGCAACATTATCGTTCGCCAGCGCGGCACACAGTTCCACCCCGGCACCAATGTGGGCATGGGCAAGGATCACACGATTTTCGCGACGACCGACGGCAATGTGGCCTTCAAAAAAGGCTTCAAGCGCCGCACCTTTATTTCCGTAATTCCGGCAAACGCGCCGGCAAAGACGGCGGCAGAATAGGCGGCTTGCGCAACAGGCCGCCACCAGGGCGGTCCATTCAGGTGAGGGAGATGGTCCGCCGTCTCCCTTTTTTATTTCCCTCACGAAAAGCCGGTGGCGGCATTGCCGCCCTCGCAAAGCCTGAGGGAATGATCATGGCCTGTTTTCATTTCAAGACCGAGCGGCTTTTGCTGCGTCCGCTTCAACCGGGCGATGCGCCCGCCATTGCCGCACAGATCGGCGATTATGACGTGGCCAAGAATCTTTCCACCGTGCCCCACCCTTATGTCCTCTATGACGCCGAAGATTTCATCGCGCGTATGGAAGAAAAACGCGCATCGGGCAGTGATTTCGTCTTCGCCATCCTGCGCGCCAATGATTCTGCGCTGATCGGCTGCATCGGGCTGCATCTGAAAGAGGGATTTTTTGAATTCGGCTATTGGCTGGGCAAGGCCCATTGGGGCCACGGCTATGCCAGCGAAGCAGCGCGCAAGCTGGCCGGATTTGCCTTTGGTGAATTGAAGGCCGAAAAGCTGGTGGCAGGCTGGTTTCACGACAATCCGGCCTCTGGTCATGTGCTGGAAAAACTGGGCGCGGTGCCCAATGGCGTGGAAACGCGCGATTGTCTGGCGCGCGGCCATGCCGTTCAGTGCAATATGATGGTGCTGGCCCGCGAGAATTTCGGGCGCAAAAGGACACCTGCATGAAATTTCTGGATGTCGCCAAGGTCTATATTGCCAGCGGGAAGGGCGGAAACGGATGCGTTTCCTTCCGGCGGGAGAAATATATCGAGTTCGGTGGCCCCAATGGCGGTGATGGCGGGCGCGGCGGCGATGTCTGGGTCGAGGCGGTTGATAACCTCAACACCCTGATCGATTACCGTTATCAGCAGCACGTCAAAGCCAAAAGTGGCGGCGGCGGCATGGGCCGCGACATGCACGGCGCCAATGGCGATGACGCGGTGATGAAAGTGCCGGTGGGCACACAAATCTATGAAGAAGACGGCGAAACCCCGATTGCCGATCTGGCGGAAACGGGCGCACGCGTGATGCTGTTGCGCGGCGGCAATGGCGGTTTTGGCAATGCGCATTTCAAAAGCGCCACCAATCAGGCGCCGCGTCATGCCAATCCCGGTCAACCGGCCGAAGAAAAAACCATCATTCTGAAACTCAAACTGATTGCCGATGCCGGTTTGATCGGTCTGCCCAATGCGGGCAAATCCACCTTCTTGAGCCGCGCATCCGCCGCCAAGCCGAAGATCGCGGATTATCCGTTTACGACACTGGCGCCACAGCTTGGCATGGTGCGCATTGACGGCAATGATTTTGTGTTGGCCGATTTGCCCGGCCTGATCGAAGGCGCGCATGAAGGCGTTGGTCTGGGCGACCGCTTTCTGGGCCACGCCGAACGCTGTCATGTTGTGCTGCATCTGATCGACGGCACTGAAAGCGAAATCGTTGCCGCCTACAAAACCATTCGCGGCGAATTGGAAGCCTATGGCAACGGGCTGGATAACAAGCCGGAAATCGTGGCGCTGAACAAGATTGACGCCATCGACAAAGCCAGCCTGATAAAGAAAAAGCGCGCATTGGAAAAAGCCTGTGGCCACGAGGTACATCTGCTTTCTGGTGTCAGCGGTGCGGGCGTGGACGAGATTTTGCGCGCGCTGGCAAGCGAGATTGCTGCACAGCGCACCGCGGCGCGCCAGCGCGGGCTTGTTCGCGAAACATGGGCTCCTTGAGAGGGCAGCGCGATGAACCAGCCCCTTGCAAACGCACAGCGCATTGTCGTGAAAATCGGCTCGGCCTTGCTGGTGGATGCGGGCAGCGGGCATTTGCGTGGCGATTGGCTGGCCAGTCTTTGCGCCGACATTGCGGAGTTGAAAAAAAGCGGCAAGGACATCGTGATTGTCTCGTCCGGCGCGATTGCGTTGGGCCGCCGCGCGCTGGGTTTGAAAGCGGGCGCATTGAAGCTGGAAGACAGTCAGGCCGCCGCCGCTGTCGGACAGGTGCAGCTTGCGAAAAGCTATGCCGAATGTCTGGCCGCACACGATATTACCGCCGCGCAGATCTTGCTGACACTTGGCGATACCGAGGAACGGCGGCGTTATCTGAATGCGCGCGCGACCTTGAAAACATTGCTGGCAATGGGCGCGGTACCCGTCATCAACGAAAACGATACCGTGGCCACCGCCGAAATCCGCTATGGCGACAATGACCGGCTGGCGGCGCGCGTGTCATCCATGATGGGGGCCGATGCGCTGGTGCTGCTCTCCGATGTGGACGGGCTTTACAGCGCCAACCCCACGCTGAACGCAAATGCCGAACACATCGCCGATGTGCGCGCCATCACACCAGACATCGAAGCGATGGCGGGCGATTCCATTTCTGGCGTCGGGCGCGGCGGCATGGCCTCCAAACTGATTGCCGCAAAAATCGCGATGCAGGCCGGTGCAAATGTGATGATTGCCAAAGGCGCGATTGCAAATCCGCTGGCGGCGCTATCAGACGGCGCGCGCTGCACACATTTTTGGGCCAGCGGCACACCGGCGGCTTCGCGCAAACGCTGGATCGCGGGCGGGTTAAAACCGCAAGGCAATTTGACAATTGATGCTGGCGCGGTGCGCGCGCTCCTCAGCGGAAAATCATTGTTGCCCGCTGGCATCACCGCCGTGTCGGGCACGTTTGAACGCGGTGATGCCGTGCGTGTGTGCGATGTGAGCGGGCGCGAGCTGGCGCGCGGGCTGGCTGCCTATGGCGCGCATGACGCGGCGCGCATCGCCGGGCGGCACTCAAGCGACATAGAAACTCTGCTCGGTTATCGCGGCCGCGACGAGATGATTCACCGCGATGATCTGGCGTTGATGGCCAGCGCGAAAGCGGTGGTGACGCCATGATCTACGCCGACGATTCTTTGCGCAAAACCATGGCCGCGATGGGCGCGCGCGCGCGCGACGCCGCGCGTGTGTTGCGCGAGGCCAGCAGCGAAAGCAAAAGCACGGCCCTTAGCGAAGCGGCCAACGCGATCCGCAGCCATGCGCAAGATATTCTGGCCGCCAATGCCAAAGACATGACAGCGGCAAAGTTTGCGGGCCTGACGCCCGCCATTCTGGACCGGCTTGCACTGAATGATGCGCGCATCGAAGCGATGGCAAAGGGGTTGGAAGACATTGCCGCCCTGCCCGATCCGGTGGGCCGCGAATTGGCGCGCTGGCAACAACCCAACGGTCTGGACATTACGCGCATCACCACACCGATTGGCGTGATCGGCATCATCTATGAAAGCCGCCCCAATGTGACAGCGGATGCCGGTGCACTCACCTTGAAATCCGGCAATGCTGTGATTTTGCGCGGCGGTTCGGATTCGCGTAGCAGTTCTGCCGCGATACATGCCGCCTTGTGCGAAGGTTTGCGCAAAGCGAACCTTCCCGAAACCGCGATTCAGCGCGTGCAAACAAATGACCGCGAGGCGGTTGGCGAAATGCTGAAAGGGTTGGGTGGCACACTCGATCTGATTATTCCGCGCGGTGGTAAGTCTTTGGTCGGCCGGGTGCAGGCCGAAGCGCGCGTGCCGGTGCTGGCGCATCTGGAAGGTATTTGTCATGTCTATCTGCATGCCAAGGCGGACCCGCAAAAGGCGCGCGCCATTGCGCTGAATGCAAAGATGCGGCGCCCCGGCATTTGCGGCGCAGCGGAAACGCTTTTGATTGATGCAGATATTCTTTCCACTATTGGCGTTGATGTGCTCAGCGCGCTGGCTGACGCGGGTTGTGAAATTCGCGGCGACGACGCGGTGCAAAAGATTTTCCCGAACGCGAAACCCGCCAGCGATGCGGATTGGTCTGCTGAATATCTGGACGCGATCCTTGCGGTAAAAGTCGTGAACGGCGTGGACGACGCCATCGCCCATATCGAACATTTCGGATCGCACCACACCGAATCTATTGTCACCGACGATGAAAAGACAGCGGCAAAATTTTTGAACGCGCTGGATTCGGCGATTGTGATGTGGAATGCCTCCACCCAATTTGCCGATGGCGGCGAATTTGGCATGGGCGGCGAAATCGGCATTGGCACGGGCAAGCTGCATGCGCGCGGGCCGGTGGGTGTGGAACAGCTCACCAGTTTCAAATATATCGTGCGCGGCACGGGACAGGTGCGGCCGTGAATTTTGTCACGCCACCGGGGCCGGTTGCACCGGGCATGCGCATCGGGCTTTTGGGCGGATCATTCAACCCCGCACATGACGGCCATGTGCATGTCAGCGATGTGGCGCTAAAAAAGCTGGAACTGGATTATGTGTGGTGGCTGGTGGCGCCGCAAAATCCACTGAAGCCCGCAAACGGCATGGCACCGCAAAGCGAAAGGCTGGCCGGTGCGCGCGCACTGACCGCACAGAATTCGCGCATCATTGTCAGCGATATCGAAACGGCACTGGACACGCGCTTTACCATCGACACGTTGGGCGCGCTGATGCAGCGCTTTAGCGACATACGCTTTGTCTGGCTGATGGGCAGCGACAATCTGGAACAATTTTCGCGCTGGAAAGATTGGGAGGCGATTGCGCAAAGTGTGCCCATCGCCGTGGTGCTGCGCCCCGGCTCCACCCTCGCACCGCTGCACGCCAAACTGGCGCAGCGCTTCGGCGCCGCGCGCATCATCGCGCCCAACCGTTTGGCGTTCAGCGCGCCGCCCGCCTTGAGCATTCTGGATGGGCCGCGCCACAAAGCCAGTGCCACGGCGATCCGCAAAGCCCGCTTGGTGCAGCGTAAAACCCCGTGATAGAATGAACCAACTTTCCAAGGAGGGCGCGCCGCACCGCATGGGTCAAACTGAAAACCACCCGGTTCTCCCGCACTTTTTGAAAACCCGTGACCGGAGGATTGGAGCCTGACCCGCAAGATGCCCGCCAAGAAAGCACCCACAAAAAGAGCGCCTTCCAAAAAACCCGTGGCTAAAAAGACCGTAGCCAAAAAAGCGGGAAAACTGCCTGCCAAAGGGCCCGCCCGCACCAAGCCGAGAATCACAAAGGCCAAAGCCACAGCCCCCAAAGCCGCGGCAAAAAAAGCGCCTGCCAAAAAGCCGGTGGCTGCGCGCCCGCGCAAAACCGCAAAAAAGGCGATGCATGCCGAAGTCGCGGCACTGTTGAAAATCATCGAAGCCTCGCTGGATGACGACAAGGCCGAGAATATCGTGACGATTGATCTGGAGGGGCGTTCATCCCTGGCCGATGCGCTGGTCATCGCCACCGGCCGGTCGAGCCGCCATGTTGCTGCGATTGCCGAACATCTGGTGCGCCGTCTGAAAGAAGAAGGCTATGGCACCCGCCCGGCCGATGGTTTGCGTCAGGGTGATTGGGTGCTGGTCGATGGCGGCGATGTGATCGTGCATATTTTCCGCCCCGAAGTGCGTCTCTATTACGATCTTGAAGGCATGTGGTCGGTGGACGAACCCGAACACAGCGCCAAACTTTCCAGCGCGCGGTGAGGCGCTAGACCATGCGCCTTTTAGTTCTGGCTGTCGGTCATGCGCGCGGTACCGCCGAAGGTACGTTGTGCGAAGAATTTCTGGATCGCGCACGCAAATTTGGCCGCAGCCACGGATTTACCGCCGTCGATATGGAAGAGGTTGCGGTCAGCCGTGCCCGTGAAACCGCCCGGCGTATTGCCGAGGAAGGCGAGCGGCTGGCAGCGAAAATTCCGCCTGGCGCGCATGTGATTTTTCTGGATGCGCGCGGCAAGGGCATGACCAGCGAGGATTTTTCCGAAATGCTGGCCGCGATGCGCGATGCAGGCGCACGCGATCTGGTGTTTCTGATCGGCGGACCAGACGGGCTGAACCCCGGCAAGGCGGTAAAACCGGGGCGCAGTCTGGCGTTTGGGCCGCAGACCTGGCCGCATCTGATGGTGCGCGCAATGCTGAGCGAACAGATTTACCGCGCGCTGACCATTCTGGGCGGCCACCCCTATCACCGGGCGTGACGCCATAAACCCGATTTTAACCATGCGCGCGCAGTTTGGTGATGCCGCAATGGGCGGCAGAGAAAGATTGGGCTCTCTGTGGAGATCAAAAGCACAAGCCGGGTCAGCAATCTGAGCACGCGCCGCGTCACCAAGGGCGCGGACAGCGCATCGAGCGATTCCTTTGCCGTGCCGGCATCTGAAACACCGCAGGCCCAAAGCCTGGCGGCACCGGGCCCGCTGACGGCGCTGGATTCCATTCTGACATTGCAGAATGTGGATGATGCGACCGAAGGCCCATCCAAGGGCGTGGCCCGCGGCGAAGCCCTGCTTCAGCTTTTGGATGATGTGCGTGATGGCCTGTTATCGGGCGGGATTCCGCGCGCCACCCTGAACCGTTTGGCCAGCGCAGTGGGCCGCCGCCACGAGAATTTTGCCGACCCCAAATTGCAAGGGGTTTTGGACGAGATTGAGCTTCGCGCCAGGGTAGAGTTGGCAAAACTGGAGCAAATCGACCAGCAGGCAGTCTAAATACCTGAAATAAAACACTTTTATGTTATGACTGCGTTGTCCGATTCCGATTGAAGCGGGCGCTCCCCACCTGTATAACCGCGCCCTCATAAGACTTCACCCACTACCTGGGAGTGCATTTATGGGCATGGAACTTCCGAAAGCCTATGTTCCGACGGAAGACGAACCCTTTATGAACGAGCGGCAGCGCGAATATTTTCGCCGCAAACTCAATGCGTGGAAAAGTGAGATTCTGCGCGAAAGCCGCGAGACCATTCAAAACCTTCAGGCCGAGACGGTACCACATGCCGATCTGGCCGACCGCGCATCCACCGAATCCGAGCGTCAGCTTGAGCTGCGTACCCGTGACCGGCAGCGCAAACTGATCGCAAAGATCGATGCGGCGCTGCGCCGTATCGAGGATGGGGCCTATGGTTTTTGCGAAGAAACCGGCGAGCCGATTTCGCTGAAGCGGCTGGACGCACGGCCTATCGCAACGCTTTCCATCGAAGCACAGGAACGACACGAACGCCGCGAAAAAGTTTATCGCGACGATTGAGTTTCCTTGTGCCTGCATACAAACAGCGAAACGGCCGGATCACACAAGATCCGGCCGTTTCTTTGTTGCCCGGTTCTACTCGCGCCCCCACAAGCGAACCGGGCTGTCCTTATTTGTTTGTCGCAACTCCTTAGCGGAAAACCGATTCCCACTTTTCCGCCCGTTGCTTTTTCTATGCGCAACTCCTTAGCGGAAAACCGGTTCCCACTTTTCCGCCCGTTGCAACCATCCACTTAAAACGGCATCACGATATCGAAGAGCTGGCTGCCATAACGCGGCTGCTGCACATCGGTGATCTGACCTTTGCCGCCGTAAGAGATGCGCGCTTCGGCGATCTGACTGAGGTCAACCGTGTTGGAATTGGTGATGTCTTCCGGGCGCACAATGCCCGATATTTGAAGATCACGCAGTTCGTTGTTTACGCGCACCTGCTGATGCCCCTGGATGACAAGATTGCCGTTGGGCAGAACCTGCGTGACCAGACCGGCCAAAGTCAGATTGATGGTTTCGGAACGGTCCACCGAACCCGAACCGGCATTGGACATGTCGGACCCCATCTTCAGCAAGCTGGAGGGATCTTTGCCGTTGAGCGCCGTCTTCAGCGGTGCTTCCAGCCCGAAGAAATTGGTCAGATTGGCATTGTCCGCATTGGTGCGGCTGCGTTTGGTCGTGTCCTGAATCTTCGCGGCATCAGCAATAGAGATATTCACAGTCAGAATATCGCCGACATGGCTGGCGCGCGGATCGCGGAAAAAGCTGCGCGCACTGGGCTGCCACAAAGAATTGGCCTGACGCGTGACCGGCACCTGTTGCGGCATGGGCAGCGACACGGGCTGGTAACCGGGATGCGTCAACGGATTGGAGATCGGCGCAAGGGCCGGCGGCTCGCCGATATTCTTGATGCGATCAAGCGCACTGCACCCGGCCAATGCGGCGGCAAGAATGGCAAGGCTTGCAATGTTACGAAAATGGGCAATACGCATGGGGCTATTCCTTTACAAACTCAATTTTGTGCTGTGTTGAATGACACGGGCAGGGCGGCAGACTGGTCGACACTGCCGGCGCGCACTGTGCCCGCGGCGGTAACAATGCCGGTGATCTGGCGATAGGACACCGGGTTCAACACCACGACGCTTTCACCAAGCCCACCTTCGCTCATCGCCTTGCCGCTTGCGGTCAGCGAAACGCCAGGAGCCATGAACACGATGGTAACGGTGGAACCTTTGGTAACCAGAATAGGCTGACGCACATCGGATTCGCGTACCGGCTCGCCCGCGCGCAAGAAACGGCGCGCCTGTTTGCCAGCAAGATTGTTCATCGCCATCACAAGATCGCTGCGCGTATTGGCATTGTCGATCGTCGTGTATTGCAGGTCGGCTTCGTCGATAGTTTCGCCGCGCGCGATGTTGCGGGTTGGCACAACAATGCGAACCGCGTTGGCCGCATCCACGGCGGATTGTGCCGGTGCGCCGGATGCGGGGCTTGCGAGTACGGGGCTGGTGATTACAGGGCTGGCGATTGCGCAGGCCAGCGCAAAAATGAGCGTGCGCGTTTTCATCAGCCACCTCCCAAACGGGCGGTCATCTGCATCATCTGATCCGATGCGGAGATCACTTTGGAATTCATTTCATAGGCGCGTTGTGCGCTGATCAGTGAGGTAATCTCTTCAACCGGATTGACGTTCGCGGTCTCCAGAAAGCCCTGTTCAATGGTGCCGTAACCGGCGCTGCCTGGAACGCCCGATTGCGCAGACCCCGAAGATGGTGTCTCCTGAAACAGATTGTCGCCAAGTGCTTTCAAGCCTGCTTCATTGGGAAAGCGCACGAGCTCAAGCTGGCCAAGCGTCTGCGGCGCGGTCTGACCGGGTATGGACGCCTGTACCTGACCTTGCGCATTGACACTAACCGACAATGCATTGGCGGGAATGGCGACGCCCGGCGCCACGGTGTAACCCTTGTCGGTAACAAGCTGACCATCGGGCGAAAGCGCAAAGGCGCCTGCGCGCGTATAGGAATCGGTGCCATCCGGCATCTGGATACGAAAATAGCCTGGCCCCTTGATCGCCATGTCATAAGGATTGGCGGTCGAGGAAAGATCACCCTGGCTCATGATGCGATAGACCGCGGCGGTGCTGACACCAGCGCCAAGCTGAATACCGGTGGGAACAACGGTTCCCGAATCCGATGATTGCGATCCGGCCTGTTCCACGTTCTGATAAAGCAGATCCTGAAACTCGGCACGCTGGCGTTTGTAGCCCGTGGTATTCATGTTCGCCAGGTTGTTGGCGATGATTTCGACGTTGGTTTGCTGGGCAAGCATTCCGGTCGAAGCAATGCTGAGGGCGCGCATTTTATTTACTCCTTATGCCGAAGGCATGGAGCCAAGCTTCGTAATAGCCTGGCGTTTAAGATCGTCACCGGTTTGTGTAAGATTGGCGCTTGCCTGATAGGCGCGCATGACTTCGATCATGTGTGAAATTTCCACGACCGGTTCGACGTTGGAATTTTCCAGCATGCCTTGTTCGATATGCGGCTTTTCGACCGGGATCGGCGGCTGGTCTGTGTTGTAGAGACTGGCGCCCTGTTTCACGAGCGCGCGCTCATCATCAAAATTCACCAGACGCACTTTGCCGAGCTGGCCCTGTTTGCCTGTTACGGTGCCATCCTGCGCAATGTGAACATCGCCATCGTCCGGCGTAATCGTGATCGGGCCGCCTTCGCCTTGCAGTTGATCGCCCGCCGAGGTCACAATGCGTCCTTGCGGGTCCAGGGTGAAATGGCCGTTGCGGGTGTAACGATCACCATTCGCTGTTCGCACCACAAAATAGCCATCGCCGTGAATAGCCAGATCGAATGGCGCGCCGGTCTTGTTCAACTGCCCTTCGGTCAGATCACGCACCACGCCCTTATCTTCGACAAAGCTGACGCTCTGCTGGCCGGACTGGCCATCGCCCGAAGCAACACGGGAGACCGCCTCTTCAAATTTCACGGCTTCACGCTTGAACGCCGGGGTCTGCGCATTCGCCAGATTGTTGGCGATCACGTCCATCGACCGGTAGGCCGCAAGCTGATGCGAAAGCGATATGAGAACTGTGTTATCCATGGCCTTGCGGGGATCCTTTCTGGTCCGTCGCTCCGCCCCATTGCTGCAGCCCGCGTGCCACGGCGAAATTCCGCGCAAATGCCGGGTTTTTGGCTTATCCGCCCGGCTCATGCGGCAAACACTGCCGGGCCAGGATTGCCGATTGGCTGATCTTCCCGGCAGGATTTGAACCACTCCTTAACCACGTCCGCCTAATTTCAGCCTTGGAAAAAGATGCGTGGCGGCAAAAAGCCGGTGCGCAGGCAAGCGGGGCAGCGATGGCCAAGGACGACAAGGCAAACGAAGACGCGGACGACGACACCGAAAACGGTGACGGCGAGGGCGGTGAGGCCAAGCAGGGCTTCGTAAAAAAGCTGCTGGGCAACAAAAAATTGCTGATCATGGCAGGCGGTGGCGTGCTGGTGCTTTTGCTGGCGATCGGCGGCGGTGCCTATTTTTTGCTGGCTGGCAGCGCGGACCAGCCAGCCCATGGGGAAAAGATAGCCAAGGCCGAACACGCCCCCATCGTGGCGCCGGAGGTCAATTTCTATGACATGCCTGACATTGTCGTGAACATTCAAAGCGCCGATGGCACCCCGGCCTATCTGAAGCTGGGCGTAGCGCTGGAGTTGAACGGGCCAGAGGAACAAGCCGGTCTCAAGCCGCTGATGCCGCGCGTGGTGGACCAGTTTCAAAGCTATTTGCGCGAATTGCGGGTTGATGATCTGCGCGGGTCCGCCGGTGTTTTGCGCCTGAAAGAAGAGCTTTTGCGCCGCATCAATGTGGCGGCAGCCCCGTACAAGGTCAAAGACGTGTTGCTCAAAGAAATGATCGTTCAGTAAGCGCTCCGCATCAACAATCGTTCATTACAGGCATTTTCTTCATGGCTGACGAAACCCAAACCGCTGATACAGAACAAGCCGCCGCAACAGATGCGCCCCCCGAAGCAATGGCAGCGGGCGAAGCGGCACGTACAGGCGAACCCGGCGTCGAAGGCGGCACCGAGCGTATTCTCAATCAGGACGAAATCGACAGCCTTCTGGGCTTCGATGCCAATGACGATTCCAACCAGGACAAATCCGGTGTGCGCGCCATCGTCAATTCGGCGTTGGTTTCTTATGAACGCCTGCCGATGCTGGAAATTGTTTTCGACCGGCTGGTGCGGTTGATGACAACAAGTTTGCGCAATTTCACATCCGACAATGTGGAAGTCAGTCTGGACAACATTACCTCGATCCGTTTTGGCGATTATCTCAATTCCATTCCGCTGCCCGCCATTCTGGCGGTGTTTCGCGCCGAAGAACTCGACAATTACGGGTTGTTCACCGTCGATTCCAATTTGATCTATTCGATTGTGGATGTGCTTTTGGGCGGACGGCGCGGCACCGCAGCCATGCGCATTGAAGGGCGCCCCTATACCACCATCGAACGCACGCTAGTGCAGCGCATGACCGAAGTGATCATGGAAGACATGGTGCAGGCGTTTGAACCGCTGGCACCAGTGAATTTCAAGCTGGACCGGCTGGAAACAAACCCGCGCTTCGCCGCCATTGCGCGGCCCGCAAACGCCGCCATTCTGGTGAAGCTGCGCATCGACATGGAAGACCGCGGCGGGCGCACCGAACTTCTTTTGCCCTATGCCACGTTGGAGCCGATCCGCAAATTGCTGTTGCAGCAATTCATGGGCGAAAAATTTGGCCGCGATTCAATCTGGGAAAACCATCTGGCATCGGAATTGTGGTCCACCAAAGTGGATATCGAGGCCATTCTGGACGAACAAATTCTCTCGCTGAACCGGATGATGAATCTGAAGGTTGGCGAAACGGTGATGCTCAACGCAACGCCCGATTCCAAAGTGGAGTTGCGATGCGGCGGCATCAAACTTTTGCGTGGCCGCATGGGCCGGGTCGGCAATTCGGTTTCCGTGCGGGTGGACGAAGCGGTTGAACGCACCGACGCGTCACGCCTTTTCTAGCAAGGACAGACACAATGACATTCGCGATGATCGTTGAACTTTCCATGTCGGGGCTTCTGGCCGCGACTCTGATCTATTGTGCTGTGTTGGAACGCCGCCTTGCCGCCTTGCGCAACGGACAGGACGGGCTGAAGGAAACGATTGGCGAATTGAACAGCGCCATTGTGACCGCTGGCGCATCAATGCGCATGCTGAAATCCGCAGCCGCCGATGCGGGCGAGCTTCTGGATGAACGGCTGGGGCGCGCGCGTGCCCTCAGCGACGAGCTTTCTGTCGTTGTCGCATCGGGTGAGCGCATTGCTGATCGCATTGTATCGGGCACCAGCATTGCGCAGCCGCGCAAACCCGCCAAACCCAATGCGCAATCTTCTGGGGCGCAACAGACGATGCCAGCAAATCTTTCCAACCGGCTTGATGCTTTGAGGAATGTGCGGTGAACACACAAACATTCATAAAGAACTTGCGGCTTCTGCCGTCCGTCATCGCGCTTGGCTTTGTGCTTCTGATTGTAAAGGGTGCAGGCTTTGCCATGGAAGCACGGGCGCAAAGCACAAATAGCGAAAGCGCCAAACCCGACGCCGCAACCGAGGCCAAGCCAACAGCGCAAGCGCCAGACGCGCGCGCTGACGCCG
This sequence comes from Hyphomicrobiales bacterium, assembly GCA_040255365.1. Classification (GTDB taxonomy): domain Bacteria; phylum Pseudomonadota; class Alphaproteobacteria; order Micropepsales; family Micropepsaceae; genus Rhizomicrobium. The sequence continues at coordinate 15,958 of JBDZUY010000005.1, forward strand.
CTGTTGATCCCGCCGCAGACCCCGATGAATCGGCCAGCGCCGCAGAAGTCGATGTTTTGACCAGCCTTGGCAAACGCCGCGACGAGCTGGACACACGCGCCAAAGACCTCGACATGCGCGAGAACCTGATCACCGCCGCAGAAAAGCGCGTTGATGGCAAAATCGCCGAGTTGAAGACATTGCAGGGATCGATACAGAGCCTGTTGAAACAGCGCGACGAGGCGGAGGCCAAACAGCTTGCCTCGCTGGTCAAAACCTATTCATCAATGAAGGCCAAAGATGCCGCACGAATTTTCGACACGCTCGACAAGGATGTGTTGATCGCCGTGGCCGGTGCGATGAAGCCCGATGCGCTGGCCTCCATTCTGGCGGCTATGCAGCCCAAAGCGGCGCAAAGCCTGACCCTGGATCTGGCGGACAAGCTGCAATTGCCCGAAAAACCCAAGCAGGAAGCCATGGCAGCCCCTGCACAGGTGCAAACGGCACAAGTACAACCGGCGGCACAGGCACAAACCCAGGCACCCGCGCCGGCGGCACCCAGCCCGGCTCAGGCCATCAGCGCGCCGGGCGCAGCAGCCGAAACACCAGCAGCACAGCCAGACACCAAAACACCAGATGCCAAGGCACCTGACGCCAAAACAGCAGATACCAAGGTGCCGGATGCCAAAACACCTGATACCAAGCCAAAGCCGCAGGACAACGCCGCCAAATAAACACTAAAGAGAGACGCAAGCGCACGAATCGCGCGAGAATCGGATGATGGGCAGAGCCGCATTTCAGGAACGCCGTTTCAACGCCGCGATGATTGCGCTGGCGGCGTTTGCGCTGTGCGCTGACCCGGCCGCAGCGGCCGATTCGCTGAGCACCTCGATGGCAGAGGGTTATGCGCGGATTCTGTTCACCGCCGATCCCGCCGTTAAAGGCAACGCCAGCCTTGAAGCCGGTGTTCTGACCATTCATTTCCCGCGCAAACTCGACATCAATGTCAGCGACATTCAAAAGGGACTCGCGCCCTATATCACCGCGGTTCGCGAAGATACCGATGGCAAGACATTGCGCATTGCCATGGCCCATCCTGTGCGGCTGCACAGCTCTACGTCGGCCAACAAATATGCCGTTGATCTGGTGCCCGCCGCCTATAAGGGATTGCCGCCTGATCTGCCGCCGCCGCCGCCGCCCGCACCCAAAGCGGTGGATGTTGCCAAGCTGCCGCCCCTGAAGGTGCGCACCGGTTCTTATCCAAAATTCACGCGCGTGGTTTTTGATTGGCCGCGCAATGTTCCTTACGCGGTGTTTCCGGGTGCCGGTCACATCACCATCCGCTTTGAAGCGCAGGCCCGGCCCGATCTTTCGGCACTGGTGCGCAGCGCCCCGCCCTGGGTAAAGGACGCAAGCTGGAAGGTAGAAAACAAGGGCACCGTGATTGATCTGCGTACCGACGCGGATTCTGGTTATCATGATTTTCGCGATGGCACGCATATCGTGCTGGATGTGATGGCACCGCACACCGATGCCGATGCGTACAGCCCGCCGCAGGACAATGGCAAAGCCGGACCCAAAACCAAATTCACAAAGCTGGCAGACGTTGCAAAATCTACAAAAGATTCGTCGCTGACCATTTCCAAGGCCCAAGCCGAAGCCGTGGTCGATACCGCAAAAGCGTTGAACGCGGATACACAGACTGCACAGCCCGATACCGATACCGATACCGATACCGATACCAAAGACGCGGACAAGCCCGCAGATAAAACCGCCGACACAACCAATACCAAAACCGATTCCGATGCGGCAAAAGCAGCCGCTGCCCCCAAAGCGCCAGACGCGACCGGGCCCGATGCGCGCACCACCAAACAGGGCGCGATCATCAGTTTTCCCGGTGCGGGTGCGCGGCCAGCCGCGGTTTTTGTGCGCGGCATGACGGCATGGATCGTTCTGGATGGCGCACCGGCCATCGACACCGCGCAGTTGAAAACCGCCCTGGGCGATTTTTCCACGGACATTGCCGCTTCCAGCGGTGACGGCGCCACGATTTTGCGTATCGGCCTGAAATCGCAGCAGGAGATTGCCGCGCGCGCCGAAGGTACGGCATTGAAAGTGGTGATGGCCGCGCATGTCACCGATACGCCAACGGCCATCGGCTTTACGCGCAACAATGACGACGCAAAAACCGCCTCCCTGACCACGCTGATCCCCGGTGCAAAACATGTTGTCACGGCGGTTGATCCGGATGCAGGCGACACGTTGAACATTGTTCCGGCCCGCGCAGGCCGCGCCGTGATTGAGGGGCGCACCTATCTGGAATTTGCCGTGCTGCACAGCGCGGCCGGTTTGGTATTGCGGCCCTATGTTGATGATCTGAATGTTGCGGTTGCCAATTCGCGTATTCGCATTTCACGGCCTAGTGGTCTTTCGATGACGCCGCCGCTGGCCCCATCGGCAAAATCACCCGCCGCATTGGCACAGGCCGGTGAAGGACCGGGCTATCTTGATTTTGCATCCTGGAGCCGCACAGACGGCAAAAGTTTTCGCGCGATGCAGCACATCTTGAACGAACACATCGCGGCCCTGAAACCGCAAGAGGCGAACCCGGCGCGGCTTTCGCTGGCGCGGTTTTATCTGGCCAATGGCTTTGCCGCCGAAACACTTGGCCTGCTGAATCTGATGCAGGCGTCTGACCCCGCCCTGCAAGGTGATGCACAATTGCAGACCATGCGCGCCGCTGCTGATTACATGGCCGGCCGTTACCGCGATGCCCATAACGACATTGCCGGTGCGCAGTTTGACAATGACCGGCACGATTCATTTTGGCGCGGACTTATCGACGCCAAGCTGGAAGACTGGAAAAGCGCCCGTGCTGCCCTTGAACGCGCGGAGCCGGTGCTGCGGCTCTATCCCGCCGCATGGCAGGCGCGCGCGCAATTGGCAATTGCCGATGCCGCACTTGCACATGGCGCACTGGAGGCCGCCGACGCGGCACTTGGCAAATTGCCAAAGAATTTGTCCAAACCGTTGATGCTGGATGCGCAATTATCGCGCGCACGTCTTTATGCAGCCGAGGGGCGCTATCATGATGCGACCCGCCTGTTCGATGCGGTTGAACATTCCGGTTATGAACCGGCCGCGGCGCGCGCCATCTATGACCGCGTCACCACCGGGCTGACCGCAGGCGCAATTACGCCCGATGCCGCGATCAACACGCTGGAAAAATTGCGCTACCGCTGGCGCGGCGACCGGCTGGAACTGAAAACCCTGCGCAAGCTCGGTGAGCTTTATTTCGGCCAGAAAAAATGGCGCGATGGTTTGCAGGTTCTGCGCGTCGCATCGCTGAATTTCCCGAATGATGATCTGGCCCGCGATGCACAGGACGATATGCGCAATGCCTTTTCTGATCTGTTCTTGAAGGGCAAGGCCGACAAGATGCCGCCCATTACGGCGCTTGCGCTGTTTTATGATTTCATCGAACTGACGCCTATCGGCAACAAGGGCGATGAGATGATCCGGCGTATGGCGGACCGGCTTGTCGCGGTCGATCTTCTGGGTCCGGCGGCACAATTGCTGGATTACCAGATCAAGAACCGTTTGGACGGCGTGGCGCGCGCGCAAGTCGCCACACGTCTGGCGATGATTGATCTATTGAACCACAAACCCAAAGACGCGCTGGCCGCCATCCGCACCACACGCATCAGCGGCACGCCAGACGACATCAATCATCAACGCATGCTTTTGGAAGCACGCGCACTGGCCGCGCTAAAGCAATGGAATCAGGCACTGGAAATTATCGCGGTGGATGAATCAGGTGAGGCCCAGCGCCTGCGCGCCGATATTTATTGGGAAAGCGGCAATTGGGCCGTGGCAGGACAAAAGGCCGAGGCGCTTCTGGCCGATCGCTGGAGCGATGACAAACCGCTTGATGCGGATGAGCGCCAGAATGTGATGCGCGCGGCCATTGCCTATTCACTGGCCAATGACGAGACATCGCTCGACCGGCTGCGCGATCATTTCAGCGCAAAGATGAACACCAGCGTTGACGCCAGCGCGTTTAAGGTTGTGACCCAGAACATTGATACGCAAGGCGTCGCGTTTCGCGACATGGCGGGCAAGATCGCCTCCATCGACACGCTGGAATCCTTCATGAAGGATTTCAAAAAATCTTATGATGTCGCCGAAGCAACAAATTAGGCGTTAGAGCATCAATGCGTCCTTTGGAATCGCATTGATGCTCTAGACTCTTTATTTGGCCGCAACTTTCCGCGGGCAACCGGTGCCCACTTGCCCGCATGTTGCTCTAGATATTCGCGTCCGTTTGCGCGCTGTCATCAGCAAGAATGCCGGCCAGCCAATCCAGCGCGCCTTGTTCCACGCGCTCCCATCCGGCCTCACCGATCAGCCAATGGCTGAAACCTTCCAGCTCCTCAAACCGCGCGCGCCCGCTGTAACGTGCTGCAATCTGGCGCACGGTCGAGGGTGGATTGACCCGGTCGTCGCTGCCCGCATAGCACAGCAAGGGACAGGCGACATCGCGCGGGTCCACCGCACTGGCGCGTTTGGTATCAAACGCCCAATACAAAATCTCGAATGTTGCCAAACCGGATTCCGAGACCATGCGCGCGGAGATGGCGCGGCGCTCATCTTCGGGCACATGATCGAGCGCATGTGCATCGGCGATCCATTGCGTGGGTTTCAGCCGGTGGTTCCAGAAATCACCGGCCCAAAGCATTGCCTGTGCCGACATGAATTCAAATGGTGTGGATGGCAGCACGCCCCATGGGGCGGACGGTGCCAGCAGAACACAGGCGCGCACAGCCGCACGCGCCGCCACCATCTGTGCCAAAAGCCCGCCCATGGAATGGCCGATCAGAACCGGCGGCTCATCAAGCTCAAGCAGCAGCGCTTCCAGATCGTTCGCGTAATCCAGAAGGCTGGTGCTGGCCAGATCACGGCTTTGTTCGGCGCCATTTTCGTGATGCCGCAAAGCGGGCGTGTGAACGCGATAGCCCGCCCTTTCAAACAGCGCACGCCAAGAATCAAAAACCCAGGGGCCGCAAAATGCACCGTGGATCATCACCACCGGCGGGCGCGGAGAAGAGCGCGCCAAATCAGGTCACCGGAAAGGCCAGGTCGCGGAACGACGCAATGACCTTGGCATAGGTATCGCGCTTGAACGGCACGATCATGCGCGGCAGGGATTCGATGGCGAGCCATTTCCAATGCGCAAATTCGGGATGGGCGGTTTTCACATCAATCTCGGCATCGGTGCCGCGAAAGCGCATGGCGATCCATTTCTGGCGCTGACCGCGATAGCGCCCATGCAGCGCCACACCCAAAAGATGGCGCGGCAGATCATAGGCCAGCCAGTCCTCATGCTCGCGCAAGATCTCGGCATTGTTGGTGCCAATCTCTTCTTCGAGCTCGCGTAGCGCTGCCTCGGCCGGGGTTTCGCCATCATCAATACCGCCTTGCGGCATTTGCCAGCCTTCCGCCGTCTGGTCGATGCGTTTGCCGACAAAGACCATGCCTTCGCTATTGAACAGCATCACCCCGACGCAAGGCCGGTAGGGCAGATCATCATGGCTGAGTTGGGGGCTATGGCGCGACATTGTGCAGAAAAGATAGCGCCTATTTTGCCGTCGTGGCTATGGCGGAAACCGGCACAAGCTGAAAACCCCTGCCCTGCAAGGCTTTGGCCCAGTTCGCTGTGCGCTCTACTGTAACCGGATAGACGAATCCGGTGCCCGCCGCCGTGCCATTCTTGCGCGCCAGCGATTCGAGCTCGGACAGACGCCGGTCGATCTCCATGCCGGTCTGGATCTTGTCCAGCACCACCACGCCTTGTGCAAATGTCGTTTTTGTCTGGTCCGCGACATCGGCAGAGACCGAGCGCACCGCCAGCCCCGCATCAAAGAACAGCAAGCCGCGGCGCGTGAGGAAGGTAAGAACCGGCGCCAGCGCATCATTGCTGGCCAAAAAGCGCCCGCCGAGCAGATTGGTCACGCCCGCATAGCCGGTGAAGCGGGTTAGCGACCAGGTCAGCCGCTTCAGATTGGCGTCTTCGCCAGAGGTGACGCGCAAAGTATGGGGGCCCGGATCACTGTCGGGAAAATCATATGGCTCCATCGGCACTTCGAGCAGCACCTCATGGCCCTGACGGCGCGCTTCGCTGACCCAGCGCTGCACATCATCGGCGTAAGGCGCAAACGCCAGGGTGACACCGGGCGGCAACGCATCAATGGCAGCTGCTGTGGCCTTTGCGCTGATGCCCAGCCCGGAAATGACGATGGCGATACGCGGCCCCTTGCCCGCAGGCACAGCCCCGGCATAGGCCGCCATGGGTGTGCGCCCGTCATCGGCAATACGCGGCACGGGCCCCACATCGGTTTGCTGAATCAGTGCCGGATCGGCTATCAGCGCGCGCCCCGCATAGACCGGCTTTTCAATATGCGCCGGAACGATTTGCGGCGGCACAGCGGGCTCACCATTTTCGGCTTGGGCCTTGTCCAGAATTGCCTGTGCGCCAGCATCGCCAGAATGTGCTGATACGTCCGCAGACGTTTCAGGCTCTTCATGGGGTGCCGCAGCATGCTTTGCGGGTTTGCTATGGGCCGCTGTCTGGGCCGGCCCGTGTTTCAAGGTCAGACTGGCATTGGGATTGCCATCAGCGGGATTGCCGAACATCGCAATCGCGCCGCCCAGAAGCAGCAGGCCTGCCAGAAATATGAACCAGGCAAGCGCCAATAGATTGGGACCGCGCGATGCGCCCTTTTCGTCGTCCTCATCCGGTTCGGAAATGCCGTTCGCCGCCATGATGCTTACATAGCGCAAACCATGGTTACGGGGACGTTAATTCGCATGTTTTTGCGCGATATTGCCCCATGAAAAAAGGGAAGGAACCATTCCGGTGCCTTCCCTCTTTCGTTTCAACGCACCGCGGAGGATCGCCTAATTGGCGTCATCCCCGGTTTTGATGGAACTGACGGTCATCTTGCCGCGCAGCAGATCCAGCGCATAAGAAAGCTGGAAATCATCATATTTCTTGCCCGGTGCAGGGCGGATGATCTGCACTTTGTGCTTCGCGTTGGGATTGTCGATCGCCAGATGGCCCGGCAGATCGGCCTCGCTGGGCCGCGCGATTTTTGGCGTGTCATCCTCGTCGGCCTGCGCCACCGCAATATCGGGCGTGATGCCTGTGGCCTGAATGGAATGGCCCGATGGCGTGTAATAGCGCGCCGTCGTCAGACGCAGCGCCCCGCCGCCTTCGCTCAACGGAATAATGGTCTGCACCGAGCCCTTGCCGAACGAGGTCATGCCCAGAATGCGGGCGCGTTTGTGATCCTGAAGCGCACCAGCGACAATCTCAGAGGCGCTCGCCGTGCCGCCATTGATCAGCACGATGATCGGTTTGCCATCGGTCATGTCACCGCCCTTGGCGTCATAACGCTGGGTATCTTCGGCGTGACGGCCGCGGGTGGAGACGACTTCGCCGCCATTGAGAAAATCACTGGAAACGCCGATGGCCTGATCCAGAAGCCCGCCCGGATTGTTGCGCAGGTCCAGCACATAGCCCTTGATACCGGGGCCGATCTGCTTTTTCAGCGCCTTGATTGCTTTTGCGATACCTGGTTCCGCCCGCTCGTTAAACGCGGTCAGGCGGATGTAACCAATGTCGCCTTCGCGATGATATTTGACGCTTTCAACCTTTACGATGGCGCGTTCGAGCGTAACATCAAATGGCTTTTTCTCGCCCTTGCGCAAAATCGTGATGGTGATTTTTGTGCCCGGCTTGCCGCGCATCTTGGTGATCGAATCATTCAGCGATGTGCCCTGTATCGATGTGCCATCAATGGCGGCGATATAATCGCCCGGCTTGATGCCTGCGCGCGCGGCCGGCGTGTCATCGATGGGCGAGATCACCTTGATGAGCCCGTCTTCCATCGTCACTTCAATGCCAAGGCCGCCGAATTGGCCCTTGGTCTGAATCTGCATGTCGGCAAAGCTTTTGGCATCCATATAGCTGGAATGCGGATCAAGCGAAGAGACCATGCCCTCTATCGCGTTGTCGATCAGCTCCTGATCGCTGACAGGGCGCACATAATTGGCGCGTACCCGTTCAAACGCATCGCTGAACAGATCAAGCTGACGATAGGCCGACAGATTGCTGGCGCCCTGGGCGGCCGGAAATAGCATAACCGCAGCGGCAAACCCGGCGGCCATACACACGCCACCAAACGCAAATCTGTCAAATTTCATGTTCTGTCTGCCTTCCTGATACCGGCTTCGAGCCAGGGAACCGGACTGATCCCTTTTCCGTCCCGGCGCAATTCAAAATATAGCCGTTCTGTTTGGCCAGTTTGCGGCATTACGCCGACAGGTTCACCCGCCAGCAGCCGGTCTGCGGGCTTTACTGTTACCCGGCCCAAGCCCGCCAACACAAGATCGTAACCAGCCGCCATCTTCAGGATCAAGACTTGTCCAGACTTATGGTAACGGCCAGCGAAAAGAACGGTGCAGTCCGTGGGTGCGACCACTTGCGCCGCCCCGGCGGTGGTAAACGTGATTCCGGGCGCGCGTTCGCCGCCAACCCCGTCAAAACCGCCCTTGCGCATCTGGCCTACCACCGGGCGCAGGAGCGAACCACGGGCCAATTTCTGCCCTTTTGCGCCATTTGCGGCCTCTACGGTAACCATTTCATGCGACTCGCCGCGCCGCAGCCGGGCCACCTTGCTCAGCAAGGACTGCAGATTGGCGGCCTTGTCAGATATTGCGTCGAGTTCACGTTGCAACGTGCCATATCTGGCGTTCGCGCTATCGGCCTCACGCGTTTTCATCGCGAGAAGTTGATCGAGGTCTTTGCGCGCGTCCTTCAACTGGGCGGCATTGCGCGCGCCTTCCGCCCGGCGTTTGACCAGTTCGGCGCGCGTCTTGCGCAAGATTTTCAGATTGCGTGACAGCGCCGCCGCCGCCCCATAGACCCGCGGCAAGGATGCGCCCAAAAGCATCGCACCATGCGCCGCGCCCAGCGCATCACCAGCGCGCAATGCAATCACCGGCGGCATGTCATGTTGCAAGCGTTGTAAAATGGCGAGCAGCTTTGCAACCTTGACCTTGTCGCGCGCAAAATCATGCGCCAGCGATTTTTCGTTTCTGCTGAGCGTTGTGATGCGCGCATCCAGCGTAATTTTTTCACGTTCAAGAAATTGTACGCGCGCAGCGGTTTTCACCAATTTGTCCTGCAACGCGGCGGCTTCAGCGGCCAGCGTTTCGCTTTTCTTTTTCGCCTCGGTTACGGCGGGCTTGGTTTTGTCGATTTTGCTTTTCAGCGCGTCATATTGATCTTCGGTGCTGGGCAATTGATCCAGCTTGTTGACCGGCACCGCGCCTTCCAGGCTTTCAGGCACCAGTCCGCCCTTGTGTTGACCGGTATGGTTTTCGCGCGCGGTAGATGGGGCGCGTTCTTGCACGGTCTGGCGCAATGCGGGTTTGGGTGCTGGCACAGGCGCCGCCGCCATGCAGAGCCAGCCCGCGCCAAGCGCGGCCAAACCAATGCGAATTTTGCGGGCGGGATAAATCACAACATGCAACCTAGAGCAACGCACGGTCCGATGGAATCTTTGCGTTGCACCAGTTTCTTTGCCTTGCGCAATTTTTCGCGGAAAACCGGTTCCCACTTTTCCGCCCGTTGCGCTTACCCTTTGGTCTGATTCTTCACCGCCGCGATTTTTTCTTCGAGCGCTGCAGAATCGCCCAGGTAAGCGGTTTCATCGCATGTCAGCCCAGCGTTCAGCCGATACGCCTTTGGCACGCCGGTGGGGATATTGATCTCGGTAATCGCCTCGTCGCTGACGCCTTCAAGATGCTTCAACAAAGCGCGCAGCGAATTGCCATGGGCTGCAATCAGCACACGCTTGCCCGCCTTCAGATCGGGCGCGATCACCGCATCCCAATAGGGCATGACACGCCCCAGCACATCTTTCAGGCTTTCACCGCGCGGCAGATCAGCGGTCGGCACATCAGCATAGCGGCTATCGGCACGCGGAAAATCGGGCGAATCCAGATCGACCAGCGGCGGCGGCGTGGCGAATGAGCGGCGCCAGATCAGCACCTGTTCCTCACCGAATTTCTTTACCGCTTCGGCTTTGTTGGCACCCTGTAGTGCGCCGTAATGGCGCTCGTTCAGCCGCCAATCCTTCACCACCTCCAGCCACATCTGGTCCATCTCTTCGAGGGCCAGCCACAACGTCTTGATCGCGCGGGTTTGCAGCGAGGTATAGGCGACATCAAAGCGGAAGCCTTCATCCGCCAACGAGCGCCCGGCCTCGCGTGCCTCGGCCTCGCCCTGTTCGGTCAGCTTCACATCGCGCCAGCCGGTAAACAGATTCTTCTTGTTCCATTCGCTCTGGCCATGACGCAAGAGAACAAGCTGGGCATCTTTGATGGTCTTCACGGGAGGGGCGCACCTGATTTGCTGCGTTGCGGGATACGCAAAATAGGAAGGGCAAGGCCCGCTTGTCCATGCCAGCGGGAGCAATTGCCGCAAAAGGCCAAAACAACCGGGCAAAACCTGCCGCCCGGCCAGTCTTGCGCCCCGCACGACTATGTAAGTATTTGATATTATTCAGTTATTTTTCACACCCAAGCGGCACGGAACTGGCAAGGGGGAGCGTGCAGAACTTACGTGAAAGAGCAGAAGCGCTCATGGTCATGCCCCGTCTATCCCGTTTTCGCCCTTTTGCAGGCCGCGCCCTGGCCGGTTTTCTGGCCGCGCTTCTGGTGCTGGCCCCGATACAGGCCTTTGCCTATTCGCGGGTCAAGGATCTGGTCGATGTCGAAGGCATCCGCGACAACATGCTGGTCGGTTATGGCCTGGTGGTCGGGCTGAACGGCACCGGCGATTCACTTCGCAACGCGCCCTTCACGCAGCAGAGCATCCAGACCATGCTGGAACGGCTGGGCGTGAACACGCGCGGCGAGACGATGCAGACCAAGAATGTCGCCGCCGTGATGGTGACAGCCAATCTTCCCGCCTTTTCCGGACAGGGCAGCCGCATCGATATTTCAGTCAGTGCACTGGGCGACGCCAAATCGCTTCAGGGTGGCACGCTTTTGGTGACGCCGCTGTTTGGTGCGGACGGCAATATCTATGCACTTGGTCAGGGCCCGGTGGCCGTGGGCGGCTTTAGCGCAAAGGGCGCGGGCGCATCGGTGACGCGCGGCGTACCAACAGCAGGGCGGATTTCCAATGGCGCCGTGATCGAGCGCGAGACCGGCTACAAACTGGCCGACAACAAGGATTTGAAGCTGACGCTTCGCAACCCAGATCTGACCACTGCGTCACGCATTGCCGATGCGGTGAACCGTTATCTGGGCCTCAATGTCGCGACCGCCAATAACCCGGCGACGGTCTCGCTGGCTGTGCCGGCGAATTATCCCAAAGGCGTTGTCGGTCTTTTGACTGATGTACAGCAGCTGAAAATCACGCCTGACGATCAGGCCAAAGTTGTGATCGACGAACAATCCGGCGTCATTGTGATGGGTTCGGATGTGCGCATCTCCAAAGTTGCGATTGCGCAAGGCAATCTGACGATCCGCGTCACCGAAACACCGCAAGTCAGTCAGCCCAATCCGTTCTCGGCGACGGGGCAGACCACGACCGTGCCGCGCACACAGATTCAGGTGGATGATAGCAAGGGCAACAAGATGACGATCCTCAATCAGGGCGTCTCGTTGCAGAAGCTGGTCGATGGTCTGAACGCACTGGGCGTGGGCCCGCGCGACATCATCTCCATCTTGCAGGCCATCAAGGCGGCAGGCGCGTTGCAGGCCGACATCGAGGTGATCGGCTAATGGACGCCGGGCTGCAAAACGCAACAGGCATGATCGCGCTGGCGCAAAGCCAGAACGTGACAGCCCCGCACGCCACCACCAACAAAGCGGCGGCGGAAAAAGCGGCCAAGCAGTTTGAAGCGGTGTTCATTAGCCAGTTCCTGGGCCAGATGTTTGAAGGCATCAAAACCGATGGGCCGATGGGCGGCGGGCAGGGCGAACAGATGTTCCGCTCACTAATGCTCGATCAATATGGCGAACAGATCGCAAAACATGGCGGCTTTGGTCTTTCTGATGCCATCACGCGTTCGCTGCTGAGCCATCAGGAGGAAAAGCCATGACCACCAATCCGCAAGTCACACGCGTGCTGAGCCTGACGGCGCGGCTGACCGAAGCGCTGGAAAACGACATTGTCGCGTTGAAAGCGGGCAAGGCCGGTGACATGTGCCTACCCGATCCGGCCATTCAGCAGATCTCGCTCAATTATGGCCGCGAGGCCGCCGGTCTGACGCCGGGCATCATCAAAACATTGCCTGCCGAAACGCGCGCTGCGCTGAAAGCTGCAACCAAAGCCTTTCATGATGCGCTTCGCCGTCACGACATCATGCTGACGCGTGTGCGCAACGCCAGCGAAGGCATGATCCGCGCGATTGCCGAAGAGGTGACGCGCGTCCAGAACGCGGCCCGCCCGTATGGCGCGCGGCCCAATGCGATACCGCCCAAGCCATCGGCGATGTTGCACAACAGCGTAATCTGAACAAATACGCGCTTAAAACGACCCCAGACCGCCAGAACCAGACGAGCCGCCTTGCAGCAGGTTCAGTGCCAGATTGTAACTGGCGACCTGATTGGTCAGGTAAGCGGGCGCGGTACCCGAATTGTTGCCAAGCGGGGCCGCGTTCGCGGGCGCATTGCTTGTGCGATAGGCATCGCGAATGGCGGTCAGCGCATTGAGCAATTGTGCACGCGCCGAGCCCGCGCCGGTCTTTGTGGAAATATCGAGCTTCATCGTCAGCCCTAGTCCGAACACCTGACTGGTTGCGCTGCCATCCGTCGAACCGGATGTTGACGCAGATTTGGAATCCGCAGGCTTGGTAATCGTGACCGGATCAAAGCCCAGACGCGAAAGCGCATCAAACCCGTCGGGTCCGGATATCAGGCTGACCGTGTGGCCAGCCGTGACATCGATCTTCAGCGTTTTGCCGCCGCCGCCATAGGCCACACTGGCATTGCCATATTGTACAAGGCTGGCATTGATTTTGGTCGCCAGACTTCGCAGCGTTTCACCATAGCCAATTGTGATCTTGGCGGTGCGCCCGCCAACGCCAGCGATTTTCAAACTGAAACTGTCGCCTGCGCGCAGATTGGTCATCTGTGTCAGATCTGCCGATTGTTCGACCTGAACCGTACCGCGCGGCAGACCCAGCGCATCGAGCACCGAGGAACCGGTGGTATCAAGCGCGACCGCATTGCCGGTGGAGGTGCCGCTGGCGCCGCCATATTGGCGCGTCCACGCCACCGTTCCATCCGCATTGAGCGCGCTGACAAAGGCATTGTTGGTGCCGTCCACGCTGCGCGACTGGCCAGCAAAAGTGCCAGTGGTGGTGCCCGCGACATAGACCGTTCCGTCCGCCGCCACACTCAGATTGCCTGCGCTGTCTTTTGCCGATGTGCCCAGATAGCTCACCGTCGCGGCAGTGGCACTGGCGCCATTATCACTTAAGTGAAACACAAACGCATCGTTGCCAGCATTGGCGGCACTGGCAATGCTGGCTTCACCGCCCGCATCCAGCGCGGGATTGCTGGTGGTGCCGGAAATATAAATCTCGTTGCCCGAAACTGCGATGCCGCCGATTGCGCCCTGGCTTTGCAGATCACCCAGATCTTTTTGCCAGGCAGGAGCCGCCGTAATATCGCCGCCCGCATATTTGGAAACAATGGCATGGCCATTCTGCACCGATGCGACCAGCACGCTGCCATCGGCCATCGTGGTGACGGCGCCGGCCGCATCATCGCCCGCCGTGCCATATTGCTGTTCGGCGGTCAGCTTGCCCTTGGGATCGAAGGTCGCGAGATAAGCGTCGGTGCCGCCCTGATTGGTTTGGCCCGCCCCGATGGAGCCGGTCACCTGACCCGCCAGCACAACATTGCCGCTTGCATCCACGCTGACCGACAGCCCGGTATTGTCGTTCAGGGTTTGAATCTGATTGACCCATTTGCGATTGCCGCTGGAATCATATTTGGCGACGAAGCTGTCATTCTTTCCGTCAGCAATTGATGTTTGCGTCAGTTTGGCGGTGGTCGAACCGGCAATCACAACACCGCCCGTGGGATCAAGGCTCAGCGCATAGCCCGATGCCGTCCCGGTGCTGCCCAGCATCTGCTGCCACGACACTTTGCCGTTGGAATCATATTTGGTCAGATAAACATCCTGCTCACCCTGATTGAGCAGATTGCCAAAATCGCCCGTCGCATTGCCCAGCACATACACATTGCCATTGGCATCGGTGACGGTGGATTGCGCGGTGGTCAGCCCATTCGTCGGATTGGTTGCCGCATTGAACGCCGATTGCGGTGAGCCACCCAGCCCGGTGAGTTTGATCAGGCGACCCTGTTGATTGGGATCAACATCGGATGTGCCAGTGGCGCTGCCGCTGGAGCCCGCAATGTATAGCGCCGGCGTGGCCGCGGCGGATGACAGTGAAACCCGTTCAGACCCCGATGCAGAAATCGAAATACCGTATTTTGCGGTTTTCGGATCGTTGATAGAGCCCGATGTGATGACGCGTTTGAAGCGCGTACCAAACCCGGCATTGGAAAGTTGCTGGTTGGTGTAGTTCACCACATTGTCGAGCGTCAGATCACCAGAGATTTGCGACAGATCAATCGGCACATCGGTGACAACACCGCCCGCATTGATCGACACCGTAAAACTGTCGGCTGTGGAAATTTTCGGCAGCGGATCGGAAATCGCATCACCTGTGACCAGCGTGTTGCCGGTATAGCCGGTGTTGAGCAAGGGACTGGATATGCCCGCTTTGACCGAGTCGCTGGGTTTGGCCGTCTGCAAGGTGAAATTGTTGAAGCTGGTTTTGCCAAGGTAATCAAAAACTTCCTGCATACCGGCCTGAAAGCGGTTGTTGTATCCCGTCAACTGGCCGGGCGTTGTATCATCGCGTTTGCCCATGCTTGCCAGATAGGAAAGATTGTCCAGCGCCTGATAGAGCGAAAAGAGTTTTTGATTATCCTGTGCTTTCTTCTGATCGTCGCTACCCGCAGTCCTGGCAACATTGCTGGTATCGAGAAAACTTTTCATGCCCAGAACTTTGGCATCCCGGGTTTCCTGCGCAGGTCTGGAGTAATCTTCCCATGGCGGGGCCGTGTTGTCGGTAGCGCTGCTGGACGTGCTTGCTCTGCTGTTTGACGCGGTGCTGACAGCTTGTACGGCCGAATTCGTTTGCTGGGCGCTGTAATAGCTCAGCAGAACCGAAGAATCGAAGCCGATGATGGAACCCATCAGACAAGCATCCGCGCGCAAAAATCCCAAACCATGACAGGCGATTTTGCGCTGTGCAGCGTTAAGGAGGCGCTAATTTTCGCAGCCCCCATGCTTAACGCAGCCTTAAATGAATGCGTGCAATTTTACCGCCATGAACGCTCAGGCCCGCATTGCAACCCAGGACGCGTATGCGCGCGGGCTGAAACTGTCCGCGCAAGGCCGCCATAGTGAAGCCATTGCCTGTTTTGAACAGGCACATCTGGCCCACCCCGATGATAGCCATGTGCTGTTCGCGCTGGGCAATACCGCGCGCGCGCTCGATATGCCCGGCCCGGCCGAAACATTTTTCCGCCGCGTGCTGGCACTGGAACCGGGACGGATGGAGGCGCTGGTCAGTCTGGCCAATCTGTTGCGCGCCAACGCAAACCCGCAAGGCGCCGCCGCGCTTTTGGTGCCCGCACTGCATGACAACCCCGAATGCCCCGAATTGTGGCTGACCATGGGCGCAGCGTTGCGCGAACAAAACGACATGGACGGCGCCAAAGCGCATTTTCAGACCGCCCTGCGCCACAAACCGAATTATGCCGCTGCGCTGGCCAATCTGGCTGATCTGATCGCCGATGAAGGCGATGTGCAGCAGGCGCTGGCGCTTTACAACCATGCCATCGCGCGCGCGCCGCAAAACGCGCAAATGAAGCTGAACCGCGCGATTCTGCACTTTCTAACCGGCAATCTGAAAGAGGGCTGGCGCGATTATGCCGCCCGCCTGAAGATTGAGGGCAAGGCCCCGCACACCGATCATGGCTTGGCACGCTGGACCGGCGACACGCTGAAAAATAAACGCCTTCTGGTTACGGCAGAACAGGGCGTGGGCGATCAGATGATGTTCGCCAGCATGTTCCCCGATCTGCTAGAGCGCGCCAGCACAGAGGGCGCACGCATCATTGTGGAATGTGAGCCGCGTCTGGTGGCGCTGTTTGCGCGCTCGTTCCCGCAAATTTGCGTTCATCCCGCCAAAACCGAAAAGCGCGGTGGACGCGTGAACGCGCATTATGATTGGCTGAAAGCGGCGGGCGGCGCCAATCTTGCCATCGAGATGGGCAGTCTGGGGCGCATCTTGCGCAAAGATGGCGCAGCATTTCCCGCAGCGAACACCTATCTGACGGTTGACGCGCAAGAAGCCGCGCATTGGCACAGCCATTTTGCCGATCATGCCAACGCGCCCTATTTCGGCATTTGCTGGCGCAGCGGCAAAACCGGGCATGGCCGCGCGCTGCAATATGCGCCGCTGGAACAATGGGGCGCGTTTTTGCGCGATGTGCCGGGCACACTGGTTTGCGCGCAATATGATGCTGATGGCGGAGAAATCGCGATACTGGAGGAACTTTCCGAGCGGCGCATTTTGCGCCCCGAAAGCCTTGATCAGAAAAATGAACTGGACCGCACTGCGGCCATGTTATCGGTGCTGGACATGGTGATCGCTGCACCGACCGCAGTAAGCTGGCTGGCCGCGGCAACAGGCACGCCGGTCTTGAAAATCCTCTACGACACAAGCTGGACCAGCTTTGGCGAGGCTTACGAGCCCTTCGCGCCGTCTTGCACATGCGTGATGCCCGATGTGCCGGGCGATTGGGCGCAAAGCTTTGCAAATGCAAAGGCTATAATTTCTAAGCGCTTTGCATAAGCGGGCTGGTTGAGGTTTGCGCGCGCTTTTGCGCCAGCATCTCAGCCAGATCATGCGCCATGCGGGCGGCGCCTTCGCCATCAATCGTCATCAAACCGGCGCTGCGCATTTCGCGGCGGCGCGGCGCATCGTTCAGCAAATTCCACACCGCCTGGGCAATGTCTTCGTCGTCCACCCGTTCGGCAACACCAAGCGACAACCCCATGCCCGCATTTTCAAACGCGGAGGCAGAAGCGGCATGATCATTCGTCAGGCCCAGATAAAGCGCCGGCACACCATAGGCCGCCAGCTCGTAAGCCGTCACGCCAAAGGCTGCCAGTGCGACATCGCAATTGGCATATTCGGTGGCCAGATCCGCCGCGCCTTCCAGGGTGTCATAATTCGGTGACAAGGTGACTATCTGTTTGGCGACTTGCGCAGCATTGGCTGTGCCCGGCCCGATGACAAAGCGCGCGCGAAACACCGGATCAAGCAAACGCAAAGCGTGGGCGCAGCGCAGGGTCAGACCCAACGGATCGCTACCGCCCATTGTCACCAGCAGACGCGGCCGCGTGTTTGTTTGCGGCGCGGCGGCAGCAGCCCTGCCCAGTCCCAACAGTGCCCATTGCCAGCCGATTTTTGGTGTGCAGGTGCTATCGGTCCAATGCAGCCTGCGCACCTGAGGCACCGGCGGATAATAGGCAACATGGGCGGCCAGACGGCGCGCATCGCCATCATCATTGACTGCCACCAGCGGCACATCACGTGCAAGACCGGTCAGCGCATCGCGGCCAATGCCTTCGCGCATATCGCAAATCAGAAGATCGGGTTTGCGCGTATCAACCAGTCCCCGCAGAATTTGCGCGTCATATTCGGCGTTGGTCGTGGCCACCTCGAAACCGGCGTCGCGCGCAACTGCATACGCATCCTCGCTGCCATTGATGGCGAACAACGCACCAATCCCTTCGCGGTCACGAAGGCTGCGCGCCAGCGCCACCATGCGTTTGACATGGCCATAACCGAATTTACCGCCGCCATCACAGCGGATCAGCGCCAACCCGCCGCGATTGGACAAGGGCTTTTGCTGAACATGCGCATTCATCTTGCGCAAATCGGGTTCGCGTTCGAGCAAAAGAAGAAGATCCGCCAGCGAAGCCTCGCCCGCCTTGGCCGCCATGCGTGTATGCACCGCCTCAACAAAAGCCAGATCATCCGGCGTATCAATGGTCAATCGTGCGCCCGTTTTGGCCAGCGGCGCGTAAGGCTTTGCCCGCGCAATGCGTACAAAACCGGGATGCAGTTTGAAATAGCCGGTGACATGTTCGCGCGCGGCGGGATCATCGCCCGCATCCATCATCAATTTATCCAGTGCGCGGCGCGAAAACGGATCAACCCCTTCATGCGCGGTCACCGCGCCGTCTTGCAGCAGCACATAATCGGCGTTCTGTTCCAGCAATGCGGCAATCAGATGATCGACAAAACCCGCATCAATAAAGGGCGCATCGGCGGACACGCGCACAATCACATCAGCATCCAGAAGCTCGGCTGCGCGGGCAAACCGCGCCAGCACATTGTCTTCGGGGCCGCGCACCACGGGCACATCATTGGCCTTTGCCCATTCAACAATCGCATCGTCCAGCGGGTTGACCGAGGTGGCAATCGCCACGCGCTCAATAAATTGCGAACGCTGCAAACGGTGCACGATATGCCAAAGCAGCGGCTGACCGGCGATGGGTTTGAGCACCTTGCCGGGCAGGCGGGTCGAACCCATGCGCGCCTGAATGACAGCAACAATACGCACATGATCGGAGGGTTCGGGCGTCAACGGCGTGTTCATGCCGCGCTCTCCCATTGCGCGCGCACATGCAGCAACGGACGCATGCCATCGCTGGGATCGGCACGCCATTCGCGGTCATCCGCTTCAGAGGGTTGCGGCGCTTTGAAGCCGGTACCGTCGGCACAGGCACTTTCGCGGATGCGCGCAATGACGGGCGCAATCTCACCCGGCAGCCAGCAATGGCCCGCTTCATATTCCGCGCCCTCGCCATCCAGATCGAGATGAAATTCAACAACAGATGCATTCCAGTGATGAACCGCACGCTCTATCACCGCGGGGCGGCGCGTATGATCGGACCAGCCGACAGCACAGCCCGTCGCCTCGCGAATGGCGGCAATGGCCGACAGATTGGCCTCACGCGCAGGCGTGGGATAGGCGGACACGCAATGCAGCAGCGTGATGTTTTTTGCACCCGCTTTTTCCAGCGTGGTCGCAGCAGTGATGATTTCATCCATCGTTGCCATGCCGGTGGACAGCACAATGGGCTTGCCGGTGCGCGCGCATGCCTGAAGCAGCGGCGTCACCATCAATTCATAGGATGCGATTTTGTAAAAATTGACGAACGGCGCAAGCTCGTCCACCGCTTCGACATAAAACGGCGTGCAGGAAAATTGTATACCGCGTTTGGCGCAATGTTTTGCCAGCGGTGCCAAATGTGCCAGCGGCAATTCCCATTGTTTGCGCGCGCGATGTTTTTCACTTTTCGCCAGAATTTGCGGCGCGAACATGCGATCAATTTTGAAGAGCTGAAATTTTACCGCATCACAGCCCGCATCAGCGGCTGCATCGACGAACGCCAAAGCGCGCGGCAAATCACGCCCGTGATTCGATGACGCTTCGGCAATGAAGATAGGCGTGTTGGATTTTGGATTGTGCATCTGCCGCCAGAAATTTCTCAGGCCAGGGTCGAAAATCAGCCTTAACCGTTTCTAAACGCGCTTTGGCTAAAAACCCGTTAACGAGCATCGAGAAGGACGCGCTATGGGTGCAGCCGCCGCTGAAACAATCATTGCCTGTCAGGGCCATGAAGGCCCGCGCGTCACCCGTGCCAAAGGGTATGACGTCATTGCGTGTCAGGCCTGCGGCTTTCGCCATGTCGTGCCGCTGCCCGAACCGGCAGCACTGGAATCCGCCTATCGCGAAACCTATTACGCTGATGAAAAGCCCACCTTTCTGGCCCATGCGGGCGAGGATCAGGCCTGGGCCCAGCTTTCACAGGATGACCGGCTGGATGTGATGGAGGCGTTGTTGCCGCGCCCGCGCCGCCGCCTTCTGGATATTGGATCAGGCCCCGGTTTCTTCCTGAAAACGGCGAAAAACCGCTTCTGGCAGGTGATGGGTATCGAGCCATCGCGCCAGGCCGCCGCCCATGCGCGCGATTTGGGTGTCGAAGTCACAGAGGGATTTTTCAACGCCGAAACAGCCGCAAAACTGGGCCGGTTTGATGCGGTGCACCTGAACAATGTGCTGGAGCATGTGCCCGACCCGGCCAATATTGTGACGCTGGCGCACGGGCTTCTGGAGCCGGGCGGCGTGATTTGCACAGGCGTGCCGAATGATTTTTCGCCCCTGCAAATCGCCGCCGAGGCCAGCGGGCTGGAGCCATGGTGGGTGCAGCCGCCGCATCATCTCAATTATTTCGATTTCGATTCATTGCAGAGTTTGCTTGAGAAAATTGGCTTCACCGCACGCGAAAGGCTGACCAGCTTTCCGATGGAAGCCTTTCTTTTGATGGGCGATCACTACACATCCGACCCGGCGCTGGGCCGCGCCTGTCATACCAAACGCAAACGCTTTGACATGGCGCTGGAAAGCGCGGGCTTGCGAGAAACCCGCCGCGATTTCTATCGCGCACTGGCCGGAACCGGGCTGGGCCGCGAAGCGGTGATTATCGCAACCAAGCCGTGACCGTGTCGTGAGCGCGGACACACAAGTCTTTTTTATCGTGTCGAGCGGGCGTTCGGGCACCGCGATGTTACACAAGGCGTTGTCTGCGGCTGGCGATATCGAGATGCATCACGAGTATCTGGTGAACCAGATTCAGCCGCTTGCCGTGCGCCGCTTTATGGGTCTGATCGGCGCGGATGAAACGCGTGCGGCATTGCGCGAAACGTACGGCGCGGCGGTGCATTATGCGCGGGTCACGCATTGGGGCGACAGCTCCAACAAAGCGTCATGGCTGATCCCTGATCTGGCCGCAATCCTGCCCAATGCGAAATTTGTGCATCTGGTGCGTGACGGGCGCAAAGTCGCCGGTTCCTATTTCCGCAAGCTTGGTGACGAATGTTACGATGATCGTTCTACCGCGGTTTTACAGGCTTTTGTGGACGCGCCGGATACCAACCCCGCGCCGCCGCCGGAAAAGAAATATTGGTGGCCACTGCCCAAAACGGGCGATCCGTTTGCTGCGGAATTTCGCACGCTGGATCAGTTTTCGCGCATTGCCTGGCACTGGGCCACGATCAACCGGGTGATACTGGATGCGTTGGCCGCGCTACCCACACACCGCCATCATTTTGTGAAGCTCGAAGATTTGCAGGCAAACCCGCAAGCCGTGAAAGCGCTGTTCGGCTTTTTAAATCTGGATGCGGACGACAACATTGCCGCCCTGTTTGCCCGCCCGCACAATGTGAACCGGCCCATTGATGAGCGGTTGAGCGCAGAACAGGTCACGCGCTTTGATGTGATGGCTGGCACCATGATGCAAACGCTTGGTTACGCCGGAACCACCGAATACGTAGTAAAATATTAAGCATAGTGGGCCGAAGATGGTTACCAGAATCTTCCGGGGCGCCCTTTATGAGCGATATCTGTGAACTGTGTAACCGTGCGGCGCTGGAACTGGCCTATGTGCCTGAAAGCACAGCGCGCGGTTTGAAAGTCCATGTCTGCGAACATTGCGGGCTGTTGCAAAGCCTGCCGCGCATCGACCGCGCGACCCGTGCACCGGCCGCCGTTTCCGGCGGGGCCGATTGGGGCAATGTGCGTTATGGCAAGGGTTTTCGCACCAGGATCGCGATTGCCGCGCTGTCACGCCATATCGCGCTGAGTGATGATCTGGCGCTGCTGGATGTCGGTTCCAATCGCGGCAGTTTCGCGCGCGCCTTTTTGGAATTGTGCGACGATGCCAGCATCGTGGCGGTCGAACCGGATGAGCGCGTTGCCGATTCCTGCAAAGATTTGCCGCGCACCGAATTGATTCATGCGCGTATTGAAGACGCCGCGCTGGAAAGCGAACGCTTTGACATTGTTCATTCCTGTCACACGATTGAACATCTGGCGCACCCGGCCAAAACGCTGCGCGATCATTGGCGCGTGCTGAAGCCCGGCGGGCTGCTGGTTCTGGATGCGCCGAATGTGGCGCTGCTCGGTTCCGATGACATTGTCGAAGAATGGTTCATCGACAAGCATCTTTATCATTTTTCCGCGCGCACCATGATGCGCATGGTCACCGCTTGCGGCTTTGACATTGTCGAAGCCCCCGATCTGAACGATGCCGAAAATCTTTTGATCGTCGCACGCAAAGTGGAAGCGCAAAATCATTCCATCGCCGCTGATCCGCGCGAAGTGGCGAGCGCCTGTGATCTGGTTGCCGCGTATGGCACCGCGCGCGCGCGCAATCTTTCCGCACTGACATTGGTCGCCGCCGAAATTTCCCGGCTGGCACCCAAGGGCGTCGCGGTGTGGGGCGCAGGGCGCCTGTTTGATGCGCTGGTCGTACATGGCGGCTTTGATCCCGCCGGGCTTTCGCTTTTGGTGGACAAACATTTGCAACAGCATATGGGCGAGCGCCACGGTGCAAAGCTTCGCGCCCCCGCAGACATTGCCACCACAAAGCCTGGTGCCATCATCGTAATGTCACGCGGCTTCGCGACAGAAATCATTGCCGAAGCGCGCAACCTCGCGCCCAACGCAGAAATTTACACCTATTCCGATCTTCTCAATCAGGCCCGCACCGCGCGCGCTGCCTGAGCATTTTTCCAACCGCATGAGGCCCCCATGGCTGCCGGAATCAGTTCCTTCAAAACCAACACTGCACGCAAAGCCGATCCACAGGATTTTGCCGATGTGATCGACACATTGGCTGTTGATCTGGAAAAAGCCGCGCGCTTTATCCGTCAACACGCCATTGCGTCGATCTATCATGCCGGGTCCGGTCATCCCGGCGGGGCCATGTCATCCGCTGACATTCTGGCCTGTCTGTTCGGGGCCGAGTTGAACTTGTGGCCAAACGAATTGGACAATCCGCGCCGAGACCGCTTTGTACTGTCCAAAGGTCACGGTGCGCCCGCGCTCTATGCAGCCGGAGCGTATTACGATTTCTGTGGCAAGAAAGCGGCGCTGGGTTTGCGAAAGCTGAACAGCCCGTTTCAGGGCCATCCGCATGTGCTGGATCTGCCCTGGGTCGAAACCAGCACAGGCTCGCTGGGGCAAGGCTTTTCAGTCGCGCTGGGCATGGCGATGGGTCTGAAAAGACAGGCTAGCACCGCGCGCGTTTACACACTTCTGGGTGACGGCGAATTGCAGGAGGGCGAAGTTTGGGAAGCGGCCATGTGCGCAGCCCATCACAAGCTCGACAATCTGTGCGCCATCATCGATTACAACAAATTGCAGAGCGACAATTCCAATGACGCAATCATGAAGCTGGAACCGCTGGCTGCGAAATGGCGTGCCTTCGATTGGGCTGTCGCCGAAATTGATGGCCATGACATACCGGAAATTTTGCGCACCTTCCGCCGCGCCGCTGCGACGCATGGCCGGCCGCAAATCATCATTGCCAACACGGTGAAGGGCAAAAACATCCCGATGATGGAAAACGTCGCCAAATGGCATGGCAGCGTAAAGCTGACACGTGAACAGGCGGAACAATCGCTGGCCGCGCTGGGCGCGAACCGCAACGAGATCAAGGAACTTCTCGATGACACAAACGTCTGACGCACAAGAAGCCCCGGCTCTGATCGCCAACAATGGCGATTCACTACGTGAAGCTTTTGGCAAAACACTTGTGAACATTGCCGATGAGTTTCCAGAAATGGTTTTGCTGGATGCCGACATTGCGGGCGGCACGGGCGTGCATCATTTCCGCGATAAACACCCCGACCGCTTTTATCAATTCGGCATTGCTGAACAGAACATGATGGCAGCAGCCGGTGGCATGGCGGCGGTGGGTTTAATTCCCGTCGTCACCACCTTTGCCGTGTTCTGTTTGCGCGCAGTGGAACAGGCGCGCCTTTCCATCGCCTATTCGGGACGCAATGCGAAAATTGTCGCCAGCCATCCCGGTATCGATGTGGGGCCCGATGGCGGCTCCGCACAGGCGCTGGAAGACATGGCCGCATTTCGCGCCATTCCGGGCATGATTGTTTTGTCGCCCGCCGACCCCAAGGAAATGGCGATGGCGACACGCGCGATGATGAAGCACAAGGGCCCGGTCTATATGCGCACGGGGCGTAGCCCATCGCGCCGCATTTTTGAAGACGATCACACATTCGAAATCGGCAAGGGCCAGATCATCCGTAAAGGAAGCGATGTCACCATCGTGGCATGCGGTGTGGAAGTGGCTCGCGCGCTGGACGCGGCCGAACTTCTGGCCAAAGACAAGATCAACGCCCGCGTTGTGAATATGGCGACGATCAAACCGATCGATGCAAATCTGCTGGCCAAATGTTCACGGGAAACCGGCGCTATCGTCACCTGTGAAGACCATAATATTCTGGGCGGATTGGGCGGCGCGGTGGCCGAAGCGCTGGCCGCAACGACGCCCTGCCCGGTGGAATTTGTCGGTTTGCAGGATGTGTTTGGCGCATCGGGCGAACCGGACGAGCTGGCCGCGCATTTCAAGATTGATGCACCGGCGATTATCGATGCAGTGAAGAAGGTTCTGAAGCGCAAAGGCAAAAACAAATGAATTCGCGCTTTTCGCTAATTGGTAAGAACGCCATCGTCACCGGTGCCAGCCGCGGCATTGGCAAGGCGATAGCGCTGGGACTGGCCGAAGCGGGCGCCGATGTGATTGTAACGTATCGCGCCCAGCGCGATGAGGCGAACGGCGTTGTTGCGCAAATCGAAAAGCTGGGCCGCAAAGCATTGGCGTTGCAAATGGATGTGACGGATCGCGCATCCGTTGAAAGCGCCGCAAAAGACGCACGCGGCTTTGGCCCCATCTCCATTCTTGTCAACAATGCGGGCATCAACAAGCCAACCGATTTCGATCAGATCAGCGATGAAGATTGGGATTCGATTTTTGATACCAATCTGAAAGGCCCCTTCACTTGCGCACAAATTTTCGTGCCTCTTTTGAAAGACGCGGGCGGTGGTTCCATTGTGCATATCGGATCGGTCAGCGGCCAATATGGCGGCCCGCGCACGGCGCATTATGCAGCATCAAAAGCCGGATTGATTTCATTGGCGCAAGTGATTGCCCGCTTTGGCGCGCAATACAATGTACGGTCCAATATTATTGCCGCAGGCTTGATCGCGTCCGAGATGGCGGCGGCGGGCATGGCGGCGGCCAGCGTACAAAAAGCCGCCGAAGGTATTGTTCTGAAACGCATGGGAACGCCGCACGAAGTCGCCGATGCGGCGGTGTTTCTGGCCAGTGATGCGTCCAGCTATATTACCGCGCAAACCTTGAACGTGAATGGCGGGCTTTATTTCTGATGGATAAAACGCTGCTGATTGTTTCGGGAAGTGTGCAGGCCGCAGCCGCCGCACAGCGTGCGAAAGAGATGGGGCTTTACGTCGTTGTCTCTGATCGCAATCCGCAAGCGCCGGGTTTTGCATTTGCCGATTCCTGTATCATTGCCGATGTCTATGGCCCCGACGAAAGCGCTGCCGCCGCCATGCGCTTCAGCCGCAAATTGCGCAAGATTGACGGCGTGATTTGTGTCGCCGCCGATGCGCCAATGACGGTGGCCGCAATCAATGAACGCCTTGGCCTACCCGGCATTTCGCGAAAGAGCGCGGCGATGGCGTGTGACAAGCTGGCGATGAAGGCGCAATTTCTGGCTGCCGGTGTGCCGGTCCCGTGGTTTGCTGAGGTAGCAACACCGCAGGCGCTTACACGTGTAGCCATCGAACGCGGGCGCAACCTTGTCATCAAGCCGGTGGATAGCCGCGGCAGCCGCGGCGTGCAGCGCGTGGCGCAGGTCGAAGATTTGGATCAGGCATTCATGCTGGCGCGCGACCAATCACCGAGCGAGCGGGTGATGGTGGAAGAATTTCTTTCCGGCCCGCAAATCTCGACCGAAAGCGTGGTGGTGAACGGCACGTGCTATACGCCGGGCTTCTCGGATCGCAATTACGAATATATGGATCGTTACGCGCCCTATTTCATCGAGAATGGCGGCGACCTGCCCAGCCATCTGTCACCGGAACTGCAAGACAAAGTGAAAGATGTTGTGGCGCGCGCGGCGGCGGCACTGGGCATTACCAATGGCACTGTGAAGGGCGACATTGTGGTGCACAAGGGCGAACCACATATCATCGAACTGGCGGCGCGGCTTTCTGGCGGTTATTTCTGCACCCGCGAAATTCCGCTGAACACGGGCGTGGATTTTATTGGGGCGGCCATCAACATTGCGCTGGGCGGAAATGTCAGCGCGGCTGATGTGACTCCGAAATTCACAAAGCCGGTGGTGCAGCGTTATGCCTTTCCCACACCGGGCCGGATCACGCGCATATCGGGCGAAGACGAGGCGCGGCGCATTGCAGGCGTCGAAGATTTTGTTGTCAGCGCCAAACCGGGTGACATTATCCCCCCGCCGACCAATTCCGGCTGCTCGGCGGCGATGGTTCTGGCCAGTGGCGTAACAAAAAATGATGCATTGGATGCCGCTAACGCCGCGCTGGAGGCGCTGGTGATTGAAACAGAAGCGGCATGACCGGCCCTGCGCTATGAGCAGCCTTCATCTCTTTTCCTTTTTCCATCTCAATCTCGCCTTTTCTTCTATCGAGGAAGAACAGCGCGGCGATGTCATCGACAAATGCTACACACCGCTGCTGGATTTGGCGCAGGCGCACGGCCCCATCGGCATTGAAGCCAGCGGTTTTACCCTGGAAGAAATTGCGGCGCGCCGCCCCGAATGGATTACACGTTTTCGCGACTTGATAGGGCGGGGGCGAGCCGAGTTGATCGGTTCCGGGTATGCCCAAATCATCGGGCCACTGGTGCCCGCGCGCGTCACTGAAGAGAATTTGAAAATTGGCCATGATGTTTATCGCGCGCTTGTCGGTACCGTACCACGCATCGCGTTGATCAACGAGCAGGCTTACTCCGCCGGCCTTGTCGGGCTTTATCTTGACGCCGGGTACGACGCGATTTTGATGGATTGGGACAATCCCGCCGCGCAACACCCAGAATGGAATTTTGAGACGCGGTTTTTGCCACAGCGTGCAGTCGGCGCGGATGGGCGCTCCATCGCACTTTTGTGGACCAGCACGGTGGCGTTTCAAAAACTGCAACGCTGTGTCCATGGCGATATGAGCCTGGATGAGTATTGCGAATATTTGCGCAAACAACGCGGCGCAAACCCGCGCACGCTTTGCACTTATGCCAGCGATGCGGAGATTTTCGATTTCCGGCCCGGCCGTTACAAAACCGAAGAGGCGATGAGCGGCAGTGAATGGAGGACAATGCACGAGGCCTATGCACGCATGGCGCGCGAACCCGGCTGCGAACTGGTTTCGCCACGCGGCGCGCTGAATCTGACCCATGCGCCGCATGCTAATCAGATGCTGCATCTGCAATCAGCCGCCTGTCCCGTGCCCGTCAAAAAGCAGCGCAAATACAATCTGTCGCGCTGGGCGGTAACGGGCCGCGACGATATTGGTATCAACGCGGCGTGCCAGCGTATCTATGCCGGTCTGGTGAAAAACGGCGGTGACATGGATGCGTGGAAAGAGCTTTGCTTTTTGTGGTCGAGTGATTTTCGTACCCACATCACCGAAAGGCGCTGGGCCGGGTTTTGTTCGCGGCTGGCAAAGGCCGAAGCGCAATGGGCCGTGCCACTGGCGCCCACACAATCAATACACGGTACGCTGAGCGAGGCGCGTCATCTGAATGTGGAAACAGACGGCGTTCATGCGCGGCTGGACCGGCGGCGCGGATTGGCGCTGGATCACCTGCGCTTTGCCGGTAATGGTTCGGCGATTGTTGGCGGTTTGCCCCACGGCCATTTCGATGACATTGCCTTGCAAGCCGATTGGTACACTGGCGATTGCGTGTTTGAGGCGCCGGGCGAACACAAGATCACTGATCTGGAATGGTGCGAAGCGCACATCGCCCATGAAGGTAATGGCGATGTGATTGCCTCGGCCCTTATTGCCACGCCGCGCGGACCGATCATCAAGATCATGCGGTTTCACAGCGCCGAACCGCGCGTGGATTTTGATATCACATTTGATTGGGTTGATTGGGGGCGCGGCGCGCTGCGTCTGGGCCATATCACGCTTCTGCCGCAGGCCTTTGATTGGGACAAGCTTTCGTTAACGACTCACAATGGCGGTAAGGATTGCGAAACCTTTTTGCTTAGCCACGAAACGGTAGATCACGGCGCGCCCGTTTCGTTTCTGGTGTCGTCATCATTCGGCTTTGGCATGAGCGAGGGATGGGCCGAAATCGGCGATGAGGCGACAAGAATTCGTGTGGTGGTGGATCGCGAAACCGCCCCGCTATTGGGTCTTCTGACGCACAAGACACTGGGGGGAAGCCTGTTTTGCCAGTTGGTGCTGTCCGCGCTGGAACTGGACGAAACGCGCAAGCCCACATCGTACAGAGATGGCCCGCGCCGCTTCCGCTTTAGTTTAATGTCCGCGCCCGCGCTTTAGGGTTCGTTAAACACGTTCTGCAACACTTGAGTTACCAAGACTGGAGTTTCCAGCTTTTGGGTAGTCAAGAACAGGACGATGCTCATGTCGCAGCCCGCTGCCAAAATCCTTCTTCCGGAAAATGCCGCCAAGGCAAAGCCCACCCCGCAGACAAAGGGCCATGCAGAGCCGCTGCATTTGCGTGACTTCACACAGCCCTGGATGGATTTGAACGACAAGTCGGTTTTTATTACCGGCGGCACCGGCTCGTTCGGCAAGCATTTCGTGAAGCTGGTGATCGAGCGTTACAAGCCAAAACGGCTGGTGATTTTTTCGCGCGACGAGCTGAAGCAATATGAAATGCAGCAGCTTTTCCCGATGGATCGCTATCCCTTCATGCGCTATTTCATCGGCGATGTGCGCGACCGCGACCGCCTGGAACTGGCGATGCGCGACATCGATTATGTGATACACGCCGCGGCCCTGAAACAGGTACCAACCGCCGAGTACAATCCGTTTGAATGCATACGCACCAATGTGTTTGGTGCAGAAAATGTGGTCTATGCCGCTCTGCGCCGCAATGTGAAAAAAGTCATTGCACTGTCCACCGACAAGGCGGCCAATCCGGTCAATCTTTACGGCGCATCGAAACTGGCATCCGACAAGATTTTTGTCGCGGCCAATAATTTGTCTGGCGCGGAAGGCACAAAATTTTCGGTTGTGCGCTATGGCAATGTGTTCGGCTCGCGCGGATCGGTGGTGCCGTTTTTTAAAAAGCTGGCCGCCGAAGGCGCCGACCATCTGCCCATCACCGATGCGCGCATGACACGGTTCTGGATCACACTGACCCAGGGCGTTGATTTTGTGCTGTCCAGCATGGAGATGACGCGCGGCGGCGAAATTTTTGTTCCGAAAATCGCCTCGACCACGATCACCGATCTGGCCACACTACTTTGCCCGAAACTGGAGCAGAAAATCGTCGGCGTGCGGCCGGGTGAAAAGCTGCATGAAACCATGATCCCGGCAGATGATTCGCGCTGGACCGTGGAAATCGAAGATCGCTTTGTCATTCTGGCAAGCTTTGCCGCCGCCGCACGCGAGGCCTATCTCAATCGCGGTGCAACCCCAGTGGCCGAAGGCTTTGCCTATTCCAGCGACAGCAATTCCGAACATCTGGGAGTGCGCGGTTTGCAGATGCTTCTGGCCGAGGCGTTTTCGTGAGCCAGCCGGCCCTCAAACCGGATGGCGGCCCTGATAGCCGCAAGACAGGCAACGGAACAGGTTTTCTGCCTTATGGCCGCCAGATCATAGAAGACGACGATATTGCCGCCGTGGCCGAAGCCATGCGCGGCGATTTGCTGACCACCGGGCCATTTGTTGCGCGCTTTGAACGCGCCCTGGCCTCCATTGTTGGCGCAAAACATGCGGTGGTTTGTGCAAATGGAACCGCCGCGCTGCACATGGCGGCACGGGCGCTCAATCTTGGCCCCGGCAGCAAAGTGATTGTGCCGACCCTGACCTTCCTGGCCACGGCCAGCGCGCCGCACATGAACGGCGCGGACATTGTTTTTGCGGATGTCGATCCCGAAACCGGGCTGATGGGCCTAAAGCAATTGGAAGAGGCCATTGCGCGCGCCGGTCACGCCGATGCGCTGTTCAATGTGCATCTGAATGGACAATGCGGGCCGCTGGAGGAAATTGCCGCCATTGCGCGCGCCCACGATATGAAAATTGTGGACGATGCCTGCCATGCGCTGGGTACCGCCTATATCGCCGCGGGCGGTAGTGTTTCACAAATTGGCGCCAACGCTTTTTCCGATTTGAGCGTGTTTTCGTTTCACCCGGTCAAGACAATCGCAATGGGTGAAGGCGGCGCGGTAACAACCAATGATCCGCAAATGGCCGAGCGGCTGGAACGCGCGCGCTGTCACGGCATGGTCCGAAGCCCCGATGCGTTTGAGAATGTCGAGGCTGCTTTCGATGAAGACGGCACTCCGAACCCGTGGTATTACGAATTGCATGAGCCTGAGTTCAATTGGCGCGCAAATGATATGCAATGCGCGCTGGGCCTTTCCCAGCTCAAGAAACTTGGCCGCTTTGTTGCGCGCCGCCGCGCCGTGGCCGCGGCCTATGACGGATTGCTGAGTGATCTTTCACCGCTCATCCGGCCGACCGCGCGAACCCGGCCATGCCTGCCCGCCTGGCATCTTTATGCCGCGCGCATCGATTTTGATCTTGCCCGTATGAGCCGCGCCAGTCTGATGCGCAGCCTGGCCGCGGAGGGCATTGGCACGCAGGTGCATTACCTGCCTGTGCATCGCCAACCCTATTATGCGCGCCGCTTCGGTGTGCAGAGCCTGCCCGGCGCGGATCGTTATTACGCGCGCTGCTTAAGCCTGCCGCTTTTTGCCAGCATGGACGAAAGCGATGCGGCCCGTGTGGCCGATGCGCTGCGCCGCCATCTGGGTCTTTGATTCTCTGAAATTTGCTGTGCGTGCGTGCATGCGCAAAAAGCGAAACGGGCGGCGCCCCGAAGATCTTTGCCTTCGCGAAACGCCACCCGTTCCCGCCCGCAAAAGAGCGCGTAACAAATGCTTTGAACACCCACCCAAACAGAATCCCGAGACGCCTCGGGGGCGAGACCGCGATGTCGCGGCCTGCCCTTCTGGAAGCATGAACGGGAGTGCGGCCACCCGCACCCCCGTCATAGTTATGCTTACCGGAAGAGCGACAATGCGATCTGCGGCGAAGAGTTCGCGATCGACAGGGCCTGCACACCAAGCTGCTGCTTGACCTGCAAGGACTGCAGAAGGGCGCTCTGTTTCGCCATGTCGGCATCCACCAAATTGCCAAT
The DNA here is from genome assembly GCA_040255365.1 of Hyphomicrobiales bacterium. Lineage (GTDB taxonomy): Bacteria > Pseudomonadota > Alphaproteobacteria > Micropepsales > Micropepsaceae > Rhizomicrobium. The sequence continues at coordinate 47,435 of JBDZUY010000005.1, forward strand.
ACCGTTGGTCACGGTGTCAGACAATTTCTGCACGAAGTCGGCCTGGATCGAGAACTTCTTCGCACCGCTGGACAACTTGGCCAGAGCCGAGTCGACTTTGGTCAGCGAAGCCTGAACCGTGGCGATCATCGCCGACGCATTGGTTATCGTCGAGATGTTACCGGTCGATTTGATGGTCACGATCGAACCCGACAGGTTCATGTTCTGCGAAGAAACCGTAATACGGCGCGTGCCATCCGAAGACGCCAGTGCCGAGATACCGTTCGTGGCAGAACCATCAACCAGGTTGAAGCCGTTGAATACGGCGTTCTGGACGACCGTTTTGATTTGGTCGCGAAGCGCCGTGAAGTCTTCGTTCAAGGCACTGCGGCTTGCCGTGTCGAGTGAAGCGTCGGACGCGGCGAGCGCCTTTTGCTTCATGTCGATCAGCAGGTCAGAGATGGACTGACCGGCGGACAAGGCAACATCGACCGAGGAAATACCGCGGTTCAGCGAATCGCCGACGGCGCTATAACCGGCCACATCGCCGCGCAGGTTTTGCGCGATGGCGAAGGTCGAACCGTCGTCGCGGGCGGTCGCGACTTTCAAACCCGTGCTGATGGTGTTCTGGACTTTGTGCAGCCCAGCATTGGTGCTGTTCAGGGTCTGCAGGGCGATCATGGCGCCCATGTTTGTGTTGACGCTAATCATAGAAATACTCTCCGTTCTGGCTTGTTGTCCCGAGCATTTTGCTCATGAGCGCGTTTTGCGCCCGCAATCCACATGGCAAGGGCCGTGCCGGAGGCATTTTCAGATTTGATTAAACATCGATTTTGAATGGCACCCGGAAAATGCTTCCTGGTGTGGGACAGTCCGGTGCAGGTTTTGCCCGGAAATAATTACCGGGCCCCGGCAAAATCTGCCGGGTCAGGGCGGAAATAATTGCCGGGTGGGACCGCCGCGATGCACGAACATAAAAAGAAACGGCGCGGAAGCGATTGCTCCCGCGCCGTGTTTCCATTGCCCGGATTTATTCTTGGCTGTTCGCTTAGCGGAACAGTGACATAACGATCTGCGGCGACGAATTTGCAATCGACAGGGCCTGCACACCAAGCTGCTGCTTGACCTGCAAGGACTGAAGTTTCGCGCTTTCCTTTGCCATGTCGGCATCAACCAGATTGCCGATACCCGCAGAAAGCGTATCAGACAGTTTTTGTACGAAATCGACCTGGATCGAATATTTCTTCACACCACTGGACAGACGTGCCAGCGCCGCATTGACGTTGGTCAGCGATTTTTGAACCGTGGCGATCATTGTCGACGCGGCACTCTGCGTAGCGATAGTGCCAGTACTTGTAATGGTCACGATCGAGCCCGACAGACTCATATTCTCGGATTTGACCGTGATCTTGCGTGCACCATCAGAGGACGCAAGCGCCGTGATTTTGCCCGTAGAGCCATCCACAAGATTGAAATTGTTGAAGACGGCATTGCTGGTAATGGCGGTAATCTGGTCACGCAACGCCGAAAAATCTTCGTTCAGCGCGGCGCGGCTGGCCGTGTCCAGCGCCGAATCGGACGCTGCCAAAGCCTTTTGCTTCATCTCGATCAGAAGATCCGAAATCGATTGCCCCGCTGACAGCGCGACATCGACCGCGGACATGCCGCGATGAAGCGAATCCATGACCGCCGAATAGCCCGCCACATCGCCGCGCATGTTCTGGGCGATGGCGTAGGTGGCGCCGTCGTCCTTTGCTGTAGCGACTTTCAAACCCGTGTTGATGGCACTTTGTGTGGTTTGAAGCTGACCATTGGTTTTGTTGAGGTATTGCAGCGCAATCATCGCGCCGGAATTGGTGTTCACTGAAAGCATAGTAATTCTCCGTGCCCTTCTGGTGGCCAGACGGCGTTCTGCCGTCCAGGGGCCCGATGCCCCCGATTGACTTCCGCAAGGCCCATGCCAGAAGCCTGCCAGGCGGTAACTTTTTAAGCTATTGATATAGCTGTATTTTCTAGAGTGTTTGCGCCGCGTCATTAGGGTAGTTTTTGCCGGGCGGCAGAACGCGCCATATGCGTTACGCCCAAAAATGCCGACTCATTTGTCGGGTGGTGTGCAAACGAAAAGACCGGCCCTCCCATGGGGAAGACCGGCCGGATCGGACGCAGAGGACGTCGAGTTTTGTGCGCCTTTGGCGTATCAGGCGGCGCCCTGCAAACCTTGCATAATGGTGCGGTTGATCTCGATCAACGGGTCCATGGAGGCGCCCTGACGGGTCACTTCCTTGGAATATTTTGTCACCCACAATGACAGCGAAACAATTTTGGCGCGCACTTCACGCGGCAACTGGTTGTGATCGTCCATGCAATCAGCGGCAAGGGTGCGCCAGAGCCGGCGGTTCCAATCCACAGCCTCGACCAGCGGGCCGCCTTTGGCGCCCACTTTTTGCGCATCGATCAACGCACCGGTTACCTGACCAAACAGCCGGTATTCGGTGGCGCGGCCGTCTTCAGTAATTCGCTGCGTGTTCTGATAGGCTTGGTGTGTCATAGTCCAACCGCTCCCGTTCAAACTCATACAATTTTTTGCAGAGCATCAACGCTTTGTAATATGAAGTGCTCATCACGTGCCGGCTGATTTCCAGACATGCAGCAAGCGCTGCACGGTTCTGGATAGCGCCCATGAATTCGGTCATCCGAAGTGCAAAATCATTGTAGTGACGTTCGCTGCCATCGGGATCAAGATACATCATCATGATCGGGAAATAGATTCGCCGGGCAGGTGAATCCGCATCTTCCGGCTGCATGATATCCTTTTCGCGCAAGACACACGCCTTGTTCTGGATGACCAGGCTGGTGCGCTTGTCGCCATTGGTGAGAACCGCGCCATTAAGCACGAATTTCTCGCCTGGCTTCAGCGACAGTTTCAGCGGCATCGGTATATCTCCTGCGGTACAGGCGTTTTGTGCATATCGGCTTTACTACGCACGCCTGTTCGATGATCACGCTAGCCAAAAATCCTTAACAAACTCCTTGCGCTATACGCGCTCACGTTCACGCCGAATTAAGCATGGAGCGGGTTTTATAGGGGCTGCATCGATAGCAAAGTGAAAGATTCCATGGGGCAATTGGCGGTATCACAAAGGCTGGACGAACGCGCTGGTGCGGGTGCGCACGAACAGGCGCTGGCGAAACTTGAGATGCTGGCCGAAGAGATTGATGCCGCCGTCTCGCGGCAAAAATCCAATGGGCTGGTACGGCGCGCGATCAAAGCATGGCATCGCGGCGATGTTGTTCGTGCCAGCCAGCTTAGCTTGCAAGCCACAAATGCGGATGAAACAAACGCACAGGCCTATCATCTTCTGGCTATGGCGTTGGAACGCATGGGCCATATGCACAAGGCGCTTGTGACATATGAACAGGCTTTCCGGCTTGATCCCACCGACCCGGATCTTTTTTTAAATCTTGGGCTTAGCGCATGGAACATGAAACTGATTGATGGCGCGGCTGGCATGTTTCGCCAGTATATTGATAAGTGCCCAACCTCGCCGCTCGGTTACAACAATCTGGGCATGATCGAATGTGAACAGGGCAAGACCTCGATCGCAATCGAAACGCTGCGGTCCGCCATTTACCGCATGCCCGAAGAATCCATTTTGTGGAATTCGCTGGGTACCGTTTTGGCAGAAGAAGGCCGGGCCGAAGAAAGCCTGACATTCTATATGGAGGCCATTCGCCTTGAGCCGGAATTTTCCCGGCCCTACCACAATATCGGCTATGCGCTATCGCATCTGGGCCGTTTGGAAGAGGCCCTGGATGCGTATGATCACGCACTGAAATTTGTCGTACATGACAATGAACGTATTGAAGGCGACCATTCGCGCAGCATTTGTTTGATTGGCATGGGCAGGCTGGAAGAAGGCTTCCGCGACTACGAAGTGCGCCACAATCCGCGCTTTCGCGGCTATGTCCATCACATGACCAATGCACCGCTTTGGCACGGTGAAGATTTGCACGGCAAACGCATTCTTGTTGTGGCGGAACAGGGTTTGGGCGATGAATTGATGTTCGCCAATGTGCTGCCGGATATCGCGCGCGCCGTTGGAGAGAATGGCAAACTGCAGATCGCGGTTGATCCGCGGCTGGTGCCGTTGTTTGCGCGCTCTTTCCTAAAGGCCGAAGTGGGCGCCTATGACGACCGCCAAATGATTGATCCGGACGGTGCCAAGGAATTGCGCTTCATTCCTTGGGCTGCCGAAAACGGAGAGCCGGATTTTTATGCGCCGGGTGGCACACCGCTGCAATATTTGCGTAAACGCGTCGAAGATTTTCCGAAAGAAAGGTTTTTGACACCGGATCCAGAACGGGTTGCGCAATATCGCAAGCGTCTGGAAGCACTGGGGCCTGGGCCCTATGTGGGCGTGTGCTGGCGGTCGATGATGATCGACGTAAAGCGTAAAAAATATTACAGCGCGCTTGATCTTTGGGGACCGGTTTTGAATACGCCGAATGTGACATTCGTGAATGTGCAATATGGCGATGTGAAAGATGAGCTGGCCGCGGCCTGCGCCAAGCATGGTGTGGCCATTCACAATTTTGACGATCTGGATTTGAAAAATGATCTGGATGGCGCAGCCGCGCTTTCGGCGGCGCTGGACCTTGTGATCTCTGCACCAACGGCAGCGGCGGCGATGGCTGGCAGCGTGGGCACGCCATTGTGGTTCCTGAGCGCCGGACGGACCTGGCCACAACTCGGCACCGATCATTACCCATGGTATCGCGACACGCGCGCCTTCAGACCGGAAGCCTTTGGTGACTGGAAAAGTGTGATGAAGGACGCAGGTGAAGCGCTGGCTGTGTTTGTACAAACCAGAACAACAGAAAACGGTGCCTGAGCGCTCTGTCAGTTTTAAAAAGTTTAGCCGCCATGCATGACGCCCGGCGGCTTTTCTTTTCGTGAGCTGTGTTTCGTAGATTTTGGATGATCATTTTGGAAGGAGGGCGGACGGCACCCAGCCGGCGGGCTTTGGTGCCATCCGCCCCACCGCGAAACCGCGCACGTTTGCCGGGGGATATGGCGCGCTGTTCACGGAGGCTCCATAACGCCAAGAATTGGTGGGTTTGGCGCTGCGGATACAGATAAAGGCGTGATTGTTCTTCTGCGGTATTGCAATTACAAGTTGTAATACGAGCGCGTAAAGAATGGGTTAAAGCCACAGCCCAAGATATCCGACGCAATTTTTATTGTGCGGACGCTTGTGCAGCGGGTGTCAGAAAAGCGCGCACCGCAGCCGCCGACTGATCCGGCACTTCTTCCTGCGGGATATGACCGGTAGCGGGATAGATCACCAGTTTTGAACCGGGAATCGCAGCGGCAAATTTGTGCGCCGCTTCAACGGGGATCAGATGATCCTCTGCGCCCCACAAAATAAGCGTCGGCGCTTTGATCTGTGCAATGTGATCGGCGACATAGGTATCCCAGCCGTTTTGGAAGCGCAGCATCGTGGCGCGGCGCGTGCCTTCCATGCGCGCGAAATCCCAATATTGATCGATCATTGTGTTGGTGATGATGCTTTTGCGCACGATCGCATCGTTCAATCCTTCGACCACCAGTTTGCGCGGCGTGATGTGCAACAAAATCTGATTGAGCACCGGAATGCGCGCGAGCCTGAACGCCAGCGGGATTTTGTCGCCCTGCTTCACATTCATGCCGGCTGCATCGACCAGAATGAGATGCGTCACGCGCGCCGGATATGTTTCAGCAAAGCGCGCAGCAATGCCGCCGCCCATCGAATTTCCACCAATGGCAAAAGCGGGAAGGCCCAATTTATCGGTGACATGCTTGACGAATTCGACCATCGCCTCTTGCGAATAATCATTGGACGGCACAGCACCGGTCAGGCCATGGCCCGGCATATCCATCGTCACAACGCGAAAATTATTCTTCAACCGCGCCACCCATGGCGACCACGTGAACAGCGATGCGTTGGAACCGTGGATCAGCACCAGCACCGGCGCATCGCGCGGGCCAACATCGCGCACATGCGCGCTCGCACCATCGGCCAATGTGATGAATTGCGACGGCGGTGTTCCATATTTGGCTTCAAGCGTGCCGCGCGGAATATCCGGCGTCGAATAGTACCAGAACGCGCCAGCGATCACCGCAATGACCGCTAACAGGCCGATCAAAAATTTCGCCATCAGTACCCCCCGGTATTCGACGTCTTGCCGTCATCCTCATCATAGCTGTCCGGACCGGGATCGTCAGGGGGGCGGGGCAAAACCACAAAACCATCATTCCCCGCCGTTTTGGCAGGTGGCGATTTTGCCGCCGGTTTGGATTGCGGCTTCGGTGGTGTGGACGGTTTCGGCAATACAGGCGTTTCGTCATCATCGGCAAAATCATCCTGCGACGGCGGGCCATACAGAACCGGCGCCGCTTCTGGGCCCAATTCTTCACCGCCGTCTCCTGGTGCCATCAGTTCCAGCGCACCCGCACCCGGTGCCTGCCACGACAGGGAATCGAACGCGCCGCAATTGCCGCAAACCGCATGCCATGCCGGGTCAGCCCAGCCGCAATTGGTACAGCGCCACTCCGCATCGCGCGGCGCGCGCACGGCCCGCTCCAGCCAGGCATGCGCCGCACTGGCATCATGCTTTTCGCTCTGTTCAATTTCGGCCATCAGGGCGCAAACGCGGCTGCTGGCAAAACCGCCTGCCAATGGTGCGAGCAGACGGCGCGCCTCCAGCCAGCGGCTCTGATTGGCGGCCTGTTCGGCGAGCAGCATACGGCTTTCAAAATGATCGCGATTAAGCTGTGCCAATCCCTTCATCCGTTCGGCCCGTTCGGCGGCGCTTTCATTCGGCTTGATCGCAGCATAGGCGGCGGCCAGATCGGGATGCGGCGCCTGTGCCCAGGCCGCTTCGATGACATCCTGCGCACGCCACATCTTGTTCGCCGCCGTCAATTCACGCGCCGCCACAACAGCCGCCGGAGTCAGGCCAGGGGAAAGGGAGATCGCCTTTTGTGCAAGACTGAGCGCGTGTTCATTATCGCCGCGGTTTTGTGCTTCCAGCGCCTCGGCGCTCAAAAGCACCGCACGGCGCCGCCGCGTCACGCCCGGATCAATCAGCTTGGCGCGGGCCGAAGCATCCAGAACTTTTTTGGCTTCGCTCCATTCACCGCGCGCCGATTTCAGATCGAACAAGGCGTTGGCCGCCCATGCCGCGCGCGGCTTCAACTGATGTGCGCGTGTTGCCAACGCCATCGCTTCATCTTCGTCATCGCGCCGCCGTGCCTGCATGAACAAACCGCGCAAACCGACAAACTCGGTTTCGGGATGCGCCAGCATTGCGCGATAGGCGCCGCTTTGCGCCTCTTCGTCGCCGCCCAATTGGGCCGCTTGCGCCGACAGCAGCAACGCCAGCGGTGAGGCACCAACAAGTGATTGTGCCTTTTGCGCCTGACGCCGCGCTTCGACTGCATCGCCCGCCGCCGCCGCCACAAGACCGCGTGACAGCGCTTCGTCACCTTTGCGCTGTTTGCGCGCGAACGACCAGCGGCCAACCGCAGCAGGGCTGCGCGTCACCGCCCCAACGATGCGCGTAATGAATGCAATCACAAGCGCAAAAATGATGCCGATGCCAATGGCGACCGCCGCTGTCATGCGCACTTCGTAACCGTCGATCAGAAAAATCAGCGCGCCCTGCCGATCGGCAATCCACACAATGCCAAACGCGACAATTGCGGCGGCAACAAGAATGGTGACAAGACGCCTCATTCGTGCGGGCCTTCTTGTGTTTTCTGTGGTGTAGCGTCTGGCGGTGTTTGTGCCGCAGGTGAAGGTGCGGGTTCAGACGCTGGCATCGCGGCTTTCACCGGCATGGCCGTGCCAAGTTTATTGACGATGGCGGTGGTCAAGGCGCGCGCATCATGATCGATCGCCAGACGCGCCTTTGCATCGCTGAGCCAGTTGGCCGCCGCCACTTTTGCACCCGGCGATAATTGTTCGATGTCACGCACCGCTTTTTCAAGATCGCCATGTTTCAGATTGAATTCGGCGCGCGCGACACGCGCAGCAGTGCTATTGCCCTTCACATCGCCCACCGGACGCACCGTGACAAGACTGACAAAACCCGCCCACCAGCGCTGATACCAGGTCTTTGCCTGCGCTTTGCGATCTGCCACCAAAATTGCTTCGGACACCGCGGAAAAACGGCCCGCCAGTTCGCCGCGCGTCGGCACATCGCGCGGCGCATATTGCGCAAGATCAGACAGCTCATCCGATGGCGGCATCAATGCCGTCAGCGCTTTCAATTCCGGCTCAAAAGCTTTGCCGGTTTGGCTGGCGCGCACCAGATCGGCCAGCGCCAAAACAGAGGCCGCGCGGCGCACCAGCCCGGCAACATCGGCCTGTTCCAGTTTTGTGACGCGCGTATCCAGTGCTTCAATACCGCTCTTCAACGCAAAACTATCAAGCCGCTGCAACAGATCAGCAGGCGGTGCATTTTTCTCCAGCGCATCGGCGCGCACGCCCAGCTTTGCCAATTCCTGTGTCATCGCCTGATGGTCTGTTTCAAGCTGTTGCTTCAGATCGGCCAGCGCTTTGTCGGTGGCTTGCAAATGCGTGGCGATTTGCGGATCGGGCGCAGCGGTTGCGGGCTTTGCCTCTTGTGCATCCATGCGCGTGGTCAGTGCCGCAATGCTGCCCGTGTTTTTGTCCAGCGCCGCCTTCAAGGTGGAAACATCAGCATCGCTGGTTTCACCGCTGGATTTTTCCAGACCGGTCAGGCGCGCTTCGTCTGCATCGAGGCGCGTTTTCAACGCCGCCATATCGCGGCGCACATCATCAAACGTGGCTGCCGCCGCACTGGGCGCATGACCAGAGGCGATCTGGCCGACGCGTGTTTCCAGCGCGGCAACCCGTTCATCCACGCCGCTGTGTTCGGCGCCGCCCAAAACCCACGGCCAATAGTTTGCAATCAACCCGCCAGAAAGCGCAGCAATGATCAGAAGAAAGAAAATCGCAAACGCACCATCGGGCAGCTCGAACAAGGAGCGGCGCGGGCGCGGTGCGTTTTGCGCGGGCTTTCCAGCAGTATTGTCCCCCTCTTGCGATGGTAGTGCGGAAAATTCGCGTTTCTTCGCGTCCGGATCGTCATCGGTCATGGATAGCGGGCTCCCAGCGGCGATAATGCGTGCAACAAAAAATCAGGTGGCAAAGGTATAGGTGCGCGGCGATGCCAACAAGGCCAAGGCCAGACCGATGGCCCCACACCCAGATAAGCATCGATTGAGGCGGATCAATCCAGCAGAGCCAGAACCGCATCCTGATCGGGGCTTTTGGCCACACGAACGGCGCGGAATTTCAGCGGTGCCAACGCATCCGCCGCCGCCTGACTGATACACAATGCGGTTAACCCGGCACAGACACTTTTGGCACGGGCTTTGGTCACACATTCGCGGAAGATGCGCGCGCTGCGTGGTGAGAAATGGGTCACGGCCTGAATTTTGTGTTCGCGTAGCGCCAGCACCACGCTATGCGGCAATTCTTCGGCTGCGACCGCTTCGTATAAAACGGCGCTTCGTACATCAAACCCGTGTTTGCCGAGCCCGGCCGCCAGCGCGCCCTGGGTATGCAGGCCCGCTGCATGCAGAAGCGCGCCATCATCAGGCTTTGCCCAATCTTGCGTTGCAACGACCATTTTTTTTGCATCGCCGCCCGCGTTTTTGACATTGGTATAGCCAAGCGTTTTTGCGGCTTCTGCGGTTTGCGGACCCACCGCAAAGACCGCCACATCGCGCCGCACCGAACGGCGCGCCAATGCACGGATGCCATTGGCGCTGGTCGCCAATATTGCCTGCACACCATCCAGATCAATTTCGGATTCCCCGATCAGGCGGATCGACAGAAGCGGCGCCAGCACCGCTTCATGCCCGCGCGCCTTCAACAGGGCAGCAAAGGCAGCGGCATCATCTTCGGGACGGGTTACAAGAATACGCATAATTCAGGCATTCAACCACGCGGCGGCATGCGGGCGAAGACTTGCCCCGGCTTCACGTCCCAGACGTGCGGCCTCTTCAACGGCACCACGGTCCAGCGCGGATTCAAATTCGGTTTCGATAAAATTGCGGCCATCGGGCGCAAGCACTTCGCCGCGAAAACGCAGCGTACCATTTTCATAGCGTGCAAGACCGGCAATGGGCGAACGGCAGGAACCATCCAGCGCATCCTGAAAGGCGCGCTCACATGCCAATTCGATTTCGGTTCTTGTGTCGTTCAGGCGTGACACCGCAGCGCGCGCTGCCGTATCATTTGCGCGCAACTGCACACCCACTGCGCCTTGCGCCAGCGATGGTAGCCAATCATTGGGTTCCAATATCTTTGTGATGCGCGCTTGCAAGCCAAGACGCTTCAAGCCTGCAACCGCCAGCATGATGGCATCAAATTCGCCGTCATCGAGTTTGCGCAGACGCGTATCGACATTGCCGCGCAAAAGTTTGATGACAAGGTCGGGCCGCGCGCGTGCCATTTGCGCATGGCGGCGCACCGACGAAGTGCCAAGACGCGCACCGGGCGGCAGATCGGCGAGCGTATTGGCCTTGTGAGACAAAAAGGCTTCGCGCGGATCTTCACGCGGCAAAAGCGCGGCGATACACAGCCCATCCGGCATCAGCACCGGCACGTCTTTCATGGAATGCACGGCGATATCGATCTCGCGCGCGAAAAGCCGTTCTTCCAGCTCTTTGGTGAAAAGCCCCTTGCCGCCCGCATCGGCCAGGCTGCGGTCCTGAATGCGGTCGCCGGATGTTTTCACGATGACGATTTCACACGCCACGCCCGTATTGGCGCCAAGCGCCGCAGCAACCATTTCGGCCTGTGCCAAGGCCAGCCGCGAGCCACGGGTGCCAAGTTTCAGCGGTATTTGAGAAGTGCTTTGCGGCATGACGCTTTTCGGACTAGGGACTAATGAGAAACACTAACATGTGGTGGCCTGCATTTTGCGCAGCTTCACGATCCTGGGGCTTGAAACAAGCTGCGATGAAACCGCAGCGGCAATCGTGCGCGGAGCCCCGCCGGGACCGGGCGAGATTTTGTCGAATGTGGTGCTGAGCCAGATCGAAGCCCACGCGCCCTATGGCGGGGTGGTACCGGAAATCGCGGCGCGTGCCCATATCGAAGTGATCGACGCAGTGGTGGAAGAAGCCCTGAACGCCGCCGGGCTATCCTTGGGCGATGTGGATGCGGTAGCGGCAACCGCCGGGCCCGGCCTGATCGGCGGGGTGATGGTGGGCCTGACCACGGCCAAGGCACTGGCCATGGCGGCGCAAAAGCCGCTGATTGCCATCAATCATCTGGAGGCCCATGCGCTGACGGCGCGGCTGACGGAAGGGGCGGCGTTTCCGTTCCTGCTTCTTTTGATCTCTGGCGGGCATTGCCAGCTTCTGGGCGTGGAGGGGGTAGGCCAATTTCAGCTTTATGGCACCACAATCGATGATGCGGTAGGCGAGGCTTTTGACAAGACCGCCAAGCTGATGGGACTGGCCTATCCCGGCGGGCCAAACATTGAGGCAGCGGCGCGCAGCGGAAACGCCAAACGCTTTGCCCTACCACGGCCATTGATCAACCGGGAAGGCGCAGATTTTTCGTTTTCGGGCTTGAAGACCGCCGTGCGCCAGATTGTGCAGGCTGAGGATTTTGGCCCCGATGATCACGCCGATCTGGCGGCATCGTTTCAGGCTTCGGTGCTGGATATTCTGGAGAATCGCAGCAATGCGGCGATGGATATGTTCGCCCGCGATTTTCCGGACGCCACAGCACCGGACTTTGTGGTGGCAGGCGGGGTCGCAGCCAATGGCGCGATCCGGGCGCGGCTGGGCCAGCTATGTGAGCGGCGCGGGTTTTCCATAAAAATACCCCCGCCCAAACTATGCACCGACAATGCTGCGATGATCGCTTGGGCGGGGGTTGAACGCTGCCAGCTAAGCTTGTTCGATCCGATGGGGGTAGAACCGAGGGCGCGCTGGCCGCTTCACGACATGACGGCCGGGGGGAGCCGAACCACCGTCATGCCGCAGAAGGTGTGAACGCTTTAAGCGGTTACAAAGGTCGCCAGTGTCAGAAAACCGGCCGCAACAACGATTGCGACGGAAAACGCGCCGACCAACACCGAGTTGACCAGGGAAGACTGCTCTTCAGTATGGAATGATGGTTTTGTCATGATTGCCTCTCCTCACATTTGCAACCGCCGGTCGGGGCTGACCCTTGGTGGCTTTAAATTTCCTTGCCGGACCTTCCGGCTACAGGAGGGATATAGGACATACGCCTGAGGAGATCAATGAATAATCTGAAAAGTATTCATTGTTCATCGTTTTTAATTCCAACCAAAGAAAGTCGTAACGCATTGATATGACACAATTATATGAGAAATTATCTTGCGCACTGCATTTTCTGCATGGGAGGCATGCGCCAAAGTGAAGCTTGCAACATGGAATATCAACTCGGTGCGGCTACGCATCGATCTGGTGAAAAAGCTGCTCGTCGAACAAAAGCCCGACGTTCTGGCCTTGCAGGAAACCAAGGTGATGAACGAGTTGTTTCCGGCCGAACCGCTGAAAAAGCTGGGCTATGTCCATCAGGCCATCAATGGGCAGAAGGGCTATCACGGGGTCGCCATCCTCTCGCGCCTGCCGTTCAAGAGCACCAATGCCCGCGCCTATTGCGGCATGGATGACACCCGCCATATCTCCACCGTGTTTGAGAACGGGGTCGAGCTGCACAATTTCTATGTGCCAGCGGGCGGCGATATTCCCGATCCCAAGGCCAACCCGAAATTCGCCCACAAGCTGGCCTTCCTCGAAGAGATGGAAAGCTGTTTTGCGTCCCGCAAGGGCAAGAAAACTGCACCGCTGATTTTGGTGGGCGATCTGAATGTCGCGCCGCTGGAACATGATGTGTGGAGCCACAAACAGCTTTTGGATGTCGTCAGCCACACCCCGCCCGAAACCGAGCGGCTGGGCAACGCCATGGCTGCCTTCAACTGGATTGATGTGACGCGCAGCTTTGTGCCCGAAGACGAGAAAATCTATTCGTGGTGGAGTTACCGCGCCAAGGAATGGCGGCTATCGGATCGCGGGCGCAGGCTCGATCATGTCTGGGTCAGTCAGGCACTGAAAGGCGCCGCCAAACACCACGCGATTTTGAAAGACGTACGCGATTGGGAGCGCCCGTCCGATCATGTGCCGGTGGTGGTGGATTTCGATGTTTAGAACGATTGCCGCCTGACACTTTCATTCACCTTCATTCGTCATGGCCGTCCGTGTGACGGCCATCCATAAACACAAACAGCGTCAAGCTTGGCTGCATATGCGTGAATGGATCCCCGGCACAGGGCCGGGGATGACGGTTGAAGAATATGTGCAGATGCGCTTTTCCGCCCGTTGCTTTTCTTATCGCGCAACTCCGAGCGGAAAACCGGTTCCCACTTTTCCGCCCGTTGCGATTATTTCAACAAATCGGTGATGGCTTCGCGTTCGCCGTGCAATTCGGCCGCAGACGCATCCATCCGCTTGCGCGAGAAATCATTGA
>JBDZUY010000005.1:61099-66409 GCA_040255365.1 Hyphomicrobiales bacterium
TCGCCGTGCAATTCGGCCGCAGACGCATCCATCCGCTTGCGCGAGAAATCATTGATGTCCAGACCCTTCACGATCTCGTATTTGCCGCCCTTGCAGGTGACGGGATAGCCATAGATCACGCCCTTTTCGATGCCATAGGAGCCATCGGCGGTGATGCCCATCGACACCCATTCGCCATCCGCCGTGCCCAGCACCCAATTGCGCATGTGATCGATTGCCGCCGAGGCCGCAGAGGCCGCCGATGATGCGCCGCGCGCATCAATCACAGCCGCGCCGCGCTTTTGCACGGTCGGGATGAAGGTATCTTCGTACCATTTGGCATCAACCTGATCCAGCGCGGGCTTGCCGCCGACGGTTGCGTGATGCAGGTCGGGATATTGCGTTGTCGAATGATTGCCCCAGACCACAACATGTTTCACATCGGTGGATTGCTTGCCGGTCTTTTCTGCAAGTTGTGCCATGGCGCGATTGTGATCCAGCCGCATCATCGCGGTGAAGCATTTGGGATCAAGGTCGGGCGCATTGGATTGAGCGATCAGCGCGTTGGTGTTGGCCGGGTTGCCAACCACCAGCACCTTCACATCGCGCTTGGCATGCGCGTTCAGCGCCTTTCCCTGCGGTGCGAAAATCGCGCCATTGGCCGACAGCAGATCTTTGCGTTCCATGCCCGGCCCGCGCGGACGCGCACCGACCAGAAGCGCGCAATCCACATCCTTGAACGCGACATTGGCATCATCGGTCGCGACAATCCCCTTGAGCAGCGGGAAGGCGCAATCGGTCAGCTCCATCACAACCCCGTTCAGCGATTTCAGTGCGGGCGTGATTTCCAGCAGGTGCAAGATGACGGGCTGATCGGGGCCCAGCATGTCGCCCGCGGCAATGCGAAAAAGCAGGGCATAGCCGATCTGGCCGGCCGCGCCGGTAACCGCAACACGCATGGGAGCTTTCATGGGAAGAACCTTTCCGGTGAGGGGAGCAAATATCGGAAGCTTGTGTGCCCCCAACCGCGCCCGCGATCAAGGTGGCAACGCGGCGCATTTGCCCCGCAAGCTGCCGGATGGCGGCAAAACGGGCTCAGCCCTTGGCGGCGGGCTTTTTCATCGGCGCAATCATGATGGTGGCGCTCGCAGTGGCGATGATTTTGCCGCCTTCGCCAGCCAATGTGCTTTCCAGAAAATTGATCTGGCGGCCGCGTTTGACCACGCGCGCCTCGGCCACATGGCGACCCGCGCCGCCCTGGCGCAGATAGCTCACCTTCATTTCCAGGGTAGGCGCGATCTCGCCCCACTCCAGCACCAGCCCCGCGGCCACCGCCAGCACATCATCCATCACACAGGCGATGGAGCCGCCATGCAGCGCACCAAAACGGTTGAAATGCGGCTCGCCCAGATCATAGGCGATTTTGCACCAGCCGGTTTCGGAATCGATTTCCAAAATCTGCTGTTCCAGCCAAGCGCTGGCCGGGGCGCGGCGTTTCAAGGTGGCCTGAATGTTGGGCGGATAGGATTGCGGCGTAGCGGGATCGATTTTCTGGCGCATGGGGCTTTCTGGAATCAGGATCGGATGGGACGAAACCCTAGCATGTCCGGTTTGGAAGCCGCCGCAAAGTCAGGGCAGGCGTAATCAGGATAGACGTACTGGCAGCCCGGCGCGGGCAAGATGTTCCTTGGCCTCTGAAATACTGGCCTGACCAAAATGAAAGATGGATGCGGCCAGCACAGCGGAAGCATGACCATCGCGCACACCCGCCACCAGATCATCCAGCGAACCAACGCCGCCCGACGCGATCACCGGCACAGGAACCGCGTCGGCAATGGCGCGGGTCAGCGCCACATCATAGCCGGATTTGGTGCCGTCCTTGTCCATCGAGGTCAAAAGAATTTCGCCTGCGCCCAGCGCGGCCAGATGCACCGCGTGTTCCACCGCATCGATGCCGGTGGCGTTGCGCCCGCCATGGGTGAACACCTCGAACCGGCCGGGTGCGATCTGTTTGGCATCAATCGCGGCAACGATGCATTGGCTGCCGAATTTGCGCGCCGCCTCACCCACAAATTCGGGGCGGCGCACCGCCTCGGTGTTGATGCCCACCTTGTCCGCACCGGCCAAAAGCAGCGCGCGAATATCATCCAGAGTGCGCACACCACCGCCGACGGTCAGCGGCATGAAACAGACCTCTGCCGTGCGGCGCACCACATCCAGCAAGGTGCCCCGATTTTCGTGGCTGGCCGCGATATCGAGAAAACACAATTCATCGGCACCAGCGCGGTCATAGACCATCGCCTGTTCCATAGGATCGCCCGCATCACGCAGATTCAGAAAATTCACGCCCTTGACCACGCGGCCATCTTTGACATCCAGACAGGGGATGATGCGGATTTTCAGCATGTCAGTTTCGCAGCCGCGCCATCGCGGCAATGGAAAACAGCGCGCGCGAGCACACTGCTTCGGTTGGGATCGCTGTCGTCTTACACAACGCCTCGGTTTCCAGAAGCTGATCGAGCGCCATGTTGATACGCTCTTCATTCCAGCGTTGAAGCTGTGCCTTGAAGGAATTGGCCCGCGAAAAATGAATCGGCGGGCGCATGCGCCGCATCACCTGATCCACGCTGTCGCCGCGCGCGGCAGCGGATTTGGCCAGTGCCAATTTTTGAAAATGGCCCAGCGCGGTGCGGATCACGGCAATCGCATTCATGTCGGCGGTCCACAACCGCTGCAATGCGCGGTCCAGTTTGGGAAGGTTGCCTTCGCCCGCCGCATCCAGCGCCTCTTCGGTGCGGATTTCGGCTTCATCGCCCATCACGGCGCGCACATCGGCCAGTTCCACGCGGCTTTGGCCATGTGCATACAGCACCAGCTTTTCCAATTCGCGCCGCGTGACACCGCGATCCGCGCCCAGCCGGGAAACCGCATCGTCCAGTGCCTCTGCGCCAATGCCAAGCCCCGCTTCTTTCAGCACGGCGCGCACCACGCCGGGCAAATCGCGCGCGCTATCGGGATAACAGGCAATGGCAGCCGCCTCATCGGAATCTTCAAATAGCTTGCGCAAAGCAGCGCCCTTGTTCAGTTCGCCCGCTTCCACAACAACAAGCGAATCGCCGCCTGCGCCATCCAGAAAATTTTCAAAGATTTTTGCGTGCGCATTACCGGCGCCGCGCACGCGCACAACGCGCCGCCCGCCCATCATCGACATGGCGGCGGCCTCATCGGCAAGGCGGGCCGGGTCTGCGCTCAAAGTGGCATCGTCCAATTCGGTGACACGAAACGGATCGGTCAGATCATCAACCACAGTTTTGGCGATTGTTTCGGCGCGTTCATGCACCAGTCCCTGATCGGGACCATAGAACAACACGGCCAGAATTTTTGCCGGTGGTTTGGCAATGAAGCGTTCTGCATCGCCGGGCTTGATGATCATCGCGCACGCCCCATCGCCATGCTCATGTCGCGGGCGGACGCTGTGCAAAATACACACCCAGATCAAGACGGATGCGATAGGCAATGTCTTCTGCCGCGCGGCTTTGCGCATCCTGTGCGGCGATCAGGGTGGCGTAAGACGTCGTCACATTATAAGCCGACAAGGTGCTTTCTTCACCGCTTGTCACCACATCATTGGTCGTTGCATTCACCAACGCATATTTGGCCGTTAGCGTATAATTATAACGCGTCACGGTGGTGGAACTTTGCCCGGCAATAATCTCGTTCTGCACGGCGATGCCGTTGCGCTTTTCGACAAGTGTGATGCGCAAGCGATAGATGGCATTGCGCGCATTGTCCCGCGCATCCAGCAAATCGATGATCGAATTGCGCAATTGATAGCCGACACGTTCGGCCACGATGGGTTCGACATAGACGGATGCAAAAATCCGCTGCGCGCCGGGATTGGCACCAAGCCGACCGTAAAGCGGACGAAAGCCACAGGCCGACAGCGCAATGCAAAGCGCGGTCACGGCAAACGCACGGGCAAAACGCGCGCTCATGCGACGATATTCACAATGCGGTTTGGCACAACAATCACCCGGCGTGGCGGTTTGCCATCCAGTATGCGCAGTACCGCCTCCAACGCCAGCGCGGCAGCCTCTACATCTTTTTGATCGGCATCGCGGGCGACGGCAATTTCGCCGCGCCGCTTGCCGTTGACCTGCACGGCCATGGTGATGGTGTCGGAAATGACCAGCGCCGGGTCCGCCTTTGGCCAGGCCGTATCGGCGACAATGGTTTTATGGCCGAGCGCTTCCCAGCAGGTTTCGGCCAGATGCGGCATCATCGGTGCTGACAGCAAAACCAGCGCCTCCAGCGCTTCGCGGCGCACAGGCGCGGCAACCTTGTTGCCCGCCGTTCCAATCGCATTGGTCAATTCATAGATGCGCGCCACCGCGCGATTAAAACGCAAAGCATCCAGATCGTCGGAAACAGCCGCGATAGCGCGGTGCGTCGCGCGGCGCAGTTCCAGCGAGGTATCATCCAGATCGGTCGGAATTTTTGCGCCCGGCGCGGGCAAATCATTGACCTCTGTCACCAGACGATAGATGCGCTGCACGAAACGCCAGCACCCTTCGGCGCCTTCTTCGGTCCATTCGATATCGCGTTCAGGCGGCGTATCCGACAGCATGAACCAGCGGATCGTATCAGCCCCAAAAATGTCGATGATGGCTTCCGGCGCCACGACATTCTTTTTCGATTTCGACATTTTCTCGGACGCGCCGATGGTCACTTCGCTGCCGTCCGATTTCAAAAACGCCTTGCCGTCGCGTTTTTCGATGTCGGCCGGTTCAACCCATTTGCCATCCTTCGTGGAGTAGAGCTCGTGACAAACCATGCCTTGCGTAAACAGGCCGGCAAACGGCTCGTCGATGCTCATATAGCCAATCTTTTTCATCGCGCGGGTGAAAAAGCGCGCATAAAGCAGATGCAAAATCGCATGTTCGATGCCGCCGATATATTGATCGACCGCCAGCCAGTAATCGACTGCTTCGGCCTCTACCGGCTGTTCCGAATTTGGCGAACAGAAGCGCGCGAAATACCAGGATGAATCGACAAACGTGTCCAATGTGTCGGTGTCGCGCCGTGCCGCGCCGCCGCAAGTGGGACAGTTCACATGCTTCCATGTGGGGTGCGCATCCAGCGGATTGCCCTTGACATGAAAATCCAGATCGTCGGGCAGCTTCACCGGCAAATTGTTTTGCGGCACCGCCACCACGCCGCATTTTGCGCAATGGATCATCGGGATCGGACAACCCCAGGCGCGCTGACGCGAGGCCAGCCAGTCACGCAGGCGATAATTCACCGTGCGCGTGCCGCGCCCGTCTTTTTCGA
>JBDZUY010000005.1:66509-71369 GCA_040255365.1 Hyphomicrobiales bacterium
GTCGAACGGGTGCGTGACGCGCAGGCCCGTGTCATAGCCCATCTTTTCGGCTGTCTCGATCGCTTCTTCGGCGGTACCGATTTTGCGGCATTCGGCGATAAAGCCGTCCAGCTTTTTGTCTTTTTTCGCCAATTCTTCGCTGAGTGGATGATCGGGCGAAATCGCGATAAAGCTGGCACCGAACAACGTATCGGGCCTTGTCGAGAACACCTCGATCTTGCCGCCATCGGTGCGATCAAACGCAAAACGCGCGCCCTCACTGCGGCCGATCCAGTTCTTCTGCATCAGGCGCACTTTTTCGGGCCAGCGGTCCAGGGTGTCGAGGCCGCTTAAAAGTTCGTCGCTGTAGTCGGTGATCTTGAAAAACCATTGCGACAGCTTGCGCCGCTCAACGACAGCGCCGGAACGCCAACCACGGCCATTGATCACCTGTTCATTGGCAAGCACGGTCATATCGACCGGGTCCCAATTCACATCGGCTTCTTTGCGATAGACGAGCCCTGCTTTGTAAAACTCGGTGAACAGTTTTTGCTGGTGCTTGTAGTACTCGACATCGCATGTCGCGAATTCGCGCGACCAATCGATGGCCAGGCCCATTTGTTTGAGTTGGGCGCGCATCGCATCGATATTGGCATAGGTCCAGTCGCGCGGGTTCACATTTTTTTCGCGCGCTGCGTTTTCCGCCGGAAGGCCAAACGCATCCCATCCCATCGGGTGCAGAACATTAAACCCCTGCGCCCGGCGGAACCGCGCCAGACAATCGCCCATCGTGTAATTGCGCACATGGCCCATATGGATGCGCCCCGACGGATAGGGGAACATCTCCAGCACATAGGCTTTCTTTTTGGTGCGGTCGGTGCCGGTTAAAAATGCGCCGCGCGCATCCCATTCGCGCTGCCAGCGTTGTTCGGATTCTTTGGCGTTATAGCGCGCCATGATATTCGTATTCCCCTTTGCCGCCCGGCATTCAGGCCCGAAGCCGGCGGCATCATGTCAGGGCTTACGAGCGGTTGCGCTTAAAAATTAATTGCCAGGCTTGACGGTCGCAAGCCGTAGCTCGCGGGCCCGTGTCAGAATGGCATCTTCCAGCTTGGTCACGGTTTGCGGATTGACTTGCGCATCAACCCAGCCATCGGCCGAGCGCGCCTGACGGAACACCGCGATCTTCAGACCATCGGCCCGCAACTGCTTGGACAGAATGTAAACGGTCACCTTCATCCGCGTGTTGGGGTCTTCGGGGGCCGAATACCAATCGGTGATGATGACGCCGCCGAACGGATCGGCCGATTGCAGCGGCATGAAATTCAACGTGTCCAGCGAGGAATGCCACAAATAGGCGTTCACGCCCAAGGTGATTTTGCTGCTGGTCGAAGAAATGGCTGTGGAGCCGGTGGTGGTCTCATCTACCAGCTCGGCCGGACTGCCGCAGGACGTGAGGAGGAAGGCGCCAAGCACGACGGCCAGAATATGTTTCGGCAGAACCCGCATGTTTACGGTTGATCCTTGTGTTTCGGCAGGAGACAGCGTTTTGCGCACCCGGGCTTATACTTGGCCCTAGCGGCCCGTGCAACGCCATAGCACTTAGGGCAGATTGCCCGGATGTGATGAATTTATAAGGGCTTAGACCGCCAAAGCCTATTGCAGCGCGCCAATCGCCGCGAGCCCGGCAAAAGCGCTTCCAGCCAAAAGGCGGGCATGTGCCCCGTTGATCCCGCCCAGCGCATAGACCGGCAGCGGCGCCATTTGCGCCAAAAGCCGTGCGCGCGCCGCGCCCAGCCCCGGCTGGCCGGGATGACTTTTGCTGGCAAACACCGTTCCCAGCAGTGCCGCATCCGCGCCAACCCGGCGCGCACGGGCCAGTGCCGCCAGCGAATGGGCGGCCACGCTGATCAACCAGCTTGCCCGGCCACGGCGCGCAGCCACGGCTTCGTCCATCGCGTTTTGCGAAAAGTGCACACCGTCCGCGCCCACAGCATGGGCCAACGCCACATCATTGGCGACGGACAGCAGCAAATTGCGTGCATGGGCAATTTCTTTCAGGGCAAAGGCCAGATCGCGGCGCTTTGCCGGATCACGATGCCGCAGGATGATCAAAGAACCCGGCGGCAGATGATTGGCCGCTGCGCGAGGATCGGGCAGGCGTGCATCATCGCTGAGCAATATCAGCGCGGGCAGCCCGGCAATGGCCGCGCGCGCGTTGAGCATATGTGCCTGTCTTGCTAGCGTGCGCCGTTCCAAAACGCGATCCACATGACCTCCCAGACAACACCAGATGCATTGAGCGACATTGTCGCGCGGATTGAGAGCGCACGAAAGGCAGCGCTGAAACCTGCCGCCAATGTCACCCTGATCGCGGTGTCCAAAACCCATGATGCGGCGCGCATTCGCCCACTGCTGGCGGCGGGTCAGCGCGTGTTCGGTGAAAACCGGGTGCAGGAAGCGCAAGCAAAATGGCCAAAGCTGCGCGAGGAATTTGCTGATATTCAGCTTCATCTGATCGGGCCGCTGCAAACCAACAAGGTGAAAGACGCGGTGGCGCTGTTTGATGTGATCCACACACTTGACCGGCCAAAGCTCGCGGGCGCGCTGAAAAAAGAATTCGCAGCGGCAGGCAAAACATGTCCGCTGTTTGTGCAGGTCAATACCGGCGAAGAAGAGCAGAAGGCGGGCATCGCGCCATCGGATGCTAAAGACTTTGTCGCCTATGCAAAAGATGAGCTTGGTCTGCCGGTCATCGGACTGATGTGCATACCGCCGGTCGATGATGAACCCTCGCCGCATTTTGCGTTTCTGCGCAAGCTGGCGGGCGAATGCGGGCTTGAGCATTTGAGCATGGGCATGAGCGCCGATTTTGAAACCGCCATCCGTTTTGGCGCAAGCCATGTGCGGGTGGGCAGCGCATTGTTTGGCGCGCGGAGTTAAACCGAAATTTCGATTTTTGTATCCGGCGCGATAACCGGCAAAGCACTGAGCAAATCGGGCAGCGCCAGCGCAACGCATCCCGCCGTTGGTGCGTAATCCGCGCTGGCAACATGCAGAAAAATCGCGCTGCCTTTGCCCGGCACGACCGGCGCATCGTTAAACCCGATCACCACCACCACATCATAGAGATGATCGCTTCGCCACATCGCTTCATTGCTGGCGCGCCAAGGCCGTTTGACAAGCCGGTTATAGGCCGCATCATTCGGCGCATCGCACCAGCCATCATCATAAGCAATCTTGCGCAAGGGCAGATGTGCGCGCGGTTTGGTAATCCGGTCGGCACGGTAAAGAATGCGGCGCAAAGGATAGGTGCCCACAGGTGTGATGTTGTCGCCTTCGCGCATCTTGGTGCCGATGCCGCCATGGCCCACCGCACAACGTTTCGCGCCCGCGCCCCAATCAAGCGCGGTGCCAAAAACAGGATGCGGAAATACGCGCAAAGCCATGCGCACAACCTAGCGCAGATTTACGGGCCCGTCGCCGCTTTACGCATCTGATCCGGCGTCATTGTGAGTGATTGCTGATAGGCGGCCAGCGCCCGCAAGCCTAGCGCGCTATCGACGCCATTGCGCTGCATCGCTTGCGTGAGTGCGGCCGTGTCGAAGTTTGGTGCAATCGCTTGCGCAGGAATAATGGATTTTGGCGCGGCAGTCGCAGTGGCGAGCTTTGTTTGGGCAGGAAGCGTTTGCGTCTGTGCGATTTGCGCCGGTGTGATCGTGACGGCCTGCGGCATGGATTGTGGCGTTGCTTGCGCCGAGGCAATGGCAACCGGCTTGGCGTCATCGCTGCCATCGACCATGGCCAGCATCGTGGAGCCAAAGTCCTTGCCGGTGAGATGTTCAAACGCGACATCGGCAATCGAACTGCCCAATCCGATCAGCCCGCCATAAAGCGCGCCACCGGCAATTTTTTCGACATCGCCAATCTTGTCACCGGTTATCGCGCGATAGATTGTCGAGACAATTGGAATGTGCTGCAGCGGATTGACGATATCGAGCAGATCGTCGAACGCAGTGCTATCTGAGGCTTTGGCAGAATCTTTGGCTGAGACTTTGGCCGCATCTTTCGCAGCGCCGGGTTTGTCCGTCTTGGTGGCATCATGGGCTGCATTTTTGGCAGCACTGGCAGCATTGGCCATTTTTGCGTTGGTTTGCGGCGTCAGCGCATCCGCCCGCACCATTTTATCACGCTGAATCGGCCCGTGGCTGACACAGGGCGTAAACGGCGCAGTAATATTGCGGGCAAAATCGGGGACGGCCATGCCATGACAGAAGCAATCCGCAGGCCATGAAAAACTGTGCCGCAAAGGCGGCTTTTGCGGCATGTGCACACGCAAACGGGCAAAATCTGCCGGGCAGGTTCAGGTCACAGGCCGGTCTTTTTGTACTGTGGCCACGGTATTGTTGCGCACGAATTTGTGATGGCGTGACCGGTGCTGTTTTGCGCAAAACTCGGCCAAATTCATAACCGATTACCTTTGGCCGGGGCCTATCAGTTTTATGCGTTTCATGACCGCGCCTTTGCCTGTGTTGTGCCTCTTTGCAGGAGCGGTCATGCACCCCACATACACGTGCACGCCCAAACCGGGTAGGATTACCAATAACCGGGGGCGGAAAACCGTTTTGAGGAGTATTCATGCCCAGTGAAAGACGGGTTCTTCTGGTTGACGATGATGCGATGCTGCGTGGCTCGCTGGCGGAACAATTCGCCAGTGATGGCGTATTCACCCCTGTCGAGGCCAGCAGCTATGCCGAAGGATTAGAAAAGGCCAAGGACGGCATCTACGAGTTCATGATTTTGGATGTTGCGATGCCCGATGGCGACGGGCGCAAATTGTGCCGCGCCTTGCGTGACAGCGGCATTACCTGCCCGATTGTG
>JBDZUY010000005.1:71469-80692 GCA_040255365.1 Hyphomicrobiales bacterium
CACATCTATCGCCTGCGCCAGAAAATCGAGGTCAATCCGGGCCATGTGCAAATTCTGATCACAGAAAGTGGGGGCTACCGGCTGGTCGCCTGAGCGGCTTTTGTGCGGACCCGTTATAATTCAGAGCCATGCATATAATGCATAGCAGTATTGCGAACTTTCTGTTATATACTTCGTAGTAGTGAGAGCCTATCTGTAGTCCGTCAACAAGCCGGACGCTCGCAGGAGGCGACACATATTATGACCAGGCACGATGATTCAAAACAGATGCTGATCGGCACATTTGTGGCCGCTCTGCTGATTGTGCCCTCTCTGGCCTATGCCGACCCGCATGCGCCAAAACAGCCGCCGGCACCGCCCGCCCCTCCGGCTTCGGTAACCGCCCCCGCCCCGGTCAAACACGGCCCCGTCACAATTGATGCCGCCGATTTGAAAGAGGCCGCACACGAACGCCGTGAAGCGTTGCGCGAAGCGGCCCGTGACCGCCGCGACGCGATGCGTGAAGCCGCGCAAGAACAGCGCGAGGCTGCCCGTGAAGCAGCCCAAGCGCAGCGCGAAGCAGCACGCGAAGCGGCAGAGGCCGCAAGAGAAGTGCGCCGTGCGATGGCCAAAAAGGGCTGGAGCGTGCGCGTGGCCGATGCGTCATCCACGGGCGATAATCGCTGGGTGAAATGGCCGGTCCGCAGCTATTCCGTCAGCAATGTGCATATCGACGGCCTGGTCGGCACGGTGACGGTGAAGGTTGGTACCACCAAGACCGTGACCCTGGATGCGCAGGGTAACAAATCGATGATGGATTCACTTGAGATCAGCCCGCGTGACGGCACACTGCACATTGAAGGCTCCAGCCCTAATACATCCGTCTGGAATTGGCGCAACTGGTTTGATTTTCCCAGCCGTGATGATCGCGGCCGCGCAACGGTGCAAATCAATCTGACCATACCCAAAGGAACGCCGCTGAATATCGAGGGACTGATCGGTGATGCCAATATCGGCGACACGATGGGGCCGTTGAAATTCGAGGCGGTCGCCAGCAAAGCGCGCATTGGTCATGTCAGCAAAGCCAATATCTCGCTGGCCGGTGCAGGCCGGGTCGATCTGGCCGATGTCGCCGGGCCGATCAAGCTGGAAGTTGCCGGTTCGGGTACGGTGGTGGCCGGTTCTTCGCGCGGCGCGAAGGTCGAAATTGCCGGCGCGGGCGACGCCACGCTGGGTGCCATTGATGGCAATCTTGATCTTGATGTGGCCGGTTCCGGCAATCTGATTGCGGCAAAAGTGAATGGCCGCGTCAGCATCTCCATCGCCGGGTCCGGCTCGGTGAAAATTGCCGATGGCAATGCCGATCCGCTGAAGGTCGATATCATGGGCTCGGGCAAGGTGCGCTTTGGCGGCAATGCCGTGAACCCGAATATCAGTGCCATGGGTTCGGGCAATGTCTGGATGAAATCCTATACCGGCAAAATGTCGAGCGATGGCATGGTCAATGTGAAAGTCGGCAACGAGTAATCGCCGTCGCTATTCGTGGCCCCTTTATTCGTGACGCAGCGCCTCGATCGGATCGAGGCGGGCCGCACGGCGGGCAGGGAAATACCCAAAGCCGACACCGACCGCCGCCGAAAACGCCACCGCGATAATCACGATCGCAGGCTGAAACACGAACGGAAAGCCCAGCGCCGATGACGCGGCCGCCGAGCCGGCGAGGCCGATGATAACGCCGACAATGCCGCCAAACGCGCTCATCACCACCGCTTCGATCAAGAACTGCAACAGCACGTCGCGCGCGCGCGCACCGATGGCCAGACGAATGCCAATCTCGCGTGTGCGCTCTGTCACCGACACCAGCATGATGTTCATGATGCCAATGCCGCCAACCAAAAGGCTGACCGCGGCAACGGCAGACAGGAATGCGGTCATGATGGCGGTGGTCGATTCCACCATGCGGGTAATCTCGCGCATGTCATCGACAGAAAAATCATCGGCCACGCCAGCCGCAAGGTGGCGGCGTTCGCGCATCAATTGTTCGATCATCACTTTGGCCCGGTCAACGCCGCGCGGATTGGCGACCGATACCATAATGACATTCACATCATTGTTGCCGGCCAGACGGCGCTGCACCGTTTCCAGCGGCATCAGCACCATGTCGTCCTGATCCTGACCGAATGTTGTTTGCCCTTTGGGTTCCAGCAGGCCGATCACATCGCAGGACACTTTGTTGATGCGGATCTTTGCGCCCACAACATCCTGACTGCCGAACAATTCCTTGCGAACGGTCTGACCGATAATGCACACCGATTTGCCACCGCGAAGTTCGGCAGTAGTGAAAACGCGCCCCGCAATGACCGGCCATTCACGCGCGGTAAAAAACGCATTCGTGGTGCCAATGATCCGCGTATTGTGATTCTGGTTTGCATTAACGGCCACCGCGCTTTGTTCGGCCTGGGGCGCCACCGCCAACAGCCCCGGTATTTCGCGGGCAATCGCCTGGGCGTCGTCGTCTTTGAACGGTGTTGCCGCAGTTGGCGGACCGCGCCGGTTGCCGCCCGGCGATACGATAATCAGATTGCGGCCCATCGATGCAATGTCTGACGTTACCGATTTCGTCGCGCCCGATCCCAGCGTCACCATCGCGATGACAGCGGCCACGCCAATGACAATGCCAAGCGTGGTCAGCCCTGCGCGCAGCACATTGTTGCGGATTTCACGCAACGCCAGAAGGAACGCATTGGCGATCATGCGTGTACCTGCGCGGTATCGGTTTCGATATGCCCATCCAGAAACCGGATCTGGCGTTTTGCGAACGCTGCGATGTCTTCTTCATGCGTCACCAGAACAATGGTGATGTTCTTTTGCGCATTCAGATCGGATAGCAGCTTCATGATTTCATGGCTGCGCGCCGAATCCAGATTGCCAGTCGGCTCATCAGCGAAAATCACCGATGGTTCGGTGACAAGCGCGCGTGCAATGGCGACGCGCTGTTGCTGGCCGCCGGAAAGCTCGGACGCGGAATGGTTCTCGCGCCCCTCAAGCCCCACTTGCGCCAATGCAGCCAGTGCGCGCTCGCGCCGCTCGGCCGGGGCAACGCCGCGATAAACCAGCGGCAGCTCGAGATTTTCGCGTGCCGTTGTACGTTTCAAAAGATTGAAGCCCTGAAACACAAAGCCGATATAGTAGCGCCGCAAAAGTGATAGCTGATCGCGCGACAAGGTACCGACATCGGCGCCACGAAACAGATAGTGCCCGGCAGTCGGTGTATCCAGACAACCCAGAATATTCATACAGGTGGATTTGCCCGAACCGGACGGGCCCATCACCGCCACGAATTCGCCGTCATCAATTTGCAGATCAATACCGGCCAGCGCATGCACCGCGGCTTCGCCCGCGCCATACACCTTGGTCACTTTGCGAAGTTCGATCAGCGGGTGCGCACTCATCCGGCTTTGTCATCCGCGCGCTTGATATCCACGATGACCTTGTCGCCCGGCTTGATATCACCCTTGATCACTTGCGTCTTGCGCCCGTCGCTGGGGCCTATTTTCAAAACATGCGGCACCAATTTGCCATCATCATCGGTCCATACGCGCGCGGCATTGGCACCGAGCGGTTGCGGTTTTTCTTTCAGCTTTGCCAATTCGGTTTCAGGCGGCGCAAAGCGCAGCGCGCCATTGGGCACCAGCAATGCGTTTTCAACGTGATCAGCACGAATATCTGCCGTAGCTGTCATACCCGGCTTCAACAATTTGTCCTTGTTCTCAACTGACAGCACGCCCTGATAGGTGACAACGCCCTGTTCGGTTTTTGGTGCATTGTGCACCGAGATCAATTTCGCCGTAAATGTGCGTGACGGATAGGCATCAACGGTGAACACCGCGGTTTGCCCCGCATGTACGGCGCCGACATCGGCCTCGTCGATATCGACATCGAGTTCCATCTGCGACAGATCACTGGCCAGCGTGAACAACACCGGCGTGGTCATGGCCGCAACAACGGTTTGGCCTTCGGAGACTTTGCGATCCAGTACGACGCCATCAATCGGCGAGGTGATATGCGCCTTCTTGATCGACGTTTCATAATTCTCGACCTGCGCTTTTGCCAGTTGCACGCCCGCTTTGGCGCGCGCCAGATCGGCAATGGATTTGTCCAGATCCTGCTGCGACAACGCATTGCTTTTGTGAAGTGCGATAGCACGGCTGCGATTGCGTTGATCTTCGCGCAAAGTCGCCTGCGCCGTCATAAGCTGCGCACGGGCCTGGGCAAGTTGCGCACGCAGATTGTCGGTATTGATCTCGGCCAAGGGCTGGCCTTTTTTCACATGGTCGTTGAAATCGACATAAAGTTTGTCGATGCGGCCCGATACTTCGGCGCCCACATCAACCTGATCGCGCGGCGCCAATGTTCCGGTAGCACTGACGGTGACCGATAATGGTCCGCGCGTGACATCTGCGGTTACATATTGCGGCCCGCTATGGCCGAAGAAGCACGAATGCACGATCAGAAGTACAACAACCAGCCCGATGGCCGTGGCGATCCAGCGCGGACGCAGATAGGTTTTCGCGCGCTCCACGCCGATGCCAAGGAGTGCTCGCATCCGTGCATCGGGCACAGATTCTTTGTCGGGCGGCGTGTTATCGGTCATGCAGAAAATTTCCCGGTTGCGCCCGGCAAAAGGGCAAATGCACAGGAACCTGTGCGAGGCTTATGTCTGTATTCATGGCCCCAAGGTCAAGGGCAACAGAGGCATAACAGATGCCTGTCTTATGACTTGCGTGTAATCTCTGTTGCCTTTGGCGAAGTACCGCGCCGCATCAGCCAGAACACGCCAGCAAGATCGAAGATCCCGGCGCCAAGGCGCCCGAAAAATCCGTATTTGGAGAGGCCCGCACCGCGCGGCCGATCCTCGACCGCAATTTGCATGATGTCGTAACCCGCGCGGCGCACCAGCGCAGGCAAAAAGCGGTGCATACCGTCAAAAAACGGCAGGCGGATCGCCGCCTCACGCCGGATCAGCTTGAAGCCGCAGCCGGTATCGGCGGTATCGTCGCGCAACAAGGTGCGGCGTATGAAATTGGCAATGCGCGAGGAGGCCCATTTCACCACGCCATCATTGCGGCGCTTGCGCTGACCCGCGACGATGCCCAGTGCTGCAGGCGGGGCGGGCGCATGCAGCATGGTCCAGATGCGCGCGACATCGGCCGGATCGTTCTGACCATCGCCATCGAGCGTTTGTACCCATTCGCCGCGGGCGGCAAAAAAACCAGTGACAAGGGCCGCGCTTTTGCCCGAACGCTTTTCATGACGCAGTACGCGCACATGGGGGCTCTGGGTCTGGGCTTGCGCCAATTCAGCGGCAGACCCATCAGCCGAGCCATCATCGACAAAGAGGATTTCGTAAGCCACCACGTCTGATAGCGCGGTCTCCACCTCGCCCAGAAGGGGCAGAATATTGCCCGCCTCGTTAAAGACGGGGATCAGCACGCTCAAAAGGGGCTGGCCATTGGCGGACATGAAGGGCCTTAAAAGCGTGGTTTCCAGAGCGCAATCCGGAAAAGTGGAATCCGGTTTTCCGTTAGATTGCGCGACAAACAATGATTCCAGAGCGCAATCCGGTTCCATTGGAATGGATCATGCCCAGATGCGCTCACTATCGCGCTTTGGGCGGCGGGGGCAAGCAAAGCGGCGACAAACCGCTGGGCTGATGTTTAATTTGCGTTAACGCTTTGGGCCCTAGAACAGAGGGGCAGGGATACGTCCCTGGCGGGAACCCTCTTGAAATGGTCAAACGGCGAAAACAGCCCACGCGCAAACGCATTGCTGCCGCCACCGCCAGCAAGGGCAACCCTGCACCTGCTACCCTGCGCAAATCCCAACGCAAGCCGCAAAAAAAGACACGAACCTGGCCTTATGCGCTCACGCTTTTGGCCGCATGGGGGCTGATACTTGGGGCCGTGCTCTATTTTCACTGGATCAGCACGCTGCCCGATACCAAGGGCCTTATGGCCAAGGGGCCGTCTCGTGACATCACCATTCTTGATGATCGCGGGCGGCTGATTGCACGTCATGGCCTGACACAGGGCGCGATGGTCGATGTCGAAGACATGCCGCCTTATGTCGCCAACGCTTTCATCGCCATTGAGGACCGCCGCTTCCGCGAACATTTCGGGTTGGACCCGATTGGCCTTCTGCGCGCGGCCTATGAAAACGCGCTGGCCGGTCATGTGGTGCAAGGCGGCTCAACAATCACGCAGCAGCTTGCAAAAAACCTGTTCCTGACCGCCAACCGCACACTGGACCGCAAGATACAAGAGGCGCTGCTCGCGCTCTATCTGGAATCGCGATATTCCAAAAACCAGATCCTCACACTTTATCTCAATCGTGTGTATTTTGGTGCAGGTGTGTATGGCATTGAAGCCGCCGCCGAACGCTTCTTTGGCAAACCAGCCAGTTCTTTAAACCTGACCGAAGCGGCGATGCTGGCCGGTAGTGTGAAAGCGCCGGCACATTACAATCCGCTGGCCGATCCTGATGCATCGGTCGCGCGTGCGCGCGTTGTTCTGCGTGCAATGGAAAGTTCCGGCTTCATTACACAAGAACGCTTTCGCGAAGCCAGCGCCACGCGCCCGCGCGTTGTGCACGGCACCGGAACACCGGGCTCAGGCTATTTCGTCGATTGGGTGGTCGCGCGTGCACGCACCATAACCGGCGATGTCGATCAACCCATTACCGTCACCACCACATTCGATCTTGATACACAGCGAAAAGCCGAACGTGCGGTAACGCGCGGGCTCGCCGCAGAAGGCGCAAAACTGCGCGCGCATCAGGCAGCTCTTGTCACGCTGTCGCCCGACGGCGCGGTGCGCGCGATGATCGGCGGCAAAAGCTATCAGGCCAGCCCGTTCAACCGCGCAACAGATGCGCTGCGCCAGCCTGGTTCGGCCTTCAAACCTTTTGTTTATCTGACCGCGCTTGAGGCAGGCCATAGACCAAGCGACACGATGGTGGATGGCCCCATCGATATTCGCGGCTGGAAACCGAGCAATTATGAGAACCGCTTTGAAGGTGAGATGACACTGACAAACGCCTTTGCAAAATCATCCAACACGATTGCCGCAAAACTGACGATAGAATCGGGCGCCAAGGCGGTGGCGCGCACCGCTCACCGTCTGGGCATTGAAAGCGCGCTATCCGCCGTGCCATCACTCGCGCTTGGCACATCAGGCGTGAAACCGATTGAGATGGCGGCCGGGTATGCCGCCTTTGCCAATGGCGGTTATGTGGCACCGGCATATGCCATTACTGAGATTAAAGGCCGCAATGGCAAGGTTTACTATCGCCGAAAAACGCCTGCGCCACAGCGTGTGATGAGCCCGGACAACGCGGCAATGATGACGCAGATGATGCGCGAAACCGTCATCAGCGGAACGGGCCGCGCCGCGCGCCTGACCGAGCGGCCAACCGCAGGCAAAACCGGCACGACACAGGATTTTCACGACGCATGGTTTGTCGGTTTTACGGCCGATTATGTGACGGCGGTGTGGATAGGCAATGACGACAACGCACCCATGAAACACGCAACCGGCGGCGGCTTGCCCGCGCATATTTTCAAGACGTTCATGGAAGATGCAGAGTCCGGCCTGCCGGTGCGCCCACTGGCAGCAACACCGTTGCTGACAACAGCAGCAACGCCGACACCGCGCGCGGTAGCGGTGTCCTTGGATGACAGTCCGCCAAGCGAAGACAAACGCGATGCATTTGATCGTATCATCGACAGCCTGTTCGGCGGCGGAACCTGAAACCTATTTTACGTTTTCGGTGCGCGGCGCATAGCGATGCAGCAAGGTGCCATTGTCGTTCAGCCAGCGCTGAGGCGCATCGACATCATCGATCATGGTGCCCAGAAGCCGCCAGAACCGCGGTGCATGGTTCATCTGGCGCATATGCGCCACTTCATGCGCCACGACATAATCCAGCACAAAAGGCGGCGCCATGATCAGCCGCCACGAAAACGACAGGGACCGTCCAGTGGAACACGAACCCCACCGCGTTGTGGTATCGCGCACCGTGATGCGTTTGGGACGCAGTGCAATTTGCGCGGCATAATGATTGGTGCGCACATCCAGCATAGTGCGCGCTTCACGTTTCAGAAAATCCATCACCCGGCGCGGCGCATGTTCAACCTTGCCGGTGACGTAAATAATTTTTGCATCGTCGTCGGCCCAGACCGGGGCGGGACCGGCGCTTGCCGCCTCAATACGATAATCCTCGCCGCGATAAAGTATTTGTGCGCCGGGTGCGACCGGCACGGGCGCGGGTACTTCGGCAAGCTTTTCGGCAATCCATGCGGTTTCGCCGCGCGCAAAATCCAGCGCATGATCAAGCGCACGCCGCGATGGCGCAACCACGGTCACTTCGCCGGTGGAGGGATGCACGCGCACGATCAGACGGCGCGCACGCGGGTTCATACGCAATGTTATGGGAACGACATTGTCTTCAATACGCAGCAATTCGCGGCGCACAACCTGACCGCGCTTTGCTTTGCCGGGGGCCACAGATTTACGCATGGGGCTTTCCTTTGCCGACAGACCTTGCTTCTCTCGCCATACACGCCAGAGGCTTACAAACATGATGTCACCGCCCCGCTTCCATCTTGCTTTTCCCGTTCGCGATCTTGCCGAAGCGCGCGCGTTTTACGGGGAGCTGCTGGGCTGCCGGGAGGGCCGATCCAGCGCCGAATGGGTCGATTTCGACTTTTTCGGGCACCAGATCGTCGCACATTTAAGCCCTGAGACGGCTCGAACCCAAGGCCATAATATGGTTGACGGTGACGCAGTTCCGGTTCCCCATTTTGGTGTCATATTGGACCCCGCCGCATGGCAGAATCTTGCGGCAAGGCTCAAAGAAGAGGGTGTTCATTTCGTGATAGAGCCGAACGTACGATTTGAGGGTCTGCCCGGCGAACAATCTACCATGTTCTTCACCGACCCCAGCGGCAATGCGCTGGAATTCAAGGCCTTTGCTGATGATTCCATGATGTTCGCCCATCAGGAGGCCAGCCATTGAGTACGGCAACCCCTGCGACTGGCCGCCTGGCTATGGCGTTTGGCGCCTTTGCCTTGGTGATGATTGGTGGCGCATTGGCCTTTCAATATATCGGCGGTTATCCGCCTTGCGAGATGTGCCATTGGCAGCGCTGGCCCCACATTGCCGCCGCCATCATCGGGATTGGCGG
>JBDZUY010000005.1:80792-102948 GCA_040255365.1 Hyphomicrobiales bacterium
GGTGCCGCGATTTTCGGCAGCATCATCGTCTCAAACACACGGAAACTGAGATGAGCGCAACACGCAAAATCCGCCCCGCATTTCCGGGCACGATGCGCAATCGTGAGCAGGATACCGACGCGATGATCCGCGTGGATCATGCTGGTGAATATGGCGCAGTGCGTATTTATGAAGGCCAGCTAGCGGTGCTGGGCGCGCGCAAAAGCGCGGCGAAAACTGTGAAAGCCATTCGCACCATGGCGGCGCAGGAACAGGATCATCTCAAAGCATTCGACAGCTTGGTGAACGCACGCAAAGTGCGCCCCACCGCGTTGGAGCCGGTGTGGCGCATTGCCGGTTTTGCGCTGGGCGCGGCCACAGCCATGATGGGTGAAAAAGCGGCGATGGCCTGCACCGCCGCGGTCGAAGAAGTGATCGATGATCATTATGCCAGCCAGATCGAAAGACTGGATTCTGACCCTGAATTGAAAGACACCATCGAAAAATTCCGCGCCGATGAGATTGCCCATCGCAACGAAGCCATCGCGCATGGTGCAGAAGAAGTCACCGGCTATCGTGCGCTGTCCGGTGCGATCAAGGCGGGTTGCCGCCTTGCCATAAAATTTTCCGAGCGTTTATGACAGACGATTCTGATCGCCATAGGCGGCTGCAATATGCGGCCCATCCGCGCCGTGCCAAGGCCAGTGATACGCGTCAGATCGCGCGGCTTTTCACAGCTGCGTTTCAAACTGATCCGGTAATGGACTGGATTGCAAGGCGCGGAGAAAAGCGCGCAGTGGGACTGGAACGGTTTTTCTTTTGGCTGCTGCACACACGCGCGGTTCCGTTTGGTGAAGTGTGGATGGCCGAAGATGCAAGCGTGGCCGCGGCCTGGTTGCCACCCGAAGCACCGGCCAGCCCCGGCAGCTTTGTCGAACAGATGCGCTTGATCCCGATGTTCTGGCGGCTGTGCGGTTTGCCGCGGTTGATGCGCGGCAGCGCGATGGGCGATGCGATGGAAAAGAACCATCCGCATATGCCGCATTATTATCTCGCCTTCATCGCCGTTGCGCCGCGTTTTCAGGGCATGGGATTGGGCTCGGCCTTGATGGATGCCACGCTGGCCCGCGTGGATGCGACGGGCGCTCCGGCCTATCTGGAAAATTCCAATCCGAAAAACACAAAGCTTTATGAGCGCAGCGGTTTTGTGCGGCAGAAAAACATTGCACCCAAAGGTGCACCGCCGCTAATCGCCATGTGGCGTGATGCAAAGCCAAAACAGATCGCCGCCGATCAGGCTTCCAACTCGCTATCCCAATAAAGAAAATCGGCCCAGCTTTCATGCAGATAATTGGGTGGGAACGCGCGGCCATTGTTGCGCAGTTCATTGACCGAGGGGCGGTGTGCGCGCATGCGCGGCTGCATGTGAATCTGATGCGGCATGCGCCCGCCTTTTAAAAGATTGCACGGCGCGCAGGCGGTAATCACATTGTCCCAAGTGGTGCGCCCGCCACGTGAACGCGGGATCACATGATCGAACGTCAGATCTTCGCGCGCGCCGCAATATTGGCATTGGAAATGATCGCGCAAAAACACGTTGAACCGTGTGAAGGCGGGATTGCGCACCGGCTTGATATAGGTTTTCAGCGAAACGACGGACGGCAGGCGCATTTCAAAACTGGGCGAATGCACACAGCGGTCATATTCGGCAATGATGTTCACGCGCTCAAGGAACACAGCCTTGATCGTGTCCTGCCAGGACCACAAGGACAGCGGAAAATAGCTCAGCGGGCGGTGGTCCGCAT
The DNA here is from genome assembly GCA_040255365.1 of Hyphomicrobiales bacterium. Taxonomy (GTDB): domain Bacteria; phylum Pseudomonadota; class Alphaproteobacteria; order Micropepsales; family Micropepsaceae; genus Rhizomicrobium. The sequence continues at coordinate 82,577 of JBDZUY010000005.1, forward strand.
TGAGCACAAGCGCCGGGCAATTGTCGGGGACACGCGCGGCGGCTAACACGAGATCAATCCTTTGAAGACCACACCTCCTTGTTGCTCACCCGAATCTAGGGCCATCAGGCGCGCATTGCCAAGCCCCAAGGATGGCGCAGCGGCAATATCAGCCAAGCGGGCAGGAAATCTCAGGCTGCTTTCGCACCAGTCGCCCGGCAATGGCAGCACTGAGAAAGGCCCCGCCCAACGCCAGCCCGTCTTCGGCAATGCCATGCGCTGTGCCAGCCGAGATATGCCATTGTACGGCGGCCCCGGCGCGGCCCAATTCGCTGACACCGGCAAGCATGGCGGTGGCGGGGATCATCGGATCGGCATCGCCATGGATCAGCATGATCGGCGAACAATCGTGCAGCGGGGTCGCGGGTGGCACCGCTAACATCCCAGAATAACCAAGCACGGCCAGCGGCTTAACAGGTCGGGTCAGGCCCAAATGGAGACTCATCATCGTGCCCTGGCTGAAGCCGACCAAAATCAGTTTTTCCGGCGGCAGGGAAAGCCGGGCAAGCTCCGCATCGACAAATTTATTCAGCCCATCCGCCGCGCCTTCGACACCGCGCGCCAGCTCGGCTGCATCCATCCGTGTGATGCCAAACCATTGATAGCCGCCAGGCGCGCCGGGCACCGGTTCCGGCGCGTTGGGCGCGACGAATGCGCAGCCGGGCAATTCCTTGCGCCACATCTGGCCAAGGGCAATCAAATCTTCGCCATTGGCACCATAGCCATGCACAAAGACAACGAGATGGGTGGCTGCCCCGCGCGCAGGCGGCAGGCGCGGACCAGACAGTGTGGATGCAAAAGCCATGATGTGGTTCTAGCGTGTCGTGGGGCGCAGCGAAAGCGGGCGGAATCGGATAGCGTGCCGACCATGAGTGTTACGCGTTTTGCCCCCAGCCCGACAGGTTTTTTGCATCTGGGTCATGCTTATTCCGCGCTGACCGCGTTCGAAGCGGCGCGGGCAAGTGGCGGACGCTTTTTGTTGCGCATAGAAGACGTGGATCGCGGCCGCGCGCGCGCCGATTGTGAAGCTGCGATTTGTGATGATCTGGCGTGGCTGGGTTTGCAGTGGGAAAAGCCGGTGCGCCGTCAATCCGAACATTTCGACGAATACAAGGCGGTGCTGACAAAACTGGGCAGCATGGGCGTGCTCTATCCGTGTTTTTGCACGCGCAAGGACATCGCCGAGGAAATTTTGCGCGCGGGCGGCGCGCCGCATCTGATGGGGCCGGATGGGGCGATCTATCCCGGCACCTGCCGTGCACTTTCATCCGATGAGCGTGCGGAAAGAATCGCGTCCGGTGCGCCATATGCATTGCGCCTCGACGTCGCAAAGGCTGTTGCGCGTATTGGCCATGCGCTTGTGTTTCACGAGTTTGGCGCGGGGCCGGATGGGGAGTGCCGAGAACAAAGCGTGCAGGCCGCGCGATTGGGTGACGTGGTGCTGGCGCGCAAGGACATGCCCGCCAGCTATCACATTGCCGTGGTGGCAGACGATGCGTTGCAAGGCGTCGATCTGGTGACACGCGGGCATGATCTGTTTCACGCTACCCATGTGCAGCGCGTTTTGCAGGCGCTGCTGGGTCTGCCAGTTCCCACTTACGCACATCATCGGTTGATCGTGGATGAAACGGGCAAGAAATTTTCCAAGCGCGATTTCGCCGTGACATTGCGGGCCTTGCGCAAAGCGGGCGTTACGCCTGCGAACATACGTGCGCAATTCGGCTTTGCTACAAAGTTCTAATGCAGATGCATCGCCCAGCCCGGCACGATCAACGCCAGAGCCAACAAGACGCCGAGGACAAGATCACGTAATGGCGCACTCATGGCTTTGTACGTTCCGATGAAGGGGTTTCATCAATGATGTCGCGCAGATAGGCGACGTAATCTTCAAACGCGCGGCGGCCCGCTTTGCTTAAGGCCACACGGGTGCGCGGACGTTTTGCGGCGAAATCTTTTTCGACGTTCACATAACCGGCATTTTCGAGCGTTGTGATATGCGCGCCCAGATTGCCTTCGGTGGCACCGGCAATGGTTTTCAGCCGCATGAATTCGAGCATCTCACCCGGCGGCAAGGGTTTCAGTGCCGCCATAATTTTCAAACGCACGGGTTGATGGATGGTGGCATCGGGCTGTTCCATTAGGCCCTCCTGAGCCACAAACCGCCCAGCAGCAACGCACTGCCGCCGACAATCGCCATCCAGGGCAGGAAATATTGCGGCATCCAGAAATACGCGGCGAGTGTGAGCACAGACGTTGCGATGCCCAGCAACAGCAGCCGCGTGCCGCGTATCCAGATTCCCAGAAGCGCATAATAGAACGCAACAAGAATCGGGAAATATGCACCTATCTGCATGTTGTTGATCGGTTTCAAAATCGCGAGCTGTGCCGCGATGAACGCGAACACAGCGAAGAAGATCAGGACATGGCGATAGTCACGCTGGCCGGCTTTCGGGGCCATGCCATAGCCGATTGCAAAACTGCCGATTGCGCCGATGCTTGCAAGTACCGGCCACACATAGCCGAGGTCGGGCCGCAGCCATGTGCCGCCATAGCCGATGAACCAGATCACGCCCCACAGAATCAGATGCGGTGCGGTCATGCGATAGCCATAGGCGACCGAACTATGCCGCTCAGCGGTTTCGATGTTGCGCAAGGTATCGGCAGCTTCGGTGGGGGAGATCGGGGCCATCATTGCCTCTCTATGATTTCAGATAACTCTGTTTTATAGAGTAATCTGCCTTGCCAAATATTCAAGATATTTATTCTCCAATCATTTCAGTTATTTAGCGTTGAAGCACCAGAATTATCCGGCCTCACCAATCGTTCAGACCGGTGAAATGGGCGAACCCGGCCGCCTTGGCCCAGCCGCTCCATTGGCGGCGAAGGCGCACGGTTTCGGTGGGGCTTTTGGTGCCCTGACCCAGCCCCAGAATTTCCAGCCCTGCACAGCCTTTGAACGGTGCGCCCTCTGGCGTGGGCAGCTTTGCATCCTTGCGGCCCAGCTTCACATATTCGGAATCTTCAATCCCGTCAGACGCCAGAATGATGGTGGTGGGATATTTCGCACAGCCCAAAGAGTGCTGAACATTGTCGAGGAAGGCGAGAATGTTGGTGTTATTTTGCGATTTCCATTTGCCCCTGGACACCAGCATCGGCGTGCCCGCGATCAGCTTGCGCACTTCGGCGGCCACCTGATCGGGCCGCGCGCGCGTGGAAATTTGCGTGTCGTAATAGAAGGTGTTCGAGGTCGCATCGTAATTGCCGAAGGTGCGGATATGCACTTCGGAGGCAAAGCCCAGTTTCTGCACACGTTCGGCGATACGCTGCGCCACCTTTGCGGCAAACGCTGTGTCATCGACCAGCGGGTTGGATTTGGAAAGATCAAGCCCGATCACAAGGCGCTGCGGTTTGACATCCACCGTTTCGGTGTAGGCGGCATTGATGATGGGTGCTGTACTGCGCGTCGTCAGAACCGTATAGGCCGTGCCACCACCAAGCGCGGTGCCAGTGGCCACGGCCAGCATCATCATACGAAACGCCATATCTAAAATCCGCCGCGCGCCGTCAGGTCCGCTGCTCGCCCAGTTCGAGCATTTGAAGCTGCGCAAACTGGCGTTGGCGGTGTTTGTAATCGCGGGCGATCAGGAAATTGCGGATGTTGTTTTCCACTGTCTGCAGATAAAGCGCGGCAACCACCGTGACGATGAAAAAGATCACGCTGGCAAAGACCAGCCACAAAAACGAATCCGCATCGGCCAAAGATGATTTGGAGATTTTGGGCAGCGGTAATGATGCTTCGCGCATTTCGACCGCGGGCATGGCGCTGGCGCTTGTGCCGCTCTGCGCCGCGGCTTGACGTGTGCCGACCGAAGCAAACAATTGATCAATCGCATTGGAGCTGTCGGGCAGGGCGGGCGCGTTTTGCGCATTTTCGTAAGTTGCAGATGTTGCGCCCGACATGTTGTTGTAGGCCACCAGATAACCAAGGCTGCCAACCATCACCAGGGCCATCACAAAGGCGACGGTGATCATCGTGTTGCGGCCATAAGCGCCTGTGATCTTCAACATGAAATGCACAATCAAGACCGCAAAGATCACCTGCATGGATTTGAACACGACGGAACTTTGCAGGGAATCCGGCACCACCATGAATTCATTGGACAGCGCGCGCGTCCACACATCGCCGTGGATGATCTGGTAATCGACAAACATCGCAAGCAACGCGATGGCTACCGCCAAAAGCGCGCCCAAGAGATAAAGCGGGCGGTAATGCGCGACCTGCCGTGATTTTTCGAGATTGCGCGCAATCGCCTGTGCGTCGGACCGCTCGGCCTGATTCAACGGATCCGGCGTTTCGTTTTGCGCATCGCGATTTTTCGCCGATGGCATCAACGCGGCCAAACCGACTTTGCGATTGTGCTGCTGATTGTGACGCGGCGCATGGCGTTCACCCTGGCGCACCCAATCGGGGCCCCAGCTTGGCGCATCGACCGGCGTGCGCAGACGTTCAACCAATTGCGCTTTCAGACGTGCACGCACTTGCGGCGTCATCGCTTTGGTGGCGGCAACGGCCTGTGCTTCGGTATCAAATTCTTCCGGCGTCAGGCCATGAAACAATTCATGGGACAGGCCGGTGCGCTTTTGCCGTGCGTGCGGCGCGTGATTGGAATTGTCTTCGTTCGTCATCAAATCTCCCCCGTCCGGCCCTGGCGGCCACTGGGCCCGGAACGGGCGGTATCGTCCATTCCCAATTCGGCACAGTAAACCAAATGTTAATAGCCAGAATGGGGTAAGATTGCGGCATACTTGCCACAATTTTTCCACAGAGGTGGGCGCGATGCTGAAATTTTCAACCTTGCTTTGCCTTGCCGCCTTAAGCGCGGCGCTGCTTATGCCCGGGTTCAGTGGCCCGGCCTTGGCCGGTGCAAAGGACGACATGCTGGCCACCGACAGGGCATTCTCGGCGATGTCTGCGGCCAAGGGCCAGCAGGCCGCCTTTTTGGCCTATATGGCCGATGATGTGCAGCTTTATACCGGGCCCAAGCCGCCCCTTTTGGGCAAGGCTGCGGTGGCAGCGTTCTATGCCCAAAACCCAAGCGGGCCGGGCGAAAAACTGATCTGGAGCCCGAACGGGGCCGAGGCCAGCCCCGACGGGATACTGGGCTATACGCGCGGCACCTGGCGCTATTCCGCCACCGCGAAAAACGGCAAGCCGGTCACGGCCACCGGCTATTATGTAACCGCGTGGAAGCGCCAGGCCGATGGCACATACAAATTCGTGCTCGATATTGGCGGGTCGGATAAACCGGCCAAGGCCGAATAAATCACGCCGCCGTCAGCCCGATGACGCCGCGCATGATCGTGTTCAGGTCGAAATCCTTGGGGCTGTAAATCGCCACCACACCGGCCGCTTTTAACCGCGCCTCGTCGTCCGCCGGAATGATGCCGCCCGCGACCAGCGGAATATCCAACCCTGCCGCCTTCAGTTTGGTAATCACCTCACCGGCCAGCGGTACATGGCTGCCCGACAGGATGGATAGCCCGATGACGTGCGGCTGTTTTTCCTTTGCGGCGGCAACAATCTCATCGGCGGTAAAGCGGATGCCGTCGTAAATCACGGCCATACCAACATCACGCGCGCGGATGGCAATCTGTTCGGCGCCATTGGAATGACCATCCAGCCCCGGCTTGGCGACCAGAAAGGTGAATTTGCGCCCCAGCCTTTGCGAGGCGACCTCAACCTCCTGGCGTAAAGCAACAATGCGTTCGTCATTGCGTGCGGGGCCGGTGGCGGCAACGCCGGTGGGCGCGCGATATTCACCAAAGATTTTGCGCAAATGCCCCGCCCATTCGCCAGTTGTGACACCGGCTTTTGCGCAAGCGATAGAGGCCGGCATGATGTTGCTGTCATCCTTTGCCGCGCGTTCCAGATTTTCGAGTGCGGTTTTCACCGCACTTGCATCGCGCGCATCGCGCCACGCTTTCATCCGCGCGATTTGCTCGCTCTCCGCCTTTTCATCAACGGTGAGAAAATTTCCATTGCCCGCGGTCAGCGGCGAGGTTTCGGTTTCGGTATAGATGTTCACACCGACATGCTTTTCGCTGCCCGTTTCAATCGCTTCGATACGCGCCGCGTTGGAGCGCACCAGCCGTTCCTTCATATATTCCAGGGCCTTTTGACTGGCCGCGCCGCCCAATTCTTCGATGCGCGCGATTTCAGATTTGATCTGTTCACACAGGATCGCGACTTTTTCTTCAATCACGTGCGAGCCATCAAAGATGTCGCCATAGTCCAGCATATCGGTTTCAAACGCACCGATCTGTTGCAGACGCAGCGACCATTGCTGATCCCATGGCCGCGGCAGACCAAGCGCCTCGTTCCATGCGGGCAATTGCACCGCGCGGGCGCGCGCATTTTTGGACAGCGTCACACCCAGCATGCCAAACAAAATGCGATAGACATTGTTTTCTGGCTGTTGCTCGGTCAGGCCAAGTGAATTGACCTGCACGCCATAGCGAAAGCGCCGCAGTTTCGGATCTTCGACGCCGTAACGTGTGGCCGTAATTTCATCCCACATCTGCGTCATCGCGCGCAGCTTGCAAATTTCAGTGATGAACTTCACACCCGAATTCACAAAGAAGGAAATGCGCCCCACCGCGTTGGAGAACTGATCGGCGGGAATGGCACCGCGCACTTTGGCAGCGTCCAGAACCGCGATGGCGGCGGCGAGCGCAAAGGCGGCTTCCTCGTTCGGTTCGGCGCCCGCTTCTTGCAGATGATAGGAACACAGATTGATCGGATTCCATTTCGGCATTTCGGCCGTCGTGAATGCAATCGTATCGCTGGTCAGACGCAGCGCGGGCTTGGGCGGGAAGATATAAGTGCCGCGCGCCAGATATTCCTTGATGATGTCGTTCTGTGTCGTGCCGGTCAGGCTGGCGCGATCCGCGCCCTGCTCATCGGCCACCGCCACATAAAGCGCCAGCAGCCAGGCCGCCGGGGCGTTGATCGTCATCGAGGTATTCATTTTGGCGAGCGGGATTTGTTCAAACAGCGCGCGCATATCGCCCAGATGGCCGATGGGCACACCCACCTTGCCAACCTCGCCGCGTGCCAAGGGATGATCGGCGTCGTAACCGGTTTGCGTTGGCAAATCGAAGGCGACCGACAGGCCTGTTTGCCCCTTGGCAAGGTTGGAGCGGTAAAGCGCGTTGGAGGCCGCCGCGCTGGAATGACCGGCATAGGTGCGAAAAATCCACGGCCTGTCCTTCTGGCTGCCATCGTGGCTGTCATTGCTGGTCATTGCGCCTGATCCACCTTGAGCGAACTTTTCTGGCGCCCATCAAAACCTTTGTTGCGGTGCAGCGCAACATTGGGCGCCGTACTTTGCCGCCCGCTTTCTGGGCCGGGCTTTCGCCAGCCCGCCCGCGATGCAATTGTTTGCGCAAGATGCAATCGCGATGGTCATCAAAATCCGGCAAGGCAAAGCCGCGCGCTGACAGGCTGCGCGTGGGCAAATCCGGCTTTGGCAAACCCGCCAATTCCAACAAGCCGCCCAAGCCCCGCAAGCCGGATGCGGATCGCGACAAAGCCAAACGCGCCGCACTAGCCGCACTGCGCAAGGCGCGCGCCAAGGCAGAAAAGGCCGGGGTTGATCTGTCCGAATGGGAGGGCGAGTTCCTGGGCTCGGTCGAGGAACGGCTGGAGCAATATGGCCGCGCCTTCGCCGACCCCGAATTGGGACCGCAAAGCGCCTCGCTATCCCTGCGCCAGACCGCGAAGGTCAAGGAAATCGCCGCCAAGGCAAAGCGCGAAGCCAAAGCGGAAGCCCGGCGCAAAGCAAAACCGGGTGATGCCAAACAATCATGGAAACGTGGCAGCAGCTTTCGCAACAAACGCAAAGTGACTGACTAATTTTATTGCTGTCGTACCCAAAAAATAGGCATGAAAAAGCTTTTCTGTTGCAATGCAGCAAAGCAGAGGGCTTACTTCGCGTCTCGAACAACACCGGTCCGGCAAGGGCCAGACACGCAAGCGAGGAGCCAGGAATGGCGCAAGGTGCTGAAGCCAAGCCGAATCTTGAGGTTTACAAGGATCTCTACGACATCGGAGAAATTCCGCCACTCGGCCATGTTCCCAAAAACATGCACGCCTGGGCAATCCGTAAAGAGCGCCACGGCCCACCCGATCAATCCTTTCAGCTTGAAGTGGTGCCGACATGGGAGCTGGATTCCCATGACGTGCTGATTTTGGTGATGGCGGCGGGCGTGAATTACAACGGCGTTTGGGCCGGACTCGGCACGCCGATCTCCCCCATTGATGGTCACAAAAATCCGTATCACATCGCAGGATCAGACGCGTCAGGCGTTGTCTGGGCCATCGGTTCGAAAGTCACGCGCTGGAAAGTCGGTGACCAGGTGGTCGTGCATTGCAATCAGGATGATGGCGATGACGAACAATGCAATGGCGGTGACCCGATGTTTTCACCGAGCCAGCGCATTTGGGGTTACGAGACGCCGGATGGATCGTTCGCACAATTCGCCCGCGTGCAGGACCGCCAGCTTATGGAACGGCCCAAACATCTGACATGGGAAGAAAGCGCCTGTTACACGCTGACGCTTGCCACCACCTACCGCATGTTTTTCGGCCACCGGCCAAACATCCTGCGCCCAGGCCAAAATGTGCTGGTGTGGGGCGCGAGCGGTGGGCTTGGTTCGTTTGCTGTGCAGCTTTGCGCGGTATCGGGCGCCAATGCGATTGGCGTGATCTCGGATGAAAGCAAACGTGAGTTTGTTTTGAGCCACGGCGCAAAGGGTGTCATCAACCGCAAGGATTTCAATTGCTGGGGGCAGATGCCGCAAGTCGGCACGCCGGAATATGATAATTGGACCAAAGAAGCGCGCAAATTTGGCAAGGCGATCTGGGAAATCACCGGCAAAGGCAATGACGTGGACATGGTGTTTGAACATCCCGGCGAATCCACGTTCCCGGTGTCATGTCTGGTGGTAAAACGCGGCGGCATGGTCGTGTTCTGCGCTGGCACCACCGGTTACAACATCACCTTTGATGCGCGGTATGTGTGGATGCGCCAAAAGCGTATTCAAGGTTCACATTTTGCCAATCTGTTGCAGGCCAGTCAGGCCAACCGGCTGATGGTGGAGCGCCGTCTTGATCCGTGCATGAGCGAAGTGTTCACCTGGAAGGACATTCCACGCGCGCATATGAAGATGTGGAAGAACGAACATCTGCCGGGCAATATGGCGGTGCTGGTCAATGCACAGCGCCCCGGTCTGCGCACCTTTGAAGATGTGGTGGAAGGCGGCGCCGTTTAGGACAAAGCCTTCCACACAAGCCAGAGGTAAACCGCAACCGTCGGATAGAACGTCAACGCAAAGCCAAACGCACGCGCCCAACCGGCATAAAGATAGCCAAGCCAGAACAGCGCACGTGCAACGCCAAACACAATCGCCAGTTCGGGTATCAGCGCGAGGCGATCATGGGGCAGGGCCAAAGCCAGTGTCGGCCAGGCCAACGCAACCAGCAGCATCTGTTCCAGCGTGTTGCGATTGTAGCGAAGATTGATTTCAAGAACGTGATTTTGCGTATTGGGAGAACCATCCATCGCATCGGCAACAAAGAAGCGCTGTCTTGCGACCATGCCAATGCCAATCATCAGCGTCAGACCGGGAACAACAAGCCATTGCGCGGCCAGCGCCAAGCGCGAGGCCGCATCATCACCGGAAGGAACAGGAATATGCAACCATGTGGCCACAACACCAGCATTGGCAACCAGCAACACGATCACAATGATTGCGCCCGCCATACCCGCCAGAACCAATCCCTGTTTGCGTAACATCGAATACTCCCCCCGACAGTTACTCTTGCATGATGCGCCGCCAAGACAAACGCGCTAAACTTAAATATCCGTTAGAACGCTTCAACGCCCAGAAAAGCCAAAACAAAGCCAAGACTGTGAAACGCCGATGAACATGATCCTGCCCAATTTGCTTGCCCGTTGTGATGAGGCGGTTTTTGCTGCCGAAGGTTTGCTGGCCACAGCCAAAGATTCCGTGCGATCTGTTGTGGAAAGCGACGGCAAGATTGCGTCAGCCGCGCTGGACCGCGAACAACGCGCTACCCATGCGTTGGCCTGGTATGCCACTTACGTCGAAGCGTTGCGGCAGATGGCGCGCTGGGCCCGCGCACTGGAAGCAGACGGCAAATTCGGCGAGCTTGAACAACTGATTTTGCAATGTGCGTTTGGCGAATATCTGGCCCAGCTTGCCGGCGGCATTGCGATGAGTCAGGGCGAAATTGCGCGGCCCTATAATCTGGGCCTTGGCAATGATGTGATCGGCGAGTTTTGGAACGAAGCGGTGGACGAGCTGGTGCAGGCCGGCACACACCGCAGCGTGCGCGCAGCCATTGGCGAACATTTGGCCAAACATTCCGGGGCGATGTATTTTGGTGCACCCGGTCTTGACGATACGATGGCGATGATCCGCGAGCAATTCTTTCGCTTTGCGCAAGGCAAGGTGACGCCCGTCGCGCATGGCTGGCATTTGAAAGACGAACTGATTCCGCTGCCGATCATTGAAGAGCTTTCCGCGCTTGGCGTGTTCGGCCTGACGATCCCCGAAGAGTTCGGCGGTGCGGGCCTATCCAAAATGGCAATGTGCGTCGTTTCCGAAGAATTGAGCCGCGGCTATATCGGCGTTGGCAGTCTGGCAACACGCTCAGAAATTGCCGCAGAACTGATTTTGACCGGCGGCACGGACGAACAAAAAAAGCATTGGCTGCCGCTGATCGCCAGTGGCGAAAAACTGCCAACCGCGGTTTTTACCGAGCCCAGTGGCGGCTCGGATGTTGCGGCGCTTCGCACGCGCGCCATCAAGGACGGCGACACCTACAAGATAACCGGCAACAAGACCTGGATCACCCATGCCGCGCGCGCCGACATGATGACATTGCTGGTGCGTACAAACCCGGACGTGCCCGGCTATCGCGGACTTTCCATGTTCCTGGCCGAAAAGCCGCGTGGCACCGAGAGCGATGCATTTCCCGCGCCCGGCATGACGGGAGGCGAAATCGGCGTGCTGGGTTATCGCGGCATGAAGGAATATGAAATCGGCTTTGATGGGTTCGAGGTTCCGGCAACGGCCTTATTGGGCGGTGAAGAGGGCCAGGGCTTCAAACAATTGATGCAAACGTTTGAATCCGCACGCATTCAAACCGCGGCGCGCGCCGTGGGTGTGGCGATGAACGCGCTGGATCTGGGCCTGTCTTACGCGCTGGACCGCACGCAATTTGCCAAACCCCTAATCGAATTTCCGCGCGTTGCCGACAAGCTGGCACTGATGGCGGTGGAGATAGTGATCGCGCGGCAGATCGCCTATCACGCGGCGCGCGAAAAGGACGAAGGGCGGCGCTGTGACCTGGAAGCGGGCATGGCCAAATTGCTGGCCGCGCGCGTGGCCTGGGCCGCCGCTGACAATGCGGTGCAGATTCATGGCGGCAATGGCTTTGCGCTGGAGTATCCGATCAGCCGCGTGCTTTGCGATGCGCGTATCCTGAATATCTTTGAAGGTGCGGCCGAAATTCAGGCACAGGTGATTGCGCGCCGCCTGCTGGAACGCGGTGCCAACTGAACGGAATGAATTTTATGGCTGAGACTCATGCAATCGACCGGCTGTTTGCCGTGATTGATGCGCGCAAAGGCACAAGCCCCGAAACCTCCTATACCGCAAAGCTGTTTGCGGATGGTGTGTTGAAGATTGCCAAGAAACTGGGCGAGGAGGGTGTAGAGACCGCACTGGCCGCCGTGGCACAGGACAAAGCAGCGCTTACGGCTGAATCCGCCGATCTGCTTTATCACCTGCTGGTTTTGTGGTCGGCCTGCGGGCTTGAGCCAGCCGATGTCTATGCAGTGCTGGATGCGCGTGCAGGCCGTTCCGGGCTGGACGAAAAAGCATCGCGCACATAAACCCGCGCCGCTTCACATCATCATCGCTTTGTTTTTACTGTGAGCCGCTCTCGGATTCATCAGCCAGGCTTTTCATCAGATCAATCATGCGTTTGCGGACCTTGGGATCCTTGATACGCATGAAGGCCAGACTGAGTTGCAGCCCCTCCCCACTGGACAGGAACTCCATCACGGGCGGGGTGCCTGCATCTTCGGCAAAGCCGTGCGCGCTTGGCAGCTGGTCTGCGACCCCTTCATAAAAATACTCGATCGGTACACTGAGAATTTGCGCTACTTGAAACAGCCGCCCGGCGCCGATGCGGTTCACACCCTTCTCGTATTTTTGTACCTGCTGAAAGGTGAGACCAAGACGCTCGCCCAGCGCCTCCTGGCTCATGCCCAATAGCATGCGCCGCAACCGCACGCGGTTGCCCACTTGCCCATCGATCGGGTTGGCCTGTTTTTTTGGCACGGGCATGCACACAATTTTTGGTTTCCGCGGCGGAGTTTAGCCTCTTTTTCAACGCACGGAAAAGGGCTGAATTCTCGTTAAAATTTGGGCGTCTTGCATGTCTTACTTAACCGCGTTTTATAAAGACCGCGGAAACACATGCACCAAGCATAAGCCAAAATCCGAGATCACCGAAGAGCGCATAAAATGTCGGCGCAAGCGCTATTGGTAGTTTTGCATCAACAACGCCCGTTTTTCCAAGGCCAAGACTTGCGCGAACTCGTCCCAACCCGTCAATGACAGCGGATATGCCAGTATTGGCATCGCGCGCAATCGGCAGCCCTTCCTCGATGGCGCGCACGCGTGCGGTCAGAAGATGCTGGTACGGCCCGGTTGATGGCCCAAACCACGAATCATCTGTGACATTCACCAGCCAGCCGGGACGATGTTTGCCGATGATCGCACCGGGAAACAGAATCTCGTAGCAGATCAACGGACCTACAGACGGTGCACCCGGAACATCATAGGTATGCGGGCCATCACCGGCTGTGAAACTGCCCGGACTGTCGACCAGTTTGCTGATGCCCAATGCTTCGAAAACCGAAGCCAGCGGCAGATATTCCCCAAACGGAACAAGGTGAAATTTGTCGTATGTGGCAAGCAATTGGCCGCCATGCGCAAAAATATAGAACGCATTGAAATAGTGAAATGTGCCGTCATTCTCTCGCACAACACGCGCGGCGCCGGTCATCAGCACACGCCCGTTCGCTGTAAGAAGTGACACATTGTCAAGCGCTTCACCATTGCGTGCCAACAGAAATGGCGGAGCCGATTCCGGCCAGATGATATGGGTCGGCGGCGGTCCATTCTTCTCGTTGCTGAGCGAAATCAGCTGCTGCCAATTGCGCGCGCGGTATTGCGGTAAAAATTTTTCATGCTGTGGCACATCCGGTTGCACAAGGCGCAATTGCACACCCTTCACATGCCCCTCTGGTGTCGTGGCAAGACGCAGTGCGCCAGTACCCCATAGCGTGGCAAACACCAGAGCCATGGCAAGCGGACCGACCCATGGCCGCGCGTTGCGGTCACCACCAAGCGCCAGCGAAGCGCCAAAAAGAATCGTCAGCAGCGAAAGGCCATAGGCACCGATGACAGAGGCGCTTTGCAAAACGCTTAAACTTGCAGCCCATCCATAGGCCGGCAGGTTCCACGGAAAACCAGTGAGAATATGTCCGCGCAGCCATTCAGCCAGCGCATAGGCGACTGTAAATAGCAGCACACGCCGCCAGCCCGTTTGCCAGAAACGCGCCGCCACCGCACACGCCAGCGCAGGGAAAAGCGCCAGCCCGCCAGGGAACAGCATAGCAACAAACGGAATCTGCCAAGCATGCGCAGATGCATCGACCGTAAAGGCGTAGCCCACCCAATAAAGCCCGGCCAGAAAATGGCCGAAGCCAAAAGCCCAGCCCGCGAAACCCGCGCTGAGAACAGGCCGCTTGTGCGTGACCGCGCCGTCAATCAACAACACCAGCACACCAAACGCGATCAGCAAAAACGGAAACAGGCCAAACGGTGCAAACGACAGCGCGGATAACAAGCCAATGACAAAGGCAAACACGAAACGGCGCCAGCCGGATAACGCGCGCACGCCATCGCAAAATTGCTGCATGGCGTGACTGATTCTGTTCACAACACCATCAGCCACGCGTCTAACTCTGTTTTATCGGTGTTTGTGCGGGCGCATTGCCGTCCGAACTTTGCGCCCTGCGTGGCGCTGACGGCGGGCGGATACGCACACGTTTGATCCGCCGCGGATCGGCTTCAAGAATCTCAAATTCATAGCCCGAAGAATGGGGAAGAATTTCGCCGCGTTCGGGTACCCGATTGACCAGGGAAACAACAAAGCCGCCCAAGGTATCGACCTCTTCATCCGGGTCTTCTGGTATCAGCTCCACGCCCGCATCATCCTTCAGATCATCCAGATCCATGCGTGCATCTGCCTCGATGATACCGTTGGAAAGCCTGCGCCATTGCGGGTCTTCATCCACATCATGTTCATCATCAATATCGCCGACGATTTCTTCGACCAGATCTTCAATCGAAACCAGACCATCGGTGCCGCCATATTCATCAATCACCAGTGCCAGATGAATGTGACGTGTCTGCATTTTCAAAAGCAGATCGCGTGCCGGCATGGATGGCGGCGCAAACAGCATTTCGCGCGTCAGCTTCGAGATGGGAATATCGGGAAAGCGCAAGATACCATCGGCGCCAAGTTCGACCGTGCCCAGCGCATCCTTGATGTGTACAAGGCCCAGCGGATCATCCAGCGTTTCGCGATAGACCGGCAGGCGCGAATGTTGCGCCTCACGAAACAGGCCGATGAGATCGCACAACGGGGTTTTTTCATCGACTGCGATAATGTCGGCGCGCGGCACCATCACATCATCGACGCGCAGTTCGCCGAATTTCAGAAGATTGGCGAGCATGATGCGCTCCCCCGCCGACAGCATGGGGCTGCGCCGCTCGCTTTCTTCTATGACTTCTTCCAGGCTTTCGCGAATGGAATGGGCGCTCTGGCCGCCGCGCAAAACCTGCGCAAGGCGTTGCAACAGCGAAAAACTGCCATTCTCCTCGTTGACGTTATTCTTGTCGGATGAATTGCTATCGGACATCGGTTTCCATTCACGCCATGCTGGCGGTGGCGGCATAAGGATCGGCAATGCCCAGCCCGGCCAGTATTTCGGTTTCAAGCGGTTCCATCACATTCGCCTCGCGCGGTGTTTCGTGATCGTAACCCAAAAGATGCAAAACACCGTGAACGGCCAGATGTGCCGCATGATCAAGGACGGATTTGGCGCCAGCGCGGGCTTCGCGGGCGGTCACGCCATAGGCCATCGCCACATCGCCAAGCCGGTCTTCATCCAAAACTGAAGCAGGGAAGGACAGCACATTGGTCGGCTTGTCTTTGCTGCGAAACTGTTTGTTGAGACTGCGAAGCTGCGCGTCATCGGTCAACAAAATGGTGAGTGTAGAATTGCCATCATCGCCCGCGCCATCAAGCGCGGCATGACCGGCACGGCGTATGCGTGCGGCGACAATGCGTGATGCTTCGCGCCACGCTGGGTTTGCGACGATCACCTCGACACGCTCTGTTTGGACAGCACGCGCGGCTTTGCGAGCTTTGATTCCGGCTCGCGAGCGCGAACGCTTTTTGGACGTGCCGCTCATTCCTCGGTTCCGCGTTCCTTGCGATAACGTGCCGGTAATTCCGGCGCGGGCGCACCGCCATTATTATATGCACGCACAATGCGTGTGACGAGAGGATGGCGCACCACGTCCTTGTCGGTAAAGCGCGAAATACCCACGCCTTCCACGCCGCCCAGATAATCCAGCGCCTCGTTCAGCCCTTCGGCGCGCGCACCGGGCAAATCGCTCTGGCTGGGATCGCCAGTGACGACCATGCGCGAATCTTCGCCCAGCCGGGTCAGAAACATTTTCATCTGCGACGACGAACAATTTTGCGCTTCGTCCAGAATGACAAAGGCGCGTGCCAATGTGCGCCCGCGCATGAATGCCAGCGGCGCCACTTCGATGGTGCCCTGTTCCATCAGTTTGACGCAGCTTTCGCCGATCACATCGAACAGCGCGTCATAGAGTGGACGCAAATAGGGATCGATCTTCTCTTTCAGATCGCCGGGCAGAAAGCCAAGCCGTTCGCCCGCCTCCAATGCGGGGCGCGACAGGATCAACCGTTCGACCCGGCGCTCATAAAGCAGATGCGCGCCAAAGGCGGCTGCCAGATAGGTTTTACCCGTTCCAGCCGGACCAACGCCAAACACCAGCGGGTGCGTGCGCATCAGATCAAGATACGCGCTTTGCGCCGGGCTGCGCGCACGCGCCATGCGTGCAGATGCCGTTTTGATGGCAGGCGCGCCAAATTCACTGGCCGGAACATTTTGCGGCTCATGCGTGGCAAACCGGATTTCAGCATCGACTTCGGCCATACCTGTTTGTTCGCCGCCTTCCAGCCGCGCATAAAGTGCACGCAATACCGCAGCGGCGCGTTCGCGCGCATCGGGCGCACCCTCAACGGAGACCAGATTACCGCGCATTGCCACGCGCACACCCAGCTTCTGTTCGATGCGAACAAAGTTTTTTTGATGCGCCCCACTCAGCGATGCCAGCAAGGCATTATCCGTGAACTCAATCGTGACGAGTTCGCGCGCATGGGCAGGTTTGTGCTTTGCTCCGGATTTGCTGCCGGGTTTACCAGCGGGTTTGCCAGTGGGCTTTACAGATGCCGGGCTCAAATTGCGCCCACACTTTCCGGTTGGCGCGCATCAACAAATGCGCCTTCCAGGCTGTTGGGCTTCACATCGACGATTTGCAATGTGCAAATCTTGCCCAGCAAATGTGCAGCATTATCAACATGCACCGATTGCAGCCACGGGCTGCGGCCAATGGCCTGGCCTGCATTGCGGCCCGGCTTTTCAAACAACACATCCATCGTGCGGCCATTGCACGCGGCATTAAACGCGGTCTGCTGCTTGCCCAATAACGCCTGCAGCCTTTGCAGGCGTTCGGCTTTCACCTCTTCGGGCACAGCGCGCGCGGCAGCGGCGGCTGGTGTTCCCGGACGCGGCGAATATTTGAACGAAAACGCTTGCGCATATTCAACCTCAGCCACGAGCTGCATCGTCGCATCAAAATCTTCATCCGTCTCGCCGGGAAAGCCGACGATAAAATCGGACGACAACGCCAGACCGGGCCGCGCGGCGCGGATGCGTTCCACAAGGCGCAGATAATGTTCTGCCGTGTGCTGGCGGTTCATCGCAGCCAGAATACGGTCGGAACCTGACTGCACCGGCAAATGCAGATAGGGCATGAGCTTTTGCTCTTCGCCATGGGCGGCAATCAGATCATCATCCATGTCGAGCGGATGCGAGGTGGTATAGCGCAAACGTTCCAGCCCATCGATGCGCGCCAATGTACGAATGAGTTTGCCTAGCGTTGTGCGCGCACCCTTTTCATCAACGCCATTATAGGCATTGACGTTCTGGCCCAGTAGCGTGATTTCGCGCACGCCCTTGGCAACAAGACGCATGGCTTCATCTTTGATTTGCGAAACCGGGCGCGAATATTCCGCGCCGCGCGTATAGGGCACCACGCAGAAGGTGCAGAATTTATCGCAACCTTCCTGCACGGTTAGAAATGCCGTTGGCCCGCTGACCGCAATTTCTTTGGGCAGCGCATCGAATTTGTCCTCAGCCGGAAAATCGGTTTCCAATGCGCGGCCCGTGCCGCGCGCAATGCGCGCAATCATTTCGGGCAGCCGGTGATAGGATTGCGGGCCCACCACGATATCGACAGCAGGCTCACGCGCAACAATCTCTTTGCCTTCGGCCTGTGCCACGCAGCCAGCCACGGCAATGACCATGCCAGCGCCGTTTTGCACCCTGAGCGCCTTGGTTTCGCGCAGCCGGCCCAATTCCGAATAGACCTTTTCCGCCGCCTTCTCACGGATATGACAGGTGTTGAGGATGACCATATCTGCGTCATCGGGCGTATCGCTGAAGCCATAGCCCAGCGGTGTCAGCAGATCCGCCATGCGGGCGGAATCATAGACATTCATCTGGCAGCCATAGGTCTTGATGTAGAGCTTTTTCATACGCTGTCGTTCGTTTGTGCCTTGCCGTATTGGGTCTTTTCGAGCCGGTTTATGGGCGTTTGGGCCAGCAATGACAAGCAAACCGCGATCCGCCGTGGCCAGTTTCTGCCCCGGTCAGGCGGCTGCTGCGGCCTTGCCGGGCGCTGCTTTCGCAAGCGCCACCTCAGTCCCCGCCCGCGATGCGGTGCCAGAAAGGGCCGCCGTTTGGCCGGCCCGCACCAGCCGCTCGGCCTCGGCCGCCAGCGCCTTTCGCCCGCCCGCGCTGTCGATTGTCATCGCTGGGTGAAATTCCACCACCACGTCGACCGGCCCGGTTTTCAGCGATTCCCACAAATGGCCAACCAGTTCCATATCGCCGAACCAGGCGAAGAAAGGCCGGTTTTCGCGGCCCATGGGCATGCCATGCAACCCAACATAGGCAACCGACACCGGCTGTACCGGCACAAATTCTTCGCTGCCGGATGCGGATTTGCCGATCACTGATTCCGCGGCGCCCATCAGCGCGCTTTTGAATGGCAGCACCCGGTTGCCATCATTCGAGGTACCTTCGGGAAACAGCACAAGCGTATCGCCCTGCAAGATGCGGCGGCGAATGGAATCGCGCGCCTCCCCGGTTGCGGTGCGCCGCGTGCGATCAACAAAAACCGTTTCCTGCAATTTCGCCAATGTGCCGAACAAGGGCCAGCTTTGCACCTCGGCCTTTGCCACAAACGATACCTGTGTCAGCGACGACAAAATCAGAATGTCGAGATAGGAGGTGTGATTGGCCGCAATCAACACGCCGCGCCCTTCGACTGGCTGACCAATTTGTGTGATGCGAATGCCGAACAGACGGCACAGAAAACGATGATAACGCTGCGGGAAGGTTTTGCGGCGCGGCTTATGCCAGCGCAGCGCCGTGGCCTGCCAGGGAATGCCGATAAGCGTGACAGTAAGAAAAACAGACAGAATGCCAATGGCGCGTAATGTTTGCATTATCGCGGCTCAGCGCCCGCCGCTTTTACGGACGCCGCGTGGCACGCCGTAAAGTTCAAGACGGTGGTCCACCAGCTCGAAACCCAGTTCTTCGGCGACCCGGCGCTGCAGCTCTTCGATTTCCTCGTTGTGAAATTCAATCACTTTGCCTGATTGCACATCGATCAGATGATCATGATGTTCATCGGGTGCTTCTTCGTAACGCGAGCGGCCATCGCGAAAATCATGGCGCTCCAGAATACCGGCATCTTCAAACAGCTTCACCGTGCGATAGACGGTAGCAATCGAGATATGCGGGTCGATGGCCGAGGCCCGGCGATAAAGCTCTTCGGCGTCCGGATGATCGGTGGCATCCGAAAGTACCCGCGCAATCACGCGGCGCTGTTCGGTCATGCGCAGACCCTTTTGCGCACAAAGTTCTTCCACCCGCGTCACCAGCCCATCCTTTTAAAAATCACACGCCAAGTTTAGTCGATTTTCCCCGCAAAACCCAAGGCTTACAACAATGGTAGCAAAGCCTTCAGAATCAGCGCATCGCTTGGGGCCTTGCCGGGTTCGCAATAATAGTTTTTGCGCCGCCCGGCGACAACAAAACCCAGATTTTTATAGAGCGCCTGCGCGGGCTCATTGGCCTCATTCACTTCCAGAAACAGCGTTTCGGCACCCATTTCACGCGCTTGCGCCGCCAATTTGCGCATCAAAGCTGCGCCGTGCCCGCGCCGGACAGATTCGGACCGTACAGCTATGGTCAGGATTTCGGCCTCACCGCCTGCCACGCGTGCAATGGCGAACCCGGCTATCACGCTCTTCTCTTCCACAACCCATGCGAAACAACCCGGCGTGGCCAGCATGCTTGCCAGGCTTTCGGCAGTCCATTTTTCGGCCATGCGGCTGGCGTGTATGGCAGCCATCGCAGCAAGATCTGTGGCACACCAGGGGCGCAGGCTCATTTTGGCGCGCCCTGTTTGGCGGCTTTGGGCTTGGCAGATTTGGGTTTGGCAATTTTGGCATCGGGTGGGCGCAGATAAAGCGGCGCAGGCACCAATGCGTCTTGCAGGGCCGATACGCCGAGCCGCGCCACCCATAAGGCATCGGGTTGGCGAACATTTGTGAGGATAGCCTCGCCGCCATTGCCACGAAAATTTTCTGCGGCGGCTTCGCCCGCCGTGCCCGCAAACGCCAGCGGTCCGCTTTGCGCCTGTTCGCGAATTTGCGCACAGGCATCATCAAATTTTGCGACGGCGGGCACCGCCTTCAATCCGGCATGACCGCG
>JBDZUY010000005.1:103048-112951 GCA_040255365.1 Hyphomicrobiales bacterium
AGGCATCATCAAATTTTGCGACGGCGGGCACCGCCTTCAATCCGGCATGACCGCGCAGTGCAAAATAGACTTCGCCGCGCCGCGCATCGTGAATGGCGCAGGCCTGTGGCGCGTGCGCTTCATCCATCGCAGCAAGCGCCATCGCTTCCAATGTTGTCACCCCGATCAGCGAGATTTTCAGCGCCACACGCAAACCGCGCGCGAATGCCAGACCAACACGCTGTCCGGTAAAGGTGCCGGGCCCGATCGTAACCGCAAGACGTTCCAGTTGTGAAAACGAAAGCGCCGCTTCGTGCATCGCATCTTCGACCATGGGGGCAAGTGCTTCTGCATGACCGCGCGCCATTTCCACCCAGCGATGCGCCAGCACAACATCGCCATCAACAATGGCAACGGAGCACGCACCCAGCGCGGTATCAATCGCAAGCAGCTTCATATCAGCATTCCGCGCGACGCTAAATTATCTGGCAGGTCTCATCGAACGAGAGTCTTGGATTACGCGGGCGCACGCCCTTTGGATCGCCATAACCAAGATTGCACAAAAAGTTCGATTTGGTGCGGCCATCAGGGAAAAATTCGGCGTCCACTCCGGCATTGTCAAAGCCCGACATCGGCCCGCAATCCAGCCCCAGCGCACGCGCCGCCAAAATAAAATAGCCCCCCTGCAACGAACCATTGCGAAAGGCATGCGGCTCCCCAACGCCCGGCTTGGCAAAAACCGCCTGCATCTGCGGGGCGTGGGCAAATAATTTTGGCAAATGCTCATAGAAGTGCGTGTCGTAACCAATGATCGCGGTTACCGGCGCGGCCATGGTTTTATCGCGATTGCCCTCGGACATCAGCGGTTTCAACCGCGCCTTGGCCTCAGCCGAGGTGACGAACACAATGCGTGCCGGCGTGCAGTTCGCACTGGTGGGTGCCCAGCGCATCAGTTCATAAATCGCCATCAACAAAGCGGGAGACACCGGCCTGTCCTGCCACGCATTGTGCGTATGCGCCTGGCGAAACAGCGTATCGAGCGCTTCATCATTGATTGCGTGTGTCATCAGGCATCCTGGCTAAACCGGCATACCAAGACATAGCAGCCTCACGCGGCCTGCCAAAGGGCTTAAGCCAGCGTGTTCAGATGGCTTCAACCGCGTTCACTTCGGGCACGTAATGGCGCAGCATATTCTCGATGCCATTCTTCAGGGTCATCGTCGAAGACGGGCAGCCCGCGCAAGAGCCGCGCATATGCAGGAACACGACGCCCGAATCGCCATCAAAACCTTTGAACACAATATCACCGCCATCATTGGCAACGGCGGGGCGCACGCGCGTATCAATCAATTCGCGAATCTGGGAGACGACTTCCTCGTCACCCTCGGCATAGGATTCTTCTACCTCTTCGGCGCTGCCGCTCATCAACGGAACATTGTGGGTGAAATGCTCCATGATCGCGCCAAGGATCGTGGGTTTCAGGTGCTGCCAATCGGCGCTCCCGGCCTCTTCGGATTTGGTGACGGAGATGAAATCAGCCCCATAAAAAACGCGGGTTACGCCGGGCACTGCAAACAATGCCCGCGCCAGCGGCGAGCGCGCGGCAGCCGCGGCATCGGCAAAATCGGCGACCGAGCCTTCGCCCATCACTTCGCGGCCGGGCAAAAACTTCAGCGTGGCAGGATTAGGAGTCGATTCTGTCTGAATAAACATGGGGTTAGTCCTTTAGACGCCGTTCCGGCGCCTCCTCATGGCTTGCCTGTCTCTTAGATGGACCCGGCAAGGCCCAGGATCAAGGGCTGGCGCGTTTGCGCCGCGGTCTGCATAAGCCCCTAGAAATCTGAGGCTATGCCCTTTTTTTCCCAATCGCCGTAGCGCGTAGGCTCCGGCCCCTTGCGGCCATTGATCTCTTTGGGAAGGGGCTGGCGTTGTGCCTCATGTGCGGCGCGGCGCGTTTCCGCCTCGGCCAGTGCGCGTTTGGCAGCCTCGGCAATGCGGGTTTTCACCGGATCGGCGGCGGTTTCATCCGCGTTTGACGTGTTTTCGGAATCTGTCATGAGCCTTTGCACAATTCTGTCTGCTTGACCGGGGCTGGCCAGCGCATACATGTCAGATGCTAGGCCAGCTCACCCTTTGAGCTAGGCCGGACGGATGCGAAAGGCAAGCCTTCACGATGAGCATAACCCTCATGAGCACCCCCCAATGAATACATTGCGCACCTTTGCCCTGATGGCGGCGATGACGGCGCTTTTTCTGGGCGCCGGCTATCTGGTAGGCGGCGAGGCGGGCATGGCCATCGCTTTTGTCTTCGCACTGGGCAGCAATCTGTTTGCCTATTGGAATTCGGACAAAGTGGTCCTGCGCATGTATGGCGCCGAGCCCGCAGACGAACACAACGCGCCCGGCCTGACCCATCTGGTGGCGCAACTGGCGCAAAATGCCGATCTGCCGATGCCCAAGGTTTATGTGACGGACAATGATCAACCCAACGCCTTTGCCACCGGGCGCAACCCCGATCACGCCGCGGTTTGCGTGACCAGCGGGCTTTTGCACCGTTGCAGCCGCGAGGAACTGGCGGGCGTGCTGGCGCACGAGCTGGGCCATATAAAACACCGCGATACGTTGACGATGACCATCACCGCGACCATTGCCGGTGCGGTTTCGATGCTGGCAAATTTTGCGCTGTTCTTTGGTGCCTTTGGCGGCGGCAACAACCGCAACAATCCGCTGGGCTTTGTTGGTGTGTTGCTGGTGGCCATTCTGGCTCCGTTCGCCGCCATGCTTGTGCAAATGGCAATCAGCCGCACGCGTGAATTCGAGGCCGACCGCGCAGGCGCAGAAATTTCGGGCCGCCCGCTGTGGCTGGCATCAGCGCTGGACCGGATCGAACGCGCGGCAGAAGAAACGCCCAACCCGCAGGCCAACACGTACCCGGCAACCGCGCATATGTTCATCATCAATCCGCTGCACGGCCGCTTTGCCAGCCTGTTCGCCAGCCATCCGTCCACCGCCGAACGTATCGAACGGTTGAACGCTATGGCGGCGGAGATGGGTCAGGCACCAAAACCGGGGCCCTGGTCGGCATGATGGTTCCGACGTGACGATCCGCACATGAGTGATAACAAACCCGGCGGTGTCGCCGCGCGCGCCGCCGCGCAGGCCATATTGAATGGCGTGTTGCACAAACACCGCCCGCTGGATCTGGTCATCGAAACCGTTCTGGGCAATGCGGCCCTTGATGCGCGCGATGCGGGCTTTGCGCGCGTCATTGCGGGCGAAACCTTGCGCCGTTACGGCATGCTCAAAGCGCTGGTGCGCGGCTTTGTGCCCAAAGCACCACCGTCACATCGCGCAGGGCCAACATCGGAAATTCTGCTGGCTGGCGCCTGCGAGCTCTTGTTTTTAGATGTCGCGCCGCATGCAGTGGTGGATGCCGCCAACCGGTTGGCGCAAGCCGATCACAAGGCGGTGCATTTCAAAGCGCTGATCAACGCGGTGTTGCGGCGCATTTCGCGCGAAGGCAAAGACGCGCTGGCAAAAATCGACCCCGCAAAAACCAATGTGCCCGATTGGCTCTGGCGCGGATGGATCGCGCAATATGGGGAAGAGACTGCGCGGAATATTGCGCAAGCCCATCTAAACCCGGCCCCGCTCGATCTTGTGATGAAAGATGCGCCAGCAGAGATAGAGGGCGGTGTGCGTATCGCACCGGATATGCTGCGCCTTGGTGATGCCGGACGCATTGAAGCACTGCCCGGTTACAATGAGGGCGCGTGGTGGGTACAGGATTTTGCCGCCAGCCTGCCGGTGCGTTTGTTCGGTGACGTTGCCGGTAAGTTGGTGATGGATTTGTGTGCGGCGCCGGGTGGCAAGACCGCACAATTGGCGGCGCGCGGTGCACAGGTGATTGCCGTGGAACGCGAGCCGGAACGCATGGCGCGGCTGCGTGAAAATCTGGTGCGTTTGCAATTGAATGCCGAGCTTGTTGAGGCCGATATTGCCGCGTTTGAACCAGCACAAAAGGCCGATTGTGTTTTGCTGGATGCACCATGCAGCGCCACCGGCACCATTCGCCGCCATCCCGATTTGCCGTGGACGAAAAGCAAAGCCGATGTGACTGCCTGCGCCAGCACTGCCAAAGCCCTGTTGCACAAGGCCGCGCAGATGGTTGCGCCGGGTGGTACGCTAATATTCGCGGTGTGTTCGCTGGAGCGCGAAGAGGGCGAAGACCAAATCAGCGCATTTTTAAAATCACATAGTGACTTTGCCCGCGCGCCGATAGGCAGCGATGAAGTTTTTGGCATGAGCCAATGCCTTACACCGGCGGGCGACCTGCGTACCCTGCCATGTCACTTGGCCGATCAAGGCGGCCTGGACGGGTTTTATGCTGCGCGGCTGAAACGGACATAAGGAAATTTTTTGCCCGTCATCCCCGGCCGCGTGCCGGGAATCCATGATCGCAATCAAACTTATATTTACACGATCGGTATTCATGGATGGCCGGCATGAAGCCAGCCATGACGTAAACCCAAACGTCAGTTGATGCGCAAACGCCTACGACAAACGGCCCAGCGCATAGGCAATCGCCAGGTAGATCTTGCCAGTATCGGCGCTGAGGATGGTGGAGGCCAAAATACCACCGCCATCACCTTCGCGGGCACGATCCAGCATTGTCTCGAACTCTTCGATATAGGCATTTGCCGCATCGCGGAAGCGATCATTTTCGCGATAGAGCGTCGTAATGCGATTAACAACGTCTTCGTCGATATTGTCCGCCAGTTTGCGCGCAAACACACTGCGATCACCGGAAAGATAGCGTCGCCATTCGTCCTCGCCCGGTGCGGTGTCGGCGGCGATGGCATCCAGATCGATGGCCATATCTGACAGAGCTGCCTGCAACGCGCCCAGCGATGCGGCAGCACCGGGACGCAAATCACGGTCTCGCGCGTCACTGGTTTCGGCATTGGCCAGCAGGGTGCTCAATTCCCAATTCTTGGCTTTGCCTTTTGCGCCTTCGCGCGTCACCTGTTTGGGCCGCTGGGTCAGGCGGCGCGCAAGGCCGCGCAAGCCTTCGCTTTCGCCGGTTTCGGGCTCATGCTGTTCACCGCCACTGCGCGTGGTGTTGCCGCGTGATGCACTGCGCGCATGAATGGTGGCAAGTGTGCGCGCCGACATATCAAGAATGTCATCGGTTTCGGAACGCACCATCTCGCGCACCCGCGCGGCTTCCTGTTTGGCGAGGCCCGGTAGCGTGAGCAAATGGTTTTCCACTGCTTCAACGGCGCCCGCCAAAGTGATCTTGATTTCGTTCGCCTCGGTGGAAAGTTCGCCCGCCGTGCGCAAGAGCCGCTCACATTCCACCATCGCTTCGCCTACCAGTGCCTTGGCATTGGCCTTGGCTTCCTGTGCTGTTTCCCCGATCAGCGTTTGCGCGCCAGCGCCCGCGTCATGCAGGGAATCGACGATGCGTGTCAGCGTGGTGTTGGCAGATTCGCTGATCTCTTTCAGCCGCTCGGCTTCGCGGCCAAAGCTTGCGGTCAATTGGGTGGCGCGAGCTGCCGCATTGCCCATCATCTGTTCGACACTGCGTTCGCTCTCAGATGCCATACCTTCAAATTTGCTGGCCTGCTGACCCAGCGCATCAATCGCGTGCTGCATCGCCGCGCGCTGTTCACCGAGTGCATTTTCAAACGATGATGTTTCATCGCGCAAACGCTGAAGCAGATCATTCATCGCCGAGCGGTGGCGTTCGTGACGGCCAAGGACAAATTCAGAGCGCGCCATCGCCGCATCAGCAACCGATTCAATGCGCTTTGCCTGACGGTCAAGCTCGACCGCGGCGGCGTGCGGCGCTTCGGCGGCGCTGGCTGCGGATTCGCGGAAGCTTTGTGATTGTGCATCCAGTGATGCGCCAGCGGTTTTCAGCGAACCTTCGGCCGTTTCAATCGTGGCTTTCAATTGGGCGGCGCGGCCAGCCACCATTTCGCTAGCACGCGACGCAGTTTCGGTGAGGAACGTCGCCACTGATTCAATACGCTCGCGTTCCTGTGTCATGCGCGCGGCAACAGCCTCGGCGCGCACATCGGCGCGGGCTCCGGCTTCATCCAGCGCAGCGATCTGATTTTCCAGAACGGTTTCCAGCGCGCGCAGCCGCGCAAACGCACCATCAAGGCCAGCATTAAGCGCATCAAGCTCGCGGCGCACGGCCCGGCCCAGACGGGCAGCGGTACGTGAGGCGGTTTCGTCCGCGCTGAACAGCCGGTCGGTAACATCGGCCAGCGCTTCGGCTGCTATGCCCATCTGCTGGCCGCGCACAAAGGCCCAGGCGGCAACGATCATCAGCATGGGCGGCACGATGGTGGCGAAGGCCAGCATCGCCATTTGCTGGATATTCAGGCCGCTAAAGCCGTTCGGTCCGAAATAGCCCCAAAGATAGGCAGCCGCTGCCCCCACCCAGAACGCACCAAGCGTGACAGCAAAAATAATGGGGCCAATACCGGGAGCGGGGCGCCGGGCGGGACGTGTATCCGGCTCGGTATCGAAGGATTCCTTGGCCTGCACGACAACAGGTTGAGGCCGGTCCGAGCCGATGTTCGCCACGATGATGTTCCTTGAATAAGCCGCCCGATCTTGGGCCATCTTAACCATGGAATACGAAAATCGCGAGGCCTTCCTAGGCGGTTAGCAGTTATCAACCGTTCAACATCGTGGACGGATTGGCCTTTGCGTGAGATTCTTTTGCTAGGAAGCGAATCAACGGGCCTTTATGGGAGGCCTCGTGAATTCGGGAGGGTGACATGGACATGCTGATAGCCGCCGCGACCGTGTTTCTGGCGCTTCATTTGCTGATCGCGGGCACGAAGCTGCGCGATGCCATTACCGGCATTTTGGGCGAACGCGCCTATCTGATGCTGTTTTCGCTCGCCTCCATCGCGGCCATTATCTGGATGGCGCTGAGCTATAACGCCGCCCAACTGGGCCAAAACCCGCAACTCTATGCGTTGGGCCCCCACGTTACCCATTTGGGTATTCCGCTCATCCTGATTGCCTTCTGGCTTGGGGTGCAGGGCCTGTTCATGGCCAACCCGACCTCGGTGCAGCAGGAACGTGCCGCCACAAAAGATGGCGTCGTGACAGGCGTGCTGCGTATCACGCGCCATCCGTTCCTTTGGGGCGTAGTAATCTGGGCCGCGTTTCATCTGGCGGCGAATGGCGATCAGGCGTCGGTGATATTCTTCGGCACGTTTTTCGTGCTGGCTTTGCTCGGCACATTTTCCATTGATGCGAAACGCAAGCGCAAAATGGGCAAGGCCTGGGACGGGTTTGCCGCCAAGACATCCAACATTCCGTTTGGTGCGGTCCTCACCGGGCGCACAAAGCTGAAGCTGAGTGAGAGCTTCGGCTGGCGCTTTTGGGTGACGCTGGTGATTTTCGCCGCCGTGCTTTTGGCCCATGCGCATCTGTTCGGCGTCTCGCCCTTCCCCGGCGGTTATGTTCCGGTCTGAGCATCGCCGCGACGGTTGTAACCAATCGTAAACTGTAAAGCCCGGCCTTTGCCGTGCGGATTTGCGCGCGAGGCCACCAGGCAATCGCGCAAGGCGCAATGATCGCTGCAATGCGACGGGCTTCATTAACGCGGTCTTGAGAGGTGGCAGCCATGATGGACGTACTGCATAGGGGATATGAGTGTGTCCACCGAAGTTTATCAGCGCCCTGTCGATCTGGCGCATCTGGCGCGGTACACGGGTGGCGACGCCGCCCTGAACGCCGAGATTCTGGGCCTGTTCCAAACCCAGTGCAGCGATCTTGTCGTGCAGCTGCAAAGCGCACTCGACAAGGCTGACGCAAAATCCTGGCACGATATTGGCCATTCGCTGAAAGGCGCGGCCCGCGGTATTGGCGCGTTCGCCTTTGCCGATGTCGCCGCCGAAATTGAAGCGCTGGACCTTGGTGCCAACCCGCAGAAAGCGCGAACCTTGCTAAGCAATCTGAACGAGCAGGCGCGCACGGTCCGGCTTTTTATTGAGGCTTATCTGAGCCCCCGCTAACCGGGTTCTCGCGCGTCAAAGCAATCAAATTCATGGGCGATGGAGCATTCCACCATCAGCCGCCAGACCGGCTCGGCGATATTTGCGCTGAGGCCCGCCGCCTTTGCGGCCACCAGAACCTTGGCAATCACATCTTCAATGCGCGCTTCATCGCGCACTGTATCGCGGCTGGCTTTGACGATGGCGGCGCGTTCTATATAGCCTTGCCGCTCGGCAATCAGACCCACAAGCGCGCGGTCCAGCCGGTCGATTTCGCGGCGGATATCGGCCATCGTCTGACATTCGGATGGCGCCATCCGCGCCTCACCAGATGGAGAAATGCCGGAATTTGGCGATTGGGTCATCGGTCTGCCTGTTATGGATTTGTCCGCAATGGACATTCGCGTCTGCCCGCCCTATCTGACGGCGCGAAGGACTGCGCGCAAGGCGATATTGCGGCCACAGACCCGCGACATCTTTTCAGCCCGGCGGCAATAGGCATTGTTGGCAAGGTCATTTTTACATATAAGAATGCATGTATCTTTTATCTAACACTAAACACACGTGGAATAGCGCATGAGCACGCCCATCGAAACAGATGTCGTCATCCTTGGAGCCGGACCAATCGGCCTTTTTGCCGTGTTCGAGCTGGGTTTGCTCGATCTGAAATGCCATCTGGTCGATATTCTCGACCGCGCGGGCGGCCAATGCACCGAGCTTTATCCGGAAAAGCCGATCTATGACATTCCGGGCCTGCCGGTGGTGACGGGCCAGGAATTGACCGACAAGCTGATGGAACAGATCCAGCCGTTTGGTGCGCAGTTTCATTTCAACGAGATGGCAAGCGCGCTGGAAAAACAGGCGGACGGCCGCTGGAAGCTATCCACCGATGCGGGCACCGAAATCATCGCCCCGGTTGTGGTGATTGCCGCAGGTGCGGGATCATTTGTACCCAAGCGCCCGCCGCTGGCCGGTATCGACACCTTTGAAAACAAATCGGTGTTTTACGCCGTGCGCAAAATGGAAAACTTCCGCGGCAAGAACATCCTGATCGCGGGCGGCGGGGATTCCGCGCTGGACTGGACGCTCAACCTTGCCCCCATCGCCGCCAGCCTGACGCTTGTGCATCACCGCGACGGGTTTCGCGCATCCCAGCATAGCGTCAACCAGATGCGCGAACTGGCGGCGCACGGCAAAATCAATTTCGAAGTGGCCAGCGTGAAAGCCCTTCACGGCAATGACGGCATGCTGGAAAGCGTGACCCTGGCGCGGCAGGACAAGAGCGAATTTGCCCATGCCTGCGATACATTTTTGCCGTTCTTCGGTTTGACGATCAAACTGGGACCGATTGCCGAGTTTGGTCTGAACCTGCACGAGAACCTGATCCCCGTGGACACCGAAAAGTTCCAAAGTTCGACCGAAGGCATCTTTGCCATTGGTGACATCAACACCTATCCCGGCA
The DNA here is from genome assembly GCA_040255365.1 of Hyphomicrobiales bacterium. Taxonomy (GTDB): domain Bacteria; phylum Pseudomonadota; class Alphaproteobacteria; order Micropepsales; family Micropepsaceae; genus Rhizomicrobium. The sequence goes on from JBDZUY010000005.1 coordinate 112,517, forward strand.
AATTGAAGCTGATCCTTTCGGGCTTTCACGAAGCAGCTCTGATGGCGCAGCAAGCATTCCATGTTTGCCGGCCCGATCAGAAATTGCGCTTTCAATACACAACGTCATCATCCAGCCTGCAGAAAAAATTGGGTGTCGCATGAAGATTGTTGCTACCGACCGCGACGGTAAAGAACAGACAATCGAAGGTCGCGATGGCTGGACGGTGATGGAGATCCTGCGTGATGCAGGCCTGCCGGTCGCCGCTGAATGTGGCGGTGCCTGCGCCTGCGCGACCTGTCATGTCTATGTTACCGACGACTGGTTCGATAAATTGAACGCGCCGTCCGATGCCGAAATCGACATGCTGGACATGGCGGTGGCTGTGGAGAGCAATTCGCGGCTGTCTTGCCAGATCATCTGCGCGGACGAGCTGGACGGCATCAAGGTCACAAT
>JBDZUY010000036.1:0-30180 GCA_040255365.1 Hyphomicrobiales bacterium
TCTCTCCTCATCCCTTGATGGATGGAGGTAGCCGCCCCACATCATCAAGGGTGGGACGGACACTGGCGTAAAGCTGGCGAAACCGGCCCTTTCGGGTTTTCCCGTCGGCGCGGCCGCACCCCCGGTGCCCCGCAAAAAACGGCCAAAACGCGAAAATAACGATCAAGTGGTTGTGGCTGGTGCCCCCGGCCATACCAGAACTTGAGGAGAGGCAGGGCCATGAGCAAGATCGGGGTCGGTGTTGGCGAGGATTTTCCCGTCGATGACGCGCCGGGGCCAAAGTCGGGCCAAAATCATACAAATCGTCATCACGAAAACACGCATCGCGAAGACGACCATGGCTGCGGCTTCGATTACGGCGAATATCGCTGGCGCCGCCATGAATGGCGCCAGCAACGCCGCGAATGGAAACGCAAATGGCGCGCCTATATGCGCGAACGCCGCGACTATGAGCGCGAATATGGCGCCGGGCCGGGCGGGCACCATTTCATCGGCCTGCGGTTCGGGTTGCCCTTTGTTCTGATCCCGCTGATCGGCATCGCGATTTTGGTCGCCTTCATCACGGCGCTGTTCCGCTTTCCGTTTATTCTTTTGGCGCTTTTGTTGGGCGGCTATCTTTATGCCACGCATCGCCGCCACCACCATTTTTATCCGGCGGGCGGGTATCACCGCGATGTTGCACCAGACGATGCAACCGGCGAAGCGGCGATGCGCGATGTCACCCCGCCGCGCGCGCCGCAAACACCACCGCAGGCAAACCCACAGGATTAAGACGATGCATGGACGCAGACGAGGCTATCGCGGCGCAGCCGAAGCGATGCGCGCCGCCGCCGACGCGATGGAAGCCAAGGCCGAAACCGGCGAACGCATGACGACGCGCGTGCAACTGGAAATGCCGCCGCAGGCGATGGAACGCTTGCAGGGGTTGAAGGAACGCACCGAGGCGGCATCCTATGCCGAGGTGATCCGCAATGCCTTGCGCCTGTTTGAAGCACTGGTGGACGAACATGAAAAAGGCGCGGAGTTTTCGTTAAAGCGCGCCGATGGGGAAACCATCGCCTACAAGATTTTTGTTTAGACACGGGCGAGGGGAAAACCATGGCTTTGACCATCGTTGAACGGCCATCACCCAATCATGATGCGCGGCCCGATGGCGCGGCGCTGGACATGCTGGTGCTGCATTACACCGGCATGAAAACCGGCGAAGAAGCGCTGGCGCGGCTGTGCGATCCGGCGGCGAAAGTGTCGGCGCATTACACCATCGATCTGGACGGTACGATCTATGCCCATGTGGCGGAGGAACGCCGCGCCTGGCATGCGGGCGTGTCATATTGGGCGGGCGAGACGAATGTGAATGCGCGCTCCATCGGCATCGAGATTGTGAATCCCGGCCATGAATTTGGATATGTGCCGTTCGCGAAAGAACAGATTGGCGCGCTTTTGGATTTGGCCGAAGGCATCATCGCGCGGCACAAAATTCCGCCCGCCCGTGTGGTGGGGCATAGCGATGTTGCGCCCGCGCGCAAGGAAGATCCCGGTGAATTGTTTCCGTGGAAGGCACTGGCCGATTACGGCATCGGCATTTGGCCGGCCGAAAGCGCAAAGGCGTTGCGTGAGGCGCCGGGTGATGCACTCGCCGCATTTGGCTATGGCGTGCCGCCGCATGCCGATGTGCCGCTGGAAAAAGTGATTGCCGCGTTTCAGCGCCGCTTCCGCCCCGCCATGATAAATGGTGTTTGGGATAATGAATGCGGCCGCAAACTGGCCAGTCTTTTGACGCAAATCAAAACGCCGGTGGCTGCGCGCTAGGGATTGGGGCCAAGGGGAAACAACACAATGAAAACCATTGGCATGCTGGGTGGCATGAGCTGGGAATCCACCACCACCTATTACCAGCTTATCAATCGCGGCGTTCAGGCGCGGCTGGGCGGGGTGCATTCGGCAAAAATCGTGATGGCCTCATTCGATTTTGCAGAAGTCTCGGCATTGCAGCACGCCGGAAAATGGGACGAAGCCACCGCAATGCTGGGCGATGCGGGCGCGAAACTGGCGGCCAGCGGCGCAGATTTCGCGATGATCTGTTGCAACACGATGCATCTGTTGGCCGAAGGGGTGCAAGCGCGCGCTGGCATTCCGTTCCTGCACATTGCCGATGCAACTGGGGCTGCGATTGCGGCACGCGGGATGAAGCGCATCGGACTTTTGGGCTCGATCTACACAATGGAACAGGGCGGCGTGATCGCGGACCGGCTGGAGGAAAAATTCGGCCTGGGGATCATCACGCCCAATGATGCGGATCGCGTGGTGATCGACACCGTGATTCAGGACGAGCTGGTGCGCGGGCAGTTTCTGGAAGCCTCGCGCGCCGCCTATCGCGCGGTGATGGCTCGGCTGGTGGATGCAGGGGCGCAAGGGATTATTCTGGGCTGCACCGAAATCCCGCTTCTGGTGGGCGCGGGTGATGCATCCGTGCCGCTGTTCGATACCACGGCGCTGCATGCCGCCGCCGCGGTTGATCTGGCATTGGGCTGACAGGCTCACTATATTGGGGTTACGTCAGATGGCTGGATGGCTGCGGCGGGTTTCGGCCCGTCGAGGAAAGTCCGGGCTCCACGAAGGACACGGTGGCGGATAACATCCGCCGGGGGCGACCCCAGGGAAAGCGCCACAGAAAATACACCGCCTACCGGCTTATGCCGCGGCAAGGTTGAAATGGTGCGGTAAGAGCGCACCGCGGCTTTGGCAACAAAGCTGGCATGGCAAGCCCCACCGGGAGCAAGACCAAATAGGGATGGTAAGTGATCTGTCTTTCGGATCGCTATCCGGGTCGGTCGCGCGAGGCGTTCGGTAACGAACGTCCCAGAGGAATGGTCATCCATCCGCTTTGTGCGGGGGACAGAACCCGGCTTACAGGCCATCTGACGTTATTATTTTTGGCGTTTTAATTCGCAATGTTGACAGAACTGACCTTTCGTGTGCCTTCCTTGATGCATGGCGCATTTTGCGAGTCAAAAATTTTGGGATTCCTACGACCAGCTTCCGCCTCCAATTAAGGTGCTGGCAGATAAGAATTTTGCGCTCTTGAAAGAAAATCCTCAGCACCCATCTCTTCACTTCAAGAAGACAGGGCGTTTCTGGAGTGTACGCATTGGACTGCACTATCGCGCAATCGCCACAGACTTGAATGGTGATTTTCGATGGCACTGGATTGGGCGGCACTCTGAGTATGATGCCAAGATTCGCTAATGGGCTCAGAGTTCGCGAGAGCGCCCGGCCCGGAAATCCGCTTCGGATTCCTCAATCAGTTTGTCGAGCTTGCCGCTCTTTGCGTCTCGCTCAATCTGCTGATCCCATTGCTCCGCCATGAACCCTTCAAACCACTCGCGAAAGCTCGCAAGCTGATCTTTTGGGAGTTTGGCTACGGCTTTTTCAAGGTCTTTGACGCTCATGCCTGAACAATATCATGATTTAGGGGCGGTGTTTATCCCATTTTTTGGCAAGAATGGCCTATATCGCAACCCGCAATTCCTTCAGCCCGCGGAAGAAGGGCAGGGTTCGCCATTCCGGCGCCTTGTCCGGATCGGCCAGCCGCGCATCGGGATAGCGCGCAAAGAACGACAGCAGCGCCACTTGCGCTTCCATCCGCGCCAGCGGTGCGCCGATGCACAAATGCGCGCCGCCGCCAAACGCGACATGCGGTGCATCCTTGCGCGTAATGTCAAAGCGGTGCGGATCGGGGAAATTCTCCGGATCGCGATTGGCACCGCGCAGTGACATCATCATCGCCTGACTTTGACGAATGGGGCAGCCGCGCACGTCCATCTCGCGCGGGGCGATGCGCCCGGTAATGTCCACCGGCGATTCATAGCGCAGGATTTCTTCCACCGCGCTGTTAATCAGCGCCGGGTCCGCCTTCAGCTTCGCCAGTTCTTCCGGGTGGTTCAGGAACAGCCAGATGCCATTGCCGATCAGATCGGTGGTGGTCAGATTGCCGCCAATCAGAAGCCCTTGCAGATTGTTGGACAACTCGCCGTCGCTCAACTCCGCGCCATCTTTTTGCAGCGCTACCATGTCGGACACCAGATCATCCTGCGGCGCTGCGCGGCGATCCTGCATCATCTCATGCATGTAAACCGACAGCGCATTGCTGGCCGCGATCATCCGTTCGGTCTCTTCGGGCATGCGGAACGGGTTGAGGCTCAGGATAGCGCCTTCCGACCAGTCGCGGAATTCGGCCAGTCTTGCATTGTCCACGCCCAGAATGCGCGCGATCACGTCAATCGGCACTTTCAGGGCGAACGCGGCCATCACATCGAATGTCTGTGCGTCACCTATTGCATCCAGCGTTTCATCCACCACCTGTTGCACAAGCGGTTTGCACTTGGCTACGCGCTTGTATAGCGCCTTGGCCAGCGGCATGCGAATGCGCGCATGATCTGGATTGTCGAGGAGCAGAATAGAAGATCTGGCTTCGTCTTCGCTGATCCGCACGCCCTCAAAGTTCTGGTTCAGCAGCGCGCGCTGCATTACCGCCGCCTCTTCAGCATGAGAGGGGTGGCGCCACATGGAGGTATCGGACAGCACGCCGCGCACATCGGCATATTTCGTCAGAATGAAATTGCCCGCGATCTCGTCGCGATGAACCGGGCATTCGCCGCGCAGCCGGTCCAGCAAATGATGCGGGTCGGCGTTGTAAGCCGGGTTGAGCGCGGTCAGCTCAAATGTGCCGGGCAGGGGTGTGCTGGACTGCGGCTTGTCGGGCATTGGTTTGCCGGGCATCGTCGCCTCTCTGACTTTTTGTCAGGGAAAGCTTAGCCCGGCTTCCATATTCTGCAAAGCCCCATTTGTCAGGTGTAATTCGGCGGGCGTTTCTCCAGAAAAGCCGCCACGCCCTCGCTAAAATGGCCGTCTCGTCCGCACAAAATCTGGTTGCGATCTTCCATGGCGATGGCTGCTTCCAGACTTTGCGCATCAATGGCGTGATTCAGTGCTTCCTTGGTCAGGCGGAGCCCCAAAGGTGTGGCATGCAGCATGTCATCCACAAAACCTTGCGCTGCATTTTCCAGTTTGTCCTCGTCCACGACCTCGGCAATCAGGCCAAGCGCGTGACCGCGCGCCGCATCGATAAAACGGCCCGTCAGCATGAACTCACTGGCCGCTGATGCGCCGATCATGCGCGGCAGAAAATAGGAAACGCCAATATCACAGGCCGAAATGCCGATGCGGATAAAGGCGGCGTTCATTCTCAGCGTTGGCGTTGCAACGCGCACATCACAGGCCAGCGCAATGCCAAAGCCGCCGCCACTGGCCGCGCCATTGATCTGCGCGATGATCGGCTGCGGGCAGCGGCGCATCGCCATCACGATCTCGCTGATTTTGCGCTGGCCGATCAATGATGTGCTGACTGTGCGCTCCTCATTGCTGCCATGGCGTTCTTTCAGATCCAGCCCGGCACAGAAAGCGCGCCCCGCACCGCCCAGCACGACGACACGAATGTCATGGCGCCAGTACAGCGCGGTAAAAAGCTCACGCAGTTCGTCCGTCATCTTGGTGTTGAGCGCGTTCAGCCGTTCCGGCCGGTTCATCGTCACCCAAAGGGTGGTGCCATCTTCGCGAATGATGAGGTGCTGAAAATCCATGGTCGGTGTCTCCAAAAATTTGGTGTCACCAATAGTCTTTCATGATTTCGCCCGCCCAGTCAGGCTCGCGTATATCGCCGCGGGGCAAAAAGCCCTTCATCACCGGCTTGATGTCGAGAACCGGCGTGCCATCAATCGCGTCCAGCCCGCACACATGGAGGGTGAGCCCATCCACGCGCAGAAGTTTGCAGGCTGTCACGCCAATGCGGTTGGGCCGACCTTTGCCGCGCTGCGCAAAGATTCCCATTTTCGGCCAGTCGGCGCGCCCGCGCGGATGGCGCGCACCGGTCTGAATTTCCGCATCGGGCACCCGGTCGAAATGATAGACCACCTCAATATGCGAATAGCTGGCTAACCCTTCCGTAGCGTCTGCTGTGAATTGGGCGGGGTCGAGCATGATTTGCGTCTCAACCGCGTCCCACTGGTCGTCGATGGGCTCTTTGCGGCTGCTGCTTACGCGCCCAATCGCGTGCAATTCGACACTCGGCATTTTTGACATTTACACCCCAATCCAGAACGAAACAGGTACGTATCGGTTAGCATTTTGTTTACGCTATTTACTGCAATGTTACCAAGTTGCCGATTTGTTCTTGAGAAGCCTATGGGTGGACTCACCTGCACCATATCTGGACTCGCAAACCCCTATATTCCTTGTGTTTTTCGTTGACGCTCGCTCTCATCCCATGCTATCCCATATCGTCCCATAGCCCCGCAAAACGGGCCTGATGCCCCGGCTTCCTTCCGGTGGCTCCCAGCGGCGGCGCCGGGACAAAAGGGGGCGGGATTCCTTATGGCGACGGTGCAGGCATTCATCTCAACGATGACCAGCACGCTCGACTCCAAAGGTCGGGTTTGCATCCCTGCGCCCTATCGCGATGTGCTGACCGCCCAGAACACCGAAGGCGTCTATATCTGCCCGCATTTTGCCGAACCCTGCCTGATCGGTTTTGGCGAGCCGGTGTTGCAACAGTTTCACGCCACGGTTGCGGCACAGGATCCGTTTTTCGCCAAGGATCAGGATGATCGCGCCTTTGCCGTGCTGGGCATGACCAGCCTTTTGCCGCGCGATGAAAACGGACGCGTGCGTTTGCCCGAAGAGATGATTGCTCATGCCGGGCTGAAAGATCGCGTCACCTTCATCGGCCTGGGCACGCGCTTTCAAATCTGGTCGGCGGACCGGTTTGCCGCCATTCGCGAAGAACGCCTGCAACGCGCTGTCGCCAGCCGCGACAACAGCGGCAACAACAATGGCGGAGGCGTGGCATGAGCGATGGTCACGTTCCCGTTCTCTTAAACGGCGTGCTGGATGTTCTGGCCCCGCGCGATGGCGCGATGTATGTGGACGGCACCTTTGGCGGCGGCGGTTATGCGCGCGCCATTCTGGATGCTGCCGATTGCCGTGTTCTGGGCATTGATCGCGATCCCGATGCGATTGCGCGCGGTCAGGCCCTGATTGCGCAATACAAGGGCCGGCTTACCCTGTTGCAAGGCGAGTTTTCGCAAATGGATGCGCTTTTGGCGCGTGCTGGTGAAACCGCAAGCGATGGCGTTGTTCTGGATCTTGGCGTGTCGTCGTTTCAGTTCGATCAGGGCGAGCGCGGTTTTTCCTTCCGCCACGACGGCCCGCTCGATATGCGCATGAGCCGTGAGGGTGCGTCGGCTGCCGATGTTGTCAACACAGCGGACGAAAAAACCCTTGCCAGCATTTTGCGCCGCCTTGGCGAAGAACGGCATGCAGGCCGCGTGGCCCGCGCCATCATCGCCGCACGCCCGCTCTCGCGCACGGCGCAACTGGCTGATGTTGTTGCCAAGGCGTTGGGACCAGCGGCGGCGCGCCATGCCATTCATCCGGCCACGCGCACTTTTCAGGCGTTGCGTATTCATGTGAACGACGAGCTTGGCGAGCTGGAACGCGGGCTTCATGCTGCTGAAAATATTTTGCGCGAAGGCGGGCGGCTGGCCGTTGTGTCGTTTCATTCGCTGGAAGACCGCATGGTCAAACGCTTTTTGTCCGAACGCAGCCAGATTGCCTCACGCGGCTCGCGCCATGCGCCCGAAGCGGACCGCGATCATGCCCAAACATTTCGCCTTATCACCACCAAGCCGGTCGTTGCCGGTCTGGACGAAACCGAACGCAACCCGCGTGCGCGTTCGGCACGGCTGCGCGCCGCCGAGCGCGTAGCCACAGTCGCGGCCTAGGAGGAAACCGATGATCCGGATTCTGAATTTCTTTTGCTTTGCCTTTGTCGCATTGTCATGCCTCGCGCTGTATCAGGTTTCTGAGAAAACGCGCCTTGCAGAAGTGTCGTTGAACGAGACCAATCACGCGATTGCCGCTCAGCACAGTGCAATGAGTGTGTTGGAAGCGGAATGGGGCCGGGTTGCCGCGCCCGCGCGCATTCAGCGGCTGGCCGAGACTCGGTTAGGTTTGAGCGACGCACCGGCAGTTGAGCTTTCATCGCTGGAGCTTCTGCCGCGGCGCGGGGAAAGCGCGCCATTGGGTAACAGCAATGTGCGCAATGCCAGCGCCACCGCGCCACAACCACGTGATCCACGTATCCGCCTGGCGGCTATTCACACCGGAAATTGAGGCAATGGGGTCCAGCAAGGCGCCAACCATATTACAACGCCGTATCGCCATCACAGCAGGTCTTTGCGTGATGGCGTTTGCGTTGGTGGGCCTGCGCCTTGCCGACATCACGATTTTGAAAGGTCGCGTTTCGGGTTCGCATGTAGCGGCCATTGTCGCGCCGTCGCATCATCGCGCCGATATTGTGGACCGCAACGGCGAGCTTCTGGCGCGCGATTTGCCGGTGCATGATGTTTATGCGCGCCCGCATGCGTTCTGGGACAAAGCCCAAGCCGCCCATGATCTGGCTGCGGTCACGCATACCAGTGAAAAGCGGTTGAAGCGTATTTTCACGCATTATAATCACGACAACGCCTATGTCCTGATTGCACGCAAAGTGACACCCGATACACAGGACAAGGTGATGCAGCTTGGCCTGCCGGGCCTGGATTTTGTGCAATCAACCAAGCGCTATTACCCCAAGGGCCGCGCGGCAGTGCAGGTGTTGGGCCAAACCGATCCAGATGGTAACGGCGTCTCCGGTCTCGAGTACGGGCTGAATGCAAAACTGAATGATGCAAAACCCGGCGCACAGGTAAAATTGTCACTGGATATGCGCGTGCAATACGCCGTCGCCCGCGAGGTGGAAGCTGCACGCGAACAATACAATGCACGCGCTGCTGGCGGCATTGTGATGAATGTCGATACGGGCGAGATCATTGCGATGGTGTCGCTTCCCGATGGCATAACGGGAAATCGCGAATTGGGAAACGCAGATCCGCGCCGCAATCGCATGACGCAAGATGTTTATGAACTGGGTTCGGTATTCAAGATTTTTGCCTTTGCGCTGGCGTTGGAAGATCACACCATCCGGCTTGATGAAGAATTTCCCATCGGCAAAGGTTTCAAGATTGGCAAATACACGATCCACGATGCCGAACGGATGCCGGCTGAAATGACGGCAAAAGAAATTCTTGCGGAATCGTCCAATGCTGGCACGGCGCAGATTGCATTGCGATCCGGTGCAACACGGCAGCGCGAATTCCTCGGCGAATTGGGCTTGTTGCGTGCGCCACAAGCGGAAATTCCCGAAACGGCGGCGCCGCTTACCCCGCGCCATTGGGGCGATATCGAAACCGCAACAATCGGCTTTGGTCACGGTCTGTCGGTCAGCCCGCTGGCGTTTGCAACCGCGGCTGCGATGGTGGTGAATGGCGGGCGGCGTATCAACCCGACCTTTTTGAAGCAAAGTCACGATGCGCGCGGTGCACAAATCATCGCGCCCGATGTCAGTGTCACCATGCGCAATCTGCTGCGCTATGTCGTGACCGATGGCACCGGCAAAAAAGCCGATGTTCCGGGCTATGATGTGGGCGGCAAAACCGGCTCTGCGGAAAAGCCGGGGCGTGGCGGCTATATCGCGCACAAACTTTTGACATCGTTCTGCGCGATCTTTCCCAGCTCTGATCCGCGGTACCTTGTGTTTGTGATGTTGGATGAGCCGCATGGCCGCGTGCCCGTGCTGTCACTCGCCGGGCACACCGCGGCACCGCTGGCCGGCAAAGTGATTGCCCGCATCGCACCCATGCTTGGCATGCCGACGACGGCGGCGGTTCTTAATCGCGCCGAAGAGAAATCATAATGGAACCACAATCGCACAGCACGATGAATGGGCAGGAAGCGGGCATAGCGTTGATGAATGCGCGTACCGAATTCGCCGGGCTTGCGTGTGACAGCCGCGCCGTCAAGCCGGGCTATTTGTTTGCAGCCTTGCCGGGCAGCGTGACCGATGGCGCAGGTTTTATCGAAGATGCCGTCGCGCGCGGTGCTATTGCCATTCTTGGTTTGCCTGAATCGCGCAGCCGGACAGAAGGCTTGGGTGTGCGCTTTTTTGCCGACAAGAACCCCCGTTTGGGATTGGCGCGTACGGCCGCCGCGTTTTATGGCGCACAGCCGCAAACTATTGCTGCTGTTACAGGCACGAACGGCAAAACATCTGTTGCGGTTTTTTTGCGCCAAATCTGGGCGCATCTCGGCAACGCCGCCGCCAGCATGGGCACGATTGGTATCGTTACGCCGTCTGGTGAGATTGGCCTTCGTCACACAACGCCCGACCCGATAGAGATTCATGCGCTGCTGGCGCAATTGCAGAGCGAAGGCGTGAATTGTCTGGCGCTGGAGGCATCCAGCCACGGCCTTGCGCAATACCGTCTTGATGGTGTCGATATTGCTGCGGCGGGTTTCACCAATCTGACACGCGATCATCTGGATTATCACCCCAGCTTCGAAGCCTATCGTGATGCCAAGTTGCGCCTGTTTACCGAAGTGGTGCGCGCTGATGGCGTGGCTGTCATCAACACCGATGCGGAATTTTCCGACGTCTTTGCCGATGCGGCGAAGGCGCGGGGCCTGCGGCTTGTCACGGTTGGCGAAACCGGGGAAGCGCTAACGCTGCGCGCCCGCACGCCGCATGGCGATGGTCAAACACTGACAATTGCATTTGAAGGCAAGACCTACACAGTTGAGCTGCCGCTGGCAGGTGATTTTCAGGCTGCCAATGTTCTGGTTGCAACCGGTTTGGCGATTGCGCTCGGTGCACCCGCACCAGATGTGTTTGCAGCCCTCGCCAAACTGAAGGGCGCGCCGGGCCGTCTGGAAAAAATGGCTTATGCAAAATCCGGCGCTGCGATCTATGTCGATTACGCACACACCCCTGATGCACTGGAAACTGTGTTGAAAGCCTTGCGCCCGCATGTAAGTGGCAAGCTGCATGTCATTTTCGGATGCGGCGGGGATCGTGATCGCGGCAAGCGCCCCTTGATGGGCGCGGCTGCCACTGAATTTGCCGATTGCGTTATCGTGACAGATGACAATCCACGCACCGAAGATGCCGCCGTCATTCGCGCAGAGGCATTGGCCGGTGCACCGGGTGCACGCGAAATTGCCAACCGTGCAGAGGCGATACACGAAGGCATTGCCGCGCTCGGCACAGGTGATTGTCTAATCATCGCGGGTAAGGGCCATGAAACAGGCCAGATCGTCGGCACCGAAACAAAACCATTTTCGGATCGCGAAGAGGCGCTGAAGGCGGCGTTGGCGCTTGGCGGGCGCGCGGCGGAGGCGTTGGTATGAGTGCGCTGTGGACATCCGCCGAAGCGCAGGCCGCGACCCTGGGCACCGCCTCGCGGGATTTCTCCGTGAGCGGTATCTCCATTGATACACGCAGCCTGAAGCCGGGCGATCTGTTTGTCGCGCTGAAGGGTGATGCGCGCGACGGCCATGAATTTGTGAACGCCGCGCTGAAAGCCAAGGCCGGTGCCGCACTGATTTCGCGTGACGTGGCCGATGTGGGCGGCAATGCACCGCTTCTGAGCGTTGCCAATACATTGCGCGGGCTGGAAGATCTGGCCCGTGCCGCGCGCGCCCGCAGTCACGCCAAAATCATTGCGGTCACAGGCAGCGCTGGCAAAACCACAACCAAGGAAATGTTGCGCCTTGCGCTTGGTGCAAGCGGGGCAACTCACGCCTCTGCCGCGTCATACAACAATCATTGGGGCGTACCGCTCAGCCTGGCTTCGTTGCCGCGTGATGCGCAATTTGGCGTGTTTGAAATCGGCATGAACCATTTTGGCGAAATCCGTTCGCTGGTTGGTTTCGTGCGTCCCGATGTGGCGCTGATTACCACCATCGCGCCCGCACATCTGGAATTCTTTGGCACATGCGAAGCGATTGCCGATGCCAAATCTGAAATTTTTGAAGGCATAGTGCCGGGCGGAGCGGCGCTTGTTCCGGCCGATAGCCCGTATGCACCGCGGCTGATCGCACGCGCCAAACAGGCTGGCGTCAGCCGTATCTTGCGCTTTGGCGCAGCTGCGGGCAACGATGCACGGCTGCTGTCATATAATGAAACCAAAGATGGCGCACAGATCAGTGCCGACATTGCGGGCAAACCGGTGGAATTCAACATCGCCGCGCCGGGCCGCCACATCGCGAACAATGCGTTGGGTGCGCTGTTGGCCGTGGCGCTGTGCGATGGTGATGTATTCAACGCCGCCGCAGCGCTGAAGGAATTTTCGGCATTAAAGGGCCGCGGTGCGCGCTTTGTCATCGCGGTTGCGGGCGGCAACGCTGACGTGATCGACGAAAGTTATAACGCAAACCCGGCTTCCATGGCTGCGGGCATTGCGCTGTTGGGGTCTGCACATGCGACGCGGCGTATCGCTGTGCTGGGTGACATGCTGGAAATGGGTGAAGACGGCGCGGCGCATCACGCGGGTCTCGCGTCTCACCTCGCCGCCGCCAAAGTGGACAAGGTCTTTTTGAACGGCCCGCAAATGAAGGCGTTATGGGCCGTGCTGCCAGCAGATATGCGCGGCGCGTGGGCCGAAACATCAGCAGAAAATGCACCGCTTGTCAGCGCGGCCTTGCGCGGCGGCGATGTGGTGCTGGTCAAAGGTTCGCTGGGCAGCCGCATGGCAACAATTATCGATGCGCTGAGCGCGCCGCGGCAAGGTTAGGGGGCCGCCAGACATGTTTCCATATTTTCTAGTTCCATTGGCCGATCATTTCGCGGCGCTGAATGTATTTCGTTACATCACATTCCGCGTTGGTGGCGCGATCATGACGGCGCTGTTGATAGCGTTTGTCCTTGGGCCATCCTTGATCCGCTGGCTGCGCGCCAATCAGGGCAAGGGGCAACCCATCCGCGCCGATGGGCCTGCAAGGCATATCGTTGAAAAGCAGGGCACACCAACGATGGGCGGATTGCTCATTCTGGTGTCTGCCGTGATTTCCACGTTGCTGTGGGCGGATCTGAAAGATCTGTATGTCTGGGTTGTGCTGTTCGTAACAGCCAGTTTCGGCCTGCTTGGTTTTATCGACGATTATCAAAAAGTTTCCAAACATTCGTCGGCCGGCATCAGCGGCAAGGCCAAATTGGCTGGTCAGATCATTGTCGCGCTGCTTGCGGGCTATGCAGTGATGCAATTGGAAGACCCCGCCCTTTCAGGCGCAGTGGCTATTCCATTTTTCAAAACCGTATTGCTGCAACTTGGCTGGGGTTTTCTGTTCTTTGGTGTGCTGGTCATCGTCGGTGCCTCCAACGCGGTAAACCTGACCGATGGTCTTGATGGTTTGGCGATCGTGCCGGTGATGATTGCGGCAATGGCGTTTGCGCTGATCTCTTATCTCGTTGGCAACATCAAATTCGCCGATTATCTGCAATTGCACTACATCGCGGGCGCGGGTGAACTGACCGTGTTTCTGGCCGCACTGATCGGCGCCGGTCTGGGTTTTCTTTGGTACAACGCGCCGCCCGCCATGGTGTTCATGGGCGATACCGGCAGCCTTGCACTTGGTGGTGCACTTGGCGCAGTGGCCATCGTCGTGAAACATGAAATCGTGCTCGCCATTGTGGGCGGGCTTTTTGTGATGGAAGCCGTCTCGGTCATCGTGCAGGTCGCATCGTTCAAATTGACGGGGCGACGCGTTTTCAAGATGGCCCCTATTCATCATCATTTCGAACAGCTCGGCTGGAAAGAGTCGACCATTGTGATCCGGTTTTGGATCATTGCGGTCGTGCTTGCGCTGATCGGGTTGTCATCCCTGAAGCTGAGGTAGTGCCGCAAACATGATTGCCGTGCGCACATTCGCAAACGCAGACATCGCCGTATTCGGGCTTGCCCGTTCGGGGCGTGCGGCTGTGCGCAGCTTGAAGGGAGGCGGCGCACGGGTGATTGCGTGGGACGATAACGAAACCTCGCGCGCTGCCGCCGAATCCGACGGTGCCACCATTGCCCCCTTTGCCGATTGGCCATGGGACAAGATCAAGGCCGTGGTGCTCAGCCCCGGTATCGCGCTGACGCATCCCGAACCGCATGCGGTGGTCAAAGCCGCCAGACGCGCCGGTGTAGAAATCATCGGCGATGTGGAATTGTTCGCGCGCGAAATGTGCTCCGGCACCGAAGCGCGCAATCGCGCGCCGCTCATTGCCATCACCGGCACCAATGGAAAATCCACCACCACCGCGTTGATCGGTCATATCCTGGCATCGTGCGGTTTCACAGCAGAGATTGGCGGCAATATCGGCCGCCCTGTTCTGGAACTGGACACACCCAATTCCAAGACCGTTTATGTGCTGGAGATGTCGTCCTATCAGATCGATCTTGCACCCGGTCTGGTGCCTGATTTTTCGGTGCTGACCAATATCTCGCCTGATCATATTGATCGGCATGGAAGCCTGGAAAATTACGTTGCGGTCAAGGCGCGGCTGCTCAGCCAAACCGCAAAGAACGGGCGCGTGGCCATCGGCGTGGATGATGCGCAAAGTTCCGCGCTCTACACAAAATTCTCCAACAATGGCGGCGCGGATGCTGTGCCTGTCTCGGTTGGAAAAGTGCTGGGCCGCGGTATTTTTGCGGTCGATGGCACGCTTTATGATGCGCAGGATTCGCGCGCCACGGCGGTGATGGATCTGGCGCATGCCACGCATCTGCCCGGCGCGCATAATTGGCAGAACATTGCCCTGGCCTATGCCGCAACCTTGCCATTCGTAAAAGACGCGCGCGTCATTGTTGACGCCATTACGCAATTTCCCGGCCTCGCGCATCGCATGGAAGAGGTCGGCCATATCGGCAAAGTGCGCTTCATCAACGATTCAAAAGCGACAAATGCGGATGCGGCGGCGCGGGCACTGGCGTGCTACCCCGATATTTTCTGGATCGCTGGCGGCAAGCCAAAGCAAGGCGGTATCGAAAGTCTGCGCCGCTTCTTTCCGCGCCTGCGCAAGGCCTATCTCATTGGCGAAGCGGCGGACGAATTTGCGCAAACGCTGGGCAATGCAGTGGCGCATGAATTTTCTGGCGAGTTGCGCGAGGCGGTGGAACACGCCGCCGCCGATGCGGCCGAAGCCGCGCAAGACGCGCCTGTGGTTCTGCTGTCACCGGCCTGCGCATCGTTTGATCAGTTCCGTGATTATGAGCATCGCGGTGATATTTTTCGCGGACTTGTCGCCAATTTGGATGCGCAAAGCGTGAGGGAGGCGTCATGAGATATTCACGCGCCGACCGCAGCGGATTGGCCGTCTGGTGGTGGACGGTGGATCGCGTCGCTTTGTTCGCGATGCTGGCATTGATCGCCATCGGCTTGATATTGGCCTTTGCCGCCAGTCCGGCCGCAACCGGTGGTCCGATCACGGCTGGCGATTTTCGCTATGCCATCAAACAGATTGCGTTTGCCGTGCTCGCCATCGGGATTTTGATCGGCGCATCGCTGCTCAGTATCCGTGCCATCAAGATAAGCGCCGCAGCCATTTTTGCTTTGGCGCTCATCAGTTCTTTTCTTGTGCTTTTCACCGGCAATGAAGTGCTTGGTGCCAAACGCTGGATTGATCTGGGCTGGATGACGTTTCAGCCCTCAGAATTTCTGAAACCCGGTTTTGCGGTGCTGGCCGCATCCATTCTGGCCGACAAGGCCAAACTGGTTCTGCCCAAAGAAATCATTACCTTCGCATTGGTCGTGCCAGCTTTGGCAATTCTGGCAGCGCAACCCGATGTGGGGCAAACGGGTTTGTTGCTGGCCCTGTGGGGCGCGCTGCTTTTCTTTAACGGTATTTCGCTTGCCTGGATTGCGTTGCTCGGTGCAGGCAGCGCGGCGCTCGGCGTTCTGGCTTACCAATTTTTTCCGCATGTGCATCACCGCATTGATCAGTTTTTGAACACCAGTGAAACCGGCTATCAAACCGGGCTGGCGCTAAAGGCTTTTGCACATGGCGGTTTTGCTGGTGTGGGCCCCGGCGCGGGCACGGTGAAATACCGCATCCCGGATGCGCATTCCGATTTCATCTTTGCTGTTGCGGGCGAAGAGTTCGGTTTCGTGCTGTGTGCGCTGGTGGCGGCGTTGTTCTGTGTTTTGTCGGTGCGGCTTCTGCTGCGCAGTGCACGGGCGCGCGATCCGTTTGCACAATTGGCGGGCGCCGCGCTGGCCATCGTTATCGCGCTGCAGGCATTTATCAATATGGGCGTGGCCATTGCCATTTTGCCCGCAAAGGGCATGACCCTGCCGTTCATTTCATATGGCGGGTCTTCGCTGTTTGCCGTGGCGCTGACCATGGGGTTTGCGCTGGCCATCACACGCCAGCGCCCCAAAGTGGGTGAGCGTGATTACGAAATGTTTGCATTTTTGCGGGAGGCGCGGTCATGAACGCCATCGTTCTTTCCGCAGGCGGCACGGGCGGCCATCTGTTTCCGGCACAGGCGCTGGCGGTCGAACTTGCGCGCCGTGGCCGCAAGATCGTGGTGATGACCGATGCGCGCGGCAAAAATTACGGCGCGGCGTTTCCGGGTGCCGAGATTGAAACCGTGCCATCGGCCTCGTTCGCGGATCGCGGATTGATCGGAAAGTTACTAGCACCGCTGGAAATCGCGGCCGGTGTTGGCGTGGCCATTGCTAAACTCACAAAGATTAAACCTGCGGCCATTGTCGGTTTTGGCGGCTATCCTAGCCTGCCGGTAATGATCGCGGGCGCACTGACCGGTTATCCCACGGCGGTGCATGAACAGAACGCGGTACTGGGCAAGGTCAACCGGCTTGTCGCAACGCGAGTGCGCAAAATCGCTGCCTCGTTTCCATTGGCGCGTTTTGCCCCGCAAGATCAAAGCCGCATTGCCTTTACAGGCAACCCCGTGCGCCCTGCGGTGGTCAAACTGGCCGCCGCCCCTTACGGCGCACCAACAGATACCGGGCCGCTGAAATTGCTGGTGTTCGGTGGCAGTCAGGGTGCGCGTGCGCTCAGCGAACTTGTGCCCGCCGCGATTGCAGGGCTTGCACCGGATATGCGCGCGCGGCTGGAAATTGTTCAGCAATGCCGGCCCGAAGATCTGGAAGAGGTGCGTCGCGCCTATCATACCGCGCAGGTGGATGCCGAGCTTTCGTCTTTCTTCAATGACATGCCGCAACGTATCGCCGATGCGCATCTGGTGATTGCGCGCAGCGGTGCATCCTCCATTTCCGAACTGACGGTGATTGGCCGCCCCGCTTTGCTGGTGCCGTTCCCGTTCGCAACCGACGACCACCAAACCGCCAATGCCGATGTATTGGCAATGGCGGGTGCGGCCTGGGCCATTCAACAGCGTGATCTGACGGCGGACCGGTTGACGGGATTGCTGGCATCGATTTTTTCCAAACCGGATGAGCTTGCGCGCCGCGCCGCCGCGGCCCTCGCGCTGGGCAAGCCCAATGCGGCGTCGCGCCTTGCTGATCTTGTTGAGGCTTTGAGCGGGGGGCGGATCAAATGATCAAAAAATCCGTTTCCATGCGCGTGCCTGTGGACATTGGCACCATTCATTTTATCGGCATCGGCGGCATCGGTATGAGCGGCATTGCCGAGATCATGCACAATCTGGGTTACACGGTTCGCGGCTCCGATGCGGTGGACAGCGCGAATGTGAAGCGTCTGCGTTCGCTGGGTATTCCTGTCGTCATCGGGCACAGCGCGGATAATCTGAAAGACGCCTACACGGTGGTTTATTCCAGCGCGGTGAAACCTGGCAATGTGGAATATGACGCGGCACGCGCGAACAATATTCCGCTGGTGCGCCGCGCCGAAATGCTGGCCGAAATCATGCGGCTGAAATCCTGTGTTGCCATCGCGGGCACCAATGGCAAAACCACAACCACGACAATGGTTGCTGCGTTGCTGGATGCGGGCGGCATGGACCCCACGGTCGTCAATGGCGGCATCATCAATGCCTATGGCACCAATGCGCGACTGGGCGGCGGTGAGTGGGTGGTGGTTGAAGCCGACGAAAGCGACGGCACGTTCCTGCGCCTTCCCGCCACCGTGGCGGTGGTAACAAACGCCGATCCCGATCATCTGGATTATTACGGCACGTTCGAGAACATGCGCGCCGCGTTTCAGCGTTTTGTCGAAAACATTCCGTTCTATGGCTTTGCGGTCCTCTGTCTCGATCATCCCGAAGTGCAGGCCATGATCGGGCGTATCGAAGACCGGCGCATTATCTCCTATGGCCTCAGCCCACAGGCCGATGTGCGCGCCGCCAATGTGACATTTGCTGATGGTGCCTCGCATTTCGATGTGATCACGACTGACCGGCGCAAAAACGCGACCAGCGAAATGAAGGCCCTGCGCCTGCCCATGCCGGGCCTGCACAATGTGCAAAACGCACTGGCCGCGATCATTGTGGCGCGCGAACTGGGCGTGGATGATGAAACCATTCGCAAAGCGCTGAACAATTTTGGCGGTGTGCGGCGGCGCTTTACCCCTGTGGGTACATGGAATGGCGCAACCATCATTGATGATTATGGCCACAACCCGTTCAAGATTGCCGCTGCCCTGCGCGCCGCGCGGCAGGCATATGCGGGTTCGGTGATCGCAATTGTTCAGCCGCATCGCTATACGCGCCTGCGCGATACGTTCGAACAATTCTGCACCTGTCTGAATGATGCGGATGTGGCGATCATCGCGCCGGTCTATCCGGCGGGTGAACAACCGATTGCCGGATATGACCGCGATGCGTACGCCAATGCGTTGCGCGCCCACGGCCATCGCCAAGTCTACACCATTGACGGGCCGGATGATCTGCCTGCCATCGTTTCGCAATTTGCGGACAAGGGCAGCGCGGTGGTGTGCCTGGGCGCTGGCTCGATCACAAATTGGGCCGCGGGACTTGCCGCTGCGCTCGAAGCAAAGGGGGGCGCAGCGTGATGATGACCCGGCTTTGCGATGCGTTGCCGCCCGTGCGCGGCACCTACACCGAAAACGCGCCGCTGAAGAAT
Organism: Hyphomicrobiales bacterium; assembly: GCA_040255365.1. Lineage (GTDB taxonomy): Bacteria > Pseudomonadota > Alphaproteobacteria > Micropepsales > Micropepsaceae > Rhizomicrobium. Next base: position 19,003 of record JBDZUY010000036.1, read on the forward strand.
CTTGTATGGTTCCGCGCGGGCGGAAATGCGGAAATCCTGTTCCGCCCGGCTGACGCCGATGATCTGGCCGCATTCCTTGGCGCCAAACCCGCCGACCTGCGCGTTTCGGTAATCGGCGTCGGCTCGAATGTGATTGTGCGTGACGGCGGTATTCCTGGCGTGGTGATCCGCCTTCCTGCGGTGTTTGGCAAAATCCGCGCCGAGGGCACGCGGCTTTACGCTGGTGCGGCCGCGCTGGATGCGGCCGCCGCGCGCGCTGCCGCCGATGCGGGCATTGCGGGGTTGGAATTTCTGCGCGGCATTCCCGGCACGATTGGCGGGGCATTGCGCATGAATGCCGGTTGCTACGGCCGCGAGATCAAGGACGTTCTGGTCGAAGCGCGCGCCATTGATGCAACTGGCAAATACATCACCATAAGCAGCGATGAGATGGGTTTTGCCTATCGCAAATCATCGGTTCCGCCGGACACGATTTTTGTTGAGGCGGTGTTCGAAGGCGTGCCCGGCGATCCGGCGCAGATTCGCGAGGCGATGAACGCGCTTGTGGAACAACGCGAAAGCACCCAGCCGGTGCGCGAAAAAACCGGCGGCTCCACATTTCAAAACCCGCCTGGTCACAAGGCATGGCAGCTTATAGATGATGCCGGTTGCCGCGGGCTTCGCCATGGCGGCGCGCAGGTTTCACAAAAGCATTGCAACTTCCTCATCAATACGGGCGACGCAACTGCCGCCGATATCGAGGCGCTAGGTGAAGAAGTGCGGGCCCGCGTGAAAGCAAAATCCGGCGTGACGCTGGAATGGGAAATCAAGCGGGTGGGTGTGCCATGAGCGATTATAAGCGCGTGGCGGTTTTGCTCGGCGGGCGTTCGGCGGAACGCGAGGTCAGCCTGTCCAGTGGTGCGGGCATCGCCAAGGCGTTGCGCGCAGAAAGCTTTGATGTTGTCGAGGTTGATCCGGGCGAGCATCTGGAATCCCAACTTGTCGCTGCCAAACCCGATGCGGTGTTCAACGCGCTGCATGGAAGATGGGGTGAAGATGGCAGCGTGCAGGGTCTGCTGGAACTGTTGCGCATTCCCTATACGCATTCGGGCATTCTGTCGTCAGCTTTGGCGATGCACAAACAGCGCGCGAAGGATGTATTTCGCGCCGCCGGTTTGCCGATTGTAAAATCCATTGTCGTGGACCGGCGCGAAGCCGCCGCACAGCATCTGATGGAACCGCCCTATGTCGTGAAGCCGGTGAACGAAGGCTCATCGGTCGGTGTGTTCATCATTCGCAAGGGCGACAACCGCCCGCCCGAAGCACTGGGCCGCGCCGAATGGAAATTGTCTGACGAAATGATGGTTGAGGAATTTGTTCCGGGCCGCGAATTGACCGTGGCGGTGATGGGCGGGCGCGCATTGGCGCTGACCGAGATTACAACCAATCTCGCCTTCTATGATTACGAAGCCAAATATGCGAGCGGCGGTTCGGTGCATGTGCTGCCCGCCAAGGTGCCAGACGATATTACGCAGCAGGCGATGCGTTATGCCGAACAGGCGCATAATGTGCTCGGTTGCCGTGGCGTGAGCCGCACCGATTTCCGCTTTGACGATACCGAGGGCAAAAACCGCCTTGTCATTCTCGAAGTGAATACCCAGCCCGGCATGACGCCGACCTCGCTGGTACCAGAGCAAGCCGCTTTTACCGGCATGTCTTACGAAAAACTCTGCCGCTGGATCGTGGAGGATGCGTCATGCGACCGGTGAAAAATCAGCGGAAAAATGCACGCGGCCGCACCAAACAGCCGCGCCGTTCGCCGCAAGCCGCATCACGGCGCGCGCCCGCCCGCCAAAATTTTGGCAAACGTGAAAAATTCCGTGATGGGCCGATAGTGCGATTCACCCGCGGGCTGCGCGGCTGGTTTGCGTTCCGCCGGCCGATGCTGTGGCTCACCGGCTCGTTGCTGGCTTTCACATTTTTGGCGGCATTGTTTGCGAGCGGATATGTCGCCAACACGGTGCGCAAAATTGATCGCGGGTTCAGTACCATCGCCACCGATGCGGGCTTTGGCATTTCCGCCGTGCATCTGGCCGGGAACAATCGCACCTCGCCGCGCACCATTCTGGCCGCACTTGGCTTTGAACCGGGCCAATCCATTTTCGATGCTGATATTCATGCGGCGCGTGCACGGCTGATGAAGCTGGACTGGGTAGCCGATGCCGAAGTGCGCCGCCGCTATCCCGATACGATTTCGGTTGATGTGGTGGAAAAGGTGCCGTTCGCACTGTGGCGTTCGCCCAAAGGTCTGTTTGTGGTGGAGCGTTCCGGTGCACCGATCACGTCGCATAATCTTTCGCAATTCATGAAGCTGCCGGTTTTCGCCGGTGAAGGCGCGGCCAAACATGGCGCCAAACTTGTTGATGCCATTGCCACGCACCGTGCCGTTGCCGCGCGCGTGAAAGTGATGGAGCGCATTTCGATGCGCCGCTGGAATCTGATTCTGGATGACAATGTGGTCGTGAAATTGCCGGAGCTGGGTTGGGAAAAACAGCTCGATGTTCTGGAAGATCTCATTGTCGATAAGGGCGTGCTCGAACGCGACATTCGAGAGATCGATCTGCGCGCCCGCGACAATTATTTCTTCATGCTGCGCAACGGCGACCGCCAGCAGGTTGGACGAGGGGAAAAAGCATAATGGGTGAGACCATTCGCATGCGCACGACAGGTGCCGAAGAAAAGGCGTATCGCCCCGGTCTGGTTTCGGTGCTTGATGTCGGTACGTCGAAAACGATTTGCCTGATCGGTCGCGCCGAGCATGGATCGCTGCGTGTTCTGGGTGCGTCTTTGCGTGAATCACAGGGCATCAAATCGGGCATGGTCAACAATCTGGAACAGGCCGAAGAATCCATCCGCGAGGCGGTTGCTGCGGCCGAAAACCACGCCGATATGCGAATTCAAAATGTGCTGCTTTCGGTCAATTGCGGCTCGCCCATCAGCCTGAATGCACGCGCGGCCATCGCGCTTGATGGTGCATTGGTTGGCGATGAACATCTCACCCGCCTGCTGGCCGATGCGCGTGCGAAATGCAACCACGACGGCTATGAAATCATCCAGTCGGCGCCAACATCCTATGTGGTGGATGAAGCGCGCGGCGTGCGCGATCCCAGCGGCATGTTCTGCCAACGCATCGGCGTGTCCATTCATGCGGTCGCGGCAAAACCTTCGCCCTTGCAGAATTTGCGCCTTGCGGTAGAGCGTGGCCATCTGAGCGTGGCCGGTTCGTTGTTTGCCGCTTACGCCAGCGGGCTTGCCACGCTGACGCCAGATGAAATGCAGCTTGGCGCCACGGTGATCGATCTGGGCGGTGGCGTGACCTCCATCGCCGTGTTTTTGGAAGGCCAGCTTGTGCATGCCGATGTGGTGCCGATGGGCGGCACCAATGTGACATCCGATCTGGCGCGCATGCTGGCGGCGCCCTTGTCCGCCGCCGAACGCATCAAAACGCTGTATGGCGCGGCGTTGGGCGATATTGAAACGGGAACCGATGTCGTTGCCGTGCCGCAAATGGGCGAAGACGGCGACAATTATGCGGTGCGCGTGCCGCGTTCCATGCTGACACGCATCATTCAGCCAAGGCTGGAAGAAATTCTGGGCGAGGTGCAATCGCGCCTGCGTGCATCCGGCTTTGATGTTGCAGCGGGCCGCCGCGCCGTGCTGACCGGCGGCGGTTGCCAGCTTGCCGGTACGCGCGAGCTTGTGCAGCGCGTGCTGAACAAACAGGTGCGGCTGGGCCGGCCGCAAACCTTCCCCGGGTTACCGGCAGCGTCTGCCGGGCCGGATTATTCCACGGCTCTGGGTTTGCTGATGGCGGGCGCGACCATGCCGCCGGAAGCGTTCAATCCTGACATGCATGCTGCATCGAAGTCGGTGCGGCCGGGTGGTTTTTTGCGCCGAATGTCCGGTGCAATTTTTGGATAACGAAAAAATGTGGACTGACAAAACGAAACAATCGTTGGGCGTCCGGTGGGCCGCGAAGAAATCGCGCATAGAAAAGGAGAGTAACCAATGACAATCAAATTCAGGGCGCCCGAAGTAAAAGAATTGCGGCCGCGGATTACCGTGCTGGGCGTGGGCGGCGCAGGCGGCAATGCTGTCAACAACATGATCACATCAAAGCTCGAAGGCGTTGACTTTGTGGTGGCCAATACCGATGCGCAATCGTTGCATCTGTCCAAGACCGAACGGCGTATCCAGATGGGTGCGCGCGTGACCGAAGGACTGGGCGCGGGCGCACGGCCCGATGTGGGCCGGGCGGGCGCTGAAGAATCGCTCGATGAAATCCTGGAGCATGTCGCCGGTTCGCATATGGTATTCATCACCGCCGGCATGGGCGGCGGCACGGGCACGGGCGCAGCCCCGGTGATTGCGCGCGCGGTGCGCGAGCAGGGCATTCTGACCGTCGGTGTTGTCACCAAACCGTTTGCGTTTGAAGGCGACAAGCGCATGCGTATCGCAGAACGCGGTATCGAAGAGTTGCAGGCCTATGTGGACACCTTGATCGTGATCCCGAACCAGAACCTGTTCCGCATTGCCAATGATCGCACGACGTTCGCACAGGCCTTTACGATGGCCGACGAAGTGCTGCATTCCGGCGTGCGCGGTGTCACCGACCTGATCGTGATGCCGGGGCTTATCAATCTCGACTTTGCCGATATCAAAACGGTGATGGGCGAGATGGGCAAGGCGATGATGGGCACGGGCGAGGCCGAAGGCGACGAGCGCGCACTCAAAGCCGCAGAAGCCGCCATTTCCAATCCGTTGCTCGATGATGTGTCGATGCAGGGTGCGCGTGGCGTTCTTATCAACATCACTGGCGGTTCCGACATGATGCTGTTCGAGGTCGATCAGGCAGCGAACCGTATTCGTGCCGAGGTTGATCCTGATGCCAACATTATTTTCGGTGGCACGATTCTGGAAAACATGGAAGGGCGCATCCGCGTTTCTGTTGTGGCCACGGGTATCGAAGCCGAAGGCATGGTGCGCATGCCGGAAAATGTCGAACCTTTGCGACCGCATCTGAAGCCGGTATCGGTGGAGCCGACACGCCAGCACAAAATGTCCAACCCTGTGTTGCAGCAGATGGAGGTTTTGTCGGAAGAACTGAACAATCCCGGTCTTCCGCCGCCGCATCTGCGTGAGCAGCGTTCGCCAGCAGAAGCGATGATTCTGGATAGCGAAAATGAAGTTAGCGAAGCGGATGATGATATACCGCCCATGCCCGCTTCATTCCGCCAGCCATCATCGCGCCCCGCCGAGGGACCCGTTGCATATGCGCCGGAACATGCAGCAGAGGCGGCACCGCAAAGCCAGCCAAAGCGCCGTTTCGGCTTTCTTGGCCGCAAGGAAAAGAAGCCGGAGCCGCGTATGGAACCTGCGACGGCACAGACACCGCGCAGTTCTTCCGCGGCACAAGCGCCACGCGCAACGGCACAAGTGATGGGTCGTCAGGCGCAAGGCGAAGCGGCGCGCATGCAGCAGCCGGCACATGACAATCTCGCGGAAGATCTTTTCCCCGAGCACAAAAAGGATGACCAGTTCGAAATTCCGGCCTTCTTGCGCCGCCAATCGAACTGAGTTTTTTCTGATTTAGCATACAGCGGGCGGTGCAGGTTTATCCTGCATCGCCCGTTTTTTGTGCCTCGATTGCATCTTCCTGTGCCAGCGCTGTCGCAATTGTGTCCGAGAACGCCACGTCAGGCGGCGCCACCCCATGTGCGCTCAAAACCGCATGCACACTGGGCGCTGTGCCCGTGATGACCATTTTTACGCCGCGTTTGGCCGCATTGCGCGCAAAGCTGCGGATCGTGTTGGCGGCAGTGGAGTCCAGATAGGGCACGGCGGCGAAATCCAAAATAAACAGTTTCGGCCTGACCGCGATGCGATCCAGAACGGCCCCAACTGTCGATGCCGCGCCAAAAAAGAACGCACCGGAAATGCGATAGACAACGCGCGACGGATCGGCCGCCAGCGCCGCGTCATAAGGCGTGCGCACATCTTTGGTGCCGTCGGGTGTATCCGGCGCAACCAGCGGTACGCCCTCGATGCCAATGTTTTTGGCCATGCGTGACAGGAACAACAAGGTGCCCATGCCGAAGCCGACCAGAATGCCCGTTGCCACATCGCGGAAGATTGTCAGAAGCAGGGTGGACAGCAGCACAATTGCATCGCCGCGCGCAGATGTCAGCAGTGTGGCCAGTGCTTGCTGCTCGATCATTTGCCAAGCGACGTAAACAAGAATTGCCGCGAGCACACTTAGCGGTATGAAATATGCCAGCGGCGCGGCGATCAGCATGAAGGCCAAAATAAAGAACGCATGTATGATACCGGCGATGGGGCCGCGGGCACCTGCGCGAATGTTTGTTGCCGTGCGTGCGATCAACCCGGTTACGGGAATGCCGCCAAGCAGCCCGGAAAATATATTGGCCACACCTTGCGCCACCAATTCGCAATTTGAGCGGTGACGCCGTCCCGTCATGCCGTCCGCAACGGTGGCCGACAAAAGAGATTCCACCGCGCCCAGCAACGCAAACGCAAAGGCGTCGGGCAGGGCCGCCTGTATTTTTGCAACGCTCAGCGTTGGCAGCGAGGGTAGCGGCATCGTTGCCGGTATTTCGCCAAAGCGCGAACCGATGGTTTCGACATGGATACCCAAAACCATTGCGGCAATGGTTGCCAACACCAGCGCCACCAGCAATTTTGGCCATTTGGGCCGAAATCTTTTGACCAGCACAATGGTTGCTACAGTGAAGATCGCCAACAGGATGGCGCTGATATTGGTACTGGGCAGCGCTGTGCTGATCGCCATGATCTTTGGCAACACAGCCGCTGGCTCACCATGCGCGAAGGTCAGGCCCAGAAGATCGCCAAGCTGACTGGCGATGATGATTGCGGCAATACCGGCCGTGAAACCAACCGTGACAGGATAGGGAATGAATTTGACATAGCTGCCCAGCCGCAGGAACCCGGCCACGACCATGATGATGCCGGCGCCGATAACCGCCAACAGCAATCCTTCGATTCCACTGCGCGCGACACAGGCGGCGACAAGCACGATAAACGCACCGGCCGGGCCGCCCACCTGAAAACGGCTGCCGCCCAGAAGGGAAACAAAGAATCCGCCGATGATGCTTGTGTAAAGACCGCGTTCGGGCCCGACGCCCGATGCAATGGCGATGGCCATGGAAAGCGGTAGCGCGACAACCGCAACCGTCAGCCCCGCACTGATATCGGCGCGAAGGTCCGCCCAACCATACCCTTCGCGTAAAATCGTAATCAGCTTTGGCGTAAAGAGCGCCACAAAACTTGTGGTGTCATCCGCCGCTGGCGAAGGGCTGATACGGTTGCGATCGTTCAAAACAACATCTCCGGCCTGACGCGGGATAGGATGCAAAGGGCGTACGACATTGGTGCACAGGAATTAACGGGCGTCTATGGAACAGGAACAGAACGGCGCGCCCAGTATGACCATGCCCGCCGCTGTGGCTTCGGTCCTGTTGTGCCGGGCATGTGTTTTTGTTTCCGGTCTGCGGACGAGTCTTTATACTGTTGGCGATGACCCGGCGCACACTCGCGAAAGAGATCACAATCGAAGGCACGGCCCTGCATGCGGGTGGCCCGGTGCGCATGGTGCTGTCGCCTGCTGCGCCGGGCGATGGCATTGTCTTTGCCCGCAGCGACATGGGCGGGGCCAGAATCAACGCGCGCTATGATGCGGTCAGTGAAACCCGGCTTGGCACCGTCATCGGCGCGGGCGATGGGCCGCGTGTCGCGGTGATTGAACATTTGATGGCGGCACTGGCCGGTGCCGGGCTGGATGATCTTTTGATCAGCGTCGATGGGCCCGAACCGCCCATTCTGGATGGCGATGCGCTGGGGTATCTGGTGCGGCTGCAAGAGGCCGGTTTTCACGACGCGCCCGGCCCGCGTACCGCGATCAAAATTCTAAAGCGGGTGGAGGTTACGAACGCTGGGGCCAGCGCAGCGCTGGAACCGGCGGATACTTACAGTTTCGATTTTGAAATCACATTTCCAACGAAAGCCATTGGCACACAGCACTTGGTCTGGGAATTTTCTGGCAAAGCGTTCGCGCGCGACATCGCGCCTGCGCGCACATTCGGCTTTATGCATGAACTGGATGCGCTGAACAAAGCCGGGCTGGGGCGCGGCGCATCGCTGGAAAACACTTTGGCGATTGATGGCGATGCGGTGGTCAATGCCGGGTTGATGCGCTTTGACGATGAATTTGTCCGTCACAAAATTCTCGATGCCATTGGCGATCTGGCATTGGCGGGGGCGCCGCTAATCGGCCGCTTTGTTGGGCGCCGCTCCGGCCATGCGCTGAACAACGCGTTGCTGCGCGCGCTGTTTGCTGATCCTGCGAATACCGAAATTGTTGCCGCCTGAAGCACCAATGCAATCACGCAAAGCTCAGCCTTGCTGATCTTTCATCGCTTTTAACAGGCTGGATACGGCGCTGCGCATGGGCTCGTCGCGTATTTCCAGAAAATTGCGCACCAATTCGATGGCCGCGCGGTTGTGCCCGCCATGCGGCAGGGGCGCGGTGTCGCCGCCTTCATCATAGCCGTCAAAAAAGTACGAGACGCCAACCCCCATCTCACGCGCGATCTCATAAAGACGGCCTGCGGACACACGGTTCGCGCCGGTCTCGTATTTCTGGACTTGCTGGTAGGAAAGATTGAGCAGCTTGCCCAATTCTTCCTGCGTCTGGCCCAGCTCGGTGCGGCGCTGGCGAATGCGCTCGCCGACATAATCGTCGATTGTGCGCTCCGGCTGGGATCGGGCTGTTTGTCTTGTCTGGGCGGAATGGCCGTCCATGGGAACCTGTTGGTGCGTATTGCTACATAAGGGATACGCGCCAGACGGGCGGCCGGATCATCTATGAATTCACTGTAACTTCTGGTTGTATTTGCGGGATCGGCGGCGCCATGATCACTTGCCGTCTGGACCGCGGTTCCCCGGCAATGGCATAAGGGCGCGGATCATTGGTATTACGGGGCGTAGCCGCTAAGGCCCCGGCCAGATAAAACGGAAAACCTGATGCTGCTGAATGACTTATCCACTCCGGCGCTGCGTAAAAAGCCGGCTCTGATCCATGCGATTCGCGCTGCATCGCTCGTTGGCCTGGCGCTTGCCGGGCTCGCGCTGTCTGGTTGCGCCGATACCGGCAAGGATGAAAGCTCGCCGGAATATGTCGAACGGCCGGTCAACGAAATCTATGAGGCAGGCTGGAAGCAGATCCGCTCAGGTTCCTGGGAAAAGGCGGCCAAACAGTTTGGCGAGGTTGAGCGCCAACACCCCTATTCGGTGTGGGCACGGCGCGCCATGCTGATGAGTGCCTTCGCCTATTACGAAGGCAACAAATATACCGATGCGATCAATACCGCCGATCAATACATTCAGCTTCATCCGGGTAGCCGCGATGTGGCCTATGCCTTCTATCTGAAGGCGATCTCGCTCTATGAACAGATCACCGATGTGGGCCGCGACCAGACCAATACCGAACAGGCGCTGACCGCCCTGCAGGACGTGGTGCAGCGGTTCCCCAATACCGAATATGCCCGCGACGCGTCGCTGAAGATCGACCTGACCCTGGATCATCTGGCGGGCAAGGAAATGGCGGTGGGCCGCTATTATCTGGTGCGCGGCGATTATATCGGCGCGATCAACCGTTTCCGCTCGGTGGTGGAGCGTTATCAGAAGACCTCTCAGATTGCCGAGGCTCTGGAACGATTGACCGAAGCGTATTACGCATTGGGCATCTATAATGAGGCGAAAACCGCCGCTGCCGTTCTTGGGGCCAATTATCCCGGAAGCTCATGGTATCAGGACGCCTACGCTCTTTTGACCAAGCACAACATGAAGCCCAAGGAAGACAAGGGTTCGTGGATATCGCGGGCGTTTACACTCTAGAGTCACAGCCATGCTGGCGACATTAAAAGTCCGGGATCTGGTTCTGATTGCCGATCTCACTCTGGACTTTGCGCCGGGGCTCAATGTGCTGACCGGCGAAACCGGCGCGGGAAAATCCATTTTGCTGGATGCATTGGGTCTGGCCGCAGGCGCGCGGGCGGGGGCGCGGTCCTCAGTACGCCCCGGCGCGCCGCAAGGTTCGGCCACCGCCATATTCGATTTGCCGGCCGCGCACCGCGCCCGCGTGTTGGCGAACGAAAACGGCATTCCCGGTGATGACGAGATTATCTTGCGCCGCGCCATATCGGCGGATGGGCGCACCCGCGCCTTTGTCAATGACGAACCGGTGGGCGTTGCGTTGCTGCGTGATCTGGGCGGGCAATTGGTGGAAATTCACGGGCAGAGCGATGATCGCGGGCTTTATGACAACGCGACCCATCGCCGTTTGCTGGATGCGTTTGGCGGCAACGAACAATTGGCTGGCGATGTGGCAGCGCGGTTTGCCGATCTGGCCGCGGCGCGCACCGCGCTGGAGACTTTGCGCCGCGCCACCGAACAGGCCGCCGCCGATGCCGATTTTGTGCGCCATGCGGTAGAGGAGCTTTCGGCTCTTGGCCCCGAAGTGGGCGAGGAAGAAATACTGGCGTCCGAGCGCACGCTTTTGATGAATGCCAGCAAGATTGGCGAAGATGTCTCCGCGGCCATCGAATTTCTGAGCGGCGACAAAGCGGGCGAAGCATCGGTTGCATCGGCGCTGAAACGGCTTTCGCGCATGAGCGAAGAAGCGCGCGCCGCCGCCGCCTCTGCCGAAACCGGGCTGGAACAGGCCTTTGCCCTGATTGAAGAAGCGCGGCACGAATTGGAATCGCTGCTCTCCCGGCTGGAGGTTGATACCGGCGATCTGGAACGAAAAGAAGAACGGCTTTTTGCCTTGCGCGCGCTGGCCCGCAAATATGCGGTAACGGCTGACGAGTTGCCGCGTGTGCTGCTTGATTTTCAGAACAAGCTCGATGGCATTGATGGCGGCGGCGGCAAATTGAAAGCCGCCGAAGTCGCGGTTGCCACAGCACACAAAGCGTTTCTGGAAACGGCAAAACGATTGTCGGCGGCGCGGGCGGCGGCGGCAAAAAAACTCGAAGCTGCCGTGATGGGCGAGCTTGTGCCGCTGAAACTGGGTCATGCAAAATTCCGTGTGGCGCTGGAACC
>JBDZUY010000036.1:30280-32420 GCA_040255365.1 Hyphomicrobiales bacterium
AAATCCACGCAAGTGTTGCTGGTTACCCATGCGCCGCAGGTGGCGGCCCGCGCCGCGCGCCATTTCCGCATCACGCGCAAGGGCGACATCACGGCGGTGACACAGCTTTCCGATGATCAGCGGATTGAAGAATTGGCGCGCATGCTGTCCGGTGCCGCGATTACCGAAGAAGCGCGCGCCGCCGCCAAACGCCTGCTGAGTGAAGCGGCGAACACACCCAAAACAGGTGCGCCCAAAAAAGCATCACGGAAACGGGCATGAGTGCGCGCAGCCCAAAGCCGGTCGAAAAACTGACCGAAGCAGACGCCAAAAAAGAATTGGCGCGGCTGGCCGAAGAAATTGCGGAACATGACCGCCATTACCACGGCGATGACGCGCCAATTATTTCCGATGCCGATTATGATGCGCTGCGCCTGCGCAACAGCGCGATCGAGGAACGCTTTCCCGCGCTCACCCGCCCCGACAGCCCCAGCCACCGGGTTGGCGCCAAACCATCCGAAAAATTCGGCAAGATCATGCATGCGGTGCCGATGCTCTCGCTCGACAATGCATTCACTGACGAAGATGTTGCTGATTTTGTGGGCCGTGTGCGCCGGTTTCTGGGCATGGCCGATGACATGGAATTGGTCATCAACGCCGAACCGAAGATCGACGGGCTCTCGGCCAGCCTGCGTTATGAAGACGGCGTGTTTGTGCAGGGCGCAACGCGCGGCGATGGCACAGAGGGTGAAGACATCACGGCAAACTTGCGCACTGTGCGCGACATCCCGCTACGGCTGAAGGGCAAGGCGCCAAAAGTGTTTGAGGTGCGCGGCGAAGTTTATATGAACCACGCCGAATTTGAACGGCTGAATGCGCGCCAGGAAAAAGATGGCAAACCGCTTTACGCCAATCCACGCAATGCGGCGGCGGGCTCTGTGCGCCAGCTTGATCCGGCGATCACCGCGTCACGCGCGCTCAATTTTTTTGCCTATGCGTGGGGCGAGCCGCGCGAATTGAAAAACCTGCCCGCCAAAACCCAATGGGACATGCTGCAAATCTTCAAGGGCTGGGGCTTTGCCATCAATCCGCTGACGCGGCGGTGTCACAGCACGGATGATATTTTGAAATTCTATCACGCGGTAGAAAGCAAGCGCGCCAGCCTTGGCTATGACATTGATGGCGTGGTCTACAAGGTGGACGACCTTGTTTTGCAGGACCGGCTGGGTTTTGTGTCGCGTTCCCCGCGCTGGGCCATTGCGCACAAATTCGCCGCCGAACAAGCTGAAACGGTGCTGAACGATATCGAGATTCAGGTCGGCCGCACCGGCAAACTGGCGCCCGTCGCCAAGCTGGAGCCGGTGACGGTGGGCGGCGTCGTGGTGCGCAACGCCACCTTGCACAATGAAGACGAGATTGCGCGCAAGGATGTGCGCATCGGCGATAGCGTGATCGTACAGCGCGCGGGCGATGTGATCCCGCAAATCGTGCGCGTGATTTTGGAAAAACGGCCCAAGGGCGCGAAGCCTTATGAATTTCCGCACACATGCCCGGTCTGCGGCAGTCATGCCGTGCGCGACGTGGATGAAAAAACCGGCAAGCACGATGTTGACCGGCGTTGCACTGGCGGGCTGATTTGTGATGCGCAGGCCGTGGAACGGTTGAAACATTTTGTCAGCCGCAACGCCTTTGATATAGAGGGGTTGGGCGGCACCTATATTGAAACCCTGCATGAGACGGGGCTGGTCAAAGAACCGTCAGATATTTTCGCACTGACCCGCCGCACCGGCGAATTGCACAAGGTGTTGGCGGCGCAGCGCGCACGGCTCAGCGAAGAACGCTATGCCAGCCTGGGCAAGGAACCACCCAAAAAGACCGCGAAGAAAAAGGACGAAGGCGACAGCAAGCTCGTCGAAAACCTTGTTGCCGCTATCGATGCACGGCGCAAAATTGCGCTGGACCGTTTCATCAATGCGCTGGGCATTCGCCATGTCGGCGATACCACGGCGCGGCTGCTGGCGCGCAATTTCCTCACCTTCACCGCGTTTGAAACGGCGATGAAAAGCGACACCGCGCTGGATGATCTGAATGCGATCAATGGCATCGGCAAGGTGGTCGCCGAAGCGATCAAGGATTTCTTTGACGAGGCGCATAACCGCGA
>JBDZUY010000058.1:0-5696 GCA_040255365.1 Hyphomicrobiales bacterium
TCAGATGATAGGTATTGCCCAACAAAATATCGGCGCCGGTTTCGGCCACGCTGGCCGGCAACATCGCCTTGACGGTAGCCGCTGTGCCCACCGGCATGAAGGCGGGCGTGCGGATAGTGCCGCGCGGCGTTTGGAACGCGCCGATGCGGGCGGCACCATCGGTATGTTCGATTTCAAAGCGAAATTGGCTCATGGCAGGCAAAGCCATAACCGATGTGCCGACGCGCGAATAGAGGTCAGCCAAGCCTGCTCAGATGCGATTGTAGCGGTCTTCAAACCGCTCGATATCATCTTCACCCAGATAGTCGCCCAATTGAACCTCGACGACATGCAGTTCCTCGCTGCGGCGGTTTTCAAGCCGGTGCCGGGCCCCCGGTGGAATGAATGCCGATTGGCCGGGTGTTAGCACAAACACCTTGTCCTCGCATGTGACCGTTGCTTCTCCGCTCTGCACCACCCAGTGTTCGGAACGATGGCGGTGGCGCTGTAGCGAAATCGCAGATTGCGGTGCCACCATCAGATGCTTGACCTGATAACCCGGCGCCATCCAGAGCGCATCATACCAGCCCCAGGGGCGGTGCACTTTGGTATGCGCGGCAATTTCTGCGCGGCCCTGTTTTTTTAACGTTTCAACCAGCTCGCCGACATCCTGCGCACGATCAAGCGGCGCCACCAAAGTAGCATCGCGCGTTTGCACCACCATCATCCGTTCCAACCCAAGACCAACAACAAGGCCGGAATCACTTTCGATATGACTGTCCTTACAATCTTCCATGATGACATCGCCCTTGGCGACATTACCGGCATCATCCTTGTCGATCAGTCCCCACAGCGCCGACCAGCTTCCCACATCCGTCCAGCCAATATCCGCAGGGATCACCGCGGCCCGTTTCGTTTTTTCCATCACCGCATAGTCAAACGAGATGGATGGGCTGCGCGCAAAACTCTGTGCATCAAGTGCGATCATATCCCCGCGATGCGCCGCCGCGACAGCCGCTTCGGCAGCGGCCAAAACATCGGGACACAAAAGGCGCATCTCGGATTGCAAAACATCGGCGCGCGCCACGAACATGCCTGCGTTCCAGACAAAGGATTTTTGAGCCAAAAAGGATTCGGCGGTCGCCAAATCCGGCTTTTCGACGAACCGCACCACTTTGCGCACCGGCGCACGCCCACGAAGCGGCGCACCCATCTCGATATAGCCATATCCTGTGCTGGGTTCGCTGGGTGTAATGCCGATCGTGACGATGTAGCCCTCATCGGCTGCTTCAGCCGCTCTGAATAAAGTCTCGCGCATCGCGGCAGGATCGCGAACAATTTGATCGGCAGGCATGATACACAAGACAGCATCGGGGCTGTGAAGTTCGGCCACCACACGCGCCATCGCCGCAATCGCGGGCGCGGTATTGCGTTTTTCCGGCTCGCAAATAATCGCTTGCGGCCGCAAACCCGCAGCTTGAAGCGTTCGCGCAACCATAAAGCCGTGTTCTATCGCCCCGGCAACCACCGGCGCAGAAAACCGCACATCGCCATCAAACCGCGCAATCGTCTCCACAAGCAGAGAACGCGGCGTACTAACATCCAAAAATTGTTTGGGCAGAGCCGTGCGTGACCGCGGCCATAACCGTGTACCGCTTCCGCCAGCCAAAATTACGGGGATCAACATCATGTCCGCAATATCCTGATTACCAGCGCATCGTCGCCACCGTAGCCGCGAATGGCCGCGCAAAATCGTAAACGAGGGAACCACTATCCCATGCTAAGCGATATCTGCACGACTCTCATCGTTCAACGCTCGGTAAACGCATACAGCGAAAACCGTAAGCGCAATGCTCGTAATCAGATAGGCAAGGCTGAGAACAAGCAGGAATTCCGGCAAAAATTTCTGGAACATTCTTGCCACGTCGATCAGGTAAAGCGTTTGCGAATGGCTTGGAGCCAACGCCGCAGCGCGCATCACATATTCGCCGCCGAACTGCACGGCAAGGCCCAGCAAAACAAAGAGTATAGTTGTAATGCTGATAAGCGCTGCGCGGCCGCGTGAAAACCGCCAGGCGCGGCGTACGACTGGGCCGTCTTCAATGGCAACAGAGACCGCCGGAAGCAAAAAGCCCAAGCGCACGAATATCGCAAACAGCCCGACGACGGTAATGATCTTGAACCACAACGTCATCGTGCCTGTACTGATCATATTGCGCAGCAAAAGCTCGGCCACAAAAACTACGATAACAAACGCAAAGCCAACCGCCACCACCCGTAACGTTGCTGCATAAAGCCGCCACTCACGCCGCGCCGCACGCAAGTATATCCAACCGCGATCGTCTTTGTCGCCGAGTGCAAGTGCAGCGACTGCAGCAGCAATAACAGCATGAAAAAACAATGCCGTCATCAACCCGCCCGTTGCCAGGCCAAGCACCAGACTACCCACGCGGTCGCTGGGTGCGGCCAAATATTGGATCAGTTCCGACAGATAGGCAGAGAATGAAAAATAAAGAACGGCCCAGCCCGCAACGGCCGGCAGAAAAATGCGCAAAACAATCGGCACAAAATTCTGCACGATGAAACGTGCCGTGAATGCGATAGTCTGTGCGACGGACAATGGCTGCAACGGAAAAAGGCCTCAGAACCTGGTAAAACCGGCCAAGCCGTGCAGACGTGCTGCGGTGGAAGGCATAACCGGCGGCATTAATTACGCGCGCGATCGTTACGCGCCTCCGGATTGATCGCAACAATTTTTGCACGATTTCCAGCGTCAGGCGCAGGCGCCGTATCGCCATCTTTTTCCACGCTCACCGTCACAGCCGAATTGGTTAGAAATGCGAAACTGAAATAGAAAGCCGTCAGAAGCACCAGGCAAACCAGCGAAAACCGTGGTTCAAGACTGGTGACCAGAGACGATGCGCCCACCACACCGGCATAGGTCAAAAGCCCCATATTCCCGCCCATCTTGTCTTCAAGGCGGTGATGAAAATGATCGCGATCGCCCGTCAGTGGTGAGCGCCCGCGCATCGGCCGCGTAATCAAAAGGCGCAGGCAATCCACGACCGGCACAAAAAACCAGACGATGATGCTTTCCAGTGGAATTTGGCCACGGGCATGGGCTAGCGCGACCAGCAGCCCAATGACAAACGTGATGCCATAGGTCGCGCAATCGCCCAAAAAAAGCTTGCCGCGAAGGTTGAACACCAAAAACATGCCCGACGCGAGAAGCAGAACCCCTGCGATATCCTGGGCTGTTCCCGTTGTGGTCAGTATCAAGCAACCCGACCAAACCACATACATGCTGCCGACAATGCCATTTTGCCCATCGGCCATGTTCACCGCATTTACCAGCCCCACACTGGTCAGAACCATCAGCAGGAAATACGCCCACACTGCTATGGATGTCTGCGTGAAGCTGCCCCAATTCAATACGGAGGCAATCATGTCGTGATCGATAGCGAAGGCAACGCCCAGAAAGACCGCCAGTGACAGCATACGGGCAATCGGCGATGTCTCATGCTGGTCATCGGTGAACCCAATGATGCCGACACCCGTTGCACACAAAATTACGGCAATCAGCAAATTGCGATCATCGCCGGGCTGTAGCAAGGCCGTCGATGCGCACCACACAACCAATGTCGACAGTATGGCAATGCCGCCCACTTGTGGTGTGGCCAGCGCATGCCGCCGCCGCCCGCCATCAGGCTTGGCCATCACGTTGAGCCGTTCGCCAATGGGCCGGGCATTCACAAGTATCAGAAGTGAGACGCCCAGAGCGGCAAAAAGCACGATGCCGTTCAGCCCCGTCATTTCATTCAACATTCATTTCCCCAACGCCCGTAGTTGCACGGAAGCCTGCTGCCTGTGCCGGAATTTGCGCCGCAACACTATTCAACTGCGGCCTGCCAATCCAGAGAAAATACCCAGTATTGACAATGATTTACGCGAAATTTCCAGTTCTGTAGCGGCCGCCGGGCAAGAAGGCGCGTCCGCAATGCACCTTGCGCCCTATCTCGGGATCCGCAGTGTGACAAAAAAGATATAATATTCGCCCCAGCCTTGGAAGAATAGAGAAAGAAAAAGTAACAACACTTCCCCAGCATCGTTAATGGAGCCGGAAAGCCGGGCCGTTAAAGATCGGCTTATCACGCCCCGCGCAAAAGCAGGCACCCATCACCATACGAATAAAAACGATATTCCCGTGCGATGGCCTCTGCATAGGCCTGCTTCATGACATCTGTGTCACTAAACGCGCAGACCAGCATGAACAGGGTCGATTTGGGCAGGTGGAAATTGGTCAGCAGCACATCCACCGCGCGGAAGCCATAGCCCGGTGTAATGAAAATATCGGTTTCGCTGGCGAAGGCATGCAAAACCCCGCCCTCGTCCGCCGCGCTTTCCAGGGTGCGCAACGAGGTGGTGCCAACCGCCGCGATGCGCCCGCCGCCCGCGCGCGCCGCATTCAACCGCTGCGCCGTCTCATCGCTCAGCAAAGCGTATTCGCTGTGCATCTTGTGATCCTTGGTGTCGGCGGCGCTGACGGGCAAAAACGTGCCCGCCCCGACATGCAAGGTCACCGTCTCGCGCGTGACACCTTGCGCTTCGAGCCGTGCAAACAATTCCGGCGTAAAATGCAGCCCCGCCGTGGGCGCGGCCACCGAACCGTCATGGGCGGCATAGATGGTCTGATAATCGGCCGTGTCGCGCGCATCGGTTTTGCGTTTGCCCGCGATGTAAGGCGGCAGCGGCATCTCGCCCGTCACCGCAATCGCCGCATCCAGTGCCGCACCTGACAGCGCAAATTCCAGTTCGGCCTCGCCGCCATCACCGCGCGCGATCACGCGAGCGCTCAAATCTTTTCCGAAATGCACCGCATCGCCCATCTGCAATTTGCGCGCAGGCCGGGCAAAAATGCGAAACCGCGCAGGCCCTGTGCGTTTGTGCAGCATGGCCTCAAGTTTGGGGCCCTGCCCGCTCATGCCGGGGCGCGGCGCGCGCCGCCCGATCAGCCGGGCGGGAATGACTTTGGTATCATTGACGACCAGCGCATCATGCTCGCGCAAAAAATCCGGCAGATCGCGCATATGCGCATGGGTCAGATGGCCGTCTTCATGCACGACCAAAAGCCGCGCCGCATCACGCGGGGACGCCGGACGCAAGGCAATGCGATCATCCGGCAAGTCAAAATCAAACAGGGAAACATCCATCGGGCGCGTGTAAACCGGGCTAGTTCGTGCGCGCGGCACCCGGCCGGCGCATTTCAGCGCCTATTTGACAGGTCTGGCCCAGATTGCAAACGCTCGCGCGGATCAAAGCCGCGCGGATTGGCCGAATTCGGCACCGGACCAATCGCGGTTTCCGGCATCGTCTCCAACTCGGCGTCTTCGACGCCCCAAAAGTGCAGATCACCACAAAGCGGGCAGCCCACGGCGTTCTGGCGCGAAAAGGCATCGCCGGTGCTGCCTGCCTCATCAAGACAGATGCCTGAAAACACCATTTTGCCCGTTTGCGGACAATGGATCATGACACGCTGCATCCAAACGCCCCCTCAACACCCATTGAGAAAAGATAAGCGCAGGGCAAACCCGAGTCATCTTCTATTCGTGGTAAACAAGCGTCTATTTTGACTTGGTTCAATAATGTTCACAGAAATACTTCATTGTGCATACCATGCACGGGCGCATACGCGGAAGAATTTCCCTTGGCTTTGTTTA
>JBDZUY010000037.1:0-27442 GCA_040255365.1 Hyphomicrobiales bacterium
ATTCAAAGACATGCGCGCAGCGTTTTGCGATTGCTGCCACTGAACCCGCACAAATTCCTAAAAATCAGCACACGTGAAACCTCAACGCTGCTCGTTTCACATTCCAGGCATGAGGCAAGAGCGCCGCCTTCGAGAGCCGTTCGAGCGTGAGATCGATGGGCCCGAATCTTTGAATGACCGCCAGCGAAAGCAGATCGAACACGGACCGGTCGGTAACCAATTTCCGCAATTGTGTTCTGAGCGGTGAGCGGTTTGAAAAAGGGTGTCTCACGCATCTTCCGTGCATTTGCATTTGGGCATCTCAATAAATTAGTATAACCAATACGTTATAGTAGCCCTAGGCAGACGCATTTTCTAACGCGATCATTCCAGAGATGGCACAATCGCGAAGAGCCAAAGTGCTTTGCTGGCATGACGCCACCCTTCTGGCTATGAAGGCATATGTCCCGGAAATGAAGGATGTCATTTCGACGGTAACTTATAGCCTGTCGCGGCTGTGGCAATTCATGATCTGCCAGGGTGTGGCCATATGATTTGGCTGCGCCGGATCGCGATTGGCTTTGCATGTGCGACGCTGCTTGTCGCGGCGGCCTGGCAATTTCGCGCTCCAATTTGTGATGCGCTTATCGAGGCATATTTTAGCAACCAGGGTGTCGCTTCCGACATACAGATCAGCCGTATGGATCGCACCGGTCTTTCGGGCCGGTTCGTTCTGGGTGACACGAATTCGCCAGCTTTCGCTGCCGAAAGCATTGAAGTCGTACTGAACAAAAAAAAATTGCTGCCCGAAATTGTTGCGATCCATATCGTCAACCCCATCGTTCGCGCACGTATCGATTCGCGTGGCCTCGTGCTTCCGTCGATTCAAGGCTGGATCGATTCCCTGACAAAAAAGACGCAGACGCCAACACGATCACGCTTCATCAGCGATGATCTTGCCATCTCTTTGAGCGGCCTGCGCGCACTTGTAACGACGCCCGGCGGCAAGATTGAAATTGACGCAAATGCCCGTGTTCATGGCGGCACCATTGTGTTCGCGCAGGTTAAAGTTCCCGCCGTTGAAATGTCATATGGCGGCGCTGTCGTTGCTATAGAACAAGCAAGTCTGGATGTGCGTGAAGCACCATCGGGGTATGCTGTGCGCGGCCAAATTGCCGGTTCACTGAACGCCGGAATGGATAATGCCGCATTCCGTGCCACTGGCATTCGCGCGACGTTAATCGCATCCGGAATCAAAACGCATATGGTGGGCGGCACCACGTCCATCATGGCGGCCTCTGCTCAAACACAGATCACGGCGAGCGGTTTGCACATTGCTGACGCGACATTCTCCAAGCCTGATATTGATCTGCGCGCTCAAAATATGCGCGTTACGCGCTCTGGCATGAAATTGAGCGGCGACGCCGAACTCCATTCGATTACGACCACACAAATGACGCGCGAAGATGCCCGTCACATCGCTGACCGATTGCCCTTCATCGCGACCGATGCTGCCATGCGCGACGCATTTGCCGAGGCAATGGGTGCCCTGAAGCTCACACTAAACGCACATATTTCGGGCGCGAATGGGCGTGCTGATTTGCGATTGAGCACGCCAGCAGTGCTCGAAGGTGCGAATGGTACCGCGCTTCATATACATGCGTTACAGCTGGATGGCTCCCTGAACGACGCTGACGGCTCCTTCGATGCACAATTGAAAGGCACGGGATTGCCAGAAATAGCGGTGACGGCGCGCCACTTCCGGTGGAAGAATGATGGCGCGTCTGTCCAGAGCGATGTTTCAATTCAAACGCAATTTGACTGGGGCCAATTTCATGGCGTCAAATTATCGGCGGCTGGCGATGTGGCACTGCGCAATCGCGCCGTCACGCTCACGCTTGCATCTTGCGCGCAAACAAAGGTCCAGTCGGTTCGGTCCGATCGAAAAATTATTGTCAGCCATCTGTCGGGAGCTGTTTGCCCATTCGCACAGCAACCCTTGCTCACCACAACTACGACAGGCTGGAAATTCTCTGGGCTTGCCCGCGGATTATCACTCGGCATCCCGATGGCTACCGCAAAACTGTCTAATGCCGAAGGCCAGCTTTTCTTTGAGCGACAGGGGGACGCGCCAATCTCCGGACAGGTTCAAATTGCGGATATGCGGATATCTGATAACGCAAAATTACAGCGCTATCGGCCGATCAATGGCACCGGAAGTATTGTCCTCAACGGCGATACTGCGAAGGGGCGCATCGATATCACCGATGGCTTGCGCCATACAAGGATCGGGCATGTCGTGTTTACGCATGCACTGGCACGCAACACGGGCAAGGCCGTGATTGACATACCACATCTTGAATTTCGGCCCGACAATCTGCAACCCGCAGACCTTTCACCGCTTCTGGCGTCGTTTACCCGGGCGACAGGTGACGCACGCTTTTCCGGCGCCGTTTCGTGGACCACCAAAGGCATGACAAGTCATGGGGTGCTGAACATTGGGCGTTTGGATTTTGTGACACCGCTTGGCTTGGCCAACAGTTTGCGTGGCAAGGTCGTGCTGAAGTCCTTGTTGCCGCCGATTACCGAGGATGGCCAGGAATTCGATATTGCCAAAATTGATTGGACGCTTCCGATCACCAGTCTGGGCACAAAATTTTCCATTACGCCTGATTTTATCAACATTGAATCGGCGACGACAAATATTGCAAGTGGAACGGCATCGCTTGATCCATTCCGCGTCAGGATTGGGCCGGCACAAAAAATCGAGAGCATCGCGAGGCTGCGTGGCATTGATCTGGCCCAGCTGGTCGCGGCCACGAATGTCGGCAAGAAAGTGAGAATTGAGGGGCGCGTCTCCGGTGCGGTGCCCTTCTCTTCAGGACCGAAGGGGCTACGTGTCGCCAAGGGGCGCCTGGAGCTTGTTGGACCAGGCCGGCTTGCTATTGACCCCGCGCTGTGGACCAAAGCTTCCTCATCAATCAATGGTGTGCAGAATTTTGCCTATCAGGCGCTCGAAAATCTTATAATTGATTCCATGACAGCCGATATCAACAGTGTGTCGAACGGGCGGATGCAAATTGTCTTTCATATCAAAGGACATAGCGATCCGCCCAAGCCGCAGGACGCGCGTATCAGCCTTTTTGATCTCATCCGGGGTACCGCGTTCGACAAACCCATTGCGCTACCCAAGGGAACGCCCATTGATCTGACACTTGATACCTCCCTTAATTTTGACGAACTCTTGCGATCCTATCGTGAGGCGTGGTCAAACACGTTGGATCGGGGTCCGCACGGATCGGGAAACACAAAATGATGAAACACATAATCCTACTGGCGGTCTTGATCCCTGCGCTGCTTAGCGCCTGCACACCGACGATACGTGTTGAGGTGGCGCCAATCAGTATCTATGCAAAGCTTGATGCCGATGTACGCGTGCGTTTGGACAAAGCGGTTCAAACGGCGATTCAGCAAAACCCGAACCTGTTCTGATCCGGCAAAGGAAAAGTCATGGCCTCAATATTCCAGAAATTTCTTGGAAACAGCCGCGCGGCCGCCATGGCCGCTGCGTTCTCATTGGTGGCGATTATCCCGATCTGCGTTGCGACGAGCCAAGTGGCGATCGCCGCAGATCTGGCGGCGGATAAAGCGACCGTGGATGCCGCAAAGGCCAACGGCGTGGTTGGTGAGCAGGCCGATGGGTATCTCGGATATGTAAATGGTTCGGCCGATTCAGAGACGACCGCTGCGGTGTCCGCTATCAATGCGGCGCGTGCCGACGTTTACCGGCAGACGGCTTCGAAATCTGGCGTGTCGCCAGCGGCGGCTGGTCAGGCCACAGGAGCCTTGCTTATCGCAAGAGTGCCGCAAGGCCAGTTCTATAAACCGCTTGGTGGGGCCTGGACGAAAAAATAGGCAATGTCTCGGTTTGAATCGTCCCGCATCTTATAGGGGCCGCAACTTTCCGCGCGCAACCTGCGGACAGACACGATCACCGCTATCTTCCCCTGCACAATATTACGGTGCAGTACTGTCTTTGGATAATAGCGCGCGGTGATTACAGAGCGCTGTGACGCTCACCATGTCATCGCAAAATTTAGGCCGATGCTGTCACCATCAGAGGCCGCATACACAGAATACAACCGCCTGTTTTGATAGTGCGTTACAATGGCATAATTGAATCCGAACGCGATGGCGCTGCTGGCCAGGACGTCATACCAATGATGCTGTTTGGCCTGAACACGCGTGAACCCCACCAAAGCTGCAACGGCATAGGCTGGCACACCATATTTCCAGCCATAACGGCGCCACAAATAATCAGCCGACGAATAGGCAACAACGGCGGTACTGGATGGGAAGGATTTATAATCCGAGCCATCCGGCCGGCGTTCATGCACAACCTGTTTGAGCAGCATCACAGTGCCAAGCGCCGCCGCACTGGAAACACCCAGTTCCGCAATTCCTGTCCAGTCGTCATCATGCGCCAAAGAAATTCCGCTGGCGATAATTGGCAACGCGATGGCAACGCCGGTTCCTACCTTGTCATATGTCCTTGTTGATACGGCTTGTGCGGGAACACACATGCACAGCATCAGCAATGCACACATGCCAGATTTCAAAAGTATTTGGCGCATCTATTGGCCCCCGCAGTCGTGAATAAGCAATCGGATGTTGCATATGTTCCCGCCTGGAACGCGCACCGTTTAACATGAAAAAAGTCCGGAATTGCGGACGATATTTTGGTTTTTTGCGGTGGGGTGGCACGGCGATGGCGGCGTCTTTTTAACGGCCCTCTGCTGCCAATTGGCTTTGCAGATTGCGTTCTGTTGGCATGATGTTGAAGCAAACCACGGATAGCTCTATATCGTATCTGCGATGTGCGAAATTCGGGGTCGGGAACACCACGAGATTTCGTCCCGTAAAAGATTTGCATAGAAAGCGGCCGCTGGTGGGTTCACCACACGTTTCAGTTTTGATGGCAGAATATCTGGCGAAGCGGGATGCGCTTCGCCATTTTTTGACTGCTCAACTGAAAAGCCGCGAAGATGCCGAGGACGTTTTGCAAGATCTCTATGTCAAGGTCAGCCGCACACCAGACATAGATGACCTGCAAAAGCCAGCGTCCTATTTGTTTAAAATGGCGGTCAATCTTGCGCATGATCGCCGCCGCGAACGCAAGCGCGCCAAGTTGCGCGAGGCCGATTGGGTCAGCGTGCTTTATACAAAAGCCGGAGACCAGACAGTGGCCGACCAGCCATCGGCCGAGGCCGGATATGCCGCCAAGCAACGCCTGATTGCCATTCGCGAAGCGCTGACGAAATTGTCACCGCAATGCCAACGCGCCTTCATGCTGCACAAATTCGAGGGTCTGTCTCATTTGCAGGTTGCGCAAAGTATGAAAATTTCACGCAGCACCGTCGAAAAGCACATGCATACCGCGCTCAAGCACCTGATCCGGGAACTTGGACATGACTAAATTGCAACAGGGTGGTGTATTTGTGAGAAGGCCATCACCACAGCATGGCGGCGCATGCGTTCGAGAACCGTCTATTAAACAAGAGATGAATGAAGGCACTCAGACCCAAAAAGGTACAATGTGACAACGCCGCAGGACAAATCACCGGATCGTATGGACGACGCAATTGCGTGGTCTGTCCGCTTGTCTGCGCCGGATGTCAGCGCGAAACAGCTCGCTGATTTTGCGGCGTGGCTGGAAGCGGACGCGGCGAACCGCCTGGCGTTTGAACGCGTGTCCGCCTTTGAGAACAGTCTGGATGATACCGTGGCCGATTATGCAGAATATGCCACGGCAGACGAAGATATGCTGCCGTCCGCAATGTCCAGCATTCCGCAGCGCGCAAATATTATGTCCAGACGAAGCTGGATTGCAGGCGGCGCGGCGCTGCTTGCGGCCTGCGCCGTGCTCTTTGTCACGCTGCGTAACGATAACCCCGATACGTCTGCGATCTATGCCACCAATGTCGGCGAGCAGAAGACCGTAACATTGGCCGATGGCTCAACAATCGAGCTCAACACCGCGACCACGCTTGTGGTGGCGCCCGACGGTGTTACCCGGCATGTCACGCTGCAGCGGGGGGAAGCCTTGTTCCATGTCGCCAAGGATTCAAGCCACCCCTTCCTTGTAACGGTTGGCGACCGTCAGGTGCGCGTCGTCGGAACGGTGTTCAACGTCCGGCGCGATGACCGCAATGTCACGATTGTCGTAGCAGAAGGCAAAGTTGCCGTCGGTCCGAAAGACAAAAGTGCAACAAACGCCAAGGCCCGCGAACAGCATCTGACGGCCGGTGACAAGCTGGTCTATGCAGGTGCGACGGGCACGACCACGATCATGCATGTCGATCCCGCGCGCGCGCTGGCGTGGCATCGCGGGTATCTCGTTTACAAGAATGCGCCACTTGCACAGGTTATTGCCGATCTCAATCGCTATTTCCCTCACCCGGTTTCGCTGGAAGGTGCCGCGCTTCAAACACAGCATTTCTCCGGCGTCCTCAGGATTGACAGCGAAGCCGCCGTACTGCGCCGGTTACAGCAGTTCCTGCCGCTTACGGTTAAGAAAGAGGCGGACGGCCGCATCATATTGCGTGCCACCCCGAAGCATGATTAAGACTCCTCTGTAGGCGATTACGGGGAAGTCAGCCTTGCTGCGTTCCGGCAAATCACGCCGCGGAGGGCTTTGTCTCTGCGCTCTGCTGTTGTGTGTGCCGGTGGCCGCGAAAGGTCAGGACGCGACAGTCGCCGTTCACATTGCCGAAAAACCCGTCGCGGACGCGCTCGCCGATTTTGCCCTGCAAGCACAGCTATCGATCAGCGATTCTGACATCGATTTTCATGAGGCCCAAAGCCATGCCATCGACGGCACATACCGGCTTGATGAAGCGCTGACCAAAATTCTGGATGGCACGCCCTATGGTTTTGAATTTCTCGACGCCAGTACAATTCGTATTACACTTGATCCGCACGAGCCCGACAGTGCACCCATGCCAATCGAAAATGTGATTGTCACGGCCACCAAGCGTGAAGCCATTGCACAGGCCCTTCCCTATTCCATCGCCGTTCATACCGGGCAAGAGATCGAAGCGGCGGGCATCCATTCGCCAAGCGGGCTTACAAGTGAAGTGGCGGGCATGACCGCAACAAACCTTGGGCCCGGCGAGAACAAACTCTTTATACGCGGGCTGACAGACAGTGTGCTGCCCGGCCTTAGCGAATCCATGGTGGGCCTTTATCTGGATGAAACGCGCATTGCCGACGATGCGCCGGATCCCGATCTGCGTTTGATCGACATTGAACGCACAGAGGTCATGCGTGGTCCGCAAGGCACGTTATACGGGGCCGGTTCACTGGGCGGGCTTGTCCGCATTATTACCCGCAAACCCGTGCTGGATAGTTATGAAAGCATGATGAGCGCGTCTGCATCGGTCACGGAATATGGCGCACCATCCGGCGAATTTGATGCCATGATGAATGTGCCGCTTATCGATGACACGCTGGCCCTTCGCGCGGTGGGATATATTCAACGCAGCGGCGGCTATGTTGATGATGCCCGCATCGGGAAAAAGGATTCCAACGCGGCAACAACCTCAGGCGGCCGCCTGGCCCTCACCCTGAAGCCCGATGATATATGGACGGTTACGGCAAATTTCGCGATCCTGCATATTCGCGCTCAAGATTCACAATATTACATACAGGGTTCACAGACTTTCGTTCGCGACACCTATTTGCGCGAACCCCATGCTGACAATTTCTTTGCGGCCGCCATGACGGCCAGGGCCGCATTCCATTGGGCACAATTCACCACGGCGACTAGCTATGTGGACCGCCGCCTGAACGACCGCTATGACGCCACGCTGGCATGGCCAGATCTCACCGGGTTCGCATTGGGCAAAAGCCCTTTCAATGTGAAGCGGCATATCCGTGCCTTCACAAATGAGACCCGTCTGGTTTCAACGGGTATGGGGCGCTGGCAATGGCTTGCAGGGCTCTATCTTTCACACCGCGATGAAGATCTTCTGTCCAACCTTACCGGCCCCAATGCCGCGGGCGCGCAAATATCCGCCCGCAACGAGAAGCGGGCGGACAATGCCGACGAGGCCGCGCTGTTCGGTGAAGCGACCTATGCACCAACCGATTGGCTTTCTGTCACCGCTGGTGGCCGTGTCTCGTTCATATCGCGTCACGTTCTGGCCAATGTTGGCGGTTTGGCGCCAGCAGATAACATCCACCTTGATCTAAAAAACGCTACGCATGGCTTTGCGCCAAAGCTGGTGGTGGCGGTTACGCCCGTGCCGAACACAACGCTTTATACCCAATACACACAGGGCTATCGCTTTGGCGGCATCAATGTGGACGCGCCAGCGGGCGCGGTGTTCGACAAAGATGACAAATCTGCACATGGCGATACCAGCTTTGATTCCGACGTTCTGCACAATTATGAGATTGGCGCCAAATGGAGCGGCTTCAATGGCCGCCTCATCGCCAACGGCGCCGTCTATTTCACGGATTGGAAAAACGTACAGACTGATCAAATCGCAGCGAATGGCGGCTATTTCATTGCCAATGCTGGCACGGTGCATGATCTTGGTGCGGAACTCGACATTGCCGCACGCCCCTGGAACGATTTGACCATTCGCGGCAATGCGTTCTGGAACAATGCCGAGATCAACCACCCCAACCCACTGCTGACAAGCAACGAAGGCGTTTTGCCCGGCGCGCCAAAAATGAGCTTTGCCATTTCAGCCCGTTATGATTTCCCGCTTGCCCAGGATTGGGACGGGTTTGCAAGCGTGACTTACAGCTATGTCGGGAAATCACATCTGGGCTTCGATCAAAACTCAGCCGCCAATGGCGGATATCACCTCACCAATTTGCGCATGGGTATTATGCGTCAAAGCTGGTCATTGACCCTGTTTGTGGACAATGTGACGGACAACAAGGCCAACACCTTTGCTTTTGGAAATCCGTTCAATCAGAATTCTCAAACAACGCCGCCACGCCCGCGCACGATTGGCCTCACGCTAACGGCAAACCAGTGATACCCCGCTGTGACCGCCTCTATGCCGCCAACGGCAGGTTGGGAATGCAGGCACAGACAAGCGCGCTGTATAGCTGGTCGCGCTGGTGTACCTGTATGTAATGCGGATCGATCTGACCAACGCGAGACTTTGTACGTATGGATGCGTACCAATGCACAACGCGCGTATCAGCCGACAACACGCTGTTCAAATTTACATCGCGGCGATAATTGAACCATTGCTCAGAGATTTGCGGCGGCATCGGATAAAAGACCCGCGGCTCCAATATGGTCAGATCATTTCCCTGATAGCGGTCTACAACATCCTGCAACAGATATGGCCCCAGCGCATACAACATGGCCGCCCTGCCCGCCGGCAATGCAACCATCGCCAAAAGGTACTCGGCGAACAGTTGCGAGCCCGCCTCCGCCCCCATCACCGCGTTGTTGATACCGCGATAATAAAAATGCTCAACGCGCCTGAACAAGCGCCAGCCTGAATTCAGGCGCAAAAGAATTTTGCGCAACACATCCAGGACCAGGGAATGCGCCCAAAGAACGGGTGAATAGGACATCCGTACAAAATGCGGCCAGACAATAAATTCGTTGCCGACAAACTGGTGTAAATCGAGCAGTGGGCGCAGCGAGATTGTTGTAATCGTATCAAGGTCAAGATAGATGCCGCCCTGCACAAACAAAATGGCAGATCGCAAAATGTCGGTGCGCATCACCGGGCTGTCCAACCCAAGATAGATATTCACCAACGCATCATCTATTTCCAATGCCTTGCCTGCCTGCTTCAGGCAGGCGACAGCATCGATATGATCAAGCCGAACAAGTGGCGCAGCTTGCAAAGCGCGCAATTCCGGGCCGTCTTCCAGCACATCGGTATGGTGCAAAATGATTTCGGGTAGTTCGCTGCGCGCCGCCGCCGAAAGAATTGCAAAGACATAAGCCCAGGGCAGCTTGCTGCCGATCCAGCAAAAATGCACACGTGCAGGTATTGTCATACGAATGCAGCCACCCTTTATGCCGAGTCACAAAACAAGCGGCGCCGAGCGCCCTAAAGCCGGCCCGCTTCAAGCAAATCTTCTGCTTTCTTGAAGGCGACGGGATCATCGACATCAATCCAAAGTCGCTCTTTGATGTCGAAGGTGCGCGCCTTGTTCCAGCGCGCCAAGACATTGATCGCCGCAGACAGGCTGTCATCACCCTCGCTTTGGCTGACTTCCAGCGCCTTGAAAATTATCGGTGCGCATAGAAACAGACCCGTATCGAGCGCATCGAAATCACGCAACAGCTTCCCCACCCGCACGATTTTTCCGTTGAAACACCGGACGCGCGTGACATCGTCCAGATCGTTGAGCGGATTGGTGACGTTAAAATCCACACCCAAGGTAACCGTGTCGGGTTCAATCGGCGCTGCAATGAGGCTGCGAATAATATCTGGATCAACCAGATGATCGCACATGGACAACAGGAACGGCGCATCCAGATAAGGCTTTGCCTTCAGCACCGAAACACCGTTGGAGCGGTCCCAGTTTTCATTGACAATATGGGTAATGCGAATGCCTTGTTGTGCAGAAAGCGTATCCAGATCTGCACGCAATTCATCGCCGCGATAGCCGCTGACCACAAAAAAATGATCTACACCAACGCTGCGGGCGCGTTCGATAACGCGTTCGATCAGCGGCACCCCATTGATGCGGATAAGCGGTTTGCTTTCACCCTTTTCTCTAAGCCGGGCGCCTTGCCCTGCGGCCACAATCAGGCAGTTCATACGACCGCACTCACTTTCGCAGTGTGATTGTGTATAAAATCTTCCGTCATGCCATACGCAACATCATCGGTGTATTGCTTGGGCGGGTGTTTACAGAAATAGGCGCTCGGCCCCTCCAGGATGCCCCCCACACCGTTCAGCAAGGCCAGCTTGCAGCAGCGGATCATGTCGATCACGACACCAGCCGAGTTCGGCGAATCCTCGACCGACAGACGCAATTCCAGATCCATTGGCACATCGCCAAACAAATGGCCTTCCATTCGGATGAAGCAGATTTTGTTATCATTCTGCCATGGCACGTAGTCACTGGGGCCGACATGAATGTCGTCGTCTTCCATGCGCTTCTTGGCTACCGCTTGTACCGCCTCGGTCTTTGACGTTTTTTTCGAGACCAGCCGGTTCTGATTTTTCATATTGAGGAAATCGGTATTGCCACCCGTGTTCAGTTGATAGGTGCGCAGCAATTTGACCCCGCGTTTGGCAAAAAGGTCGGTCAGAATACGATGCGTGATCGTTGCCCCTAGCTGGGATTTGATATCGTCGCCAACAATCGGCAGGTTCTTTGCCTTGAACTTGTCGGAAATACTCTTGTTACTGGCAATGAACACCGGCATGTTGTTGATGAAGCCCACACCGGCTTCCAGCGCACATTCGGCATAGAAATGCGCAGCCTTTTCCGAGCCGACGGGAACATAGTTCAATAGAACCTCGGCGCCACTGGCTTTCAGCTCGCGCACGACCTCGTCCTTTGTCATTTCACGAGCACTGGAACGGACAAAGGTCCGCTCATCGACATAACTCGACATATGCTCGGAAATGCCATCCAGCACCGCGCCCATGCGCACGATCACACCGCTATCGGGAATGTTCTTCTTGAAAACTTTTGTGCAATTCGGTTTGGCGAATATGGCGCGATGAACATCCACACCCACTTTGCGCTCATCAACATCGAATGCCGCTACGACTTTGATATCGCAAGGCAGATACCCGCCAATATTCGCATGCATCAAGCCGGTTACACCGGCAACACAATGTTCGGGCGTGTAGTAGTGTATGCCCTGGATCAACGCGCTCGCACAGTTTCCTATGCCTGCAATTGCAATGCGGATGCGGCCGTCATGTGTCATTCTGAATCCTGCCCATAGTTTTTGCCAAGCGGTGGAATGTGTGGCCATGCAAATTTCGTTATGCAAAACACGCTTCGCCATCTGCATGACAAGTACGCGTAAAGCCGCCCACGAACGGAACCGATCTAGCATGGATGAGATCGTTAATTGCGCAGAATATTTTTTGTTTTTGCGGTGGGGTGAAGCACAAATGGCGGCGTCTTAAAGGTTGGCGTTACGGGGTTTTGTGCGTCGCATTATGGCCGCTCCTGGCGTGGGACCAATATTTCCGCGCGTGTATCTTGTCCACTGTTTCTATTGGCCCCGTCCGGCTTTGTTGCGGGTATTCATGAAAATCTTGTTTGCCTTTGAAAACCCCTTGCCCAGCACGGAGGCTGACGCAGAGGTCTTTATTACAACCGCGAAATGTATCGCACCTTTAACCGCACAATCCTGGCTACATGTTCCCATGGCTCGCGGCACGGACGCTCGTGCGGTAGGCACGCTGGCCAGCATGGCTGCGGTTCACGCCTGGGCACCGGTCCGCCCGGCCGCATTGCGCCACATCTGTTGCGGGCTTGGCATTGTGTGGCGGCGCGAATTCCGGCAGGCCGATCTGGTCTATACGCGCAATTTGTGGGTGGCCTGGATGGCCCTGCTGTTCGGGCAGAGGGTCGTATTCGATCACTACCGGCCCTGGCCGGACCAAATCCCACCGCTACAGTTCTGGCTTTACCGGCTGATCGGTCATCCCCGGTTTCTGCTCAACATTTGTCATTCCGAATATACCCGCGTGAAATATCTGAGTCTGGGGATCCCGGCGCACAAGCTGCAATGTGTGCACAACGGATTTGAACCCCGCCGTTTGCAACCTGCTTTGTCTTTGGCCGGGGCGAAAGAGCAAATCGGTATTGCGCCCGGCCAGACAACAATCGTCTATACCGGCCGCATCAACCACAAAAAGGGGTTGAATCTGGTTATCGAGGCCGCGCAACGCATGCCGGAAATCTTGTTTGTTCTGGTCGGCTCCTATGGACACGGACCGATCGAACAAAGCGCAAAAGCCATTCCCAACATCCGCATTGTGCCTTGGCAATCACCCGATGGGTTGCGCCGCTATATTTTTGCCGCTGATGCGTTGCTCATTCCGCCATCGCTGCAACCCTTGACCGAGTTCGGCTCTACGGTGTTACCACTCAAGATTTTTCTCTACATGGCCAGTGGACGGCCAATTATTGCCGGCGACACGCCCGATGTGCGCGAGGTTTTGAAACACAATCACAATGCCCTTCTATGCCAGCCCGATAATGTGGAATCCCTTGTTGCGACCATCGCATCAGTGACGGAAGGCACGGCGCTTGCGCAAAGACTGGCCGAAACGGCGCAGACAGAGAGCCGCGATCTGACGTGGGATGCCCGCGCGCAAAAAATTGCCGCCCTCATCACCAGCCGTCTGCAACCGCCCGTGCCCGTCCGGCATGGCGCATGGAATATTGGCCAGTTCCGCAACTGGGCGCGCCAATCGCTGCGTTGGCTGGTTCATCTGGTGCGCAACCACTCCTGGGTTCTGCCGCCAGTGATCGAAATGACGGCGCAACACACCGCCCCCACCCACCGTGAGTAGCCACCAAGAGCATCTGCATCGCGGCTTTAAATGGCTGGGCGGCGCAACAATCGCCGCCAAGATCATCGATTCTGTTACCATCCTTCTGGTCCTGTTGTTTCTGACCAAGGAACAGGTCGGCATCGCCTCGCTGGTCGTCTCCATCGGCATGGTCGTTGAAGCCCTGGACGGGCTGGGAACCAGCGAAGCATTGGTACAGGCGCGCGACGTTTCCCGGCTTCAACAGGACACGCTGTTTTGGTTCATCCTTGGCGCGGCGTTGATCATGTCCGGCCTGATTTTGGCGGCGGCACCGGGGATTGAAGCGATCTATGGCGTTGCCGGAATGGCTGTGTATTTCGTGGCCGTGGCGGTCAAGCTGCCGCTTGTTGGCGCGGCGGTGATACCGCTGGCGAACATGAACCGCGAACTGCAATACGAACGCATCGCCATCGTCAATCTGTGCGCGACATTGGCGGCGGCCGTAACGCGTCTTGGTCTGGCAATTGGCGGTGCGGGCGCGTGGGCACTGGTTGCAGGCTATTCAGCCAGCGGGTTTTACATTTTGGTCGGCGCCATGCTGGCAAAGCCGTTCTGGCCGCGTTTGCGTTTTAAGATGCCAGCCATTGTACCGCTGCTGCAATTTGGCATACGCACGGCGACATCGAACATACTCGAGCAATTGTTCAAGAATGTGGATTACCTGTTGATTGGCTGGTTTTACGGAACATCACAACTGGCGAATTATCGTGTGGCTTTCGATGTGGCGATGGAACCGGCCATGGCTGTTGGCACATTGGTCAATCGTGTGGCCCTGCCGGTTTTTGCGCGTGTTTCAGCGATCAAAGAACAATTGATGCAATCGCTGACCTGGTCGCTGCGCAGGTTGATGGTTCTGGTATACCCGCTGATGACCGCCATGATCCTGGTGGCCACGCCGCTGATGCAGTTGATCCATGATGGACAGGGCCACAGCTATGCGGCCGCGGCATTGCCGCTGAAAATTCTGGCGGCGGCGGCGATGTTGCGCGTGACGGCACAATTGCTCTATCCGCTTGTCATCGGTTCCGGACGACCGGGAACCGCGGCGCGTCTTTCCGCGGCGACCTTGCTCATGCTCAGCATTGGCATGCTGATCGTCGGGCTATGCTTTGACGCGCAAACCGGCATCATTGCTGCATCGGCCGTCTGGCTCGGCATCTACCCGCTGTTGCTGGTTTGGGAAGCGCGCTATGTGCGCCATCATTGGGGCATTGCGGTGCGCGAATTGGCCGGAATTATGGTGGTGCCGGCCGTTGCTATTGGCGGACTTGTCATCCTTGTTGAGATTGCGCGCACGATTGCCGGGGTCATTGATCCAACCATCCAGATCGCCATCGTCGGGGCGGCGACCGCGCTAACCTATGCCGGATTATTTCTTCATGCGCAGCAGGCCTGAGCGCAGACCTACTCGGCAGCCTCCGCACGTATCGTCGGATCGGCAATCGTTTGCGCGCCGCGTTTTCCATCGAACATGCTCATCTGGTGCACGCAGCTTAAAGTGCAGGTGGGGCTGCATTTTTTCTCGGTGTGAAATTCGCGGCGAATATCTTCGCGCGTATAGTCCAGCAACGGCGTTCCGGGATAGCCGCGTTGTTGCGAGCACCAATGCACCAGCCCGTTCTCACAGATATACAGATACCGCGCGCCCGCCCGGCACTTCCAATCATTGGGCTTGCCATGCATCAGGTTTTTCTGGAACAGCCGGTAATTCAGACTGTGCACTAGCGAGGGTGAGATCTTTGTAACGGTCTCATAGGCCTGCATCTGCGCATCACTGAGGGGTTTCAGCATGCCGGTGCCGTCATGCAACACGCCGACGGAATGTTGCAAACCATATTTCGCCGCCGTTTCCGCCACGGTAATCACATCCTGCGTGCGTTCACCACTGACCCCAAGCACGGAGTTTACGTTCACCTTGAAGCGCGCGTGCTTTGACAGCAATGCAAGCTTGCCCTCCACGGAACGCAGGCTCTTCATCGAGATGTCATCGGGTTGAAGATTGTCGATACTGATCTGCATGCCTTGCAAATCCGCATCATTGAGCCGGTCGATCCAGTCGCGCGTCAGCCGGAAGCCATTGGTGATCATCGTCGTGACCATGCCGTGACGGCGCGCGGCGGCGACAAGTGTGGCAAGATCGGGATGCAGCAATGGTTCACCACCGGTGAAGGTAATCGAGGCTGTTTTCAGCGCCGCCAGATGATCGACCCGGGCAAGCAGGGTTTTCAGCGGAACGGGCGGCGAAAAATCGTCATATTCGTTGCAATAGCCGCAAGCCAGATTGCAGCGGCGCGTCACCACGATTTGCGCCAGAAGCGGATTGTAACGCGACCCCAATGCGCGGCCCAAAAACCGCACTTCGGAACCCAAGTGGCTAAGCTGGCGTGTGATCGCATTCATTGCTGATACTCACTTACGAATTTCGTTATACCATACGGACGGAAGGCCAATCGCATTGCGGCGTTGAACAAATGGCGGTCAACGCAAGCGCCGCAAAGATTCGCGCCATGGCGGCGGCCACCACCGCAACCCCGCCACATCCAGCAACAATTCATCGGCAAATGTTTGGCGGGTTTGCGTGTTTTGCGGCGGGGGCAATGCGTAAACGCATTCCTGTTTTGGCCATCTATGCGCGCGCGTCCATGTCCATGCACCACAATTTTGATAGGCGCGCTTACGGTTTCGCGCGGTTTCCACATCGGGCACCACCGTACGGCGCTGTGTCCAGAAGGGTTGCTGTTTTAGTTGCAGCGCCAGTGGCCAGCTTGTTGCGCTCACATAATTTGTAACCCAGATCGTATAGCCAAGCTCGGCTTGAAGTGCCGCAACGGCACGGTGAACCTGAATATGATCGGCATGACCGTATTCACCCCACGGGTTGTGCGTATAGACATCCTCAAATCCGGCGAGCGCACCACGAAGCAATTCGACAAGCCGGGTGTAATTGGCCTCGTACCGTGCGCGCGCGGCCTCATCGCGAATAGCGATACCAAACGGCGTGAGCTGTGGGGTTTTCCAATCGACCGAAAAGCCGGCGCCACTTTCTGCTATGGCAAGATTGAGCAAACGCGGGTCTGTCAAAGCCGATACCGCTTTGCGCCGAGCTGCAGACATGCGCGGGCGCTCAAACAGATCACCAAAGCAGAAGACAATCTTTTCCACCACCCCGACAATTGCACTGAACCACAGCGCCTCGTCATCGGGATGCGCAACAACCAGCGCTGTTTTTCGCATGTGTTGAGCAGGCTTACCCGCCGTATTATCGGGTTCTGGTTTAGAGGCCATCATAATAGCGCTCTAAAATTTCTGTCTGCACACGCAGATCAAAATGCTGTTCGACATGCGCCCGCGCCCGCGCACCCATGGCACGGCGCACTGCGGGATTGCCAAGCAATGTTTCCATGGCCCCGCGCAATGCGCACTCATCGCGCTCTGGCACCAACAATCCGGTTTCGCCATCAATGATGCCTTCGGGTATGCCGCCGAGGCGCGAACCAACCGCCGGTACACCGGTGGCGGCCGCTTCCAGAAGCACCATACCCAGGCCTTCCACCCGTCCGCTTTGCGTGCGCACGCTGGGCAATACCAAAAGCGCCGCCTCGCGCATCCATTCCAGAACCTGTGCATGGGCAAGCGCGCCCAAAAACCGCACCTTGTCCGCAACCCCTAAAGATCCGGTCAGCTTCTGCAACGAAGCGCGCAATGGGCCGTCGCCAATGATGACAAGTTCGCAATCGCGATGCGTTTGAACCAAACCGGCAAAGGCACGGATCAGGTATTGCGTGCCCTTCACTGCACTCAACCGCGCGACATGCAAGATTGTGGACGTTTCTTCGTTCGGCTCACGGGGCCTGATTGCCTGACAATCCACCCCTATGTAGTGAACATGCGTTCGCGATGGGGGGAAACCCAGCGCCAAAAGCCGGTCACGTATAAATGATGATGCACAGAGAAACACATCACCCTGCGCTGCAAGCCGGTGCCGGAATAACGGATAGTTGGCCCAGGCCGGAGAGGTGAGCAAAGCCGGCGTTGACAACGTCGCGTCGAAACCGTGAAACGTGGTTATCAGCGGTATGCCCAGCCGTTTGGCGAGGGGCAGCGCATAAACACCATCAATGCCGAAATGTGCGTGTATCAATGCCGGGCGGCGGCCACCAAGCAGACGCAGAAAGGGCTGCGGATTGCGGGTCAGCATTTGCAGACCGATGCCCGGCATTGCCCATCGCCCGCCAGCATCGCGAAGCGCCAGCGCCTGCGCGCCCAGTGGGGCATCGCCATAGCGCAACCGGCCCAGATAGAGCGGCTTGTGGCGGCGCAATTGCTGGGCCTGTTGCGTGATGAACGGTTCCGAAATTCTGAACAGGTTGTTACGGAATATTGCGATGTCACGCACGCCAAGCCCTGCCCTCATGCTGGATATTCAGGCCGGCTTCATACTGACCCCTTATAAGACGCCGCCGCACCGCATGA
The DNA here is from genome assembly GCA_040255365.1 of Hyphomicrobiales bacterium. Taxonomy (GTDB): domain Bacteria; phylum Pseudomonadota; class Alphaproteobacteria; order Micropepsales; family Micropepsaceae; genus Rhizomicrobium. The sequence goes on from JBDZUY010000037.1 coordinate 18,015, forward strand.
ACCACCATGACTATTGTTCGCGCGCTATGTGTTTGAAGTTGCTACTTGACTCATGCCGCTGCCGTCTTTCCTCTTCGCCACACCACACGCAGCAAAGCTGTTCGGTTTGCCGGGATATAAAGGCTCCATTTCATGACATGCCATCATACACATCATGCCATTTGGGGCGCTGAACGGGTGGCGCGCAAAATGGCCATGGCGTGCCTTCTCGGCCTGCCACTTTGCATAGCCGCGCAACCCGCATGGGCAAAAAGCCCGCCCACCTGCAACAGCAACGATGCCAGCCAGGTCAGGCTTCAGATCAGCGTCACCGGCATGCGCTCGACGGACGGCAATATCACGATCACGATCTACCCCGACGAGCCATCTCATTTTCTTGACGGGAAATTCAAACTTGCCCGCCAGGAATTGCCGGTGGTCTCTCCCGTAACAAAAGCCTGTTTTGTTATGGACGCGCCCGGCACTTACGCTGTTGCCCTGTTCCATGACAAAAACGGCAACCATCATTTCGACACGAATTTCCTTGGTATACCGGTCGAAGGATATGGCTTTTCCAACAATCCGACTCTTTTTGTCGGGCCGCCAAAACTGAAACAGGTGGCGATCATTGCGCACAAGGGCGACAATGCCATCTCCGTTCAATTGAAACATTACTGAGATCAGGTTGATGCAACGGCCTGCTACATCACAATGAACGCCCGCGAAATGCGCCCTCTTGCCAATTGCCGCACGGCGCGCGAGGCAGCGCATTGATATTGCACCGCTACCTCATGCGGGAAATCGGCAGACCGCTGGCCGCTGTGCTGGCCATTCTTGTGGCCCTGTTCGCCAGCTATAGCGCGGCGGGCTTTTTATCCGATGCGGTAAGCGGGCTTGTCCCCACCAATATCATTGCCGAAATGATCGGGTTAAAGGCGCTCATCTCTCTTGAAGTTCTGATCCCGATATCGCTCTACATTTCCATCGTGCTGGCGTTTGGCAGGCTCTATAGCGATTCCGAATTCACGGTCATGTTCGCCTTGCGGGTCACGCCCATGCGCGTGATGCGCGCTGTACTCGTTCTATCGGGGTGCCTTGCGGTTGTTGTCGCCGGTTTGTCTTTGGGCGTGCGGCCATGGGCCTATGCGCGCCTTCATGCGCTGTCGGATCAGGCCAAATTATCGCTCAATGTTGACGACATGGAAGCAGGCACCTTTTACGAAGGCGATAACGGCAACCGGGTCATTTTTATCGGTCAGCGCAGCGGCCCCAAAATGCCGGCACGCAATGTCTTTGTGCGTTTGAAATACAACAACCGCATCGAAGTTATTCATGCGCGGCTGGCCGACCGGCCGCAATCGGGCGCGCCCGATGCAAATCCCAATGTCTATTTATACGACGCGCGCGTCTATGAAATCGGCCTGAAAGATGGCGCGCCGGATCGCATTTTGAATGTCGCGCAGATTGCGGTGAACCCGAACAAGACCAGTACCGAACCGCCCGAATACAGCGCGGTAGCGACCAGCAGCAGGCGGCTGTTCGGATCACGAAACCCGCAGGATGTTGCCGAATTTCAATGGCGGTTATCAACGGCGCTCTCGACCATACTGCTCGGCATGTTGGCTGTTCCGCTCAGCCGGGTCAGTCCACGACAGCGCAAATATGCAAAAATCGGAACCGCCATCATCGTTTATTCTGGCTATTATCTGTTGTGCACATCGGCGCGCACCTGGGTTCAGAACGGTTCTGTTCCATCCTTTCCCGGCATCTGGTGGGCTCCAGCTTTGCTGGCCTTGGTTCTGGCACTTGCGCTGAGCCTGCCCGGATTACAATTCCAAGCCTGGCGCAGGCGTGCGCAACAATGATGATGCAACTTGACCGCTATGTCGAAGCCGCAATTCTGAAAAGCGTGGCAATGGTTGCGCTGGGACTGACAGGATTATTCACGTTGTTTCAATTCGTGGACCAGCTCAGTTCCGTCGGCAAAGGCCGCTATGGCTGGATCGATGCCATCGAATATGTGGCACTCACCGCGCCATCCCTGCTGTTGCAGATCACGCCGGTATCCATGCTGCTGGGCACATTGCTCGCGCTGGGCGCACTGGCCAACAACAATGAGCTTGCAGCCATGCAAGCAGTCGGCATTTCGGGTCAACGTATTGCCGGCTGGATATTCCGGCTTGCCCTTCCCATTGTTATTGCCGCGTTTTTCCTGGCGGAGTTTGTTATTCCACCTGCGCAGCACATGGCGCTGGCCGGGCGCACCGCGAAAATATCCTCGGCCGCAACAATCCCCAGTGGTGAAGGCTTTTGGGCGCATGGCGACAATCAATATCTGAATGTCGGCCGGCTTGGTTATGGCAACAACGCAAAGAATATCGACATTTATTCTTTCTCCGGAACGGGAGAGATGACGCGCTTTATCCATGCAGAACGCGCCGACATCAGACCCGATGGCATATGGCAGCTCAGCCATGTCCTGCGAAAACAATTCGATGATACAAAAATTCAGACGGATCGCCTGCCATCACTTGAATGGAAATCATTTCTGCATCCGCATCAGGTTCAGCTTCTGACATTGCCGCCAGACAGCATGCCGCCAATCGAGCTTTACAAATATGTACGCACGCTCAAAAAGCAGCGCCAACAAGCAACGCGCTATGAGCAGGAATTGTGGACCAAAATCAGCTTCCCGCTCACGCTGGCAGCGATGATTTTGATTGCTATTCCCTTTGTTTTCGGGCCACCGCGCACGCAAAGCACGGGCCAGCGAATTACCATTGGCGCCAGCATCGGCATCGTATTTTCGTTAAGCCAGCAAATCGCGGTTCATCTGGGCTTGCTGCTCAATATCAATCCGGCAATCGCGGCCATGACGCCGTCTCTAATCTTGATGACCGTGGCGCTTTATCTGTTCAATCGCGCCCATATTTAGCGCATACGTCTATGCCGCACGGTCAGTGATTTCAGAAACTGTGCATACAGGCCGCGCTGCCGCGAGATCAGAAAGACAAGAATGGCACCAAGCCCAAATATTTCGAACACAAAATAATATTTCGGCACCATGAAAAACGCAGCGATGAAAATGCCGATGGTGCGATAATTCGCCGACAGAACAGACCAGCGCCGCACAGACGGGGCGAAAGTGGCCCGGTAATGTGCGCGGATCGCCGCGGCGCGTTCCGGTTCGCGTTCCAGAATAGTGTCGAGCGTTCGATGAAAGTCCACTGCGCCGCCCGCCACCCAAAGCTGAACATTTGTGTAGAGCCGGTAGAGAACAGCGCCAAACGATTGTGTGCCCGTCATGCTCTCGCTTTGTGTCTGAACAACAGGAATCGCGAGCTTGGCAGACGCCTTTCCATTGCCCCAATATTCATATTCTTGGCGCTGCGCTTCATACGCTGCTGCCTGTGCGGCGTGACTGGCCCCTGCGGCAATGACAAGCAACCATATCCACCCGCCTTCACTCCGGCTTAGCGTTAATGCTAGCGCGACATAAACCGCAATAAACGTAACGTAGTCACAGATACCGTCGAGTACTTTGCCCGCTTCGGATTGTGTATGGGTAAGTCGCGCAAGCTGGCCATCTGCGCCATCCATGACATGCCAGCCGATCATGAAAACGAAACCGGCGATGGCAAACCGCACGTCCTGATAATGGTAATAGGAAAACCCAGCCAGAATACCGAACAGCATGCCGGTCAATGATACCGCATTGGCGGATACATGGAGGCGCGCAAAAAATTGCGTCAGCCAACTCGCAACAGGATGAATGAAATAGAGGTTTGTGATTTCCTCTATCTCACGTGTTCGGCGGGCAGATTCAGCGGCTTCCATGAAGCCTCCCCATAGCAATTTTCAGTAAAATGGACTTGTAACGGTTTTGTGCCGGTCACTTGTCTTATTATGCCACCTTGGCTTCAAACGCGAGCGGCCTGATATCCCCAAAAAGAAGGTCAATGCTTCGTTAATCTATGACGCGGCCTGCGCCTAATGTTTTGATGCGGACAGATGTCCTATTCCCGCGGCGGCGGTAACGGTTCATTTAAAGGTTGGGGCAATAATACAACATATGGGTTGTGACACCGCACGGTGTTGCAATCGATTGGCCGCACGTCTTGTTGAAATCTACGCCGGGGATCAGAAATGAATAAGACGACGCTTGCAGAGAAATGCAATCCGGCGGTGCTGACCACCGTTCATAAAAAGGTGCGCGGCTATATCGTTGACAATTTCCTGCTCGGCGCTGACGACGACATAACGGATTCGACACAGCTGATGGAAAGCGGCGTTCTGGATTCAACGGCGACGATGGAACTGGTCATGTTCCTGGAGGAAAGCTTCGGCATTGTGATCGACGACGACGAGATCATTCCCGAGAATCTCAACTCCATCGACAACATCAGTGCATTCGTCGCTGCAAGATCGAACTAGCCATGCTGGTGCAGGATTTTCTGCGCGCCTCGGCGGCTCAGTACCCAGAAAAGCCATGCCTCATCTTTGCCGGGCAATCGCATAGCTTTCAGGATATCGACACAAAGAGCGACATTCTGGCCGCTGAATTTCAGAGCCTCGGCGTGCGCCGCGGCGACCGTGTTGCGGCGATGCTCGACAATTCGCCCGACATGGTTGTCGCCTTGTGGGCGGCGCTGAAGGCCGGCGCAGTTTTCATTCCCGTCAGTCCCGGCTTCAAGGCGGAAAAACTCGGCTTCCTGCTTTCCGATTCCGGCGCGGTGTGTCTGTTGGTGCAGACCCATCTCGGCCGCGTGGTGAAAGAGGCTGTGGAGCTGTCACACTTTACCGGCACATTGATATGGTCCGGGCCCAATCTGGGTGATGGCGCACTTAGCCTTGCCACCATTGTTGAGGGACAAACGGCAACGCCTACCGATCCGCAACTGATCGATCAGGATCTGTGTCTTATCATCTATACCTCTGGCTCGACCGGAAAGCCCAAGGGCGTGATGATGACGCACAGGGCCATCTGCAACAATGTCTGGTCGATCTCGACCTATTTGCGCAACACGCCAGACGACATTGTGCTGTGCGTCTTGCCGCTGTCTTTTGATTACGGCCTGTTCCAGGTGCTGACGGGCGCGCGGGTCGGCTTTACCGTTCTGCTCGAACGCTCCTTTGCGTTTCCGTTCGATGTGTTGAAGCGGATCGGCACCCATCGCGTCACCGGTTTTCCCGGCGTGCCGACAATATTTGCCGCCTTGTTGCAGTTTGCGCCGTTTGATGGGCTCGATCTTTCGTCGCTGCGCTATGTCAGCAATACAGCGGCGGCCTTTCCGGCGGCGCATATCACCGCGCTTCGCAAATTGCTGCCGCAGCTCGATGTCTATTCGATGTATGGTCTGACCGAGTGTACGCGCGTCGCCTATCTTGAACCGGCACGGCTTGATGACAAGATCAGTTCGGTCGGCCGGGCCATGCCGAATTCGGAAGTCTATATTGTTGACGAAGAGGGCCGCCGCTGCGCCCCATGCGAGACGGGCGAGCTGGTCGTGCGCGGCACCAGCCTGATGCTGGGTTATTGGAAGCGCCCCGATGCCACAGCCAAAGTTTTGCGCGACGGAGAATTGGCCGGTGAGAAGGTGCTTTATACCGGCGATCTTTTCTGGATGGACGAAGACGGCGATCTTTATTTCGTTGGCCGCCGCGATGATGTTTTCAAATGCCGCGGCGAAAAAGTCTCCCCGCGCGAGGTCGAAGCGTGTCTGTTCGAACTTCCCGCCATTGCCGAGGCGGCGGTGGTTGGTGTGGCCAATGACAATGACGGTTTTGCGATCAAGGCGCATATTGTGCTGCGCGCCGGGCAAGTGCTGACAGAGGATCAGATTCGCAAACATTGCCGCGCACGGCTCGAACCGCTGCTGGTGCCGCGATATTTCGAGTTCTGCGAAAGTCTGCCCAAAACCGATTCCGGCAAAATCGTAACGGCCGCACTGCGGCAAAGCGGGTAGGCATGTGCGGCATCGCTGGCATCATGACAGCCGAAAACGCACCGCCAGTGGATTTTGCGGAATTGTGCACAATGATTGCGATGCTGGAGCATCGCGGGCCGGATGGTTACGGCCTTTATCGTGACGCCCGTATCGGGCTGGCGCATGCACGGCTCAGCATCATCGATCTTGCCAGCGGCGACCAGCCACTCAGCACGCCGGACGGCAAAATCTGGCTGTCGTTCAATGGCGAGATTTTCAATTATATCGAGCTGCGCCAGCAATTGATGGCGCTGGGTCATCGCTTTTCCACCACCAGCGACAGCGAAGTCATTCTGCATTGCTATCAACGTTATGGCGAACGCGCCTGGGCCATGCTGAACGGGCAATTCGCCTTTGCTGTTTGGGATACGCGCGCGCAAAAGCTGTGGCTGGTGCGCGACAGGTTCGGCATTTTGCCGCTTCATTATGCTGTGGTGGACGGGCATGTCGTGTTCGCCTCGGAAGCCAAAGCCCTTTTCGCTGGCGGACGCATTGCGCCCGCTTTTGATCCGCAAGGTCTGGGTGAAATTTTCACAACATGGGCGGCGATGGCGCCGCGCACGGCCTTTGCGGGCGTGCGGCAGGTCCGGCCCGGTTCGGCGCTTTGTTTCGACACACGGCTTGAACCCACAGAGCAACGCTATTGGCAGATGCGTCCGGGCAATTATACCGGCGGGCGCGAAGCGGCAGACCAGCTGGAAAGCCATTTGAAGAACGCGGTGGATTTGCGCCTGCGTGCGGATGTGCCGGTCGGAGCCTATCTCAGCGGCGGGCTCGATTCCTCCGTCATCGGCAGTCTGGCGACGCGCGCGACGCCGAACATTCAATCCTTTGGTATCCGCTTTGAAGACCCGCGTTTTGACGAGACCAGCGAACAGCGCGCCGTCATTCGCCATCTGAAGACGGCGCATCACGAAATCTATTGCACAGCAGGCGACATTCGCGCCGCGCTGGCCGAAACGGTCTGGCATTGCGAGACACCGCTGCTGCGTACCTCGCCTGTGCCGATGTTTCTGTTGTCGGCGGCTGTAAAGGCGGCGGAGATCAAATGCGTGTTGACGGGCGAAGGGGCCGACGAATTGCTCTGCGGTTATTCGATCTTCAAGGAAGATCAAATCCGCCGCTTCTGGGCGCGCGATCCGCAATCGCGCATGCGGCCCGCGTTGCTCAGCCGTATCCATCATTATGTTGGCGGCGCGGACGCGCATAACAACACGCTATGGCAGCGCTTCTTTCGCACCGGACTGACGGACACCGATCATCCGTTCTATTCACATCTTATCCGCTGGAATAACACGGGCTGGACGCGGCGCATCCTGTCGCCGGACATGCAGGCGGGATTGCCGTTCGATCAGATGTTGCAGGAGTTTGAATCAACACTGCCGGAAGACTGGCTTGTGTGGGACCCGCTGCTGCGGGCGCAGTACCTCGAAATTCAATCCTTCATGTCCTCTTATCTTCTGCCGTGTCAGGGCGACCGCGTGGCGATGGCGCATGGCGTTGAGGCGCGCTATCCGTTTCTTGATCCCGATCTTGTCGAGTTTTGTTGCACGTTGAAAACCTCTGACAAGCAGATGGGAACGGCCGACAAGCTGGCGCTGCGCCGCGTGGCCAAGCGCTATCTGCCGCCAGAAATTGCCGGGCGGCGCAAACAGCCATTCCGCGCCCCGATCGGCAGCGCGCTGTACACATCGGATGTCGAGGCGTTTGGTGCCTATCTCACCCCGGCCGCTCTGGAAAAGGCCGGTTGTTTCGATGTCAAAGTGGTCGAACAGCTTTTGGCGCGCATGCGCCGGCGCGGCGGCGACCAGATCGGCGAACGCGAGGAGATGGCGTTTGTCGGTGTGCTGACATTGGCAATCCTGGCCGATGCTTTCGGTCCGGGCTTTGGCGACAAAACGCGCGAGGCGACGGCGCGGCTGGCCCGCATTCCCTGCCGCGTGCTGGTGGACCGGCTGCACGGCGCAAGCGAACATGCGCCCACACCCTTTGCGGGCCGCGAGGAGTATAGCTATGTCTGATCCGTTGCGTGTATTGCCGGGGGGCTTGAACCCCAGCGCTGCCATGGCGCTCGATTGTGCAGCCGAAACCGCACGCATTGAGGATTTTCTGAAGCGCAATTTGCGCGATCTCAAGCGGCGCGGCCTGGTGCTTGGTGTGTCAGGCGGCGTTGATTCAGCCGTCTGTGCCCATCTGGCCGTGCGGGCCTTGGGGCCAGATCGGGTTTTTCTGCTCAGCATGCCAGAGCGCGATGCCTCCAGCGAAGGCGAGGGGCGCGCGCACCGTCTTTGCGATAAACTTGGTGTGACGTGCGTCGTCGAAGACATCACCGCCTCACTCGACGCGATGGGGTGCTATCGGCGCCGCGATGACGCGATACGCAGTGTGTTTCCGGATTACGGACCAGACTGGAAACAGAAGATCACGATTGCGGATGGCGGCTGGATGCCGCATTTCAACATCGTGGTGCAGAACCCGGATGGAACATTGTTTGAGCAGCGCATGCCGGTCGGCACATACCTCACTGTTGTCGCCGCAACGAATTTCAAACAGCGTGTGCGCAAGAATTTGGAATATTTCCATGCCGAACGGCTGAATTACGCGGTGCTCGGAACGCCGAACCGGCTGGAATATGATTTGGGATTCTTTGTGCGCGGCGGCGACGGGCTGGCCGACATCAAACCCATTGCCCATCTCTACAAGACCCAAGTCTATGCCTTGGCGGAATATCTCGGCGTGCCAGAGGAAATCCGCTCCCAGCCGCCCAGCACCGACACCTACTCCCTGCCGCAGACGCAGGAGGAGTTCTATTTCGCGCTGTCCTATCAGGCCGCCGATCTTGTGCTGTACGGAATGTATCACGGCATTGCGCCGTCGCGCATTGCCGCCGCCATTGGATGCGATACGCAGCATGTGGAAAGCGTGCTGAAAGATTTTGAGGGCAAAAAGCGCGTTGCCATGCGCACGCTGCGCAACGCGATGGTTCTGGAAGACGCGCCGTGACCGCGCCGCTGCCACTGCATGGGCTCGAATCCTCGCTGGAGGCAGAAATCGCTGACATCGTGGCCGCCTGCCACGCGGCGCTTTCCACCGGATTTGCCGGATTGTGCGCGGCGGTTCCTTCTCTGCCAAACACGGCCGACGCCGCGTTTGATTTTCTGCATACGATTGGATTTGGTGCGCGCGCGTTGCCGCAATTCGCGCAATGGATTGGCGATGCGCAAAGGGCGGGCATTGATACAGCCTATGCCGTAGAGCGCTATCTGGTGTTGCAGGCTTCTTGCGCCGCCCTGCCGCGCCTTTCGGAATTGGCCGCGGATGACAGCGTCAAAAAACAGCTTTGCCATGTCGCGGCCCATTTGACCACACCGGGACACGAACAAGACCCGCGCCTTGATTACCGCTCCGATGCGTTTGAAGAGCTTGCACTGCTGGTCAGCTTGCGGCGCTTCCATGGCGGCC
>JBDZUY010000037.1:27542-29671 GCA_040255365.1 Hyphomicrobiales bacterium
GATGCGTTTGAAGAGCTTGCACTGCTGGTCAGCTTGCGGCGCTTCCATGGCGGCCAGCTCAGCTTCGATCTTTCGCGTTTTCCCATCGGCTCGCTGCTCTGGTGGTCACTGTCGGTGCATCCGCGCGATTTTCCGCGCTGGCTGTGGATGTTGACGACAAGGGTGGCTGTGTTTGGGCCGGTGGCAATGCCGCATCTTTGCTATTGGCGTGCCAAACCCGGCTTCATGCTGGCCAAGGAACAGGCGCGTTCGCTTTGCAATCTGGCCAAGACCATTGCCCTCTATCCCAAGGTCAAAGGGCTGGCGGCGGTGTCGTGGCTGTATGCGCCGCAAGTGGGCGCCGAATCCCCTCATCTGGCCTGGACGCGTGACTTCTTTGTGGATCAGGGCGCCACGATCATCGGCCTTGGCCCGGCACAGGAATCCGACGGCTTTCTGGTCGGCAGCGAGCGGCGCCGCAAGCTCTATGCCGACGGCAAATTCCAGCCGGAAATGACTTGGGTATTCTGGCACCGCGACGATCTTCTGCGCTGGGCCCAAGCCTATGAGCGCGATACCGCAAGCGGCGATGCTATCAAGGGCGCGGCGCATCCCGCCCGCAAAGCATCCAAACAATCGCAGGCCAATATGCGCGTTGCCGGTGTGTGGACCGCCGCACGGCGCTTTCTCTTCCGCCGGCCCAAGACCTACGCGTTTGCTGTGGTGATGCTGCCGGCACTGGCCGCCGCCCTTATCGCCGGGGCGCTGCTGGGGCCATGGTTCGGCGTTGCGGCGCTCCCGCTCACAGCCGCCGTGATGTGGCTTTTTCAGTATTTCGTATTGCTTGGCTCGCTGCGCTGATACCTGCGTTTGTTGGCTGTGACGCTGCGGCATTCCCTGTTCGTTGGCAACATCCTGCTGGCTGTATAGCGGCATTATGGAAATTGTCCCACGCATCCACATAGTCCTACACTTGGGCGCACATCATCATCCATATCCATTTCCTACGTGCCACCGGCGGAACATCCATGCCCAATCTTTTCAGCCCCTATACGCTCAAGGATGTCACCTTGCGCAATCGCATCGTGATGTCGCCCATGACCATGTACCGCTCGGTTGACGGGCTGTTGAACGATTTTCATGTGATGATGCTGGGCGCGCGCGCGGCGGGCGGTTTCGGCCTGATCTTTCCCGAGCAATTGGCAATCACGCCGAACGGCCGCACCAGCACAAGCTGCGGCGGCATCTATGACGACGCGCAGATCGAAGGCCTGAAGCGCGTGACCGCAATCATCAAGGATATGGGCGCAGTCGCGGGTATCCAGCTTGGCCATACGGGCCGCAAAGGCAGCGAATTGAAACCGTGGGAAGGCGGCGCGCAGCTTGCCCCCGATCATCCCGACGGCTGGCAGGTTGTTGGTCCGTCCGCCCTGCCCTATGGCGGCAAATACAAATATCCCGTTCACGCGCTTAGCAAAGACGAGATCAAGACGATTCATCGCAGCTATGCGCAAGCGGCCCGGCGCGCTGTCGAAGCGGGTTTTGAATGGCTGGAGATGCATTTTGCCCATGGCTATCTGGGCGCCAGTTTCTTTTCGCCCATCGCCAACAAGCGCACCGATGAATATGGCGGCAGCCTGGAAAACCGCATTCGCTTTCATACCGAGGCGCTTGACGCGGTGCGCGCGGTCTGGCCCGAACGTCTGCCGCTGACCATGCGGCTGGGCTCGGACGATCTGAACAGCGAAGGCGTGCAATTCGACGATGCCGTTACTGCCGTCCGCATCATGAAGGATCACGGCCTTGATTTTGCCGATCTCAGCATGGGCTTCAACACAGACGATATGAAGGATCTACCCTTTGGGAAAATCGCCTTCATGGTCGAGCGCGGCGCGCGTGTGAAACGCGAAGTCGGAATTCCCGTCGGCGTAAGTTGGAATTTGGGATTACCCGCCGTCGCCGACCGCGTCATTCGCGAAGAACTGGTCGATCTTGTCCTGATCGGACGCCCGGCTTTGGCGAACCCACATTGGCCCATCTGGGCGGCGCGCGAACTGGCCCATGCCGATCCGTTCTCGCTGGTGCCGCAAGATTGGGGATGGTGGCTGAAGAACCGCGCCAACCCCGCCTGCATCGGCTGGCCCGCGCCA
>JBDZUY010000059.1:0-5365 GCA_040255365.1 Hyphomicrobiales bacterium
GCGGACAGGGTGCCAGACAGGATGTCAGACAGGATGATGAAAACCACGGCTCGGCTCGCGCCGGGCACATACAAAGCGCGCGCTCCCATACACGCCCATGTACGCTCAGTGTACGTTCGCAGGCACGCCGTAAACGCCAATTCGCCAGATATTTCCGGTGCTTATGGCGGAAATCCGGGAATTGAATTCACAAAACACCCCCTCCCCCTTATCCCCGCCCCCGGGGTTGCGGCAAAAATTCATTTGCCGGTGACCGCGCCGCGCAAACCGCTACACTGTCGCCAACAAAATATCCGGGGAGATGCGTAATGTTGTTCGATCTTACCAAATTGACCTCTGTTGCCGACATTTCGCGTGTTCATGCGAAAGAACGGGGCGATGCGGTGGCGCTGGATTTTGGCGGCAAGCTGACGACATTTGGCGCGCTGGATGAACAAACCAGCCGGGTGGCGCAAGGGTTGATCGGGTTGGGGCAAAAGCCGGGGGCGCGCGTCGGCTATCTGGGCAAAAACACCGATGCCTATTTCGATGTGCTCTTGGGCGCGTTCAAGGCGCGCGCCGTGATTGTGGGCGTGAACTGGCGGCTGGCCGCGCCGGAAATCGCCTATGTGCTGAACGATGCGGGGTGTGAGGCGCTGTTCGTGGCCAGGGAATTTTACGCCATTGTGCAATCCATTCTGCCGCAATGCCCCAGGCTGAAACACGTCATTGCGATGGATGGCGGCCACACCGATTGGCCCGCCTTCACCGATTGGCGCGACCGCCATGAGGCCAAAGACCCGATGCTGGCAATCGCGCCCGATGATGATGTGATCCAGCTTTATACATCGGGCACCACCGGCCACCCCAAGGGGGTGCAACTGACCAATGCCAATTACATGGCGGTGCTGGATTGCGTGCCGAAAATGGGTCTGAATTACGACACCGATGATGTGGTACTGATCGCGATGCCGTTCTTTCATGTGGCGGGCGTGAACATCGGCTTGTTGTCACTGGCGCAAGGGGCGCGCGGCATTGTGCTGGGCGAGATTGATCCGCAAGTCATTCTGAAACTGTTTCAGGATGAGGGCGTGACGCACGCCTTTCTTGTGCCCGCCATCATCATGTTTTTGATTCAGCAACCCAATGTGCGGGAGTTTGATTTTTCCAGGTTGAAAAACATTTCCTATGGCGCATCGCCGATTGCCGACGAAGTCCTGCTGAAAGCGCAAGAGATTTTGGGCTGCACCTTCCTGCAGGTTTACGGGCTGACCGAAACCAGCGGGGCGGGCACCTATCTGCCGCCGGAAGATCACGATCCGGCGCGTGGCAAACTGCGCGCCTGTGGCAAGCCCGCGCCGGGCCATGAAATTCGCGTGCTGAACGAAGCGGGCGACGCGCTGGGCCCGCGCGAAGTGGGCGAGATTGCGATCAAGGGGCCAACCCTGATGAAAGCCTATTGGAACAAGGCGGAGGCGACGGCCAAGGCGATCAGCGAATCATGGTTTCGCACCGGCGATGCCGGGTATTTCGACGAGGATGGCTATCTTTATATTCACGACCGCGTGAAGGACATGATCGTTTCGGGCGGCGAAAACATCTATCCGGCCGAGGTGGAGAACGCAATTTTCGGTCATCCGGGCGTTGCGGATGTCGCCGTGATCGGTGTGCCGGATGACAAATGGGGCGAGGCGGTGCGCGCCATTGTGGTGAAAAAGCCAGATGCCACAGTCACTTCGCAGGAGATCATCGCCTTTGCCCGCGAACGGATCGCCGGATACAAGCTGCCCAAGGCGGTGGATTTTATTGCCGCCCTGCCCCGCAACCCGACCGGCAAGGTTTTACGCCGCGAATTGCGCCAGCCCTATTGGGAAGGGCGCGACAGGCAGGTAAACTGATGCTGCTTCGGGAACGTCTGCTCAGCGGGAGGAGCCGGACATGATGCACCATTTCAACGCGCGCCGCGCGACCATGATGTTGTTGGGAACGGCGGCATTGCTGTTTGCCACACCGGCTTTTGCGGGCGATGCACACACGCAAGGCAATGCGGTACCACCGGGTGCCACGTTGCCGCCCGATGTCGAAGTCGTTCCCATCTTTGCGCCGGGCGAACAGATCGCCATTGCCTGCGATGCGTTGCAATACACAAAAGCCAATTCGGATGTGCGTGTGGTGCTGACCATTTCAGCCGAGCCCGACGAAACATCGCCCGGTTATCATCAGGTGATGGCAACGAACCAGCGTATCGCCTATGGCGCGGTCAGTGTGCGCGTGCCGAAGGTGCCCGACATTCAGAACCACACGTTCAATCTGGATGTCTATGTGGTGGATGCGGCACAGGGCAATCGCACTTGCGATGCGGGGCATGTGAAAATCGAAAACACGATCGCCAAATCCGGCGCAGATTCAGAACATTCCCAGAGCAAGCAATCCTAACGCGCCGGCCGCAATCCAAATCGCAACGCGGATATGGCGGGTGCGCGCAAGTTGTGCGATGGCAAGCTGACGCACACTGTCGGGATGCAAACGAAGCCCGCCTTCCGACAACATTTGCGACATCGTTTCGGCATTGCGCAAAAGCTGCGGCAGATTTTGCGCCAGCCGCCCCAGCGCATTCACGCCCTCGCCCACATCGCGCAGCCTTGCTTCGGGCCCGACCTGCTCGATCATCCACTTTTCCGCAACCGGGCGCGTCGCTTCCCAGATATCGAATTCGGGATCCAGCGAACGCGCAACGCCCTCCACCACCACCATCGTCTTTTGCAACAGCACAAGCTGCGGCTGAAGCTGCATGTCGAAGCGGCGCGTCGTCTCGAACAATTGTTGTAAGAGCCGCGCCATCGAAACATCGCGCGCGGTGCGCCCAAAGATCGGCTCACCAATCGCGCGCAACGCTTGCGCAAATGTTTCCAGCGAATGGTGAGGCGGCACAAAACCCGCATCGAAATGCACCTGTGCCACTTTGCGGTAATCGCGCGCCAGGAATCCGCCCAATGTCTCGGCCATGAAACGGCGCATCGGTGCATCCAGCCGGCCCATAATGCCGAAATCCACCGCCGTCAGCCGCCCGCGCCCGTCCACGAACAGATTGCCCTGATGCATGTCGGCGTGGAAAAACCCGTCACGCAACGCCTGCGTCAGGAACGACCGGATCACCTGCACCGCGATGCGTTTGGGATCGAACCCTGCCGCTTCCAGCGCCGCCGGATCGCGGATCGGCGTGCCGTCAATCCATTCTGTCGTCAGCACGCGCGCCGAAGTGTGCGCCCATTCAATCGCAGGCACACGAAATTCGCGGTCATCCGCTGTGCGTTCGGCAAGCTCGGACGCGGCCGCCGCCTCCATGCGCAAATCCAGTTCCAGCGCAACCGACACCGCCAGAGTTTCGACAAGTGCACCCAGCCGCAGACGCCGCGCCTCTTTCGACACGCGCTCGGCCATGCGCGCGGCAAATGCGAACGCGGACAGATCACGTGCGAATTCCAGTTCGACATCGGGGCGCAGGATTTTGACCGCGACGGCGCGGGGCTCATCGCCCTCTTCGGTCGGCGCAAGTTCGGCGCGATGCACCTGTGCAATCGACGCCGCAGCAACCGCATCGCCAAAGCTGGCAAACAGTTCATCAACCGGCTTGCCCAGTTCCGCCGCGATAGCTCCGCGCGCCACCGCATCCGGGAATGGCGGCAACCGGTCCTGCAGGCTTTCCAGTGCCGCTGAGATTTCGGGGCCAAGAATATCGGGCCGCGTTGCCAGCATTTGCCCCAGTTTGATGTAAGCAGGCCCAAGGCTTTCCAGCGCGCGCGCCAAACGATGACCGGGCGTGCCCATGCCGTCCGACTCTGAGCGCCCTGCGCAAATCCGGCGTGCGGTATGCGCAAGTGCGGGCATACGCGCCGCATATTCTTTGGGAATCAGCGCATCGTGCCGCGCCAAAACACGCGCCGCATGCCAAAGCCGTTTGATGTCACCAAAATGAAAGACCATCACGTTCAGATCTTCCACGCCGAATGCATCGCCGCCACGCCGCCCATCAGATTGCGCACTTTGACCTGTGACAATCCCGCCATCTCAATCATCTTTGCGAATTGGGCTTGCGGCGGAAAACGGCGAATGGATTCGGCCAGATAGCGATAAGCCTCGCCATCGCGCGCAACGATTTCGCCAAGCCGCGGCAATACGCTGAACGAATAGCGATCATAAATCGTTTCCAAAATCGGTGCCTGCACTTTGGAAAATTCGAGGCACAAAAACCGGCCACCCGGTTTCAGCACGCGCGCAGCTTCGCTCAATGCGCGATTAATATGAGTGACATTGCGAATACCGAACGCGATTGTATAGGCGTCAAAGCTGTTATCGGGCATCGGCAGCTTTTCGGCATCTCCGCAGGTCCAGGTAAAGCTTGTCTCCCCTGCCCGTTCCGCACGCGCCACACCGGCCTTCAGCATTTCGTGGTTGATGTCGCAGATCGTCACCGCAGCTTCGCCGCCATGCCCGCGCACATATTCCACAATGCGCTTTGCCACATCGCCGGTGCCGCCAGCCACATCCAACACCTGCCAGCCGGGCTGCGGGTTCAGCCATTCGACCATTGCGTCTTTCCAGAGCCGGTGGACCCCGCCGCTCATCAGATCGTTCATCAGATCGTAATGCGGCGCGACGGAATCGAAGACTCCGCGCACCAGGCTCTCTTTCTTCGTTTCCGGCACCTCGCGAAAGCCGAAGCTCGCGGTGGGTTCTGTGTCAGCAGTCTTTGTGTCAGCAGTCATAAACGGGACAATAGCCCGCGACCGCCCGGCGGGCTACGGTCAACTCTTGCGACTCTTTTTGGCCCGCTTATGCCCGAATTGCCCGAAGTTGAAACTGTGCGCCGCGGTCTTGCCCCAATGATGGAGGGCTTCCGCCTGACCAAAGCCATTGTACGGCGGCCTGACCTGCGCATCCCCTTTCCACCGCGCTTTGCTGAGCGGCTGAACGGGCGGCGCGTACTGCAATTGCGCCGCAGAGCCAAATATATTCTGGCCGATCTGGATAGCGGGGAAACCTTGGTGATCCATCTGGGTATGAGCGGGCGCATGACCATTTACGAAGGCGCTCTGGCACCGCCAGCAAACAAGGATTTGGGTCCGCACGACCATGTCATTTTCGAGACAGATGCGCCCGCACACATCATCTTCACTGATCATCGCCGGTTTGGCCTGATGACATTGGTGAACACGGAGGGCGCGGAAGACGACAGGATATTTGTGGGTATGGGGCCGGAGCCGCTTTCCAATGCCTTTAACGAAGATGTGCTCAGCGCGGCGCTGAAGGGCAAGAACACGCCGATCAAATCAGCGCTACTCGATCAGCGGGTCGTCGCAGGCCTTGGCAATATCTATGTGTGTGA
>JBDZUY010000006.1:0-67753 GCA_040255365.1 Hyphomicrobiales bacterium
GGAATGGCATTGCCCGTGAACGGATTGGTGATGAACGCCTGGAATGCCGTTGATGGGCTAGCAAACAATTCATACAGGTTCGGTGCGCGAATATCACGCGAGCGGGTTGCCCGGAACCGGATGTCGTCCACCGGTTGATATGTCACCCCGGCTTTCCACGTGAACACGCCGCCGCTGTTGCTGTAATCGGTGTAACGGACCGCACCATTCAAATCGAGCGACTGGGCCAGATGCTGATCTTTCAGCACGGGCACAATGGTTTCGACATAGCCTTCCTTCACCGTATCGTTGACCGATTGCTGCGGGCCGACATTGCCCTGAATCCAGCCGCCAACGCGGCACGTGCTGGGATCGCCCGGCGTTGGGCACAGCGTCGTTGATACGCCGCGAATGGTGGACGGATCGAATCTGGAGGCCGCGATCGCGTTGGACGTTCCGGACAATTCGCGCGTGCGCCATTCGACGCCTGTTGCCATCGACACATTACCAGCGGGCAGCGTGAACAACGAACCCTGGAAATCCAGAGACATCACGGTTTGTGCGCTGTGCGTCACCGATTTGTTGGTGCCCGTGACATAAGCAACCGCCGCCGCCGACGGTGAGCCGACGCCAAACAGGTTGATCGGCACGCAGCCATCATAAATGCTGCCCGGACTGGTCAGAGTTACACGGCAAACCGGCTGGCCCGTTGCAGGGCTGGTAACCGCATCAATCGCGGCCAGGAAATTGCCGACATTCAGCGCCCTTCGTTCCTGGCTATGCAGTTTTGTATCGCCATAACCAAGATAGGCATCCCAGGTCCAGTCGCCGCCAAGATTGCCCTTCAAGCCACCCGAAACCTCGTAATATTTGGTGGTCGAATGATTGTAGGACGGGCCACCGAAATCGGTATTGGACCGCGCCATCGCAAATGATGGAATTTTCTCGTTCGTCATGCGCGTCTGTATGGACGCAGGCAGGAACGGATTGCCGCTATAGATGATCGGCAAGGTGCCCCAGCTGCTGCTGGCGGGCGAAAAACCATAGGCGTTCTGCGAGACCACCTGTGCCGCATTCACCTGAACATAGCCTTTCAGATTTTGCGAAAAATCATACGCGAAACGGCCATAGACATGATCCGTTTTCAATTTGCCAAGCGGCTGCATGCCAGCGGCCGGCGAATACCCATCGCCGCCAATGCGCGCCAGAATGTTTCCGGGAACCGGCTGTCCGGGATTCCACGGTGCTGCGACCCCGCCCGGCTGAAAGCCAATTCCCGTCAGCGGCGACGAAAGACCCGGTATCATCAATGGCAAAGGAAGTCCGGGAGACGCAACGATCAAACCACCAGCCGTGCCGGTGAAGAACACCGAATTGGGATAGGGCGTATAAGGCGAAGCCGCCGTGCCCGAACCACCCAGTACCCAGGATTTGGCGCTGAGCGGGCGGTCAAGCATCGTATCAATTCCGCCGCTCTGGAAATGTTCGATGCTGCCCGTCAGATGACCGCGGCCATTCAGGATTGAAACGCCGCCAGCAACGCCGGCCTTGAATTGTTTGTCATCACCATATTTGGAGATGCCACCCTGTACATTAACTTTCAGGCCTTCAAATTCCTGATCGGTAATGTAGTTGACGACACCAGCAACCGCGTCCGAGCCATAAGCGGCCGACGCACCGCCGGTCACAATTTCCACGCGCTCCAGCAACAATTCGGGAAGGATATTGGCATCAACCAGACCGCCCGATGTCGAAGGCGCAACCCGGTGGCCGTTCAACAACACCAATGTGCGGTTTGCACCCAGCTGACGCAGATTGAGGAAATTGCCCGCGGCACCAGCGGCGCAGCAATAAGACCGCGTTGCCGAACCAGACAGTTGCGGCAGTTTGATCAACGCGTCTGTAACCGTGGATGGCGTTGCAGACAGAAGCTGATCAGCCGTCAACGCCGTAACCGGTGTCGCTGCGGCATAACCGGCATTTGCAATGCGGCTGCCGGTGACGGTGACTTCTTCAATCGCGGTGTCACTGCTGGACAGTGCGGCCGCATTATCGGCCGTGGATTGTGCTTGTGCGACGCCAGAGTACAGCGCCAGACAGGCGGCACTGAGCATTAAAACCGGGCGGCCTTTCAACGGGCTGGTCAATCTCATCATCTTGGTTTCCTCCCCCAATCGCTTTTCCAAATGCATGGACCGGCCACGCGATGTATCCGGCTTATCAGCGGTTTCAATCAGAATATAACAATAGTAATTTATTACAGTCAATATCGATCATTATGCGTCAATAATATTGCGCAACCTGCACGGTTTGATCGGTCAAACCGATTCGAATGCGGCCTAAGCAATTAAAACATTTGAACAATCACGCGGCCTGGCGACAGGTCCGCGGCTCCATACAGCCGTTTGCCCGCCAGCCAGCTATGAGAAATTCGCCCTGCCATCCACAGTAACAACCGGCGCACGGCATAAAACTGACGCCCGCGGCCAGGCGATGGGCAGGGATCAGGCGCGCATCCTCATCTCTTTGACAAGAATTGACGGATATTGCACATTTCCTTACAGCCAGCGCGAACCATACATTGTCCCAAGGGTGCTGTTTGCTGCGCTCCGCAAATCGAAATCCGCCGTGAAGGACCAAAATCGGATGCATGAAAGAGAACGCTGGCGCCTTATTCTGGAGGCCGTAACGCAAGGGCGCGTAGTCACTATCCACGACCTTGAGCGGATTTTACAGGTCAGCCCTGCAACCGTGCGCCGTGATCTGCGCAGGCTTGAGGCAAATGGCAAGCTGCGCCGCGTACATGGCGGGGCCGAAGCTGTCGACAGCGACAAGAAGCACAATCTTATCGGCCAGGAGCCGTTTGAGCATGCCCGGCTCAAAAATTCACAAGAGAAACACGCAATCGCAAAACGCGCGGCCGCGCTGTGTGACGATGGGGCCTCCATCATCATCGACGGCGGCACCACCACCTATATGATGGTTGAATATCTGCGCGACCGGAATTTGCAGATTCTCACCAGCTCGTTCCCCATCGCCGCCGCGCTCATTGATCAGGGCAAAGCGCGCGTCATCGTTCCCGGTGGCGAAGTGTATCGCCAGCAACAGGTGATCCTCAGCCCGTTCCACGATGGAATCATTGGCAGTTTTTTTGCCACCAAAATGTTCATGGGCGCACAGGCCATAACGCCTGCAGGTTTGATGCAGACGGACCCCGTTCTGGTTCAAAGCGAACAACGCTTGATGAAACGCGCAGAGCAAGTCATCGCCCTCGTTGATTCATCGAAATTTGTGCAGACCGGTGGTCTTATTCTCTGCCCCATCAATGAACTTGATATCGTCATCACCGATTCCAATGCGCCAAAATCCGCAATTGACATGCTCAAAAGCGCAGGCGTTGAAGTCATTCTGGTGCCTGCATCGCAATCGAATGCCGAGGCCGCCTGAAACGCGCAAGGGTAAAGTGATGACTGAACCAACCGATCCGTTGGCATTTCTTGATCCTGACTGCAAACCAATCCTTGCGCGCATGGTGGAGGGCCGTTCGCGCCGCCGCGATGGTGCCGTGTCGTTTATCGACATTCGCAAGAATGCTGCCGCATTATTTGTGCCGTGGAACACAGGCGGCCCCGTGCCGGCCCATGTCGAAACCATAGAACTGCCCGGTGCCGTGGGCCCGCGCCGGGTGCGCCGCTATACGCCAACCCTCGAGGCCGGGCCGCAGCCCACGCTATTTTATATGCATGGCGGTGGCTGGATTATTGGTGATCTGGAAATCGAAGATCGGTATTTGCGCGAAATTGCGGTGGCATCGGGCGTGCAAATTCTCTCGTTGGATTATGCACTGGCACCCGAACACCGTTTCCCCGTCCCGCTGCACGATTGCGTGGCGCTTGTACAATCCGCATTGGAACGCGCGGGCGCTTTGCAGATAGATCCCGCACGCATTGGTCTTGGCGGTGCATCCGCCGGTGCCAATTTGGCCATCGCCACCGCATTGGCACTGCGTGACCACGGCGTGACACTGGTGTCATTGCTGTTGAATTGCGGTGCATTTGCAACCACACATGAAAGCCGCGGCCAAGCGATTGACGACACCGGCCCAAGCCCCGCCGACATGCAATATTTCCTCTCGCAATATCTTGAAGTGCCCGCGCAACGTGACGACCCACGCGTCAACATTTTGGCCGCATCGCTTCACGGCCTGCCCGCCACAAAACTCATTGCCGCGACCATTGACCCGTTGCGCGATGACAGTATCGCACTGGCGCGCCGGTTGAGCGATCACGGCGTTGCCAACAATTTGTCGCTTTATCCCGGCGCTATACATGGGTTCATGGCGATGTGTGGCGAGGCGGGCGCGGCGAACGCAGCGATCACGGAAGCCGCCGCATATTTAAAAGACACGCTTGGCAAAGCGGGCTAGCGCGCCCGCGCCTTCACCCAACAAAATGATGCGTGCCCCGCCCGGCAGGCAATGTTGCCGGTCCCGAAACCGTTTCGCCATCGGCCATTGTCCAGCCGCCCGGCAAGGGACAAATGATTTGCGCCTCACACCCCTTTGGCACATCAATTTTCAGATTGAGGCGATCTGCATCGCGTTTCCATTCAACGGCGATGACGCCATGCAGCGTGGGATATGTACCGCGCGCCCATTCCAGCCCCGCCAGATTTGGCGCAATGCGAACGCGGCGAAAGCCGGGCGCGGTTGGCGCGATGCCCAGCACATCGGTGGACAAATCAAACACCGGAATTGCTGACCACGCGTGACATTTGCTCGTATTATCTTCGAGTTGCCAATTTTCCCAAAATGTTGAATCGCCGGTTTCAAGCATGGCGGCCCAACGCGCGCGAATATTCTTTACGATTTTGTCCTGAAGCCCAGCGGCGCGCATCGCCTGGTGCAAGACCTGCATATAGAACGGCTGCGCCAGCACGACATTGCGCTCTTCATCAAACGGAACGGGCAGCCCTTCGCGGCTGGACAAGCGCGTAAGAATAAGTTTTTTGTCATCCAGAATGGAATCGAAAATCTGGGTCCATCGTTCACGCGGCGCCACGCCATAGGCAATGACCGCGGCGTTCGCCTGTTGGCTGATGCGGCCGCTCAAGCGGCCGTGATTTCGCGCGTCAGCATAAACACCGCGCTGTTCATCCCAAAGCAACGTGTTAATGGCCAAACTTATTTTGTCTGCCAACGCAGAAAACCGGCCCGCCTCACGCGGCTGTTCAACAATCTGTGCCAATTGCGTTGCCGCGCGCAATGCCGCCACGAAATGCGCGTTGAGCGCCGTGACCTGCCCGTGTTTGTCCAGCTCTGCCCAATCCACAAATACCCAATGCGGCACATCCGTCAGCAGGTTCTCGTCATTCAACTGGTCTTCAAACCAGCGAATTGCCTTCACCACAGACGGGAACAACGCATCAACGCCGTCGTTCTTTCCGGTGTACAATGTGTAATCTGCGATCATCATGATCCAGTAAAGGCAAAAATCCGGAATGTTGGTGAAACCGGCGAGCGCAAAATCGCCCGGTGCGGCCATCATCGTCAAACCATCCGCACGTTGCGATTGCGCCATCTGCTTCAAGGTTTGCGCGGCAAGTCTGGTATCACCAAATGCGACATAATTGATCCGCGCATGAACATAGGCGTCCATCCACTGGCGCTGCTCGCGCGACGGGCAATCAACATAGCCATCATGCATGCACCGGCGCATCGTTTTTGCACCGGCTTGCCAGATGCGGTTCAGCATATCGTCGGAACACGAAAACGACCCGATATTTTCAACCGGATATTGCGTGGTGCGAAGCGCAACCGCGTTCACGCGCAGGGGCGTCTGACAATTGCGATATGTCACCTGCAGATAGCGCAGGCCATTCCACTCAAACCGTTCCCATTCCTGTACACCCTCGCGCATTGTATAACGATGAACGGGCACCGCATCGAAACCTGCGATACCGCCAAAGATTTTTACACGGCCATCGGGCCTCAATTGTTCGCCATAGACAATGTCGGCGGTTGCACCCGCCGGGCCATCAAGCTCCAAACGGATATAACCTGTCAGGATTTCGCCAAAATCATAAACAATGGAAACGCCATAATTGTCCGCGGTTTGAATTTCGGCCCCATTGTCCGTTACGCGGCAATGTTTCAGCGGCTGAAAAATTTCCTGCGCGATCTGCTCTGCCAGATCCGGGCGCGGCACGGTAGCGACCTCATAGATTCCCGCAACACGCGGCGGCGGCGATAAAGCCTCTCGCATGGGTGGAATTTCACGCACCGACAAAGTGGCAAACGGCACCACATCGCCTGCAAAATTCCGCCCCGCCACGCGCAGCGTTTCGACGTTCAGCCAGTCGCTATCGTCGAAATCCAGCGCCATCCAGTTTTGCGGTGCACGGCGCGCATCATAAATCTCCACGAACCCCAAACTGTTGGAGGTGACATCATGTTCCCACGCCGCGGACATCAGACAGCGCCATGTCTCATCAGTATCCAGACGCACCACAGCGCCCGATTGCGTCACGGCATTGCCTTGCAGGAAAAAGCCGCCACACCCGAATGCGCGACCATGATCGCCGCCCGGCAATTCATACCACGCCGTGTTGCGCCCATAGGAATGGGCAAGAGCGGCAATCACATTGCGCCCCGGCTTCAGATAGGCAGCCAGATCATAAACATCCAGCGTTTGGAACGCCGAGCTGCATCGCGCCGGCCCGCGCCCAACCCGCACGCCGTTGACATAAAGCTGATAGCGGCCGTCCGCCGACGCATGAACGGGCGCAGACGCTACGGGCTCTGGAATGTCCACGACACGGCGGAAATAGACATAGCGGTTGGTTTCGTCCGCCAGACGCGGGCTGGAAATTTCAAACGGGGCGGTGGTCAAACCGCGCGGCCGCCATATCCATTCCGCGCGGCGTTCAAACTTTGCCATGCCTAAATTTGCGCTGGATTACAGAGCTTGTCACGCACAGCGATCACGCCCCTTGAACATGTAAGGCAGCAGGCCGTGCCCGCTGCCTCACCAAATCACATCAGAATTTATAGCTGGCCGTGACGCCCAATGTGCGCGGATCACGTGGTGTAACCAAACCATTGAACAGCACAAAGCCGGTCTTTGGCCCGGCACCCAGGAGCCCGGCAACTGTATCGTAGCGCGAACCCAGACTGGGCAGATAAACACCCGTTAGCGGAGTCTTTTCGTTGAAGACGTTGTTCACCCAGAAACGCAGGGCGTAATGATCGGTCTCGATCCCCGTGCGGAAATTGACGAGCGTTGCAGGCCCGACAACCGAGTCGTTCGTCTGCACCGTATATTGCTTGGTGCGATACGACAGATCCACGCGCGTTACCCAATTCAACGTGTCTGTCACAGGCGCGGTGTATTGGGCCGTTCCGGTAAATGTGTATTTGGAGACGTATTGCAGGGTCTTACCCGAAAGATCGGGGTTCAGGCCGATCAGACCCAAAATGCCAAAATTGTATTTGTCATATTTTGTGTCTGTGTAGGCAAAGCCCGCGCGAAGATCGAGGCCATCCATTGGCTGCGCACGCAATTCAGCCTCAATACCTTTGGAAGTTGTCTTGCCCGCATTCACATTCAACAACGCGCCCAGGCCGCCCACAGCACGAACAATCTGATTTTTCCAGTCAATGTAGAAGCCATCAATGTTGAACTGCATCGTGCCATTGGCGAATGTCGTCTTGGCACCCAGTTCATAGTTCCACGCCGATTCCGGCTTGTAGGTGCGCTCACCCGGCAATACCGGGCTTCCCACCGTCGCAAAGTTGAAGCCGCCCGCCTTCAGCGCCTTGGCCGCAATGCCATACAGCATGACATCTTCGTTCACATGATAATCGACCGTAAAGCGCGGAAGGAACGAATTGAATGTCGCTTTATTGACGTACGTCGCGGGAATAAGCGTGCGCACATCGGTATCGGTTTCGTTGATCGTCTTTTTCTCGGTCGTCCAGCGGCCTTCGGCGGTCACGCGCAAAGCATCGGTGATGCTGTAGGCAAGCTGGCCGAAGACGGCAAAGCTCTTTGTGGTTTCAATCGGCGCCGCGATAAGCCCCGGCGACATGATGCTGCCCAAACCATTGGCCGCAGCGAAGTACGCAAATGATGCTGGCGTTCCAAAGACGGTTGGGTCGCCCACATAACGCGAATCCGTAACCGTGTTGGAATGGAAATCATAATAATACAGGCCACCAAGCCACGAGAACGGGCCATCGCCCGTCGACGACAGGCGAAGTTCCTGTCCGAACTCGCGCGATTTCACCTTGCTGGTTTGGAAATGCAGATTGCGGGCTTCGTAATCATCGTCGATCGCGTTATTGATCTTCAGATCATTGTAGCCCGTGATCGATGTCAGCTTGGCGCCGCCCAAATTCCAATCAATCGAGAGCGAACCCGTAAAATAATCGTGGTTCTGATGGCCCGGCGTTACCGCAAGGTTGTTACGCAAATCCGGCATCTCAGTCCGGTAAACCTGGAACGCAGACGGGAAAGCCGGGCTGCCGGTGGGATTGGCCAGCGCCGCATTGTTGGGCACAAAAGCCTGCGGGCTGTCACCATCGCGCGTGGCGTCATAGGCCAGGCGAAGAACAATATCGACGTTGCTGCTGGGCAAGGCTTCAAGCGTGCCCGCAATGATATTGGATTTTTTCGCGCCGATCTTTCCACCCGTCAACTGGTTGCGGAAGTTTCCATCCCTGTTGACATAGGTGTAGTTCAGGCGCGCGAGCAATTTGTCTTTGATCAATGCGCCGCTAACGCTGGCTCGCAATTCCTCATTGCCGTAATTGCCGAGCGTGCCTTCCACCCGCCCATGAAACTCATTGGATGGCCGTGATGTGATGTAGTTCACCGCACCACCAAACGTGTTGCGCCCATAAAGCGCACTTTGCGGGCCCTTCACAATTTCGACGCGCTCAATGCCATCACCCAGCAACGCATCCATGATTGTGCGTGAGGATTGATAAACGCCGTCGATGAAGAAGCCGACATTCGCCTCGCCAATCGTGGTCGATAACCCGCGAATAACCGGCGTGGATTGGTTGCCGCCAAATAGCGGGGCGAAGCTGAAACCGGGGGTAAGATTGGCCAGATCTTCGGCCGTCTGAATCCGCGCCGATTCAATATCCTTTGCCGTGAAAACAGACACTGCTTCGGGTACCGATTGCAGCGGCTCTGCGCGCATACGGGCCGTCACGGTAATCGTTTCGATAGCGTCCTGTGCAGTTGCGTCCGTCACTGTGAAAATAGTTGCAAGCGCAACCAATGACGCACTTCCCAACATCCGCACCAAAGCGGCTTTCGATAAGCTCATTTGATCCCCCAGCTTGCCCCGCCATCAGCATCAGGGCCGCACTGTGATTGCTCGGTTTTGACCACTATGCATCGAAAATGTACGGTTGATGCATGTTTTTGACTATATTGATCATTATTACAGAGTGTCAAGGTTTGTAAATTTCCAAAGCAAACCATTGAAGGATGTTTTCTATTAACTCCGGGATTTGACCCGCAAGCTCGCCTTCCGGCGCATTCATCCCAGAATTTTTTGAAAGAACGCGACTATCGCCTGACGCGAGCGCTCTGCAACCGCAGAATTAAAAACAAACGGCACCGGCCCACCCTTGCCCTGATGCGCGGTTGGATCGTTGGCAATCATGTCGGGTTCGCAGCGGTCCCACGCATGGGTTGCACCGTCATAAACAACAACCCGAACCGGATCATCACCATCATTGGCGCCGGACCTGGCCAAAGCCTGCGCCGAGCCGG
The DNA here is from genome assembly GCA_040255365.1 of Hyphomicrobiales bacterium. Taxonomy (GTDB): domain Bacteria; phylum Pseudomonadota; class Alphaproteobacteria; order Micropepsales; family Micropepsaceae; genus Rhizomicrobium. Next base: position 9,768 of record JBDZUY010000006.1, read on the forward strand.
GGCCGTCATATTTGTCATCAGCCCCCGCCTGAACAAACACGGGCGCGCCGGTCAATTCGCCAAACTCGTAACCCGGCACGGTATTGTAAATCCAGCACACCGGATAAAGGGGCGCATGAGCCGCAAAGCGGATGTCGCTGGACGCAAAGCTGTCGCCATATTTGCGCGTTGCGCTCAGCATGGAGACCACACCGCCCCATGAGAAGCCCATGATACCAATGCGCGCCGGGTCAATATCGGCGCGGCCCGCCAAATAGCTCAACGCGGCAAACGCATCCGGCAATGTTTCGACCACGGATCGCGGCCGTTCTTCTGGCGATTTCACGCCACGCGCCGCCCACAGATCAATCTCCAATGTTACAAATCCGGCCGCGTTCAGCGCGCGCGCATAAAATACCCCCCGACTGTCCACGCCTGACGAGCCATGCACGATAACAATGGCTGGCATGCGTGTGCGCGCCGCGCCCTCATCGGATTCGGGAATGCGCAGTTCGCCCGCAACAGTCCAATTTTTCTCTGACGTTGATACGGGGACCGCCACAAAGCCGCATTTTACGCCCAAGCGTGGGGAGGTGCGCTTTGCTGCGTCTGTTGCGGATTCATTCTGTGCTGTCATGGCGCTCTCCCGCGTGATGCTGTGCAAGCATCGCATTGTAGCCACGCGCTCAGACTATGCCAGCGCTCATCGTGCCGCTGGTTGCGGGGCGATCTTTTGCCCGCGCTTCGCGATAACGCGACGTCCGATAAAGCGCGACCGGGTCGATAGCGCCGCCGTTTTCATAACGCGCCATTGCCAGAAGCGGTGCCATTTGCGTTTCATACGCGGCTTTCAACTGCTCGCGTGCCATCACAACATCGTTCTCGCCTTGGGCGGCGTGCAGCACCTCACGATCAACAATCAACGCGCGCGCATAGGCACCGGCAATGGCATCGGCGCTCAGCAAAAGGCTTTCAATCGGATCGGTTACGTTATGTGATTGATCGATCATATGCGCCAGCGACGCCATGTTGGTGCCACGCCGGTCCGCTTCCACCAATTCGTTAAACACAAGGAACAGCCGGAACGGATCGATGGATCCGGCATCCAGATCATCATCGCCATATTTTGAATCGTTGAAATGAAAGCCGCCCAGTTTTCCGAAACGTGCAAGCCGCGCCACAATCATCTCAATATTTACGGTTGGCGCGTGATGCCCAAGATCGACCAGGCATTTCGCCTGTGCACCCAGATGTGTGGCGGCGAAATAGCTGGTGCCCCAATCCTGGATCACCGTGGAATAGAACGCTGGCTCATAAAGTTTGTGTTCGATCAGAACGGTCCAATCACCCGGCAACGCGGCGTAGATTTTTTCCATGCTGGCAAGATAGCGATCGAAGGCTGCCGTAAAATCCTGCTGACCGGGGAAATTGGAACCATCGCCAATCCACACCGTCAACGCTTTAGACCCCAGCGTGACGCCCGCTTCGATGCAGGCGCGATTATGCGCAATCGCCTGTTCGCGCACGCCCGCGTCCACATGGGTCAGGCTGCCATATTTGTACGATTTGGCCTGTCCCGGCTGGTCCTGAAATGTGTTGGAGTTGACCGCATCAAAATGCAAATCCAGCGCTGCCGCCGCCTGTTGCAGCCCAGCGAAATCATCGGCCCAATCCCAGGGAAAATGAATCGACACGCCGGGCGTGACGCGGCCCAAATCCTGCACCACAGAACAATCTTCAAGCTTTTCCCAGATCGAGCGCGGCTCGCCCGCATTGGGAAAGCGCGCAAAGCGCGTTCCGCCCGTGCCAACACCCCAGGACGGAATCGCAACGGCAAAGTTTTTCACCGTCTCTTTTATATGCTCGATGTTAATGCCGCGGCGCGCCAGCACACGGCCCAAATACGCGTAATCTTCCTGTAGCGCATCAAGCCGCGATGCGTTTTCAACACCGATCAAATCGGGGGAGATTCGTGTAAATGCCATGTGTCCCTCCCAGTTTCGTATAGCGTGTTAGCGCGTGAACGATTGCGCGTTTCCGGCATCCACATTAATCACATTGCCAGTCGATTTCGCGGCCTTGTCTGACGCCAGAAACAAAATGGCTTCGGCTACATCTTCGGGAAAAACCGAGGCTTTCAGGAGCGAACGCTTGCGGTACACCTCTTCCAGCTCATTTTCTTCCACACCGTAAGCATGGGCCCGTTCCGCGCGCCAAGCGCTGTTCCAGATACTGGATCCGCGAATGACGGCGTCGGGGTTCACGACATTGACGCGGATATTATCCGGCGCCCCTTCCAGCGCAAGACACCGCGCAAGGTGCAATTCTGCCGCCTTGGCCGAGGCATAGGCCGATGCATTCACGGTTGCGGCCAGTGCATTTTTGCTTCCGACAAACACAATGTTGCCGCCGCGCTTTTGCTCTCTGAAAAGTTTGAACGCATTTTTTGCAACAAGGAAATATCCCTCGACCAGCACACTATAATTGTTCCGCCACATCTCCAACGTGGTTTCGGTGATGGCGGCCGACGATGCGATACCGGCATTGGCAACGACAATATCGACGCCGCCAAAGCGCAAAATCGTTTCTTCAAACGAATCCTTTACCGCATCTTGTGAACGCACGTCGCAATGCACCGCGAACACGCGATCCTTGCCATGTTCTTTGGCCAGCACGGCTTGCGCTTCGTCAAGCGCATTGCGGTCATAATCGGCGATAGCAACACAGGCGCCCTCGGACAAAAGCCGCCCCGCAACCGCGCGGCCAATGCCGCCAGCCCCGCCACTGACATAGGCGATCCCGCCGCGCAGCGGTTTGGGCGGCGGAAGACGGCGCAGCTTTGCCTCTTCCAGCAACCAATATTCAACGCCAAAGGCTTCTTTTTCGTGCAGGCCGACATAATTGCCCGTTGCACAGGCACCGCGCATCACATTGATCGCGTTCTGAAAAAATTCCGCCGCCAGCCTTGCGGTCGTTTTGTCATGTGCAAAGGTAATCATGCCGACGCCGGGGATCAGATTCACCACCGGATTGGGGTCGCGCATGGCGGGGCTATCTGCCTGTTTGCAGCGCTCGTAATAGGCTGCGTAATCGCTGCGGTAATCCTTGATACCGGCCAAAAGTTTTTCGCGGTCGTCGATCAGATCGGCATCAAACACAAACGCCTTGATCTTTGTGCGCAAAAAATGATCCGGGCAGGACGTACCCAATGCCGCAAGTTCGTGCACACGCGCGCCGCCAACAAATTCCAGAATGCCGGGCGTATCAATGAAATGCCCGGCTTTGCGCTGAGTATCGCTCAGCAGCCCGCGCAACACGGGCATCGCGCGCGCGGCAATGGCTTTGCGATCATCGGGGTCGCGCGGCTTGACCAAGACTTCGCCGAACGGGCGCACCTCATCCAGTCTTTTGTTGAGAAATTCTGCGGCCTCGCGAATCAAATCGACCGTGTTTTCATAACAGCCTTGTGCGCTCTCGCCCCACGACACCAAACCGTGACCACCCAGCACAATGCCGCGCAAATTGGGTGTTTTTTCAATCGCCGCGCGCAATTGAATCGCGAGCTGATAACCCGGCCGCTTCCAATCCAGCCAGCCGACAGCATCACCGAACAATTCTTTCACCAGTGCTTCGCCGCGATCCGAACAGGCCAAAGCGGTAATGGAATCAGGATGCATGTGATCGACATGCGCATAAGGCAGAAGCGCATGCAGCGGTGTATCAATGCTGGGCGCGCGCGGATTGCCGCCAAAGATGCATAATGGCAGCAGGGTGGCCATTTCATCTTCCTGGCTGGCCGCGTCCAGCCGGTGTGCCAGCTGATGCAGCTTGTCGAGATAGAGCGTTGCGAAACCATCCAGTTCAATCGAACCGATATCGCCGCCGGAGCCCTTCACCCACAACACTTTGACCGCCTCACCCGTCAGCGGATCGGTGGCCGCAATCTTGGCGGATGTGTTTCCCCCGCCAAAATTGGTGATCGACAGATCACTGCCCAAAACCCGCGAGCGATAGCGCAACAGGCCCGGCTCATCGAGGGATTTGGCGATGTCCGGATCCCAGCGGCCCACCGGAACGTCAAAACGGCCACGTTGATCCTGGTCAGTGATGTCGGAGTCCATTACTCGGCCTCAAATTGTGTAAAACCCGTAAGTACACCGCAAAACAATCACAAACAAGCATTTTTGTCCATATTCGATCAAATGGTCGCAGAAATACGATCATCTTCAGTAGGCGCGAGAGCCCATAGCGCTGGCCAATGCAGAGCGATCAATCTCGGCAATCCTGGTGTGCCCGGTCAGCGCCATCGCGACCAGCATTTCCTGGCGCAAAATTTCGAGCATGCGCGCAATACCGCGCTCGCCATCGGCGCCAAGCGCATAGGCCCAGGCACGGCCGATCAGAACCCCGCGTGCGCCCAACGCCAAAGCCCGCACGATATCGAGCCCGGAGCGAACCCCGCCATCCATTGTTACGGTCAGGGAATCACCAACCGCATCGGCAATAGGTGGCAAGGCGCGAATGCCCGACAGCACGCCATCAAGCTGGCGCCCGCCATGATTGGATACGACAATGCCGTCGGCCCCAAGATTTGCGGCGGCGCGCGCATCCTCCACATCCAGAATGCCTTTGATAATTAGCGGGCCGGTCCATGTTTGGCGGATCCAGTCCAGATCCTTCCACGTGACCGAAGGATCAAAATTCGCGCTGATCCATTTCCAGAAATCACCAATGCCCGAACCTGGCGGCACTTTTTCGACGACATTACCCAAACCGTGCGGCCGCCCGCGCACACCCACATCCCATGCCCATCGCGGGCGGGACACAATTTGCAGCCCACGTTGAAGGCGCATCGCCGCGCTGTTGCCCGTCAGCCCGGAGCGGACATCGCGGTAACGCGCACCCGGCACCGGCAGATCAACCGTGAACAACAGCGCGGTGCAGCCTTGCGCCTTTGCGCGGGCCAGAAGTTCGCGCATGAAGCCGCGGTCCTTAATCATATAAAGCTGAAACCAGAAGGGCGATGTCAGATTGCGGCCAACCTCCTCTACCGAACAGCCGCCAACCGTGGACAAACAAAACGGAACACCAGCAGCTTGCGCCGCACGGCTGGCCTGCACCTCACCGCGGCGCGCAAACAGGCCGGACAGCCCAACCGGCGCCAGCGCCAGCGGCATCGAAGCCTTGGTTCCAAACAATTGCGTGGAAAGATCAATTTGCGAAACGTCGCGCAGCACACGCTGGCGCAGCGCTATGTGTTCAAAATCGTCTGTGTTGTCGCGCAGCGTGCGCTCGGCATAGGCTGCGCCATCGATATAATCGAACAAAAAGCGCGGTAACCGGCGTCTGGCCTGCTTGCGATAATCACCAACATTGGCTGCTATCATCGCACCCCACTTTCCGGCCCCGTCTTGCGCTTTGTGTCCAGCGCAGCTCGAAAGATGCGGATGAAATTTCCGCCCATGATTTTTTCAATGTCTTGCGCATGCAAACCTTTGGCAAGCAACGCGGCGGGAATAAGGCTCCAGTCACGATAGCTGGTGAACACCGGCTTGTAATTGGCATCCATGTCAGTGCCGATTGCGACATGGTTCACGCCAACACGATCAACCAGCCGCATAATGGAATCGATGTAATCGCCAAAGCTCGTCTGACCAATGCCGGACGGTACGGCGCCAATCAGGCTGCCATGATCGGCCACGATGTCCGCATGCTTACCCGTGATAAGGCGCGGATGTTTGTTCTCCGCCGTCATCAGATTGGTGTGCGAGATCATCACCGGCTTGTCGGACACTTCGAGCGCATCTTTCGTGTCATCGAAGGTCGCATGCGCCAGATCGACAATGATGCCGGTCTTGTTCATTTCACGCACAATGGTTTTGCCCAGCGCCGTCAAGCCATTATGAACCGGCGCCTCGGTTTGAATGTCGCCAATCTGGTTGACCCGGTAATGAACGATGGTGATGGCGCGCACGCCATCGGTATAGGCACGGTGAACCCGGTCCAACTTGTCTTCGATGAAATCGCCGCCTTCGACGGAATAGATGGCCGCGGTTTTGTGTTTGCGCTTTGCCGCATATATGCCCGCTACATCGTTCGCATGGCCCAGCCCGTCATGCGCCGTCAGCGCACGCAGATCACCAATTTGGCGTTCGTAATCGGCGATGGCTTCACCCGGTTTGAACGCGCGCGCCGCGTGAATCCCTTTTGCGGTAACCTCCAGAACCTGCATATCGGCCACCGCCGCGAACAGCGCGGCGCTGACATTGCCCGCATTCAAATCGGCTATGGCCTGTTTCTCGAATGGCTGGCCAAAGGTGCGTATGGCGGGCGCATCTTGCGGAAGACCGCGCAGGAAAAAACGGCCAGGATGGGCGTGAACATCGATCGATGGATAACGTTTTAAAAACGCGACACCGTCGGCCCGCTGTTCCTCTGTCAGATTCATGCCCAGCGCCGGGGCACCGGCGGCACCATCAAATATGCTTTTGCCCGCCTGCGCGCGCACTGGCGATGCGCCAAACGCCAACATGCTGGTGCCCGCCGCCAGCCCCGCCATCATCGCGCGGCGAGTAAACGCTGTATCTTTAAGGCCATCATGATTCCGGTTTTGCATCACCCTCACCTCTTATAATTTTCTAGGCTGTATCAATGACGGCCTATTTCTTTGGCGGCGTGCAATGCTGCGTGCAGATTGCAATCGCGTCGATTTCGATCAAGATTCCGCTTTCGCCCCAATTCACAGCGGCGGTCGTGCGCGCCGGTCTGTTCTTTGTGAAATATGCGCCATAGAGGCGGTTCATAACCGGCATATCCGAAAGATTTTTGAGAAGCACCGTGGTTTTCACCACATCAGATTTTGTCATGCCCGCCGCATGCAATATAGCATCCAGATTGCTCAGAACCTGTTTGGTTTGCGCTTCGATCTGCGGTGGGGCCAGAGCCTTTTTCGCCGGATCAAACGCAATAATGCCAGAGATGAACAATTGATCGCTCGCGCGAACCGCCTGTGAATAGGGGCCCGACACAGGCAAGTTTTCCGCCTGAATATATTCATGTGGGCCCGCTTGCGCAGATGGCGCACACAGGACGCCACCAAACATGACCATCGCAACAAGCAAGGCGCGAACGGGTGCGGATGTTTTGCAGGTGTACGTATTCATGAGCGTTTGTCCTGTCTGCGGTTAATTGTTTCAAAAGCTGCTGCATCACGCGCGGTAATCGCGGCGCGCCATTTGTCAGCATAGGCATCCAGCCCCGGAATGGTCAGCGGCGCAACCGGCGTTAATGCCAGCGCGGCAGACGTATCGAACGCCATTGCCAGCCTTGCCGCACCGATGCTGACGGCCTCGCCTGCGCATATATATACCGCGGCCCCCGTCAGCGCGGCGATCAGGCCGGGAATGACCGGGTTGTGCGTCATCGCCCCTTCGATAACCAATGTTTTGCGGCTGCCGAGCAAGGCGATTTCATACGCCGCGACGAGCGCAAAATATAATGCGGCAAGGGCCGCAGATTCTTTGGCGCTGCCGGGTGGCGGGCCGATAATTTCGCCGTGCTGCGATGAAAATGGTCCGCCCGCATTGGCAAAACAGGGTAACGCCATAGACCCGCATCTCACGCGTTCGGCACACGTATCCGCATCGGGCATAATGTCTGTTGTGCCCGCGATGCGCGTATATTCCACGCCGCCCATAAACCGGCATGTGGGAACGGGCACGCTGGATACCGAAACATTGGCAAGGCAATCACGCCGCGGATTGAGCGCATCCAGTGCCGCGCCCGGCGCCATTGTTACCGTCCATGTGCCGGTGGACATCAGACAGATATCACTGCTCAACAAGCCCGCTGATTGAATTGCATAGAGCGCTGCGTTGGAATCATGCGCGCCGCAAACAATCTGGCAATCGCTATTGAGGCCCGCATCACGTGCCAGCGCGCCTTGTGCAGTGCCCAGAACAGCATCGGCCCGTGTCACTTTGGCAAAGCGTTCATGCCAGCCACGCGATTGCGCCATGCCTGACCACGCCGCCGCGCCCGGTGCCCACAAATCAGTATGGCAACCCAACGAAGATATCTCCGATGCTGCAACACCGCTCAATGCCCATGCCCAATATTGCGACCATGTCACCAATGTGGCGGGCGGCGCAGCAAGGCTAGCATCTTTTGTTTGCGCCCACGCCAATTGACGTCCCAGATTCAACCCCAAAGGCAGCGACGGCGAAAAGCTTTCGCTGAAATCCGGCCGCTGGGCTTCGTAAGCATCGCTGATCGCGAGCGGAATTGGCGTTTCATAATCCATGACCGGCGCGGCCAATGCGCCTGCGTTCAACCACGCGGCGGCGGCGCCATGCCCAACCGGCACAAAATGCGTGATCGCAAAGCGCGAACCGGCGGTGCAAAGCGCGCTGACGAGAAAATTCTCTGCCCGCTCAACGTCGATCACGCCGGGTGCACTGGACGCGTCACGGCTGGGTGTGGAATCGGTGAACACACATGTCCCATCTTCAGCCATCACGCTGAATTTCAACCGGCTCTTGCCCGCATCAAAAACAGCAATGATGGACATCAGGGAAGTGCCCTGCCTTCAGCTTCCAGAACGGACTCAGCACGCAAATCATTTGCTTCGCGTTTGGCAAAAGCCTGCGCCTTGAAAGCCTCGAATTTTTCTTCGGTTAAATTATAGCGCGACAACAGGATCAGGCTGGCAAACCAAAGGAGTGCGGGAAAGCCAGCATACATAATCCGTATGCCCAAAATTGCGGTGGACGATTGGTCCGCCGCTGCCACACCGCCGACAAAACCGAATGCGGATAGGCCCAGGCTCACGGCAAACGCGCCAACCGTCATGCCGAGCTTCATGCAAAAACTCCACGCACCGAAGATGGCGCCTTCCCGGCGTTCCCCTGTTGCCGCTTCATCAACTTCCACGCTGTCGGGCACCATCGCATTGGGCAGCAATTGATTGCCGCCATCAATCAAGCCAGCCAGAATAACAATGCCCAGTAACAGCGATGCCAGCGATGGGGTCACGAACATCAAGGACAGCGCAACAAGGCCCGCGAGCAGCAGACCAGCGCGATAGGCATTTCGTTTTCCCATACGGCGCGCGATATAAACCCAAATCGGCGTCGCAAGCGCAGCGGCGACCGCGTTCGAACCAAAAAATACGGATGCTTCGCGCGGGTCAAAATACATCGCATAGACAAGGAAATAGATCAGCGCTGTCGAGGCCGCGCCAATCGCTATATTCTGCATCAAAAAGACCAGCCACAGAATGCGGAACGGTGCGTTGTTCAGGACGGCAGAAACCTCTGCATGGAAATTGAATTTGTGTATCGGGCGCGTAACTTGCGGAGCCGATCCCGTCGCAAAAAACGCCCACAACCCGGTGATCACAATAAATATGCCCACGCTGGCGCCAAGAATACGAAAGCCATCGGCCAGATCGCTGACCGAGCGGAAAATCAACGGACCAACAAAACCCGACAGAATGATACCGGTGCGCGCCGCCATCATTTTATACCCGGTCAGGGTTGTGCGTTCGGCATAGTCGGCTGTCATCTCTGCGGCCATGGCCGCATAGGGCACGCCGTAAACCGTGATTGCCGCGTTGGAAAGCAGGAAGGCCGTCATCAGCAACAGGACTTTGGGTTGCAACGCCACATCGACGGGCACAAAAAAGACCATCGCAAAGGTGAGGCCCAGAAATGGCGCCCCGATCGCAAGATAAAAACGCCTGCGGCCAAACCGTGAAACGGTGCGATCCGATATGACACCCATGATGGGATCGGAAAACGCATCGAGCATGCGCGGCACAAGAAGCGCGACACCCGCGATGGCCGGCGGAATTTTGAGCGCGTCCGTGCAGTAATAGAGCATGAACGCCATGTTCAGGCCGACATAGACCGCAATCGCCAGTTCACCGATAGCCCAACCGGCTTTAATCGAGACGCTGAGCGGCTTTCCTGTCACGCAAGCTTCCTTCCCGGTGCCTGTCTCGCTAGGGCCCCATAGGATCGCGAGCGTACAGCATTCCCAAATCAATCAAATAAGATCACTAATCGCCATTATTAGTCAATAATGAGAATGCAAAAAGGGTTCTTCGTACCAGTGGGGCAAAGTTGTCCTCAACCCATCAGGCGTGATTTGAGAGGAAAAAGGCCGCCGCGCCGCGCGTACCATCTGGTTTCAGCAAGCGGCTCAGCAATTCGCGCATTGAAAGCACGCGATATTGCAATATGCGCAAATATAATCGGCCATCGCAGGAATATCGTCGAGCGCCAAATGCCTGTGTGTGCCCGCCAATGCTTTATCCGGCGACGCGATTGCGCACACAGTCGGGTCGGTATCGGCGATACGGCCATCCGGTCCCAATTCACGGACGACTTCTATCTTGGGATGGGTATCACCTTTAAACCCTTCCACCAGAACCAGATCGCAATCCGCCAAATGGGTAATCAGCTCGCTTAAAGCGGGCTGCGCCGCGCCGCGCAATTCATGCATCAATGCCCATCTTTGCCCCGATGCGACGATCACTTCTTGTGCGCCCGCTTCGCGATGGCGGTAACTATCCTTGCCCGGCACATCAATATCAAAGGCATGATGCGCATGTTTGACAGTCGAGATGCGATAGCCGCGCACGGTTAATTCGCTGACCAGCGCCTCCATCAAAGAGGTCTTGCCGCTGTTTTTCCAGCCGGTAATGCCAAACACTTTGCGCAAGGGGGCACCGATCATCAGACTTCCGCCAGATCCTGTGCGCGCAAATCTTTATGCGCGGGGGCAAAATTCAGCCATTGCTGCGCACGCGCAAGGTCGTCAAATGTGTTGATATTGAAAAACGCATTCCCATCCGGCGCATTACCGCAAAACGGGAATTCCACCACCGTTTTGTTCAACACATTGGAAACGCCGTGAAGGCTGCGCAGCCCGCCCGCAAACGCGTTGGAAAGCGGCGTCAGACAACGCATCCGCCACAGCGCCGCCGCACGATGTTCGCGCCCACCATGCCATGCGATAGCATAATCGGCATCTGTTGCATCCAGCCCGGCACGAAGCCGCGTAACACAATCATGCGGAACAAAGGGCATATCGCATGCAAATATCGCAACATAGGCATGGCCGCACGCACTGGCATACGCCAATCCGGCCAACACACCGGCAAGCGGCCCCTGATCCGGATGTTCGTCGGCCAGCGTTTCATAGCCGTTACGCCGGTATGTGCTGACGTCACCATTGTGATTGACCAGCAATGTATCGACCTGCCGCGCTGCGCGATCGCAAACATGTGTCAAAAGCTTTTGCCCACCAAGCATGGCCGCCGCCTTGTCCGCGCCAAAGCGCGCGCTGCGCCCGCCTGCCAGCACAACGCCCAACATTGTCTGATCTAGCGCGCGAGTGACCATGTGATGATCTCCGACAAACAGGCACCGCCCGGCGAATCCGCATTCTGAATCCGGCCAATCAGTTTGACCCAGGCTTCATCATCCGCTTTCAGTGTAAAGGCCTCCACCGCGTCCATCGCCAGATCACACGGATCACGGCCCGATGCATTGGCCGCTTCATTGACACCGGCGATGGCCGCGATATCGCCGCCTTCCGCTAGCAGCGAAAAAACGATTTCGCGGTCATTCAGATCGGAAAGAATTTCGCCAAGCGTGCTCATGCCGCTACCGCGTCACGATTATCGGCATTGGGCATCTCAATCCCTTCAATCTCAGCATTGGCAACCAGCGATTTTACAAAGCGCGCCACGTCCTTGCGCCATGTCTTTTCGGCCAGAAACAGCGCAATCCGCTCGCGCACATAATCGTAAGGAAGTGGTTGGCCGCACGCGCGCGCATCCAGTTTCAGGATATGCACACCAAAGCGCGACTTCACCGGTTCCGGAGAAATTTGCCCTTCCTCCAGATTCTCAAGCGCAGATTCAAATTCGCGCACGGTATCGCCCTTGACGATTTGGCCCAGACGCCCGCCATTGGCCCGCGAGTCACATTCTGATTGCTCACGCGCCAAAGCCTCAAACCGGCTCGGCTTTTGCTGAAGCTCCGCAATCAGCGCTTCTGCGCGCGCAATTGCAGCGTTATAGGCATCCACATCATGTGGATGCGCGGCAAACAGGATGTGCGATGCCTCAAACAAATCAGGGCTTTTAAACCGCGACGGATCAGCCTCGTAAAAGGCAATGCAGTCTGCTTCATCCGGCTCGCGCGCAACAACCGCGCTTTCCGTCAGCATGCGGATAACGGCCTCATCATCGGTTTCCCGCTTGCCCGGCGAAATCATTTCGGGATCGGCAACGATGCCGCGGCGCTTGGCTTCTTCCAAAAGCAAAGTGCGCACGATCAGCGCGCGTGCCGCAATCTGAAACGCAGCGGCGGGCGATTTGGCGGGGTGATGCTGTGCCTCTGCCGCAATCATATGCGGCGGCAACACAACACCATTGAGTTTGATCTGTGGACGCGGTGCCATGGTTCAAACCTTTCTCAACCGTTTGGTTCGCACAATCTGATAACCGCGGCGGCCGACATACCAGATGGGTGCGCTCCAGATGTGTACCAATCGCGTGAACGGGAAGATCAGGAAAATTGTCATCCCAAGCACGATATGGATTTTGAAAATGAGCGCGGTGTGCATCACGAATGCAGCGGCACCCGGGCGCAAGGTGACGATGTGCTGGGCCCAGCTCATCAGCAGAACCATTTCACCGCCATCAAGATGATTGAGCGATACAAAGATCGTGCCCAAGCCCAGCAAGAGTTGAACCAGCAGGATCACAAGAACGCTAATGTCGGCAAATGAAGACGTGCGCAAAATGCGCGGATCGGAAAGCCGGCGATGCAAAAGCATCAGCAGGCCGATCAAACACATGATTCCCGCAACACCGCCAACCACGATAGCCAGCAATTGCTTGGCCGTGTGGGATATGCCCAGCCATTCAAACACAACGACCGGCGTTAAAAGCCCGACCGTATGACCGGCAAGGATAACCAAGATGCCGACATGAAACAGAATGCTGCCCCATACGAGTTGGCGGCGGCGCAGCAACTGACTCGATTGACTGCGCCAGGTATATTGTTCGCGGTCAAAGCGGATCACGCTGCCGATCAAGAACACCGACAAACAGATGTAAGGGTAAATTCCAAAGAGTGCGGTATTGATCCACTGGCTCATGATGGTAGTCCCGGCAATGTGTGAGACGCAGATTTTTCTACAGGTGCATCCATTTTCTTCAGCATGTCGCTGACGCGCGGACAATTATCCGTGGCGGCATCACCCGGCCCAAACCGGACCTCGGTTTCTTCCCAAGCAGCATCCAGCGCGACGAGATCGCTGGGGTCTTCGATTTTTTCTTCGCGCAAAAGCGCCAGCGTTTCGGCGTCCGGCTTGACTTGCGACAAGGCGACCAGCGCTTCAAAAAGCGTGGCATAATGGCTTTTGCGTGCACGCAGCCGTTCGGCCAGTGCCGCAAGAATGTGGGCCGGTTCGGCCAGCATCGCGCGCGCATCATTGGCGGGCAGGATGGAGAGGAATTCCAGAAACAGCGGAATGAAATCGGGCAATTCGGCGCCCACGACATCCAGGCCCGCTTCCTGATATCGCGCCAGAAGCGAAACCATCGCCTGCCCACGGTCGCGCGATTCGCCATGCACATGTTCAAACAGATGCAGCGAAAGCGATTTCGTGCGGTCGAACAGTTCGACATACTGGCTTTGCGCGTCCAGCAAATCCGTCTTGGCGATGTCGCCGATCAGGGCGCTAACCGCCGCAATGTGCGCGGGCGGCAGCAAGCGATCAGCCTTTAGCGCGTCCGCCATTTCACCGGCTGCGCTTTGCAGCGTCTCGCTTGGATAGGACAGCGCCGCGCTTAACACTCTATATGTCGCGATCATCTTACTGCCCCGCCGGTTCTGGGATTTTGTGTTTCTTGGGCACGTTGAAGATGTTTGTCTCGCTGTTGCCGTCGGAACAGCCATTGCCAAAGGTGAACCCGCAACTGCCGCGCAGATCAAACGCGTCTTCATTGTTTTCGCGGTGGACCGTCGGGATAACAAAGCGGTCTTCATAATTGGCAATGGCCATGAAGCGATACATATCTTCGATCTGTGCGGGCGACAGGCCGACGCGTTCGGCAATGCCTTCGTTGATGACGCCATCCACCGTTTTGGAGCGCATATAGGCGCGCATCGCCATCATGCGTTCGAGGGCCGTCACCATTGGTTCTTCTTTTCCAGCCGTCAGCATGTTGGCCAGATATTTTACGGGGATGCGCAAAGAGCGAACGTCGGGAATATCATCTTCCAGATCGATATGTCCGTTTTCCGCAGCCGATTGAATGGGCGACAGCGGCGGCACATACCACACCATCGGCATAGTGCGGTACTCGGGGTGCAGCGGAAAGGCGACGCGCCAATCCATCGCCATTTTCCACACTGGCGATTTTTTCGCCGCCTCTAGCCACGCATGGCTAATGCCGTCAGCCGCGGCCTGTGCCTGCACCGCCGGATCAAACGGATCGAGGAATACCGAAAGCTGTGCTTCATAAAGGTCTTCTTCATTCGGTGTGGCTGCGGCTTCGGCAATGCGGTCGGCATCATAAAGCACCACACCCAGATAGCGGATGCGCCCGACGCATGTTTCCGAACACACGGTCGGCTGGCCCACCTCCAGCCGCGGATAGCACATGATGCATTTTTCGGATTTGCCCGATTGCCAATTGTAATAAACCTTCTTGTAAGGACAGCCCGACACGCACATGCGCCAGCCACGGCATTTGTCCTGATCGATCAGAACAATGCCGTCTTCTTCGCGCTTGTAGATCGCACCGGATGGGCAAACAGCCACACAGGCCGGATTGAGGCAATGCTCACACAGCCGCGGCAGATACATCATGAAGGTGTTTTCAAACTGGCCGTAGATTTCCTTCTGCACGCCTTCAAAATTCACATCTTTGGAGCGTTTGGAAAATTCGCCGCCCAGAATTTCTTCCCAGTTCGGACCCCACTCGATCTTTTCCATCCGCTCGCCCGTAACCAGCGAACGCGGCCGCGCCGTCGGCATATATTTCATATCCGGCGCCTTTTGCAGATGTTCGTAATCGAAAGTGAAGGGTTCGTAGTAATCGTCGATTTCCGGCAGGTCGGGATTGGCAAAAATGTTCGCCAGAATGCGCCATTTCGATCCCATGCGCGGCTGCAATTTGCCATTCTTTTTGACCAGCCAGCCGCCGTTCCAGCGTTTCTGGTTTTCCCATTCCTTTGGGTAGCCAACGCCTGGTTTGGTTTCGACATTGTTGAACCATGCGTATTCAACGCCTTCGCGCGAGGTCCATACGTTCTTGCATGTCACCGAACAGGTATGACACCCGATACATTTGTCGAGGTTGAGAACCATCGCAATTTGTGCACGAACTTTCATCACACTGTCTCCGCTTTACGCGTTGGTTTCTCATCATCGAGCCAATCAATTTTGGCCTGTTTGCGCACTATGACGAATTCGTCGCGGTTGGAACCAACCGTGCCGTAGTAATTGAAGCCATAACTTAGATGCGCGTAGCCGCCGATCATATGCGTCGGTTTCAATACTGTGCGCGTGACCGAATTGTGAATGCCGCCGCGATGCCCCGTGATTTCAGAACCGGGTATGTTTATAATTTTTTCCTGTGCATGGTACATCAGCACCATACCTTCGGGCACACGTTGCGAAACAACCGCGCGTGCCACCAAAGCACCGTTTGTGTTGTAGGCCTCGATCCAGTCATTGTCTTCGATGCCAATTTTTGCAGCATCAATTTCACTGATCCAGACAATCGGCCCACCACGCGACAGGGTCAGCATCAACAAATTATCGGTGTAGGTGGAATGAATGCCCCATTTTTGATGTGGCGTGATGAAATTCAGTACCACCTGCTTGTTGCCATTGTCCTTGGAATCGATCACCGGCTTGATGGTTTTGGTATCAATCGGCGGGCGATAGACAGCAAGCTGTTCGCCAAACGCTGTCATCCATGGATGATCTTGAAATAGCTGCTGGCGGCCAGTGAGCGTGCGCCACGGAATCAATTCGTGGACGTTTGTGTAACCGGCATTGTAACAAACTTTTTCGGATTCAATGCCGGACCATGTTGGCGATGAGATGATCTTGCGCGGCTGCGCCTGAATATCGCGAAAGCGAATCTTTTCGTCTTCTTTGCCCGCGGCAAGATGCACGTGATCGCGTCCGGTAAATTCGCCCAGCGCCTTCCACGCTTTCACCGCGACTTCGCCATTGGTTTCGGGCGCCAATGACAAAATATACTCGGTCGCATCAATATCGGTCTGGATACGCGGCAGACCTTTGGTAGTGCCATCTTCGGTAACGATGCCGTTGAGTTGCCCCAGAAGCTCAACTTCTTCTTCTGTCTTCCACGCAATGCCCTTGCCGCCATTACCGATGGACGACAGCAACGGACCAACCGACGTATAGCGCTTATAAATATTGGGGTAATCGCGTTCGATAATCGCGACGGATGACATCGTTTTCCCGGGAATGGGTTTGGAACCGTCGCGCGCCCAATCCTTGATATCCAGCGGCTGCGCCAACTCGCCCGGTGAATCATGCTGCATTGGCGTGATCACCAAATCTTTTTCCACGCCCAATGTTCCGGGTGCGATTTCAGAGAATTTTCTGGCCAGCTCGCGATAGATGTCCCAATCGCTGCGGCTTTCCCACACTGGATCAACCGCCGCACTCAGCGGATGGATGAACGGATGCATGTCCGAGGTGTTGAGATCGTTTTTTTCATACCAGGTGGCGGTCGGCAGAACGATGTCGGAATAAACGCATGTGGTGGACATGCGAAAATCGAGTGTCACCACCAGATCCAGTTTTCCTTCCGGCGCTTCATCATGCCATTTTACTTCGGATGGCTTCTGCTGGCCCATTGCGCCCAAATCTTTGCCCTGCACGCCATGCGTCGTGCCCAGCAAATGTTTCAGGAAATATTCGTGGCCCTTGCCGCTGGAACCCAAAATATTTGAGCGCCAGACAAACAAATTGCGCGGCCAATTGTCGGGGTGGTCGGGGTCCACACAGGCCATTTTGAGATTGCCAGAGGCAAGCTCGTCACTGACATAATCACCTGCGTCCTTGCCGGAATCCGCCGCCGCGCGCGCAACATCCAACGGGTTGGCCTGGAACTGCGGCGACGTTGGCAACCAGCCCATGCGTTCTGCGCGCACATTGAAATCAATCAGGCTGCCATTCCATTCCTTTTTGTCGGCAAGCGGAGAAAGTATGTCATCAACGCCCAGCGTTTCGTAGCGCCATTGGTTGGAATGGGCATACCAATAGGATGTCGCGTTCATGTGACGCGGCGGGCGCGCCCAATCCAGCGCAAAGGCCAGCGGCGTCCACCCGGTTTGCGGGCGTAATTTTTCCTGGCCGACATAATGAGACCAGCCGCCGCCCTCTTGGCCGACGCAACCGCACATCACCAGCATGTTGATAATGCCGCGATAGGTCATATCCATGTGGTACCAATGATTGATACCCGCGCCCAGAATGACCATGGATCTGCCCTTGGTCTTTTCGGCATTGCTGGCAAAGGCACGCGCAACCGAAATCACCGCTTCGGGCTTTACGCCGGTAATGCGTTCCTGCCACGCCGGCGTATAGGGCACATCATCGGCAAAGCTGGCGGCCACGTTTTCGCCGCCCAAACCGCGATCCACGCCATAATTGGCGCACATCAGATCAAACACGGTGGTGACAAGCGCCTCACCATCGGCCAGTGCAACACGGCGCACCGGCACATTGCGCATCAGTATCTCGTCATGGTCGGTGCCAGTAAAATAATCATGATGACGCCCGCCAAAATACGGAAAGGCCACTGCTTTCACATCGTCGCGTTTGTCCAGCGTGCTGAGCGATAAACTCGCTTCGCCGTCACCGGCCTTGTTTTCCAGATTCCATTTGCCCTTTTCGCCCCAGCGAAAGCCGATGGACCCGTTCGGCACGACGACGCGGTCAGAGGCTTCATCGAAGGCGACCGTTTTCCATTCCGGGTTGTTGCTTTGGCCAAGGCCAGCATCAAAATCGCTGGCGCGCAGCAGCCGGTCGGGAACCATGCGCCCATCACGTTCAACCAGCCGCACCAGAAACGGCATATCGCTGTATTTTCGGCAATAATCGGTGAAGTAAGGCGTTTGCTTGTCAACGTGAAATTCTTTCAGGATGACATGACCGAACGCCATGGCCAGCGCGGAATCCGTGCCCTGTTTGGGATGCAGCCACAGATCGGCGAATTTCGATGCCTCGCTGTAATCGGGCGTGATGACAACACTTCTGGCGCCGCGATAACGCGCTTCGGTATAAAAATGCGCGTCCGGTGTGCGCGTTTGCGGAACATTGGAGCCCCACAAAAGCAGGAACCCGGCATTGTACCAATCCGCGCTTTCGGGAACGTCGGTTTGTTCGCCCCATGTTTGCGGCGATGACGGCGGCAGATCGCAATACCAATCATAAAAGCTGAGGCACACCCCGCCGATCAGCGAAAGATAACGGGTGCCGGATGCATAAGACACCATCGACATGGCGGGAATGGGCGAGAAACCGGCCACCCGATCGGGGCCATATTTTTTGATCGTATAGACATTGGACGCGGCGATGATTTCATTGGCTTCGTCCCAGCCAAGCCGGACAAAACCGCCAAGTCCGCGGCGCGACGTATAGGATTTGCGCTTGTCTACATCTTCGACAATCGATTTCCACGCGTCCACCGGGCTTAGTGTTTTGCGCGCTTCGCGCCACAGACGGATCAGCGCGCCGCGCACCATGGGATATTTCAGGCGGTTGCCGCTGTAGAGATACCAGGAATAGCTGGCCCCGCGCGAACAGCCGCGCGGTTCATGGTTGGGCAATTCGGCGCGCGTGCGCGGATAATCGGTCTGCTGCGTTTCCCATGTGACAATGCCACCCTTGACGTAGATCTTCCAACTGCAAGAGCCGGTGCAGTTTACACCATGTGTGGAACGCACAATTTTGTCATGCGACCAGCGCTGGCGATAGGTGTTCTCCCATTGGCGGTCTTCGTTGGTCGTGACGCCGTGGCCATCGGAAAATGTGCCGTCGTATTTTTTGAAGAACGTCAAGCGGTCGAGAAAGTGGCTCATGGTCTTTTCCTAGCGTGCCATTGCGGGCGTGCGTGGTGCCCCGTTTGATTTGTAAAATTCAGCCATTTCCGGCAATTGCGGCAGCGTTTTCAGCGCGCCGATCTTCTGTCGTTCCATCAGGCGGATGGCGCCATGCATCCACATCAGGGCGAGCGAAACCAACCCGAACAGCAGCATGAAACAGCTTGTCCACACACCGATGCGATCATTCATGACGCCAAATGCGATGGGCAGTACAAAACCACCAAGCCCGCCAATTGCACCAACCAGACCGCCCACGGCACCGACATGATTTGGGTAATAAACCGGGATGTGCTTGTAAACGGCGGCCATGCCTATCGCCATGAAGAAGCCAAGAATAATCGTCAGCACCACAAAGGGCGCAAGGCCGATGGCGAATGAGAACGCGATGGGCTCCTTGATGCCGTGCACCACATATTTCGTCGGCGGATACGACAGGATAAAACAGACAATGCAGGACACGATGAATGTCAGATACATGACCGCGCGGGCGCCGATACGATCAGAAATCCAGCCGCCCAAAATCCGAAAGCCCGCAGCCGGTAACGCATAAGCCGTGGTCAGCATGCCCGCCTCTGTCAGCGATACATGATACATGCCCATGTAATAACGCGGCAGCCAGTTGGCCAACGCGACAAACGCACCGAACACGAAGAAATAGTACAGCGAGAAACGCCACACTTGTAGCCGCGCCAATGGCGAAAGCTGATCAGCAAGGCTGCGTGGTTTCAGCGTTCCGGCACTACGCGCCGCGCTGGCCGGGTCTTCTTTTGTCAGAAGATAAAACGCGAATGCCGTGACCCCAAGAACAAGTGCGTAGATTTGTACGGTTTCACGCCAGCCGAGCGCCGCGATCATCAAGGGCGCACCGAAAGTCGTGAACGCGGTGCCGATTGTGCCGGCCCCGAATATGCCAAGCGCCGTACCCTGCCGCGCATGGCTGAACCACGGCGCGACATAAGAGACGCCAACCGCGAATGACCCACCGGCGAATCCCAAGCCAAGGGCCGCCAGCAAAAATCCGTAATACCGCGTCTCAATCGAAACCAGATAAACGGCGCCCGCGGTGAGCAACATCAAAACCGCAAAAACGCGCCGCCCGCCAAAGCTGTCACTCAAAAGGCCCAGAAAAATGCGGCTGAGCGCGCCGGTCAGAACCGGCGTTGCCACCAGAAGGCCGAATTGCGCATCATCCAGCCCCAATTCCTGTTTGATCTTGACCCCGACAATGGCCAGCAAGGTCCAGACCGCAAAGCAGATGGTGAAAGCAGCCGTTGCCAGACTGAGCGCCCAGACACGCCCAGGCACAGAAACGTCCGGAATCTGGGAAGATCCCTGCTGCCCTTCCCCTGTTGCCTGCGCCATTTCGGCTCCGTATCCCGTTTAGCGTTCGGCACAAACCTATTGATTGCTGGCAAGCCATTCGTTGATGCAGATCAAGGAATAGCTTTTTTTCTGCGGTTACGTTTCACAGTTCAATTCAGGCAAAGCATGGCGAATTGCGCGCATGACGACAGACAAAAGCGAAGCCATAGCCCGGCTTCCAATTTTTGCGGGATTGCCCAAGCCCTTGCAGGCGCAACTCGTGGAAATCTCCGGGTTACAGAGAATCAGCCAAGGCTCTGTGCTTTTTGGCGAAAATGAGCGCTGCCATTATGTCTATGGCCTCGTATCGGGCACGCTGGCGCTGGTCACGAGCGATGGCGGCGCCGATAGCATCATCGATTTTGTCGATTGTGGCGAGTTGGTACTCATGCCCACGGCGCTTCTCGACCAGCCCTATATGGCATCCGGCATAGCAACGAGCGATGTGCTGGCGCTATTGATACCGGCGGCATCCTTTCGCGAACTGGTCGCTGAAAACGCCGAACTGGCTACGCGTGTGGCGCGGGCGCTGGCTTTGCAATGGCGCCAGCTTCTTAATCAGATGAAAAAGCTGAAGATCGGCGATGCGGATATGCGCCTTGCACAATATCTTCTAGAACATGTGGGGCCAGCGGCGCCGAGCTTTCACCTGCCCGGCTCCAAACGGCAGCTCGCGGCGCATTTGGGCATGACACCGGCAACCCTGTCGCGGTCGTTCAAACGGCTTGGCGATTTGGGCGTCACAACCAGCGGATCAAGCATCCGCGTCGCATCGCTGCGCAATCTGGCCAGCTTTGTGAAAGGTGCCGATCATCCCCAGCCCGCCAGCACCACACATGATCAATCGCCCGTGCGCAGCTCACCCTTGCGGGGCGATGCATGAGCAAGAACAGGCAATTACGGCATCCCGGCGTTCATATTGTCGCACGGTGATCCAGATCAATACGCGCGCTTTGCGGCAGGTAGCTAATGGCCGGGCTCAATCTCCCCTGTTTGAGCCTGACTTTCTTCCCGGCCACACTTGGCCGGGACTTTTTTTGGGGCCCGGCGCGCCTAATCTATGTGCCAGTCATGCGCGATAGTTCGGGCACATTATGAAAATGGACCGAGCGCGAAACACCCACGGAAATCAGCTTTTCCCGCGCCAGACTGGAGAATACGCGCGACACCGTTTCAGTGGTCAGACCCAGGAAATCCGCAATATCGGCGCGCGTCATGGGAAGATTGACACAGCGCAGCGAGCCGGTTTCATCCGCCCCCGTACGATTGGCATAAGCTAGCAGGAAGCTCACCACTTTCTCGCGCGCGGTTTTGCGCCCCAGCAGAAACATCTGGTCTTCGCTGGCTTCAAGTTGCGCGCAGCTCAGTTCAAAGAGCCGTTCAACCGCTTGTGGCCATTGTGCGGAAACCTGTTTGAAGCTGCTGCGTGATAACACACACAATTCAACAGCGGTTACCGCTTCCGCCGTGATGGCACAGCTTGCGGACGACCGTGTCGCAAAAAACTCGCCCTGGCTGCGAAACCCCACGATCTGGGCACGCCCATCCGGTGCCGTGCGAATCAATTTCACCGTGCCGGAAACGACATTAAAAAAGGACAGTGCCGGATCGCGCGCGCAAACAATGCTTTGCTTGCGTTCAAAGCGGATGGACCGGCGCAAATGCCCCAAGGCATCCAGATCTTGTGAGGGAACGACGCTGCAATAGCTGGTGTGCCGCGCCGGGCAGGTTTGGCAATCTGTGTGCCCGTCGCGCGATTGCAAACCGCTGTTTATCATTGGTTGAGCCATTGACGTTCGCCTTAGCTTCAAGCCCATTATCCCATAGGCAAAGCCTACGCTTTTGCGCCGCCCAGAACAATCAGCCGTCAGAACGCAGCAAAAAGCCGGACAACATGCCGCAGAAAATGCTGATCCTGGTCAAAGCATGCGTTAGGATAGCGTGCTCCACAGCAGTGCAGACAATCGGCACATAGAATTTGCCCAAATATTTTCAAAATATTTCCGCCCCCCGCGTACCCCATCTGCTTGACGTAGCAGATCAGGCTCTTCGCAATTTTTATCCCGGCTATCTGGCCATGGTGATGGCGACCGGCATCATTTCCAATGCGTTCTTTTTCTTGAGCTGGTTTGCGCTATCGCAAATTCTTTTTGTCATAAATCTGGTTGCCTATCCGGTTTTGCTATTGCTCTACGTTGCGCGCCTGCTACGCCACACACGTGCATTTTGGGCAGATATGGTGAACCCGAAGCTGGTGTTCTCCTTTTTCACCATTGTTGCAGCATCCGGCGTGTTCGGCCTTCAACTTGATCTTCGCGGCTATGCGGATGCGGCCATCGCGATCTGGTTGTTCGCCTTCACGCTATGGCTTTTGCTTCTCTATTTCAGTTTTGCCGTTCTGACATTTCTCGATAACGCACAGAACGCGAATGTCGTTCATGGCGGCTGGTTGATTGCGATTGTCGGCACGCAATCGCTTGTTCTGCTGGGTCTTCGCGTTGCCGCACATTTGCCCGGCTATGACATAGGGTTGATCGTGCTGGCGCATATGTTGTGGGGCATCGGTCTGGCGCTATATGCGATTTTCGTCACCCTGTTTTCCTATCGCATATTCTTTTTCCGCTTTGCGCCCGAAGATCTTTCGCCGCTTCTGTGGGTTGTGATGGGCGCCGCCGCGATCAGCGCAAATGCCGGAACCAGCCTGTTATTGACCAATGTGCGTGTACCATTTCTGGCAGATACAAAGCCCTTTATAGATGGCGTCACGATGATGATCTGGGCGTGGGGCACATGGTGGATACCGCTGCTGATTTTCATCGGGCTATGGAAGCATATCGTCGCCAAGGTTCCGCTGGATTATACACCGGCGCTGTGGAGCCTGGTCTTTCCGCTGGGCATGTATTCGGTATCGACGTTCCGCTTTTCGCTGGCAACCGAGTTCCCGTTTCTGCAACATTTGGGACGCCATTTTGTCTGGATCGCTGCCGCTGTTTGGGTTTTGACCTTTGCGGCGATGGTGGTCAGCAACATCCGGTTCTTCCGGGAAAAATATCATGCCCGGTGATGTGGATGATGATTTCGCGAGCGCCGTGCATGATTTCCTCGACGCTAAACTTACGCCTGATTTGCGCGAAGCAGGACGGCAGACGACCGGCGTTCATTCCGATATTGCGGCGTGCCGTATCTGGCACGAAAGGCTTTTCAAGCAGGGATGGATAGCGCCCGCGTGGCCGCCGGAATTTGGCGGCACTGGCTGGACCATCGCACAACGGCTTTTCTTTGATCGTGAATGTGCAAAGGCGGATGCGCCCATATTGTTTGCCACCGGCTTGCGCAGCATTGGCCCGCTGATCATGGCCATGGGCACAGCAGAACAGAAAGATCACTATCTGGCGCCAATTCTGCGCGGGGATCATTTGTGGTGCCAGGGGTTTTCCGAATCGGGCGCAGGTTCTGACCTTGCGGCGCTGACAACCCGCGCAAAGCGCAGCAGTACAACCTATATTGTGAACGGCCGAAAACTTTGGACAACCGGTGCCCACATCTCAACCCACATGTTTGCACTCGTTCGCACGGGCACATTTGCGCGGCGTCAGGAAGGTATCACATTCCTTTTGATAGATATGAAAACGCCGGGCATTTCCGTTCACCCCATTGTGACGATTGATGGTCAGCATGAATTCAATGAAGTGACGTTCGACGATGTCGCCGTGCCCGTTGCCAACCGGATTGGTGCGGAACATGAAGGCTGGCTTGTTGCAAAGCATTTGATGCGTATGGCGCGTTCAAACAATACCAATTCTGGTTTGCTTCACCGCGCATGGCGTGCGGTTGAACGCCAGATCGCACAGCAAACAGATGCGCTGGATGACACGGCATTGATGCGCAAGGCAGAGATCGGCATTCAACTTGCCGCGTTGGAAAGCCTCGAACATCGTCTTCTGAATGACGGCCGTCTATCCGGTGATGACGAGGCCGCATCGTCACTGATGAAAATTACCGCGACCGAACTTCACCAGCGCATTGCGCAATTGCTGTTTGATCTTTGCGGGCCGGATGTCGCGCAAAACACGCGCAGCCTGGGCGGTTTCGCCGCGCAAAAATACTTCGCCACCCGGGCGGCCAGCATCTATTCGGGCACCAATGAAATCCACCGCAATGTGATTGGCAGCCGGATTGCCAGTAGTCTGGCCAACCGCTCATAAGCAAAAATAGCACAATATTATCAGCATCTTACAAAATATCTTGAAAACGCATTGCGTGTGATCTGGATCAAAGAACAATACTGACGCTTGCGTCATCTTTAACCGGTAACGCATCCCGGAGACGCTCACATGCAACAGGCACAAACAGACAATGTCATCCGCAAAGGCAATTGGCAGGTGGCCATGACGCCGGACGATTTCTATCGCAGCCCGATGGAAATTGCCTGGACGTTCGATTATGCACTCGGCGCCGACAAGGTTGAGACTCTCTACAAACGCGCCAAACAGCACCAATGGGATTCGGATCAACTTTTGCCGTGGGACACCGAGGTTGATCCCTCCAAACCGATGATGTCCGACCGCTCATCGGTGTTTCACAAAATGCCATTTTTCAACAAGCTGTCCAAATCGCAACGCGAAACCTTTACGGCCCATTCAACGGCGCAATTGCTTTCACAATTTTTGCATGGCGAACAGGGCGCGTTGATGACGGCGGCCTGCGTAACCCATTCGGTT
Organism: Hyphomicrobiales bacterium; assembly: GCA_040255365.1. Taxonomy (GTDB): domain Bacteria; phylum Pseudomonadota; class Alphaproteobacteria; order Micropepsales; family Micropepsaceae; genus Rhizomicrobium. The sequence continues at coordinate 35,008 of JBDZUY010000006.1, forward strand.
CCCGATGCAACGGCAAAATTGTATGCCGCCACACAAACGATGGACGAAGCACGGCATGTCGAAGTGTATTCGCGCTATTGCGACAAGATCGCGATGGTGTATCCGATGTCGCCCTGGCTGAAGGCGCTGATTGATGCGACCTTGAAGTCAGACCGCTACGAAAAGATCATGATTGGCATGAACATGATCGTCGAGGGGCTGGCGCTTGGCGCGTTCAACAATATGTATCAATCGACCAATTGCCCGCTGCTCAAGGCCCTGACCTACAATGTGATGCGCGATGAATCGCGTCATGTTTCCTTTGGTCATGCCTATCTGGCACCCGTGATTGCAAAATTGGACGAAGCCGAACGCGAAGATCTGGCGGATTTTGCCTTTAACGCCATCAACATCATCGTGCAGGCAACGCTGAGTAACGCGCAAAGCCTGGCAAGCCGTCTCGATCCCGGCTTCATGCAGGTGCTGGTCAATTCCGGTATTGATGCGGATGATTTTTTCAAGGGCATGGAAGAGGCCGCCGATATGGGCATTTTGCAGGAATTGCCGCCCGGCCAAATTCATTCGTTGAATGATCTTATGCTGCCCGCCATTGCGCGCGCCGGGTTGATCACACCAACCGTTCGCAAAAAATACGAAGAGGTTGGCATATCCATCTCTGACGATCCGCGCATATTGAACGCGCTGGAAGGCGGCCAGCCGCAAAATCTGGCAGCCGAGTAACCGTTACGCATTGTTGTGAGATCCCGGCCCCGCAAGGGACCGGGATTTTTGCGCGCCAGAAATGGCGTTCACAAGCACAACATAAAAAGGCGACAGCGGATTTATGCTGATGCCCCGCGACGCCGGTTGAACACAAAACCTGCCGCGAGCGCGGCCAGCGCAATCAATTGGGCCGCGATAGATTGGATCGTCGGGTAGAAGCCCACTATTTCTACGCGCGGCAAAGCCATGATGGGTGAAATATCGATCAGCCCCGCTTCCTGAAGCGCGGCAACACCCTTGCCCGCCAGAACCACTGTTAAAAGCGCCATCAGCCATGCGCTGTATTTGAAGAAGGTTGTAATTGGCAAATTGCGGCTGTAGCGCAGCATGGCCCAGGCGATGACACCAAGCACCAGCACAGCCGCGCCCGCACCGGCCAGCATCGCGGCCCCGCTTCCTTGCGCCCATAGCGCGGCATAGAACAGGATGGTCTCGAACACTTCGCGATAGACGACAACGAACGCCAGCGCGAACAGGAACCAGCCCGATTTGCGATCAAGCGCCTTTGAAAATTTATCGCCGATATAGCGTTGCCATTCGCCAGCCTGGGCCTTGCCGTGCATCCAGATGCCAACTGACAACAACACGATAGCGGCCAGGATTGATCCAAACCCTTCGGTCAGTTCGCGGCTGGCCCCGCTGATCGTAATGGCATAGGTCGCAACCACCCATGTTAAGCCGCCCGCAATCAAGGCCCCTGCCCAGCCCCAATGGACGTAAGCCAAAGCATCACGCCGTTCCGCCTTACCCAGAAAGGCGATCATCGCGACAATGATCAATAGCGCCTCAAGACCTTCACGCAGCAAAACGGTGAACGCGCCGACAAACGTTGTGACATAGCTGCCTGCATCCGACGACAGCGCCCGCTCCGCATCGTCGAACAGCGTGTCGAGCACGGCCGCTTTGGTTACGATTTCGTCGGCGGGGACCCCCTTGCTGATCGCCGCACGAAATTCGCCCATGTTGCGTTCGATATGAGTCATCAAAGTTGAATCGCGCGCGCCAAGCACCGGCTCGACGGGCTCGAAGCCATCAAGATAGGCAGCAAGTGCCAGCTTTTTTGCCGCTGCCTGATCCCCCGCACGATAGGCTTCCACGCTTTGTGCCAGCTTGGCGCGGACGACAGCCAGCGCACTCGATGATTGTGCGGTCGCCGAAAACACCTCTGGATGGCGGCGCAGATAGGCCATCACCGCATCGGCTTTGGGTTCACCAATGGCACCTGCAAGATCCGCCGGGGTGATGGCAACCAATGTTTTAAGATCGGGAATCTGCTTGCGCACAGCCGCGTCAGACTTCCAGATTTTTTCACCCTGCTGGGCCAGCGCTTCGGGGAAGGCAAAACTTCCCGCCTTGAACGCAAGGTTCCAGCGATCAGCCGACGACAGTGACGCGAAACCCGGCATCTCGGTGCCGTCAATGCCGTTGCTTATAACCTGTTGCAAGGCAAACAGGCTGCGCTGACGCGCACGGTCCCGGTCAGTGAAGGCGATTGGCGGAGTGGTCAGACCGGCAGCGGCCGGGCCTTGGCCGTTGCCCGACATGCCGTGACAGCTTGCGCAATCCTGCGCATAGAGGGCCGCGCCCATTGCCACATCCGGCGGCGTTTTTGGCGCCAGTGGAACGGGATAGGCTTTAAGCAAATCAGCTGCGATGTGATGGGCAAGTACCGCCACATCTTTCTGTGAAGCCTTTGCCGCGATCAGCGCACGCAACCGGCTCGCATCATCCAGCAATTGGCGCTGTTCCGGCTTGGGCGGCAGGCCGGTCAATTGGGCCTGTGCCGTGCCCGCAAACTCGTTCATCTCGGCAAATTCGCTTTGGCTGATAATCGCGCCATTGGCGACCGCGCCGCTATAATCGACAGCGATATAATCGAGTAGCTGCCATGTGGTTTGAACGTCGCCCGTCGCAGCCCTTGCCGGAAGCGCGATCAACAATGCAGCGATGAGCGCTATAGCCATGGCAAGCAGCCGTGCCGGCTGACCGCGGGATTGGCCCCATATGTCAGTCCGGGATGGCAGGCTAAAAGCTGGGCTGGGGCGCAATAATTGGTTCATTTCAGCACTTAAATAGGTATGGCCGGCAACTTAAACGCTCATGGTTTGGACAGGTCAAGGAATTTGCGATAGATTATCATTCTCACCTTGTCGCGCCAACCGAGCATTGATGCAATAGGTACCAGCAAAAGGCGACCGCAAGACAGTGTAGGGGCACACAGCATCCGGCTTTGCCTCGGCACTGGCACAAACGGACATGGGCTTGCAGACGCCGTGGCGACAAATGCCCATCTTGATCCGGCGGCACTTATCTTTGACGCTTCAAAAATGGGCATACCGCAGGGCCACGCCATGCATAAGATATGCCCCACCATTCCACAGGCGGAATGCATGCCCCCAACCCGCGCATGGCCTGACCTTGCGCACAGCCATACTTGAAAAGAGAAATCCAATGACGTTGAGAATCAATTCCGAGGCGCCCGACTTCAAGGCGCAGACCACACAGGGCGAGATCAGGTTCCACAACTGGATCGGCGATGGCTGGGCCATCCTGTTCTCGCATCCGAAAGATTTTACGCCTGTGTGCACCACCGAGCTTGGCTATATGGCCGGGTTGAAACCGGAATTTGATAAGCGCAACACCAAGATCATTGGCCTGAGCGTTGACCCGGTGGAAAACCATAAGAACTGGGCCAAAGACATCGAAGAGACGCAAGGCCACAAGGTCAATTATCCGATGATCGGCGACACCGATCTGAACGTCGCCACACTTTATGACATGCTGCCGGAAGGTGCGGGCACCACATCCGAAGGACGCACCGCCGCCGATAACGCCACCGTGCGTTCGGTCTTTATCATCGGCCCGGACAAAAAGATCAAAGCCATGCTGATCTATCCGATGAATTCCGGCCGCAATTTCGATGAGGTTATGCGCCTGCTCGATTCCTGTCAGCTCACAGCGAAGCATACATTGGCGACGCCCGTGAACTGGAAGCCGGGTGAGGATGTCATCATCCCGCCGTCGGTCAGCAATGATGTGGCCAAGGAAAAATATCCGGCTGGCTGGAAAACGCTGAAGCCCTATCTCAGGATAGTCGCGCAACCGAAAGGCTGAACACCGACAAACGCATACCGGAAGGGCATGATTTCCCAAATGGACTATGGGCAAAGCCGCGCAAGCCGCTATGCTCATTGCTGACAAACCTGTTCGGGGAAATCATGTCCATTCAGCTCTTCGCCATTGACCTGTTGCTGCGCGCCACGATGAAGCGGCGCATGAAGAAAAACCCTGACGTGCGCGAGTTGCGCCCGATCATGGCCGAAGCGCCCAAACGCATACCACCCGCCCATATCAGCCTGACCGAAGGCCGCCTGAACGGTGTGCCGTGTGAAATTCTGAAAACTGCGGACGCAAAAGCTGGCCGTGCCATCCTTTATATCCATGGTGGCGGCTGGGTTGCCGGCGCGCCGTGGAACCACCGTGCGCTGACATGGCGGCTCGCCGAACAAACACAAAGCACGGTTTACGCCATCGAGTATCGCCTCGCGCCGGAACATCCGTTTCCCGCAGGGCTGGAAGATTGTGTCGCCGCCTATGGTGCGTTGCTGGATATGGGCATTGCGCCCGGCGGCATCATCATTGGCGGGGATTCCGCGGGCGGTAATCTGACCTTCGCCACCGCGCTGAAATTGAAACAGGACGGCCTGCCGCAACCGGCCGGGCTGGTTGCGCTGTCACCGGCAACCGAGATGGCCGATCATCTGCCGTCGCATCACAGCAACATCAATCGCGATGCGATGTTCAACGAAAAACTGTTTGATACCGTGCGCACCGCCTATTTCCCGGGTCAGGACGGGACGAACCCGCTGCTATCACCCTTGCGCGGTGATGTCAGCGGATTGGCGCCAACCCTGATTCAATGTTCGCGTGACGAAATGCTGCGCGATGACGGCGTGATGATGGCAGAAAAACTGAACAAGGCCGGGGTGAGCACAACCCTGGAAGTTTGGCCCAAAGTGTTTCACGTCTGGCAGATCACCGCCGACATGCTGCCTGAAGCGCGCAAGGCGATTGCGAACATCTCCGCCTTCATCAATGCACGCTTCGCCAGCAATGGCGCATGATTTAATCAAACAAACGCGCTGAACATATCTATTTGTAAATCAGGGTCAAAGTTTCGGCGACGCATGCCGGGCGCTTTTGTCCGTCAATCTCTATGGTGATTTCATTGACCATCTGCAGGCCGCCCGCGCGTTCTTCGACGTTGAGCAATTTTTGCCGCGCGCGCACTTTGGAACCGACCGGCACCATGTTGGTAAAGCGCACCTTGTTGCAGCCATAATTGATGCCGCGACTAACGCCGGTCACCTTCAATGTCTGCTGGCCAAGCAACGGAATGAGCGACAGTGTGAGAAATCCATGTGCAATGGTTTTACCGCCCGGCATTTCTTTTTTCGCACGCTCGACATCGACATGGATCCATTGGTGATCGCCGGTCGCTTCGGCAAAAGTGTTGATGCGGTTCTGGTCAATCTCAACCCAGTCTGACACGCCGGTTTCCTGGCCTACCAAAGTGTGCAGATCGTCAAAGGCTATCGTTGTCATGTGCGTTTCCTCAAAGTTGCGAAGCTGTGCTGCGATTATGCGCTAAACAATCCGGCTGCCGCGTTTGCCCCAATATTTGTCACGGATCAGGCGTTTGTAGAGCTTGCCCGTGGGGTGACGCGGCAATTCCTTTTCAAAATCCACGGACCGCGGACATTTGATAGCGGAAAGCCGCTCGCGAACATAGGCGATCAATTCTTCGGCCAGTTCCGGCCCCGCTTCGGCCCAGTTCGCGGGCTGTACAACCGCCTTCACCTCTTCGCCGAAATCTTCGTTCGGTACACCAATCACCGCAACATCGGCGACTTTGGGGTGGGAGATCAAAATATTCTCGGCTTCTTGCGGATAAATGTTCACCCCGCCAGAGATAATCATGAAAGCCTTGCGGTCGGTCAGATATAAATAGCCTTCATCATCCAGCTTTCCGACATCACCCAGGGTTGACCAATTGGCGTGTTCGGGGTGGCGCGACTGCGCCGTTTTTTCCTTGTCATTGTGATATTCAAACTGGTTTTCGCTGGCGAAATAAATCACGCCTTCTTCGCCCACCGGCACTTCCTTGCCATCTTCGCCGCAAATGTGAATCTCGCCCAGCAAGGATTTGCCAACCGTGCCGGGATGGGTCAGCCAATCGGCGCTGTTGACGTAGCAAAAGCCATTGCCCTCGGTGCCCGCATAATATTCATGCAACACCGGGCCCCACCACGCGATCATTTTTTTCTTCACGTCAATCGGGCATGGCGCAGCCGCATGAATAGCTGATTTCATAGAGGACACATCATATTTTTTGCGCACCTCTTCGGGCAGTTTCAGCATGCGCACAAACATCGTGGGCACCCACTGGCTGCAATTTGCGCGATACTTCTCGATATTCTTCAGCGCTTCTTCCGGATCGAAATGTTCCATCACCACGACCGTGCCGCCAATCCGGTGCACCGCCATGCAATAACGCAAGGGCGCGGCGTGATAGAGCGGCGCAGGCGACAGATAAATCGCATCTTCGGTAATCCCGAACAGCATGGAGACCAGCCCGACAAGCGGCGAAGGCGCATCAATCGGCAGACCCGACAGCGGCAGACGCACCCCCTTTGGCCGCCCCGTCGTCCCGGAGGAATAGAGCATGTCCGCTCCGGCAATTTCATCGCCAATGCGTGTGGTTGGCAATGCACCCGTTGCGTCTTCATAGCTTTCAAAGCCAGCAATCGTACCGCCAATCATAAAGCCGCGCATATCACCCAGTAGCGATGCAACCTCTCCTGCGGTTTTGGCAAGGCTGTGCCCGGCGATAAAAATTTTGGCGCCGCAATCGCGCACAATATATTCCACCTCGGCTGCGGTCAGCCGTGACGAGATACAAGTGTAATAAAGCCCGGCGCGTTGCGCCGCCCAGCAAATCTCAAGAAAGCGGATATTGTTTTCCATGAAGATTGCAACACCGTCGCCCGTCTTCAGCCCCAATTTGCGAAAAAGCTGCGCACCCTGGTTGGAACGTTCATCAAGTTGACGATAACTCTGCGTTTCGCCAGTTGCGGCCATGATAATGGCGGCTTTGTCGGGCGTTTTCTGGGCAATTACACTGGGGTGCATGGCGGTTCCTCGGATTTCTGAAATTCTCTTTGAGAGAATTTAGGCGATGCGCCAAGCCCGGTGCAAATAGGCCCGCCACTTACCCCAACGTTGGCCACTTACGCCGCGTTGACAGGCGCCATCACGCCCGCCACAAAAGACCTGCCCCTTCCTGCTCTCCTTTACGTAGCGTCCGTTTTGATGACTGAGCCATTGCGCAAATCTGCAACCCTGCTGGACGGCAACACATCCTATCTCGAATGGGAGATAAAAGGCCCGGCGCTGCATTTTGCCCACGCCAATGGATTTAATGCACAGACATATCGCGGGCTTCTGCAGCCTTTGGCCGCGCAGGCGCATATTTTTGCCAGTGATTTGCGCGGTCATGGTCAATCCACACTCAACGCCGACACATCACTGATCCGCGGCTGGTCGGTGTTTCGTGATGATCTTGTTCGTCTGCTGGATGTATTGGGCGCTGGCCCTTACGTGCTGGCCGGTCATTCGATGGGCGCAACCGCCAGTGTAATGGTTGCGGCGGTGCGGCCCGATCTGGTGCGCGCGCTTGTGCTGTGTGAGCCGGTGTTTGTGCCGCCCACGATGTGGGCGATGTCGCGGCTGATGCGCGCGGCCGGCATGACGCAAAAATTCGATCTAGCGGTGCGTGCGGCCAAGCGGCGCGATGTGTTCCCTTCGCTGGACGCAGCCATTGCCGCCTATCGCGGGCGCGGCGCGTTCGCATCCTGGCCGGAACAAACGATCCACGATTACTTAAGCGGCGGCACAACGCCAACCGGCAATGGCGAAGAAGTGCGTCTGTCCTGTGCGCCGAAATGGGAGGCTGCGGATTTTCGCAATGCGCCAACTGGCAAACGCGCATTGGCAAAACACATTCGCTGCCCAGTCACCATCATTCGAGGGTTAAAACCCGGCAGCACGACCAGCGAAAGCGAAGCGGGAAAATTCGCCCGCGCCCATGGCAACACGCGCATCGTGCCGGTGGCAGAGAGCGGCCATTTTCTGCCGATGGAAAATCCACAGATTGTGCGCGATGAAATTGCCCGCGTGCTGGACGCGCTCTAAATCGTCAATTCAGGAATCACCAGCGGTTCAAGACGGCTGCGCAAATCATCAGGCAGCGCAATCGCTTTGCGCGTTGTCAAATCCATTGCCACGGCCACCGCTTCGGATGTTGCGACCGCCTCGCCAGATTCCACATCAATCAGCCAATGCGCCCAGACATAGGTTTTGGTGCCCAGCGAACGCAGGCCGCTGCGCACCGACAGCACATCACCGGCGCGCGGAAATTTGCGATAGATAAAGCGGTATTCCAATGCGGCTCCGCCCACTTTGGTATCCGCGCCGCGGTCGCGCCCCGATGTCTGCACCAAAAGATTGGGAATGGCATCAGACACGCGCGCCATGAAAAAGCGCGGCTGCATGAAACCCGTCGCGTCACATTCCTGTGGCTTTACCACGCCCTGAAATGTGCGCAGCAAATTCATCTGGTCCGCATCGGCCATGCTTGGTGCGGTTTCGCGCGGCGCATCAAGGGTAAGTCCGCGCGCGGCACCATGAACCGGCAATTCCACCTTGTTGTGCGCTGCCATCGCCAGCACGCCATCATCAAACGCATGGGGTTTGCGGCTGTGAACATCAAGCGAGCGCAGCTTGGTCACGAAACTTGCAGACACCTCACCGCTCACGGTTTGCACCAGCTCGCAATAGGCGGTGAGCGCCATCATGTCCCAGCCAATAAACCCGCCGCGCAGAAAATAGGGTGTGCCGGGGCGCAACTCGCGCAAGAACCTTATGTGTGTATCGAACGGTTCAACCGAGCGGCCGCTTTGCGCCAGATGCCGTGTGCCAAGTCCGCAGGTCAGCAGCAGCGCGGCAATCGCATCGCTGGATTTTTCCACATAGAATTGCACGTTCATGTGGCCCATCTGGTCACATTCCCAGGTTTGAACGCTGGAGCGTGCAAGCTCGATCATTGATGATGTCCCTGGAAAAAAACTAAGCGCCAAAGCGGGCATCAACCCGCGCCAGCATTTCAGCGGAGGTAAAGCCCAACGCCTCCAGCCTACCGCAGCGGGCGAAAAGCGCGAGCCCCGCCAATGCCGCAGCCAGCAGCACGATATCGCCTTGCGCCGCGCGGCTGTTGGCGCTGGTTCCCGTAGCGTCAGACAATGTTTTGAGCGCCGCGATTAACCGGCCATTGAACAGCCGCTCGGTTTCACCGGCCTCGATGCCAGCCGCCTGCAGCGCGCCAGGTGCAGCCGCAATCGCCTCTGCATTTTCCAGAATGTTGAGCGCGGCGGCGCACACGCGCGCGAGCTTTTGCGCATCCTCGTCATATTCCAGCGCCTCGCGCATGGCGCGCGACAGAACCGAAAGCTCCTCCGCCGCCAAGGCCAGCACCATTTCATCCTTGTCAGCGAAATAGCCATAAAGGGCGGCAGCAGAGAACCCGGCCTCTGCCGCAATGGCCCGCAACGACAGATCGCGCGCGCCATCGCGGCCCGCAACCCGGCGCGCAGCCTCCAATATGGCGGCGCGGCTGGCGGCATGTTCGCGGGCGCGGCGTTGCTCGCGTGCTTTTTCGGTAACGCTCATGGGCGCGATGGTAATGCGATTCGCGGCAGGTGCTGCTGTGCCTATAGTCCCAACTGTCTTGCCGCCAAATCGCGCATGATTTCTTCGGAACCGCCGCCAATCGCATTGACGCGGACTTCGCGGTAAATCCGCTCCACCCGGCCCCCGCGCATATAGCCCGCACCGCCCAGAATCTGCATCGCTTCGCGCGCGCAAAATTCCAAAGTCAGCGTTGCCTGCACTTTCAACAGCGCAAGATCGGCGGCGGGCACTTCGCCATTCATCACGCGCCAGGCACACATCTCCAGATAGGCCGTGGTCGCGTTTATCTGGCGCACCATCTCCGCAATCTTGTGACGGATCACCTGATGATCGGCCAACCGTTTGCCAAAGGTCTGGCGCTCCTGCGCCCATTTCACCGCTTCTTCCAGACAGACGCGGGCCGAGCCGCAGCAACCTGACGCCATGCCCAGCCGCTCGCCGTTGAAATTGTGCACAATGCCGGTGAAGCCCTGATTTTCACCGCCGATCAAATTGTCCACCGGCACGCGCACATCGTCGAAATACACCGCTGCGGTGTCGGATGCCCACCAGCCCTGTTTGTCCAGTTTGGTGCGGGAGACGCCCTTGCGGTCCGCCTCTATCAGCACCAGCGACAACCCGCCCATGCCATCACCGCCCGTGCGCACGGCGGTGGTGAAATAATCGGCGCGCATGCCACCGGTGATGAACATTTTGGAACCGTCGATCACAAATTCATCGCCGTCGCGGCGCGCGCGTGTTTTGATTTGTGCAACGTCCGAGCCACCGGACGGTTCGGTAATCGCCAGTGAGATGCGTTTGTCGCCCGCCAGAACCGGCGGCGCGATGCGCTGTTTCATCTCTTCGCTGCCCAGCGCCAGAATGGGCGGCAAGCCAATGCCATGCACCATCAGGGATGCGGAAATGCCGCCCGCGCCGATGCGCGACAATTCCTCTGACGTCACGATGCTGTGGAAACGGTCGAGCCCTTCGGAGATGCCGCCATAGGCTTCCGGGTAGCCCATGCGCAACAGACCAAAGTCGGATGCCTTTTTGAACAGGTCCAGCGGAATTTCCCCGACCTCTTCCCATTCATTCACATGCGGAACGATTTCGCGCTCGATGAATTTGCGCAACTCGCGCCGCCATGCGTGATGCGTTTCGCGCATAAAGGGCGAAGGCGGTCGGGTGGAATCAAAATCGATTGTTGTGCCTTTGGGCATGATGGCTCGCGGATAAATTTCAATGTCGCGGCAAGCCAAGCATGTTTAAGGCCCCCCGCCAATCGGCGAGAGGCCCCAAACACAAAACAGCAAAAAGGCGCCACGGCAATCAGCCGCCCGGATGGGCCGCCTTGTAAGCATGCACAGCGGCATTGTATTCACCGCCGACTTTTTCTTTCATTTTCTGATTGGCATTGATCTTGGCCTGAACGCCCTGTTCGATAGACGGATCAAGCGGCTTTGGGTCTTTCTGTTTGGCAGCGTCGGCGCGCTGCTTGTCCAGATCCGCAAAAAGGCAGCTTTGATATTGATCAGACGCCTTGATGAAATCCACAACATCATCATGCGCGGACGACATCTGCGCTTTGGTGACTTTCGCACCATCAACCGCCGCGGGCGCGAGCGGCGCGGTGCAGGCGTTGTCCGCCAGAGCCGGGGCCGTAAACATCAACAATAGTGCGGCTACACTGCCGAATTTAAGCAACATGATTTCTCCAATTCCCCTAAGTTTTACCATCCGCCCCTCGCGGTAGGCGGATCAAAGCACAAATGATGTGTCAGAATAAAGACCGCTGAACGGGCCGGATTATCCCCAAATTTTGCTCAGGTTTCTGCGGCATAAGGCGGGGCCGGATCATATTCCATCGCTCGTTGCACAGCGCGCGCATGGGCTGGTCCATGCATCTGGCCCACCAGCCACAGCGCCATATCGATGCCAGCAGAAACACCGGCAGCGGTAACGATATTGCCGTCGCGCACATAGCGCACATCATCCAGCACCTCGGCCGCTTCTTTGCGCGCGCGCAATGTTTCGATGAACCCCCAATGGGTTGTCACCCGTTTGCCGCGCGCAAGGCCGGATGCGCTCAGCAACAGAGCGCCGGTACACACGCTTGTGATCCAGGCGCAGGACGCGCTCGCCTTTTCAATCCATGCGAGCAGCGCGGCGTTGTTCACTTCGCGCCGCGTGCCCTGTCCGCCCGGTATCAGCATCACATCCAATTCGGGCGCGTCATCCATCGTGACATCGGGCAAGACGCGCATGCCCTTGGCACAGCGCACCGGCTCCAACGATGGCCCGATCAGAACAACATTGTGCGTGACGGATTGGCCCGTGCGGCGCTGCACTTCGCCCGACATGGTGAACACTTCAAACGGCCCAGCGAAATCGAGTTCTTCGGCATCGTCAAACAAAAGGATTCCGATTGTTTTGGTCATGGCAGCAATCCGTTTTCGTTACGCCGGTTTCGCCAGCGCCACCGCCAGCCCGGCAACCGGGATATTGGCCTCAAACCGCGGGGTACAGGCAACCAGTCCCGCCATGTTCAGGCCCGCCGCATTCGCCGTTTCGCGCAAGTAATTTTCCGAATGGCGCCAGCGCCGCTTTGGCCCCAGTTCAAAGCCGTCGCCCTCTTTCTTTTCGGTGGTGAAAAGAAAATATCCGCCCGGCACCAGCCGCTTTGCCACGCCGGGCAAAAGCGCAGACAAATCACCCAGATAAACCAAGGTGTCGGCCGCAATCATCAGATCATAATCAAACCCGTCTTCGTTTAGCAGGGTTTCGATATCGCCCGTTGTGAGCATTTCATAGACGCCGCGTTCGCCCGCCTTGGCGATCATCGCCGGGCTGATATCGACGCCATCAATGCGCGACGCCAGATCCCAGAACGCCAGCCCGCCCAGCCCCGTGCCGCAACCCAAATCTAGGATGACAAGATCATTGCGCGGCATGCCCAGCACAAGATTGGCCAATTCGCGCACAATCGTATGGCCGTTGTAACGCAAGGGGCCAAGCATGCGTGCATCATAATCGGTGGAGAATTGATCGAAGAGATGGCGCAAATAGCGCGGATCAGACCGCATGCGCACGCGAATAGCTTCGGCTTCGGCAATCTTCGCCGTCATGTCGCCCGGCATGTCATCAGCGGGAACAAGTCCGAAATGTTCCAGCGCGCGGTCCGGTTCCCCCGCTTCCAGCCAGGCGCAGCCCAGATAATAATGCGCAACGGTCAGATTTTCATCGAGCCGTAACGCGCGCTGAAATTCGGCAATCGCGGTGGGCAGCATGTTGGCCGCCAGCATCGCCTCACCCAATCCCAGCGCAGCGATAGCCATGCGCGGGTTGAGCAGCACCGCTTCGCGCGCTTCGGCCATCGCTTCGCCCACATCGCCCGCCGCCGCCAACGCACGGCTGAGCGCAAGGCGCGCCAAAAGTCCGCCGCGCCCGGCATCAATCAACGCACGCAACGTTATAACCGCTTCGCCCGCCTGCCCTTCGGCAATAAGCGCGAGCGCCTGTTCCAGCGGCTCCGGCAAATCATCCAAGCGTGCATTTTCCGTTGTTGAGAACCATCACGTCACGCTCTTTCACCTTGGAGCGGAAGGAAACGACGCTGCCATCCACCCACATTTCGGTGACGATGGTTTCCCCCGGAAACACCGGCGAGGAAAAGCGTACATCAAAGCCGGTGATGCGTTTCGCATCATATTTGCAGACGGTGGAAATCACCGAACGGCAGGCCGTGCCATAGGTGCAAAGCCCGTGCAGGATGGGGCGCGGGAAGCCCGCCATCTTCGCGATCTTTGGATCGCGGTGCAGCGGATTGCGGTCGCCTGACAGCGCATAGATAAATGCCTGATCGGGGCGTGTATCGGCCTCATGCACGATGTCGGGTTTGCGCTCGGGCAGAACATGCGGCTTGGGTGCGCCATCCTTTGGCCCGCCGAACCCGCCATCACCGCGCGCAAAGGTACTGGAAACCAAGGTGCACAATTTGTCGCCGGATTGTTTTTCGCGGATCACTTTTTCGGTGACGATCACCGCGCCCTTGTCAGCACCCTTGTCATAGGCGCCGATCACACGCTCATCGGCGATGATCGTGGCCTCTGCGGGCAATGGCTTATGCATCGTCAAACGCTGTTCGCCATGCACGACCATCAGATAATTGATGCCGGATTTGGCCATCGTCGCCTGCCCCCAGGCGATCACGGTCGCCATTGTCGGCACAGTTTGCAGATCATTCTCATAGGTGAAGCGCAACTCGTTCTCGTCCATGGGGTCGCGCTGAAAACCAACACCCAGCGCATAGAGCATGGATTCCTTGTCGCGATAGCTGAATTCGTCGCCGGTGGATTTCAGCTGCATGATCTCGTCGTAATTGATAGGCATTTCCTGTCCTTTCGGGATTCCGCTGCGGCAAGTAGAGCGCCGGGCACGCGCCTTCGCAAGAGGGCCCCGTTCCCCCGCATATGCAAGCCGTGGTATCTAAAATCCAAGCACCATCCAGATCCGGAGATCCCAATGACCTATCGCTGTTTCAACGTGACAATCGCGGACAATATCGCCCATGTGCAGCTCAAACGCGGCAACGAGTTCAACACGATGGTGCCGGAATTCTGGCGCGAGTTGCCGGAAATCATCACCGACATTGACCGCAATGCGAAGGCTCGTGTCATCGTCATCTCCTCCACCGGCAAACACTTCTCTGGCGGCATGGATTTGTCGGTGTTTACGTCCGGTCAATCGGCGGGCACCAACGCCGCGGCCTCCAAAGCGGAGCGTGGACGCACACGCGCAAATTTGCGCCTGACGGTTCTGGAAATTCAGGAAACCTTCAATGTGATCGAACGCGCGCGCATGCCGGTGCTGATGGCCATTCAGGGCGGCTGTGTCGGTGGCGCGGTGGATTTCGCAAGCGCCTGCGATTGCCGCTATGCGACAGACGATGCGTTCTTTGTGATTCAGGAAATCAATATCGGCATGACGGCCGATGTCGGCACCTTCCCGCGGCTGTGCAAGCTGATGCCCGAAGGCATGGTGCGCGAGCTGGCCTATGCTGGCCGGCGCATGCCCGCAAAAAAGGCGCTGCAATTGGGTCTGGTCAACGAAACATTCGCGACGCAGGAAGAAATGCTGGCCCATGTCATGGGCGTGGCCAAAGACATTGCCGAAAAATCACCGCTGGCCGTGCATGGCTCCAAAGTGATGATCAATTATGCGCGCGACCATTCCACGGCAGATGGGCTGGATTACATCGCGACATGGCAGGCGGGCATGTACAACCCCGAAGCCGATATGAAAGAAAGTTTTGTCGCCAAGAGCGAAAAACGCACCCCCCAGTTCGACGATCTGCAACCACTGCGCAAAGGATTGGGCGCGGTCTGAAGGGTTTATTCCGCCGCGTCGTGACGGGGAAGCGCGACGGCGGGCCCATCGGTCCACACATCGGTCAGCGGCACGCCGTGTTTTTCGATTGTGCGGGCGGCGCTGGCATAACCTTCGGCAATGGCGCGATCAAACGCCTTCCAGTCGCGCAGGCCGATATTTTCCAGCGCCGGTTCGAACAGATAATCGGCCTGTTCACGCACGATGCGCCGCTGTGCTTCAGAGCCCACAGTGCCTGAGCGCATCAAGATGGAAAGAATGGAGGGGGTGCCGCGCATGCGCTGCGCCAGCAGCCACCAGAACGGACGCTCGCCATATTGTTCGTCGCTGGCGCGGATATCCAGTTCACCTGTTACGTCAGATGCAATGATCGGCCCGTGTGAATTTTCAGCCATCACATCCACAGGAAGGTTGTTCATCACGCCGCCATCCACCAGCAAATGCCGGTTATAGGTGACGGGCGGCAAAATACCGGGCAGCGCGACCGACGCGCGCAAGGCGCGCCAAAGCGGGCCATTGCGATGCACATGAATGCGGCCCGATGTCAGATCGGATGACACACAGAAAAATGGTTTGGGCATTTCGGCAATTTCCAGCTCGCCGAAATTGTCCTGCAACAGTTTGGAGACCTTCTTGCCGCGCACCAGTGCGATCAGCGGGAAGGTGTAATCGTTCAGCGGATTGGAACTGACAAAGGCCTCGCGCATGCGCGATGTCAATTCCTCGATACCCCATTCCAGTGCGAGGCCAGCAGCAATAATCGCACCCATCGATGTGCCGCCCAGATGATCGAACGGCACCTGCGCTTCCAGCAATGCCTTGATAACGCCGATGTGAGCAAAGCCACGTGCACCGCCGCCCGCAAGCACAAGGCCAACCGCGCGACCGGAAATAAACCGCGCAAGGCGACGAATATCATCGGGCCGGCCCGTGCGAATGTGATGATGCGATTCAAAATAGTCTGTGCGAATGGCGAAAAGTTCCGGCAGATTGCGGCTATGGCCCGACGGGTGCAGCAGCAAAAGCTGCGGCTTGCCCGAAACGCGTTCCTTGATGGCCGGCAGATCGAAAGGGTGCTGCGGCAAAGACTGATCGGCGCGCGCAAGAAGAAACACGCGATCTGCCTGGCGCAAGCATTGGTTGGTCCATGCGCTGTCAGGCGTATCGCCGCGATAGAACACCACGTCATGCGCTGCTTCAAAGGAATTGAACCAATCGGCCGATTGGTCGGCGGAGCTGGAATCGAGCACCGCAGCCTTTGAGCCCATATCGACCAGCGCCGCGGCAATACGCCGGGCGATGGGTTCGCCGTTCAAGCCTTCCTGCAACGGAATGACGGCAAAGGTTTTGGGACGTTCACGATCAACCGGACGACGGGTCTGTTCGCGCAAGCGATGCACCAGAATTCGCGTGAGATTCAGCATCACGCGCGGATGACGCGTAATCAGCCCATCAAACGCCTCCGGGCTAACGCGCAAAAGCTCGCTATCGCGCAACGCAACCAGTTCGGCGGAATGGGCCTGGCCCGAAATCAGCGACATTTCTCCCACGGTTTCCCCGGCAGGAATGTGGGCGACCAGACGGCGCTTGCCCGTTTCATCTTTCACAAACACGCCAAGATTGCCTGTGACGACCAAAAACAGGGCGCGATCATTTTCTCCGTCACGCTCCAACATGGTGCCGCCCGGCAGGCCGAACCAATTGGCCTCGGCCAACAGACGGCGCAGGCCCGCATCACCCACATCAGCCAGCAGGGGAAAAGAGGTGAGCCGTTGGCGCAAAACTTCGGGATAGACAGTTTCGCGGCCGGCCCGGAAAGAGGACAGAAAAGCCATGTTCATCTGTTCCCGCCCCCTCTTTTACCTTACCAGGCGGTCCAACCGCCATCGACCGGGAGCGATGTGCCGGTGATGAAGCTGGACGCAGAACTGGCCAAAAACAACAGGGGGCATGCAATTTCCTCTGGTGCGCCTGTGCGCCCCAGCATGGTTTTTCCAGCCAATCGTTCACCAAACGCCGGATCGGCCTTTGCCACCGTGCTTTGCGGGAACGGACCCGGCACAAGCGCATTGACGCGGATGTTGTCGCGCCCCAATTCGGCAGCAAGATGGCGGGTCAGTTGCAGCAGCGCCGCTTTGGCAGGCCCGTAATGGGCGGGGCTGGCCTGTTCGGGGCGCGAATAGATCCGCGCGTCGGGTGCCACCGCGCCATACATCGAACTGATATTGACGACGGACGCATCGCCTTTTGCGGCCACCGCGGCCTTCAGCGCGGGCCTAGCGGCGCGCACCGCCTCAAACCCCGCAATCACCGAGGAGCGATAGGTTTCTGCGAAAGCCGCCGCATCCAGCGCATCGAACGGTGCCGGTGTCATGGAGATGGCATTGTTCACCAGAACATCCAGCCGCTTTTGCGCAGAAAAAAATGATTGCACGGCGGCAATGTCGCCCATGTCGAAAGCGGCGCATGCGGTGCTTGCACCGCGCGCTTCCAGCTCGCGTTGGAATTGTTCGAGGCGTTGCAGATTGCGGCCATTCAAAATGACATGCGCGCCCGCATCACAAAGCGCCAGCACCATGGCCCGGCCCAGATGCCCCGCCGCACCAGACACAAACGCAGTACAGCCACGAAGCGAAAAGCGGTTCATTGCGGATGCGCTGTGAGATTGCGTGCTCATGCGCCTTTGTTCCACAGCGCGGGATTCAAAAGCTGTTCGGGCACGCGCGGCAACAGGTCCGTGATCTGCGCGCACGCCACAGGGTCCAGCGGGCGGCGCACAAAGAGGGCAAGATTGTCGTTCAACTGATCCTCGGTTTCCATACCGACGACCACACCATCGACCCAATCCTGACCACGCGCGTAGGCCAGACACAGATCAGCGGCGTTCACACGATCATATTGTGCGGCGAGATTCGCAAGTTGTGCCACAAGGGCGGGCGCATCGACGCCGGGCACGCGCGGCCAGACACTTGCATCATGTGCCGCCAGAATCCCTTGCAGGAATACGCTGCGCACATGCACGGTGACATGCGCGCGGGCGCGGATTGCATCAATCACACCAGCCTCGCGCCAGCGCCAATCCAGAAGATTGAATGGCATCTGGATGTGCTGCACATCGGTGGAGGTGAGCGCGGCCAGCGCTTCATCCGGTGATTGCACCGAAACGCCAAGGCCAAACACCGTGCCGTCTTCCAGCAATTCCAGCAGCCGGTCCCAAACCGCGCCGCCAAATTCGGTCATATGACTTGCACGGTGCAAAAGCAGGCAATCAATCTGATCGCGCTGCAACGCTGCAAGCGATTGGTTCACACTGGCATTCACCGCGGCGCGCACAGCATCGCACGATGCGTTTGCATCCAGATCGCCGAGCGGGCTGAGTTTGGTGATGGTGCGCACGGGTTTGCGCGCATGCAACGCTTCGCCAAGCCGGTTTTCGCTTTCACCATAGGCGCGCGCAGTATCGAAGGTGACAATGCCCGCATCGCTGGCGCGGCGCACCAAACGCAAGGCAGCATCATGCGAAGGCATGCCGGTGCGGTTCGCGGCGCCATATGGCAATCCCAATTGCACTGAACCCAGCACAAGCTCTGCGGGGCGTGACGCGCCCATGAGCCAGCCTCCCTGACCATGACAGATCAGTGTCGCATGACAGGGTTAATGAGAATTTACGCTACAAAGCTGTGGCCGAATGTCAGCTCTGGCCGAGCAATTTCCAGATACTGGCGGCGGTAAACACCACCTCACCGTCCACCGTGAAGTCGCCACGCATGAAGACCAGCGAGCGGGTGCGCCGCGTCAGTTCCGGCATAACCTCTACCAGATCACCCACCTTCGCGGGCTTCAGAAATTGGGTCTGCATGTTCATCGTGACCGATGGCGCGCGATCCGTCGCGTCCCAAACCGCAGCACCCAGCGCCATATCGGCGAAGGTCATCAACATGCCGCCATGCAGCGCGCCGCGTTTGTTGACGTGCTGTTCGCCCACACGAAAAGCAAACCGGCGGCCTGCGCCCTCGCCCGTCTCGTACATCGGGCCGGTGTAAAGCTCGAACGGATCGGACAGGCTGGTTTCGTGATAGCCGGGCGGCGCGCTCATTTCGGCTCGCCCGGAATTTTCCAAAGCCCGGTGGCGGACAACAATGTGCGATCAGCGCAAACCAGCAGCCCCGACATGAACACCATGGTGCGAGCGCGCCTGGTCACGCGAATGTGAGCTTCAATCAGATCACCCAAGCGGCCAGGACCGACAAAATCGGTTGTCAGCGAAACCGTGCTGCAAACCTGTGCACCGGAAACCGCGCGTGCCGTCCGGCTCATCGCCACATCCATAAATGTCATCAACATGCCGCCATGCACCGCATTGGCAGAATTCATATGCTTGTCTGCGGCAACAAACGCATAGCGTTTCACCGCGCCATCTTCGCCATCGCGAAGGGCATAGAGCGGGCCGACAAACTGGTTAAAGCCTGCCGTGGAGACAAGTTCGGCACCATCTGGCAATGCATTTTTATGTTCGGTCATAGGATCAGGTAAGAATATTTCATGCCCGTTTTTGATAAGCCGTTTCTCGCTGCAGTGCAATATCGCGAACCATGCGCGGTGCGCTGCCGCATGCCGCACGCATTGGAAACACAGAACTGCCACACTAACATGGCCCGATAGAGCACTATCTGTGGACGCAGCGTGTGCCAGATGCTAGCTCCGCTTCCGCATTTCAGGCCTTCGCCTTTCACGTCAATGAGGATTTCCCAATGAACAAGACTTTCATGCGTGCAGCTTTTGCCGCGGCACTGATGATGACGACAGCAGGCGTAGGCGCAGTAATCGTGCCAACCGCCGCGCATGCCGAACCGAAAGTAAGCCGCGATGTTGGCAAATTGCTAAGCGAAGCGCAGGAGCTGACCAAAACCAAGGATTGGCAGGGTGCGCTGGCCAAAGTGAAAGAGGCGCAAGCCGTCGAGAACAAAACCGATGACGACAATTACGTCATCAACAAATTCCTCGGCTTCGTTTCGATCAACCTGCAAGATTATGCGACGGCGACCACTGCCTATGAAGCCATGGCCACATCGCCCTCATTGCCAGACGAAGAAAAAAAGGAAGTCTTCCGTAACGCCACACTTCTTTCGGGGCAGGCTCAGCATTGGCCGCAGGTCATCTATGATGCCAAGGAACTCGAAAAACTGAATGCGATGGATGACAAGACCTATGCCGTTCTGGCGCAGGCCTATTATTTCACCGACGATTTCGCCAACGCGAAGGTTGCGGCGCAAAAATCCATTGATATGGCCAAAGCGTCTGGCGCGGAGCCACAACAGGCTGCATTGCAGATTGTGATGAGTGCCCAGGCCAAAACCAACGATCAGGCCGGTGCGGAACAGACCCTGGAACAATTGGCGGTGCAGTACAACTCGCCCTCGTCCTGGCGTCAGCTGGCCGATGTCGCGATGGGCACAAAAGGTATCAAGGACCTTGATGCGCTTTATCTCTATCGCCTGAAATACGCCACTGGTGCGATGACGCAAGCCGATGATTATACAATCATGGCATCGCTGGCGAACCAACTTGGCTATCCGTCCGAAGCCAAGGCGGTGCTGGAACGCGGAATCGGCAGCGGCAAACTCAGCTCAGGCAAAGCCGCCGCACAAATGGCAAAGGCGCGCCAGGGCGCAGCCATCGATGAACGCTCACTCAGCACCTACGCTGCGCAGGCCAAACGTTCGAAATCAGGCGAACAGGATGTGAAGCTGGCTGAAGATTATTACGGCTACGGCCGCTATGCCGAAGCCGCCGAAGCGGCCCAGCGCGCCATCAGCAAAGGCGGGCTCAAAGACCCTTCTGAAGGCCCGATGATTCTGGGCATGGCACAGATGGGCCAAGGCAAATATGCCGCCGCCGAACAGACCTTCAAAACAGTCAGAGGCACCGCGGCACGCCACAAGGCGGCTCATGTATGGACGCTTTACGCCCAGGCCAAGCAGAAGGCCACGGCACCAGCGCAAAGCCAGGCCGCACCGGCCAAGACCCCGGCGGACGGCGAAAAGTCCCAATAAGGCAAAATATGCGGCCCCAGCCGCTAACCAGTCAGAATGATACGGGACGCCTTTCAAAGGGCGTCCCGTTTTCTGTACACGGTAACGGCTGGTCAGAGCAGGCTCGCAATGCCATGCTTCGCGCCCCAAGATTGTTGGGAGAACCTCATTGGGCATATTGCTCGGCTTCGCGCCCTTTATTCTGTTTGCGCTGCTTATGAGCGTTTCGGTGAGTCTGGCTTTATGGGCTGCGTTTGCGGCAGCGTTCGCTATTGGCATTCGCGACTTCGCCCATTCCAAAACCTTGCGCATGCTGGATGTCGGTAGCGCCATATTGTTTGGCGGATTGGCGCTTTATACCGGCTTTATCCAGCCCAGCCTGTCGCTTCAGGCGGTGCGTCTGGTGGTTGACGGCGGGTTGTTCGCCATCGCGATCCTTTCCATCGTGCTGCGTAATCCGTTCACCCTTGCCTATGCCCGCGAACAGGTGCCGTCCGCATTGTGGGCAACGCCATTATTCATTCGCACCAATTACATTATCTCTGCCGTATGGGCTCTTGCGTTTGCCATCATGGCGCTGGCTGATGCGATGGCGACGGCCAATCAGGCCTTGCCGCTTTCTCTTGATGTTGCAGCCGGGCTGGCCGCGCTGGGGCTGGCGATCATCTTCACCGTGCGCTATCCGGCCTATGTGCGCGAACGCGCCGCGCGCGCGACCACCAATTAGCCATCCCATAGCTGCGTCCGTAACCAGTCTTTGCGCCCCTGCGCAGACGGGGATAGGCTTGGGCTGAAATTTTCAGAAACCCCGCCGGAGGAATTGCCATGAAAGAAGCCGTCATTGTCTCGACCGCCCGCACAGGAATGGCAAAATCCGTTCGTGGCGGGTTCAATATCACCCATGGCGCAGCGATGGGTGGTCACGCCATCAAGCACGCCATTGAGCGCGCCAAGATTGACCCCAAGGAAATCGAAGACGTGTACATGGGCTGTGCCCAGCCCGAAGGCGCGACCGGCATGAATGTGGCGCGCAACGCCGCGATCTGGGCGGGCTGCCCCGTTTCTACCGCAGGCACGACGATCAACCGTTTCTGCTCGTCCGGCTTGCAAGCCATTGCGATGGCCGCGCAACAGATCATGACCGAAGCAACGCCGGTGGCCATCGGCGCGGGCGTTGAATCCATTTCGCTGGTCCAGATGGGCGGCATGAACACTAACCACATCACCGAAGAACATCTGATGAAGGTGAAACCGGCCTTATGGATGTCGATGCTGGAAACCGCTGAAATTGTCGCCGAACGTTACAAAATCAGCCGCGAACGCCAGGATGAATATTCCCTGGAAAGTCAGCGCCGCACCGCCGCCGGGCAGCAGGCCGGAAAATTCGCCGACGAAATCGTGCCCATGAAGACCAAAATGAAAAAAATCAACAAGGAAACGAAAGAAGAAAGCATCGTCGATTACACGGTGGATCGTGACGAATGCAATCGACCCGACACAACACTGGAAGGGCTGCAATCATTGAAGCCGGTGTTTCAGGGCGGCATGCAGATCAAGCAGGGCAAATACATCACTGCGGGCAACGCTTCGCAATTCTCCGATGGCTGCTCCGCCGCCGTGCTGATGGATTCCAAAACCGCCGAGAAAAAGGGCCTGCAAGCGATGGGCATTTTCCGCGGCTTTGCCGTTTGTGGTTGCGAGCCCGAGGAGATGGGCATCGGCCCGATGTATGCGGTGCCGCGCCTGTTGGAACGCCACGGGTTGAAAGTGGACGACATTGATCTGTGGGAATTGAATGAGGCCTTTGCCTGTCAGGTTTTGTATTGTGCCGACAAGCTGCACATTCCGCATGAAAAACTGAATGTAAATGGCGGGGCGATTTCCATCGGCCATCCCTATGGCATGTCTGGCGCACGCATGACGGGTCACCTGTTGATCGAGGGCCGCCGCCGCAAAGCAAAATATGGCGTGGTGACAATGTGCATTGGCGGCGGCATGGGTGCTGCTGGCCTGTTTGAGATCATTCACTGATCATTCACGGACGGGCGCACCACGCATCCGGATTCGTCTGGGCAAATTTGAAGGACAATCCATTTGATGCTGCGTCCGGTATTTCGAGCGTTTCTGTTTTGTGCCCTGCTGACAGGTGTGGCCGCGTGCGCGGATGATTCTGCGTTTCAGCCGCCCCCGCCACCACCCGATCCACACACACAGATGAGCGCACTGGAACAGCGCATTGTCGAACTGGTGGATCAAGAACGCGCAAAACTGGCACCGCACGCCAAAACGCTACGGCTGGATTCCGAACTGGTGGGTGTGGCCCGGCGCAAATCCGCCGATATGTCGCAAAATGATTATCTGGCCCATGCCGCCCCCAGCGGGGCGACCACGGCCACCACCATCATGGACGAGGATGCAAAGTTTCAGGGCCTTCTGGGCGAAAATATCGCCGCCCAGCACTACACCAAACTGGGCGGGGTGGATGTCGATGTCTTCGCCAAACGCTTTGTGAAGGTCTGGCTGGATAGTCCTCAGCACCGCGAAAACATGCTGTTCCGCTATTATGATCGCACCGGCGTGGGGGCGTCGGTGAATAGCGACACGGTCTATGTCACCCAATTGTTCGCCACAGACATGGGCCTGCCACCGCCGCCCGATGATGCGGTGCGCAAGCCGGATGCGGCTCATCCTGCGGCAGGCAAGGCGGCGAAAAATGACCGGCCCGCACCAAAACCCAGGCCCGATACGCTAAGATAAGGCCCAGAATGGGAGGAAATGCCATGCAGGACGGCTCATCCAATATCCACCCGATCCAGACATACCGCGAATTCTGGCCCTATTATTTGCGTGAACACGCCAAACCGGCCACCCGCATGGTGCATTATGCCGGAACGGCGCTGGCTACCGCCTCTTTGCTGGCGCTGATCGACACGGGCAATGGCTGGTTTGGGCTTTTGGCCCTGATTGGCGGCTATGGCCCGGCCTGGTTCGGACATTTCTTCATCGAGAAGAACCGCCCCGCCACCTTCCAATATCCGTTCTGGTCCCTGATATCCGACTACAGAATGGCCTGGACATGGGTGACCGGGCGTATGGGCCGCGAATTGGCCAAGGCCGGAGTAACCTCGCGCTAACCACGAATTAACATTCGTCAGAACATTATTGTGCATGAAAGGCGCCCAAGGGCACTTCCCTACCCTTGGGTGTAACATCCTTTCTTTACACAATATCTTGGCGCCGATACCCTTATTAGTGGTGCGGCGTATGGCGAATCGAAATGCAGCCTGATCTTCCCTGGAATGTAGCAGGCATCCCGTCAGAGGCACGGGAGGCGGCACGCGCGTCTGCGCGCCGCGAAGGCCTGTCCGTGGGGGAATGGCTGACGCGGCGCATTTTGCGCAGCTTTTCGGAAGGCAGCGATACGGACCCCAACATGGAAGCATGGCGCAACGAGACCCACGCCTATCATTCAGGCATGGAAGACCGCATGGCGAGCCGGCGTGAAACCGAAGACATGCTGGCGCATGTTTCACGCAGCGAAAGCGAGACCAAAGACACCTACAAGCGCATCGAAGAACAATTGCGCGGCGTCGCACGCAGACTGGATCAGACCGAGCGCAGCCAATCCGAAAACAATCGCGCGATGGGCAAGGCCGCGGCGGAAATGAATGTTGCCGCGCGCGAACAGGCACAAGCGTTTGATCAATTGGGCAGCCATGTTGTTGGCCTGTCGGATCGTTTGCGCCGCATTGAACAACAGGCCAGCAATGATGGCGGCATGAAAGACGCGGTAAAAGGCCTGCATCAGGGCCTTTCGCGGCTTGCCGATCAGATTTCCAACACCGCAAACCAGTCGGCGACACAGATCGCCACCCTGGCAAACAACATCGAAGCACTGGCCGGTAAGGTTACCGCGGTACGCGACGAAGCGATAAACACGGCACATTCGTTAAGCGAACGCATTGATGCGGTGCATGGCCGTGTGGCGCATATTGAAAACGCGGAAGCGGAATTTCAGCAGCGTGCGCAATCTTTTGCGCAGCTGGGCGAAACGTTGAAGACGCTGAGCGAGCGCTTTGCGGCCAGCGAAGCACAAACTGGCGGCGCCATTGCGCGGCTGGAAGACGCTATCGACAGAGTAGAAAATAGCGGCCCCGACGAAGCTGCAGAGCAGCGCCTGCAAGGCATTGAAAGCAGGCTGACGGATTTGATCGGACGCATGGACCGCGCCGACAACATCGCCAGCGAAAACGAAAGCACCCAGGAAGTTTTGCGCAATCTGACCGCGCGCCTGGACGCGATGGACAAGCGCCATCGTGAAACCATTGCCGACCTTCGCGCCAGTGTTCCTGATTCGGGCGTAAACGGTTTTGCCAGCGCCGCGCCACCTCACGCAGCCATGTCTGCTGCGGGAAAAGCATCCGAACAATTGCTGCCTCAAATGCCATCCATGGCGCGCGGGCCGTTCGACCCGCCGCCCTTTCCGGAATACAACAACCCCAACAATATTGACGCCGGTTACAATACGGCTGCGACCTTTAGCGGAATTGGCACCAGCCAGATGGCGCCCCCGCCCTTTGCCCAGCAGGCTGACATCTTCGCGCCGCCGCCCTTTGATGCGCCGAACGCGTTTGCCGACAGCCACGGTTTCAATCAAACCAATGGCTTCACCGCCGATCAGGGCTTTGACAACACAGG
Source organism: Hyphomicrobiales bacterium (assembly GCA_040255365.1). GTDB lineage: Bacteria > Pseudomonadota > Alphaproteobacteria > Micropepsales > Micropepsaceae > Rhizomicrobium. The sequence continues at coordinate 60,675 of JBDZUY010000006.1, forward strand.
GTTCAACACGAACGGCCAATATCAGCCACCTAATAATCCGGGCACTGGCTACAGCGCCGATGCGTTTACGCCACAGCCGGGAACCGGGCACGGTAATAGCAGCGCAGATTCCTATCTCGCTGCCGCGCGCCGTTCAGCCCGCGCCGCTGCAGAAGCTGCAAGCGGTGCCGCCACCGGCGGTTTTTCCTGGGGCAACTCCGCGCGCGCCGCAAACCCAAACGCCAATGGCGGTGGCAAACCGACCCGATATGTGCTGGTTGGCGGAATTATTCTGATCGCAGCAGCAGCCCTGCTTGCGGGCATCATGCTCACCCGCGGGTTTGGGCCCGGCAATTCGGCATCGACAGCTGAAACCCCGCCCGCCACCAATACGCTGTTGCCAAGCACACCACAGACAACACCAGAGCCCTCGCAAAACATGGCGGCGCAAACGGGCGCTGCTGATGATGATGGTGGCGCAACAGACAGCGTGCCGGCGGCAACACCCCCGACAACGAAGACACATACGGCCAAGCCGCAAACGATGATTGTGCCGCCAGGCCCCACCAGCCAGCAAAAGGCCGCGCCCACGTCGCATGTGGATGTCAGAAACACGCCCAACACCGGAGCCAATGCCGCGCCGCAACAGCAGGCCAAGACGTCACCGATGGATACGCTGAAATCGGCCGCTGGCGCTGGCAATTCCCAGGCACAATTGCTTCTGGGTCTGGACTATCTCGACGGCAATGGCGTGAAAACCAACGAGGCAGAGGCTGCACGCTGGTTTGAACGGGCCGCCAATCAGGGCGAACCGGTTGCCGCCTATCGTCTGGGCACACTTTATGAGCGCGGCCGTGGCGTGCCCGCCAGCGCCGCCAAGGCTGCCAAATGGTACACAGCCGCCGCCAATCAGGGTAATCGCAAGGCCATGCACAATATGGCCGTGGCCTATGCCGAGGGATCGGGCGTGAAAAAGGATTTCGCACAGGCCGCGCAATGGTTCACCAAGGCAGCCATGCTGGGGCTGGCCGATTCCCAGTTTAATCTTGCGGTGCTTTATGAACGCGGCATGGGCGTGAAACAGAGCCTGACCAACGCCTACAAATGGTATGCGATTGCTGCATCACAGGGCGACAAGGAATCCAAGGCGCGTGTGGACGCCCTTTCCACCCAGCTCAGCGCGAGCGACCGCGCCGCAGCCCAGCGCGCCGCCAGCGCCTTCAAACCGGCCCCGCTGGAACGTGCCGCCAATGTCGCACCCAATCTTGCCAGCGTCATCGGCGACTGACGCGTAAAGCTTAATCCGCGCAAGAGTTGACGCTTACGCGCCACGCGCGCACAGTGTTGTTGCGCGCGACGACTCGCGCGCGAAACGTCATGTTTCCCGCCTCACACCGTCTGCCCACACGATGGAAATTTACCTACCCATCGCCGAGATGTCAGTTCATTGGCTGATTGTACTTGGCATGGGCGGTGCGGTTGGTTTCCTCTCCGGCATGTTTGGTATTGGCGGTGGGTTTCTGCTCACACCATTGCTGATTTTCTATGGCGTGCCCTCTGGCGTTGCGGTTGCCACGACGGCCAGCCACATCGCGGCCTCATCTACATCGGGCATGCTGACCCATTGGCAACGCAACGCTGTCGATTTCAAAATGGCCGGCATCATGCTGCTGGGCGGTCTCAGCGGCACAGCCTTCGGCGTGTTCCTGTTTGGCCTGTTGCGTGAAGCCGGGCAAATGGAGCTTCTGATTTCCGCAGGCTATGTCATTCTGCTGGGCACTGTCGGCGGCTTGATGCTGAACGAAAGCGTACGCACCTTGCGCGCCACGCGCTCGGGCGGCTCGCCGCTCCGCCGCGGTGCCAGCCAGCATAGCTGGGTTCACAAGCTGCCCTTTAAAGTGCGCTTTCGCCGATCCCGGCTCTTTATCAGCGTCATCCCGCCTGTCGCGCTGGGCTTTTTCGTTGGCATGCTGTCGGCCATGTTGGGTGTGGGCGGCGGCTTTATCATCGTTCCGGCCATGATCTATCTGCTGCGTATGCCAACCAGTGTCGTGGTTGGCACATCCATGGCACAGGTTCTGGTTGTCACAGCCACCTCCACCGTTCTGCACGCAGTGGACAATTACAATGTCGATATCGTGCTGGCCGCGATTCTGATTATTGGTGGCGTTTTCGGTGCGCAGCTTGGTGTGCGGGTCGCCGCCAAATTGCGCAGCGAACAATTGCGCCTGATGCTGGCGCTGCTGGTGCTTGCCGTTGGAATTCGCCTACTGTTTGGCCTGGTCGTGACCCCAAGCGACATGTTCAACCTGACCTTGGGGGCACCATGAAAACGCGCGCACTGCCCCTCATCACCAGCCTGTTTGCCGTTCTGTTGGCGATCACATCATCGGCGCCCGCCTATGCCGAAGATCTCGTCTCCGGCCTGTCGCAGGATACGATCCAGATCAATTCCAATTACACCGGCACCGATATCGTCGTGTTCGGCGCCATCGAAGCGCCCGACGTTCTGGATGCCGATTCCACCCGCGATGTTGTTGTGGTGGTGCGCGGGCCCAGCACCGATATGATCGTGCGCCGCAAGGCGCGCGTCGCAGGTATCTGGATCAATCGTGACGAGATCACCCTGAACGGCATGCCGTCTTATTATTTTGCGGCGAGCACGCGCCCCATTTCGCAACTCGCATCATCCGACACATTGCAGCGCTATCAACTGGGCGTCGAAAATCTTTACCCACGCGCCATGAGCACGTCGAGCCCGCCCAAGGGCGAACCCTTCCGCAAGGCCGCCATTCGCGACATGCAGCGTCAGCGCTTGTACGCACAGCGGCCGAACGGTGTAGAATTTTTGAGTTATTCGCTGTTCCGTGTGCGTGTGCCGGTTCCCGCCAATGTACCGCGCGGACAATACACGGCAGAGGTTTATCTGTTCCGCAACGGCACCGTGATGAGCGCGCAATCAACGCCGCTCTTTGTCGATCAGATCGGGCTGGAACGCAGGCTGTTCAATTTTGCGCATAACTGGCCGCTGTTTTACGGGCTGGCGACGGCCCTGATGGCGATGCTGCTGGGTTGGGCATCATCCTTCATTGCACGGCAACGCTGATTTACGCAGCCACCATGTAAACCCGCGCAGCCCCCAGCATGTAGGCGCGAAACCCATCCTCAAACAGTGAGGCGATGGCCACATCGCGCACATCCAGCCCGCCTGCATACGCGCCAAACGCGGGCATCACCATGCGCGCGCCATCTTCCACAAAACAGCGCCGCCGCAGACTGCGCCCGCGCCGCGTGACCGTCGTGCATGGGTGCAAATGTCCCGCCACTTCGCCGCGCACCCGCCAGATGGAGGGTTCGTGGCGAAACACCAGTCTGCCGAGCGCAATTTCTTCGAGCGCACGGCCACACCATGCGGGCGGCAACGGATCGTGATTGCCCGCGATCCATATCCATTCGCAAATATCCGCCATTTTGGTGAGTGCGTCACGCTCACTATCGTCCAGCCGGTTGGCCGCGTCGCGGTCATGAAACGAATCGCCCAGCGCAATCACACGCTGCGGCATATAATGTGCGACCAAATTGGACAGCCGCTTCAAGGTCGCGCGGGTATCGTAAGGCGGCAAAAACTGGCCGCTGAAACCGTAGAATGAGCCCTTCTCGAAATGCATGTCCGCCGTGACAAGTGTTTTCTCAACCGGCCACCACAGCGCACCGCTGGCATCCAGCACCAGTTCTTCGCCGTTCAATGTCAGCTGTGTCTCAGTCAACGCGCATCGCCTCTTCGATCAAACTCTCTTCTACCTCGCGCAGAATATCTTCATGTGCTTCGCCCGCCACCATCTCCTTGCCGATTTCCAGCAGAGCTGGCACGGCCAGCGGCGAAACGCGCATCAATTTTTTTGCGATGATTCGTGTCTTCACCCGTTTTAGCATGTCCGCCAGCCGCGCAATGTCGAGCAAGCCGGTGCCTGCATCATCATAGGTTGCGCGCAGCAAAATATGATCCGGTTCGTGGCTGCGCAGCACGTCATAAATCAGATCGGATGAAAACGTCACCTGCCGTCCGGTCTTTTCCTGCCCCGGATGGCGCCGGTCAATCAAACCGGCAATGATCGCGCAATTGCGGAACGTTCGCTTGTAGAGTGATGATTCCGCCAGCCAGGCATCCAGATCATCACCCAGCATGTCTTCGTCAAACAGCGCATTCATGTCGAGGCCGCCCATATCGCGCAAACCCCATATGGCAAGCGCATATTCATTGGCGCTGAAGCCAAGCGGACGCATGCGCAGCCGTTCCAGCCGCCGTGTCAGCAACATACCCAGCGTTTGATGCGCCAGCCGCCCCTCAAACGGATAACACACCAGATAATTTTTTGACCCGCGCGGAAACGTTTCCACCAGCAATTGCTCGGCATCGGGTATAACCGAACGCAGGCTTTGAATACGCAGCCATTCGCCCACCGGGGCAGGCAGCGCGCCCCATGTTTTCGGGTCAGCCAGCATGTGGCGCACCCGGTTGGCCAAAAAAGTGGAGATGGGAAACTTGCCGCCCTGATAAGAGGGGATCTGTGCCTCTTTGCTTTGCGTGCGCGTCACAAATGCGGCGGTGTCACGAATGCCTTCAAAGCGCAGAACATCGCCCGCAAAGACAAACGTATCGCCCGGCGCGAGCTGTTCCAGAAAATATTCTTCCAATTTGCCCAGGCTGCGCCCGCCCGCGCCCATCGGTTTGCCCTTGGATTGCAGGCGCACCTCCAGCATCGGTTCTTCGACAATCACACCAGCATTCAGCCGGTATTGCTGGGCAATTTTGGGATGCGCAATGCGCCAGGTGTTTTCCGATGTTTTGCGCAGGCGTGCATAACGGTCATAGCGCTTCAGCGCATACCCGCCGGTGGCGACAAAATCGATGATGCGGTCAAAATCTTCGCGCGGCAGAGTGCAGTACGGCACCGCCGAAATCACTTCGGCGTAAAGCTGATCGGCGTTGAAGGGCTCTGCGCACGCCATGCCCAAAACATGCTGGGCCAGCACATCCAGCCCGCCAATGCGCAAGGGATCGGTATCCAGTTCACCGGCATACACCGCATCGCGCGCGGCTTCACATTCCAGCACCTCAAACCGGTTTGCCGGTACCAGCACGGCATGCGACGGCTCATTCAGCCGGTGATTGGCGCGGCCAATACGTTGCACCAACCGGGCCGCGCCCTTTGGCGCACCAACACAGATGACCCGATCAACCGCGCCCCAATCAATGCCAAGATCAAGCGTGGAGGTGCAGACAACGGCGCGCAAATTGCCCTTTGCCATCGCCGCTTCGACTTTGCGCCGTTGTTCGGGCGCCAGCGATCCGTGATGCAGTGCAATGGCAAGGTTTTCGTCATTGATCTCCCACAATTCGCGAAATGTCCGTTCGGCCTGTGAGCGCGTGTTCACAAACACCAGCGCGGTGCGGCAGCTGCGGATCGCCGCCATCACATCGCCCATCGCGTGACGCGCCAGATGGCCGGACCACGGCACATGCGCCTCGGACGCGACAATCTCTATTTTCGGTTTCGCGCCCGCATCGCCCAGCACCAGCGCGGCAAGCGCTTCGCCGCCCGCCGGTTGCGGCGTTAAAAAGCGTTGCAAGGGTGCGGGCTCAGCCACCGTTGCCGAAAGCCCGATACGCCGGTGCGCAGGTGCCAATCGGGACAGCCGTGCCAATCCCAGCGCCAGCAAATCGCCGCGCTTGGAATTGTGCAGCGCGTGCAATTCGTCCAGCACAACAGCGCGCAGCCCGCCAAAAAATCGCGGCGCATCCTTGTGCGACAAAAGCAGGGCCAATTGCTCCGGCGTCGTCAAAAGAATATCCGGTGGGGCATATTTTTGCCGCTGGCGGCGCGACGGCGGCGTATCGCCCGTGCGCGTCTCCACCTTCACACCCAAACCCATCTCCGCTACTGGCGCTTCCAGATTGCGCGCCACATCCACGGCCAGCGCTTTCAACGGCGAAATATAAAGCGTGTGCAGGCCGGGCCGTTTGGCGCGGCGCGGCACATCCGCCAATTCGATCAGGCTGGGCAGGAATCCGGCCAAAGTCTTGCCGCCGCCAGTGGGCGCGACCAATAGCGCCGAGCGGCCCGCCGCCGCCAGCCTGGCCAGCGCACGCTGATGGGCACGCGGCAGCCAGCCACGGGCGGCAAACCATGCTTCAAAGCGTTCGGGGAGGGCATAAACACCTTCCGCACCGTCAATCTCAGCCAGCATGGCCAAAGATTAGCGGTTCAGGCGAGCATCCGGAAAGGTGAAAGCGCCGCCTACATTTGCTAGCGTTTGACGGTCATGGATTGCAGGGCCGCGAAGGGCCGGGAGCGCAGATGTTTTTGCTGGTGAAAGAGGTTCTGACCAAGCCGGAGCTGGAGGAAATTCGCAAATTGGCGGGGCGCGTGCGCTTTACCGATGGTCGCGCCTCCAACATTCATAACGAGGCCAAGCAGAATTTGCAGGCCGATATCAACCAGCCCGAATCGCAGCGCGCCTCGCAAATTGCCGGAGCCGCCATCGCGCGCAATGAAGAGATCCGTAATTTCGCCTTTCCCAAACGCATCGCCACCCCGCTTTTGTCGCGCTATGAACCGGGCATGAAATATGGCGTGCATGCCGATGCGCCGTTTCTGCCGCTACCCAATGGGCCGTTACGGTCCGACATTTCAGCGACTTTGTTCTTGGGTGATCCCGATACCTATGATGGCGGCGAACTGATCATCCACATGGGTTCCGAAACGATTACGATCAAGGGCGAGCCGGGGACGATGATTGTTTATCCCTCCACCACCTTGCATGAAGTCAGCCCCGTGACGCGCGGCGAACGCCTGGCTCTCTTTACCTTTATGGAAAGCGTGATCCCCGATCAGACCCAACGCGAACTTCTTTACACACTCAACGAAGTGAACGCACTCGAAGGGTTCAACATCTCGTGGGAAAATCGCACCCGCCTCAATTTCGTTAGCGCGGGCCTGCATCGCATGTGGGCCAAATAGGAGAATAAGAATGACGATGTTCAAAGACGGCCTTTTGAAAGGCAAACGCATTCTGGTCACCGGCGGCGGCACCGGCCT